>CAYUYF010000013.1:0-76957 GCA_964449145.1 uncultured Gemmatimonadaceae bacterium | reverse complement strand
ATGCGGAACTACATGGGCACCGACCTGCCGGTGGCCAACCCGCGCATCAAGACCGTGACCTGCCCCTACACCGGCGAGGTGCTGGCCACCGTCCCGGCGCTCAACCCCGACGTCACTATCATCGCCGCCCAGCGGGCCGACCAGAACGGCAACGCCCAGGTCTGGGGGCTGCTCGGGGTGCAGAAAGAAGCGGCGTTCGCCTCGAAGCGGGTGATCGTGGTGGTGGAAGAGCTGGTAGACGAGAGCGTGATCCGCGCCGATCCCAATCGGACCCTCATCCCCGGCATGATCGTGGACGCGGTCGTCGTCGAGCCGTGGGGCTGCCATCCCAGCTACGCCCAGGGTTACTACGACCGCGACAACGACTTCTACGTGGCCTGGGAGGATGTGTCGCGTGACCCCGCCAAGCTGCAGGCATACCTCGACCAGTGGGTCCACGGGGTGAAGGACCGTGCCGAGTACATCAGGCGGCAGCCGGAGCTGGCGGCGCGGCTCAAGGCCAAGGATCACTACTGCGAGGGCGTGAACTATGGCTTCTGAGTATTCGCCCGCGGAGATGATGGCGGCGGTGGCCGCCCGGGAGCTGGGAGACGGCGAGGTGGTCTTCGTCGGGATCGGGCTCCCCAACCTGGCCTGCAACCTCGCGCGGGCGACCCACGCTCCCGAGCTGGTGCTGATCTATGAGTCCGGCGCCGTCGGGGCGATCCCCGAGCGGCTGCCGGTCTCGATCGGCGACCCGTCGCTGGTCACCGGTTCGCTCATGGTCTGCTCCATGGCCGACGTGTTCCAGCTCTTCCTGCAGAACGGCAAGATCGAGGTGGGGTTCCTGGGCGGGGCGCAGGTGGACCGCTACGGCAACATCAACACCACCGTGATCGGGAGCTACGAGAAGCCCAAGGTGCGGCTGCCGGGATCCGGTGGTGCGGCGGAGATCGCCATCCACGCCCAGCGGGTGCTGATCATCAGCCGGCTCAACCAGCGCGCCTTTCCCGCCGAGATCGATTTCCTCACCAGCCCCGGGCAGCGCTGCAAGGGGAAGTCCCGGCAGGAACTCGGCATGCCGGGCGCGGGGCCGGTGAAGGTGGTGACGGACAAGGGCATCCTGGAAAGCGATCTCGAGACCGGGGAGATGGTGCTGACGGCGCTGTATCCGGGGGTGACGGTCGAGGACGTCAAGGCCAATGTCGGCTGGCCGCTCCGGGTGGCGGACACACTCGGCAGCGTCACCCCGCCGAGCGCCAGGGAGCTGGACCTGCTCCGGCATACCCTGGATCCGCAGAAGCTGTACCTGGGGTGAGCCTCGACTTGTCGCCGAGGCACGGAGGGCCGCAGAGAAACCCCTGGCAGTTTCTCTGCGGCCCTCGGCGTCTCCGCGCCTCTGCGGTGAATGCTATCGGCTCGCGGGCACCTGCTGCGGCAGCCGCTCCTCCAGGTCCGCTACCACATACGCCATCACCGCCAGCGTCGCCACGCAGCGGGCTACGTCCGCCGGGTCCAGCTTGTCCACCATGTCTCCCGGGGTGTGGTGATACCAGAAATACCGCTCCCCCTCCACCCAGAGCCCCATCCCGGGGACGCCCTGCTCCATGAGCGGCGCGATGTCGGCGCCGCCACCCGGGGTGGTGATGCTGTCCGCGCCGATCGGGGCGAGCAGCCTTGCCACTCGCCGCAGAATAGCCACCGCGCTGTCACTCCCCGTGACATTGAATCCCCTGGGCCGGAAGACACCGGCATCGGATTCGATGGCGAGGACGTGATTGCCGACCGCGTCGCCGAGCGAGTCCCGGTAGGCGCGGGCGCCGCGGAATCCGTTCTCCTCGTTGGTCCACCCCACGACCCGGATGGTCCGCCGGGGCTTGAGTCCGAGCCGCTGGATGAGACGCACCGCCTCCCAGGCGGCCACCACCCCGCCAGCATCATCCATCGCGCCGGTGCCGACGTCCCAGGAGTCAATGTGCCCGCCCAGCACCACCACCTCCTCGGGCCGCTCCGAGCCGCGGATCTCCGCCATGACATTCCGGCTCCGGGCATCGGGGAGCGTCTTCGCCTGCATCTTCAGGGTGACCACCACCCGATCCCCCCGGTCCTGCATCCGGTGGAGCATCATGGCGTCTTCCATGGTGATTGCGGCGGCGGGGATCTTCGCGACGGCGCTATCGTACCCCATGCTGCCGGTATGGGGAGTACGGATGCCATACGGCCCCACCGACCGGATCAGGAGGGCCACCGCGCCAGCCTTGGCGGCGGCGATCGCCCCCACCCGCCGGTAGCGGCCGGTCTCACCGTAGTTCTGCCATTCGGGATCGAAGAGCACGATCTTGCCCTTCGCTTCCGCTGCCCGTGCGGTCAGCTCATCGAAGCTGGAGACCACCAGCACGTCAGCGGTGATCCCCTTCTTCGGCGTGCCGATGCTGCCGCCCAGTCCGAGCATCGGGAGCGGGTGGCGCCGGGGGGAGACCAGTTCGGCCGACTCCTCACCCCGGACCCAGTGCGCCACCATGACCGGCTGGGTGCGCGGGTTGTCCAGCCCATCCCGCCGCATCTCGGCGAGGATCCAGTCGATGGCCTGTTCCAGGCTCCGTGAGCCGCTCAACCGGTGGCCGAAGGTGTCGGTCAGCCGGGCGAGGCGCTGCCAGGCGAAGCTGTCGGCGGTCGCGGCGGCGATGATCCGGGTGGCGGCGTTACGGTAGGGGTCGATCAGCGGATCGGCCTGGGCCTGGGCCTGGAGTCCGGTGCTGGCGGAGAGCGCCAGGAAGGCGCAAACTAGAGCTGGGGACTTGATCTTCATGCCGAATTGTCTCCACGGGATCTGGTTCCTGCAAGGGCGGCGGCACTGGGCGAGCGGACCGCCGAGGCGCTGAGGGCCGCAGAGGCATCCGGACCAGCGGGAACGCCAGTTGGCCCTACTCAAACTGAACCTGGAATAGAGCTGGTATCATGACCCTGCCCTCAGTCCCGGCGCCGGACCTCCTTGTCCTTCCGCGCCCCCGCATCGCCGCGGTGAGCCGAGATGTTCTATCGCTGCTGGTTCCACTTCTTGTGGCCGCAGGCGCGCCGCTCGCCGCACAGCGGGAGCCGGTCCTGAAGCAGATCGCCCTTCCCCACAACTACTACTTCCGTGAGATGTACCTGCCCCAGGCCACCAGCGGTCCGTCCGCGGCGACGTGGCTCCCTGATGGCCGGACCCTGGTCTTCTCGATGCAGGGGAGCCTCTGGCGGGAGCGGATCGGCGAGCCGGTCGCGGAGCAGCTCACCACTGGTGCCGGGTACGCGTACCAGCCGGACGCCGCGCCGGACGGCGGGCGGATCGTCTACAGCGTCTACGTGGATGACCAGGTCGAACTTCGGGTCCTGGATCTGCAAACCCTGACTTCGACAGTACTGGTCCAGAACGGGGCGGTGAACGTCGAACCGCGATGGTCTCCGGACGGCCGGAGCATCGCATTCGTTTCTACCGCCTACGAGGGGCGCTTCCACGTGTGGCTGGTGGACGCACCGGCCCGGGAAGGGAGCAACCGACCCCCGGCAGCGCCGGTGCGGATCACGCCGGACGTGGACTCGGGACTCCCGCGGTACTACTACAGCCGGTACGACCACTACATCCATCCCGCCTGGTCTCCCGACGGCACGGAGCTGCTGCTGGTCAGCAACCGGGGCAGGATCTGGGGGAGCGGCGGGATCTGGCGGATGCCGGCCCGGGCGGACGCCGAGCTGACGCCGGTCCACGAGGAGGAATCCACCTGGCGCATGCGGCCGGACTGGGCCCCCGACGGCCGGCGCATTCTCTATTCCAGCTACCTCGGCCGCCAATGGCATCAGCTCTGGCTGACCACGTCCGAGGGCGGGGACCCGTTCCAGTTGACGTACGGCGACTTCGATATCACCGGGGCCCGCTGGTCTCCGGATGGCAGGCGGATCGCCTACATCAGCACCGAGGGCGGGAATACGTCACTCTGGGTGATGGATGTGCCCGGGGGATCGACACAGCGAGTCGAGATCCTCAGGCGGAGCTACCGCGAGCCGATGGGGACCCTCCGCGTCAGCGTGGTGGACGCCGTGACCGGGCGCCCGGTGCCGGCGCGGGTGTCGGTCACGCTGCCGGATGGGCGGAGTGCGGCTCCCGACGAGGCCTGGCGGCACGCCGACGACTCCTTCGACCGCAGCGTCCGGAAGATGGAGTACGGATACTTCCATACACCGGGGATGAGCCGTCTGGACGTCCCGGCTGGAGAGGTCACCGTGGAGGTGAGCCGCGGGCCCGAGTACGGCGTGGTGCGACAGCGGCTGTCGGTCACCGCCGGACGGGAGACGGCGGTTCGTGCTCCGTTGCGCCGGCTGCTCCCGCTGCTGGGCTGGACCTCGGGAGACCTCCACGTGCACATGAACTACGGCGGCCACTATCGCGCCAGCCCGGCCACGCTGGCGTTCCAGGCGCGTGCGGAAGGGCTCAACGTGGTGGAGAACCTGATCGTCAACAAGGAAGACCGGGTGCCGGACGTTGCCTACTTCACCGGCAAGCCCGATCCGGCTTCGACGGCGGATCTCCTGATCCTGCACGACCAGGAATACCACACCTCGTTCTGGGGCCACACTGGCCTGCTGGGCCTGACGAAGCACCTGGTTCTGCCGGACTATGCCGGCTACGCCGGCACCGCGGCCGCGAGTCTCTTCCCCGACAACGCCACGGTCAGCGCCATCACCCGGGCGCAGGGCGGGCTGCTGGGGTACGTGCATCCGTTCGACTGGTATCCCGACCCGCACGACACCACCCTCGCCCTCACCCACGCCCTGCCGGTGGACGCCGCGCTGGGGATGATCGACTACTTCGAGGTGGTGGGCTTCAGTGACCACCTGGCTACCTCGAAGGTGTGGTACCAGCTGCTCAACTCGGGTTTCCGCATCCCGGCCGGGGCCGGCACCGACGCGATGACCAACTTCGCCAGCCTGCGCGGGCCGGTGGGTACCAACCGGGTGTACGTGCAGTCCCCCGTGCCACTGAGCCGGGAGCGCTGGTACGCGGCCCTCAAGGCGGGGAAGACCTTCGCCACCAACGGGCCCCTGCTGCAGTTCCACGCGGGCGGGGTCGGGATCGGCGGGGAGCTCAAGCTGCCGCGCGGAAAGCACCGGGTGACCATGCAGGTGACGCTGCGCTCCTACGTCGCGATGGATCACCTGCAGATCATCGGGAACGGGGAGGTCGTTGCCGAGATTCCCCTGCATGGCGACCGGACCAGCGCCGACACGACCGTCACGATCGACGTTGCGCAGAGCGGCTGGTACGTTCTCAGGGCCTACAGCGACAAGGCTACGGAGCCGGTACTGGACCTGTACCCCTTCGGCACCACCAGCCCGGTCTATGTGACGGTGGGCGGAGAGGCCCCCCGATACAATTCCAATGATGTGACCTATTTTCTGGACTGGATCAGCCGGCTGGAACGGGCGGCGATGGCCCACAGCGGCTGGAACACCAGTCAGGAAAAGCGAGAGGTGATGGGACGCATTCAGCGGGCGCGAGAAGTGTTCGAGGCCAGGCGGTAGCCTCCTCACCGGACCATTGGAAAGGACCAGACCGTGAAATCCCTCAGGCTCACCGCGGCCCTCGCGGTGCTTGCCGTTGCCGTGCTCCCGGCGCAGGAGCTGACCGCCATCCGCGCTGGGCGCCTGGTGGATGTGACGCAGGGCCGGGTGCTCGCCAACCAGGTGATTCTCGTCCGGGGCGAGCGGATCGAGGCGGTCCAGCCGGCGAGCGCGCCCGTGCCGCGCGGGGCCCGAGTCATTGATCTTTCGCGCTACACCGTCCTCCCCGGACTCATCGACCTCCACAGCCACCTGGTCGGCGACATCGCCTCGGCGAGTCCCACCGCTCCGCTCACCAAGTCCGGCGCCGAGGACGCGCTGGCGGGAGTGCGGAACGCGCGGGCCACGCTCATGGCCGGCTTCACGACGGTGAGGGACGTCGGTACCTACCGGGCCTTCGTGGACGTGGCGCTCCGCAATGCGATCAACGACGGGACCGTGCCGGGGCCCCGCATGCAGGTGGCCGGCGCCTACATCACCGTCTCCAGCGGCGGTGGAGCGGTGACCGGCGTGGCCTCGGATGTCCAGGTGCCGGCGGAGATGCGGCGCGGCGTGGCCAACTCCGCCGACGAGGTGCGCCAGCGGGTGCGGGAGCTGCTGAACGGCGGCGCCGACCTGATCAAGGTGATCGCCACCGGGGCGGTCTTTACCCTGGGCACCCAGCCGGGCGCCCCGGAGTACACCGAGGCGGAGATCCGCGCCGCAGTGGAGGAGGCCTCCAACTACGGCGCCTTCGTGGCGGCCCACGCGCACGGCGCCGAGGGGATCAAGCGGGCGGTGCGCGCCGGGGTACGGAGCATTGAGCATGGCTCGCTGGCGGACGACGAGGCGCTGGCGCTCATGAAGGAACACGGCACCTGGCTGGTGGCGGACATCTATAACGGCGACTACACCGATTCGGTCGGCACCCGGGAGGGGTGGCACCCGGAGATCCTCCGGAAGAACCTCGAAACCACCGAGACCCAGCGGGTGGCGTTCCGGAAGGCGGTGGCGATGGGCGTCAACATCGGCTACGGCACCGACAGCGGCATCTACCCGCACGGGCTGAACGCGCGACAGCTTCCCTACATGGTGAAGTACGGGATGACCCCGATGCAGGCGATCCAGTCGGCCACGCTGCAGGCGGCCCGGGTGATGGGCTGGGAGGACCGGGTGGGTTCGATCGCTGCGGGGAAGTTCGCCGACCTCATCGCGGTCCCATCCGACCCGCTGGCGGACATCGCAAGCCTCTCCCGAGTGGGCTGGGTAATGAAGGGTGGAGTGGTGGTGAAGGACGGCGACTGAAACGCGGCACATGACGCCCCGCGGGCTCGTCTCGGGCGGCCGGGGCCGTGGGGTTCGCTGGCGCCTGGTGGCGACCCTTGCCGGCCTTCTGGTGATCGCGTGCGGTCGCCCGCCAGTGGCAGGCCATCCCGACCCCGCCGTGGTGGCCGATGTCGCAGTCAGCATAGAGAACCACTACGCCGGAACACTGACGATCTACCTGGATGCCCACGGAACGTCGCTGCGTCTCGGCGAGGTCGGGGCGCAGGGGTCACCGTCATTCGTGGTGCCCTATCGACGGGTGGCCCCGGACGGGGTGTTCCGGCTGCGCGGCGAGGTGATCGGCTCGGCCGAACGGGTGTTGACGGAGCCGATCAGGGCGCAGCCCGGCCAGCTGGTGCGCTGGACCCTGCGGGCGGCGCTGGGCATGTCGAGCGTGTCGGTCTACTGATCGGGGGCCTTCGGTTCCGGCCCCTGGCCGGTGGTGACCCAGACGAGAACGGGGGGCGCTTCGGCGCCCCCCGTTCTCGTGTCCCCCCGGCCCCGGCCGCCGGGTGCTGCTACGGGGTATCCGGGTTGCACATCGACCGGTTGAACCGCGGGTTGTTCTCGGCCGCGAATGGGATAGGCATCGCGACGTTGGTACCGTAGGCTCCGCCCTTGAAGTAGGTCCCGGTCGGGAAGACCGCGTCGGGCAGGCGGCCATAGTCGCGCACCAGCCGGCGGAGGTCTCCCATGCGGTGCCCGGTCGCGAACAGCCAGAAGGCGCGTTCGGAGAAGAGCTGATCCTCCGCCTCAGTCTGGGTGGCCGGGACCGCCAGCGGCGGCAGCGGGGTGCCGCTGCGCAGGTTGTTCAGGATGGTATTCATGGCGCCGTAGGCGCTATTGGCCAGTTCAGCCTCCGCCTCGATCAGCCGGGCCTCGATGCCGGTGGCCACGGGGATGGGGTCGGCGTTGGTCTGGTACTTCCGCTGGTAGAACTGGGGCGTGCTCAGGTCGAGCCCGGGTACCACGTTGCCGTCATCGTCGAGGACGCTGTCGGTCTTGACCCGGAAGGTGTCGGACCGGAAGGGCAGGCCGGTCCCGCCTTCGTTGTCAGAGACCGACAGGAGGCTGCCTTCACTGAAGGTGAACACAGCGTTCCGCAGGACCGCGGGAGAGGCGCCGTGCTCGGAGACGAAGCCGAACCCATCCGGAACCCCCGCGACGAGCGCGCCCGCCGCCACCGCCGAATCACGGCTCAGGGCCAGATAGGCGCGAGCCTTGCCGACGGTGGCGAGGTACTGGATCTCGATGGGCAGCACCGGGCTGGTGAGGGCGCTGTCGAAGCGCTCGACGGCCAGCGCCAGCGTTTCCAGGGCGGTGTGGGAGGTGTCGTGGACCACCCGGCTGCCGTCCCGGGTGCTGTAGGCCACCCCGCCGCAGAAGTTTTCTCCGAAATACAGGTAGGTATATCCCGCCAGGGCCCACAGTTCCGGGATCCTGAAGTCGTCGGTGCTGTCCACGGAAAAGCGCTGCAAAGCCACGACGGCCTTCTCGGCGCCGTCGCGCGCCTTGTGCAGCTGGACGTAGAGGGCGTCGATGCTGCCGTTGGTCTCGAAGGAGATCGCCCGCTGGTCGATTTCCTGCTGGCTCGGCGGGGTGGTGGAGTGCATGAACTCGTCCGCGAACCAGCCGGAGAGGATGACCTGGCCCTCCGTCCCGGTGCCGGCGTTCACATCGCCGTCCCCGTCCTTGGCGAAGTTGAAATTGGCGACGGCCCCGTTGTACATGGCCTCCGCCCCGTTGGGGTTGTCGAGGTCGTTCGGGTCGATGATGTCGGGCCGATTGGTGTCGAGCAGGCCGCACCCCGTCAGGAGGAGGAGCGCGGCGCCGCCCACGTGCATCGTGATTCTGGACATGGTCGGTCTCCTCAGAAGCTCAGGCTGACGCGGGTGAGCCAGGTAGTGACCTGGGGCTGCGACTCGAAGTCGCTGGTAGCGAAGTTGCTCTGCCCGAAGGCGTTCACCTCGGGGTCCACGCCACTGTAATCGGTGATGGTCCAGAGGTTCCGGCCCGCCAGGGTCACGGTCATCCGGCTGGCGCCGAAGGTGCCGGCCCAGCGCTCGGGGGCGGTCCAGGTGAGGGACAGTTCCCGCAGCTTGATGAACCAGCCATCCTCGAAGAAGCCGAAGTTGTTGCCCCCCTCATTCACCACCGCCTGGGCGCGAGCCTGTTCCTTCAGCGGCGCGTTCCGGTCATAGAGACCACGGCAGTTGAACACCGGGGTGCAGCGGAAATTCTCGATGGCGTTGTCCACCTTGTGTCCGCCGCGATAGTCGAACTGTGTCCCCAGGCGGAGCCGGCCGTTGAAGACCGTGATGCCGGTGTTGAGCGACAGCTCCCGCGTCGGCAGTGCCGGTCCGATGAACTCGAGCGAGTCGCTGACGGTGTACTCGGTGTTGTCGATGATGCCGTTCTGGTCGGCGTCGTTGAACCCCGTCAGCTTCTTGCTCCAGTAGCCCCCGAGCGGGTACCCCACGCGGTGCTGCTGGTAGAAGCCGAACACGATCGGGGTGTCGTCGCTGCCCAGGTCGAGGAGCTTGGAGCTGGTGGTGGACCCTGACAGGGTGAAATCCCAGGTGAGTCCCGGCCGGTCGATGATCCGGCTGTCGAAGGCGAACTCGAGTCCCCGCTCCCGGCTGGTGGCCTGGTTGAAGAACTGGGGCTGGTCGATGCCGGTGCCCGGGTCCACCTGCCGCTCCACCAGGCCGTCCACCGTCTTCTTGGTATAGAAGGTCAGTTCGACGGCGACCCGGCCGCCGAAGAGCTGCGCATCGGCGCCCACCTCCAGCTCGCGGGAACGTTCGGGCTTGAGGTTGGGATTGCCGAGGGCGGCCGCGGTGACGCCGACGATATTCTCCGCGTTCTTCTTGCCGGGTGTCTGGACGGAGTATTCCAGCGCATCGGCGGTGCCGGGCTGGCGCCCCGATACACCATACGCGCTGCGCAGCCGGAAGGTGGAGATCCAACCCTGCCGGAACCACGGCTCCTCCGACACCAGCCACGAGGCGCTGGCCTTGGGGTAGGCGGTGGCATTGAAGTTCCTGCCAAAGGCGCTGTGATCATCGAAGCGGACCGCGCCGGTCAGGAACAGCCGGTCCTTGTGGCTGACTTCCTCCTCGATGTACGTGCCGAGCGACCGCTCCTCGATGGTCCGCGAGCTGCCCTCGGTGTCGCGGGCGTCGAGGATGGTCCGCGCCCCCACCGCCAGGCCCCGGCCGACGAGGAAGGTGCCGTCGCTGATGTTGCGGAAGAACTGGGCCCCGACCGAGGTCTTCGATCCCCAGGAGGAGGACAGCCGGGTCCGTGCCGTGGCGCCGAAGTCCACGCTGGTCTGGGCCACCTGGATCCGGTTCTCCAGCCGGGCGCCATCCAGGTTGTCCAGATAATCCGCCACCTCATTGGTCGGGAAGAACTGGCCGTCGACCCGGTTGGACACATCGTAGCCCAGCGCGCCCCGGAAGGAGAGCCAGCCTGAGGGCCGCCAGTTGCCGGAGACGGCACCCATGAATCGCTCCACCGCCTGGGTATTCTCGGCCGCGAACAGCTGGGAGGGCACGTAGTACCAGCCGTCCTGAAAGTCCTTGAGGTAGGAGCTGGCCTCCGCCGAGCCGGTGACGGTCAGGAAGCTGTTGTCGTTCTCGGTCAGCCGCATGTCGCTGGAGACATACCCCACCGACACGTTGACCTCCGCGTTCCGGGCCACGTTGGCGCCGAGATTGAGCCGGAGGCTGGTCTTCTCCAGGGCGTTGGGTCGAATCTGGCTGGCGCGAACGTCGCCGCGAACGCGGCGGATCGAATCTTCCTCCACCTTGGGCAGCCGGAAGACTCCGTCCTGGCCCTCGTAGTCGGCGGAGAGGAAGTAGGTCAGGATGTCGGTGCCGCCGGAGACGTTGACCCCATACTGCTGGCGGTGGCCGGCCTTGAACGGACGGGTGCGCTTCTCGGTCAGCGGGGAGAATTTGTCGATCCCGGTTTGCTGGCAGTTGCCGTCCAGTTCGTCCTGCAGGGTGCAGAAGCCGTCATAGAACGGGTTCAGTGTGTCCCGGCCGAAGTAGTTCAGCGGGTAGTTGTTGTTGTCGACGGCCGCCCCCTGCTCGGCGTTCACGTTCCAGCGCGGCTTGCCGGGGCGTCCCCGCTTGGTGGTGATGCGGATGACGCCATTGGAGGCCTGAATGCCGTAGAGCGTGGCCGCGGCCGGGCCTTTCACGATCTCGATATCCTCGATGTCCTCGGGATTGATGTCGTTGAGGGCCGAGGTCGCACCGCCCCCGATGCCGCCCCCGACGTCGATGGAGAGCGACGACGAGTTGCTCTCCACCCGGACGCCGTCCACGTAGATGAGCGGGTCGTTGGACAGGGAGATGGAATTGGACCCCCGGATCCGGATCCGTGTCCCGGTGCCGGTAGTGCCGCCGCTCTTCAGGATCTGGACCCCGGCGGCCCGACCGGAGAGGATGTCGCCGATCTCGGTGATCGGCTGGGTGGCAGTGACCGTCGCGGCATCAATCGTCGAGACCGCGTTGGCCACCTCCAGCTTCCGTTGTTCGCCGGTGGCGGTCGTGACGATCTCGTCCAGTTGCACCGGTGAGGCTGTCAGCGCGAAGTCCAGGGCCGCTGTCTCGTCCGGCGCGAGCGTGACCGTTTTCTTGGTCGGCTGGTACCCGATCCGGAGCACCCGCACCTCCCAGGTACCGGATGCGATGCTGCGGATGGTGTACCGGCCCTCGGCATCGCTCGTTTCGATGATGGAACTGCGGACCACCTGGATGCGGGCGCCTTCGAGCGCCTCGCCGGTGGCCTGATCAGTCACCTTGCCGGCCAGCCGACCTGTCTGGGCCGCCATGGAGGGCGCGGCGACGGCAAGCAGGACGACCATTGCCGGAAGCGCCTGTCGAACCAAAGAACGAGGCATGCGACGGTCCTTGCGTGGGGAATTTGGAACGGAAAGGCGAATCTGTAGCGTGTACGGGTGAGTGTCAAACGCCTGCGGGTAGCGGAGGAGGGGAGTGGTTCCAGAGCGGTGCCTAGTCTGAGGCGGGAAGTACCTTGGTGAGGATGACCTGATCGTCTCCGGGGGCGTAGAAGTCGGGAACGCGGGCCACCGCCTGATAGCCTCGGGCGATGTAAAATGCGCGCGTGGGGCCGTAGTCCGGCCGGCCCGACGTGTCCACCGAGATCAACCGGGCGGTGCCGGCCAGGCGGCGCTCCATCTCTTCGATCAGTGTGCTGCCCACGCCGTGTCCGTGGGCGCCCGGGTCCACGGCCAGCCAGTAGAGATCCCAGGTGCCGTCGGTGCAGGGGGTCTGGCCCCAGCAGATCCAGCCGACCAGGCGGTCGTCCAGCTCGGCGCCGAGGGCGTAGTAGGGGCGGGGTGCCCCGCCACCGCCGGAGGGTCCCGGCGCGGTGACCGCGTCGTGGAAGACCTCCCGCGCGATCTCCATCTCCTCATCCCGGAATACCCCGGTGGCCCGGGTGAGGGCGAGGATTCGGTCGGTGTCCGTGCTCGTCAGGTCCCTGAGACGAGCACGAACCCGGGTGGTCATGTGGCCTGGACTGGGACCCCGGCCAGGGCGGCCGCGGCCTCGCGGGAGGAAGACCGGCTGAGGGCCTCATCCACGATCTTGGCGATGAGGTCCTGGTACTCCCAGCCGGCCGCCTTGGCCATGCGGGAGAGTCCGGCCGCATCGGAGATGTCGGGGTTGGGGTTCACTTCCAGCACGAACGGCTGGCCCTGGGCGTCCACCCGGAGGTCCACCCGGCCGTAGCCTTCCGCGGCGCACAGGCTTTCCCATGCCTGCCGTGCGACGGCGACGATCCGCTTCTGGAGCTCGGCGCTGAGTTCGACCGGGCACAGCGGCACCGAGCCGAGGTCCTCCGGACTCCCCACGTCCCACTTGGCGGCGTAGGTGAGAATGGGCCAGCTGCCTTCGGGCATGTTGTCGAAGCACAGCTCGGCGATCGGCAGGACCTGGTCTCCGATGAAACCGACGTTGAACTCCCGCCCCGCGACGTATTCCTGGACCAGGACCTCGTCCCACTGCTCCACCATTTCTGCCAGGCGCTTCTTCAGGGCCTTCTTGCTGGTGCAGACGGAGCCGGCATCGATCCCCACGCTGGCGTCCTCCGCGGCGGGCTTGACGATGACCGGCAGGGTCAGCTCGGCCGGAATCTTGTTGCCGTCGCAGACCACGAAGGCGGGGATGGGGGTGCCAGAGCGGGAGAGCAGCGTGTTGGCGACGTGCTTGCGATGGGTGACCGTGACCGCCCACGGCTTGCAGCCGGTGTAGGGGACCCCGGTCAGTTCCAGGGTGGCCACCACGAAGTCCTCGAACCGGGCGTGCCCGCCGATGCCTTCGCAGAGATTGAAGACGCAGTCCGCGCGGCGCACCCGCTGCAGCCAGCTGAAGTCGTTGGGGGCGCGGACCGGCACCATCGAGGTCTCGTAGCCGAGACCCTTGAGGGCGGTCTGCACCTCCTTGACGCTCTGCCAGACTGAGGCAACGTCCTTGGCATCCCAGGTGTCCCATCCGCCGTCGTACAGTATGGCAACCTTCACGCAGCCGCCTCCGCGAGCAGGGAGCGCCCGCTGATCCGGCGCCAGGCGATGTCCGCCACGGACCGGATCAGCTCGTCGTACGACATGCCCGCCGCCCGCGCCGCCTTGGGGAAGCAGGAGTTGTCTCGGGGATCCGGCAGGATCCCGGGCAGTGGGTTCAGCTCTACCACATTGGGCACGCCGTCTCCGTCGCAGCGAATGTCCACCCGGCACCAGTCGCGGCACTCCAGGGCATGATACGCGCCCAGCGCGGCCGTCCGGATTTGCGCCGCCACTCGAGCCGGTACCCGGGCTGGGCACTCGAAGATCTCGAGGGGGTCGGAGGGGTCGTCCCAGATCCACTTGGCCTCATAGCCGTAGATCGGGGGGGCCCCGCTGGGTAGCTCATCAAACTTCATGCCTACGATGGGGAGGCACCGGGCTTCTTTCCCGTTCCCCATGATGGCCACGGTGAACTCCGCCCCGGGGAGGTAGGTCTCCACCAGCACCGGCTCCCGGTAGGTGGCCAGCAGGTAGTCCACCTGCTTGACCAGCTCCTTCCGGGTAGTGCAGAGACTCTTGACGCTGACGCCCTTGCCCGAGCCCTCAAAGGCCGGCTTGGCAAACACCGGGAAGGGCAGGGAGCAGGCGCGGGCATCGGCCGGGCTGCGGGCGAGGACGAAGGGAGCCGTCGGCACCCCGCGCAGCTGCATGATCTCCTTGGCGCGGCTCTTGTGGAGTGCCAGGGAGAGCGTGAGCGGGTCGGAGGCGCTGTAGGGGACCCCCAGGAACTCACAGATGGCCGGGACGTGCCCCTCGCGGTTGGGTCCGTAGAGCCCCTCGGCGATGTTGAACACGAAATCCGGGCGGGCCTTGGCCAGGCGCACGGGGAAATCGGCGACGGCCTCGAGACGGACAACCTCTCCCAGGGGGTGCAGCGCACGCTCGACCGCGTCGATGGTGGCGGGCTCATCCCATTCGGCGTACAGGTCTGGCTGGGGGAGGTCGTAGCGGAGGGCGCGCGAACCGGAAGGTGGGGAGACGCTGCGTGCCCCGGCGGACTTGGCCGGTGCTTCCGGTCGGAGGTTGAAGGCTAGTCCGATGCGAACTGCCAAACGGTCCCTCGGGGTGTCGGGTCACCGCGTGATGACGGCTCGAGGATCAGCAATGCTGTGATCCGATCGCGGTGTGATGCAGGAACCGCACCTAATTTAGGAAATTGCATGCATTCGCACAATAGTTTTTCTGAAAGTTTATGCGCCGAATTTCCTGGGCACCGCCGCCGCGCCCTCACCACGCCGATGCGACGCTCGCGCCCGGTGTGCCGACCGGTGCGCCCCAGGTCGATGGAAGCCTCGCCCGAGGGCTCGTCTCGCATCCAAGTCGTGCACTTCGCAAGAAAAACCCCTCCGCAGGACACGGAGGGGCGTTATCTGCTCGAAAGCACCGACGGCGTCGGTCAGACCTTGTGGTATCCCACCCGCCCCGCCTCGGTCCCGTCCTCCCCCCGATAGACCTCGAAGTCCGCGAAGAAGGCCGGGGCCTGCTGCTGCAGGGCCCGCAGGCAACACACCGCCATCCGGCGGATCTCCAGCTCCGCCCCCTCTCCCAGGCGGAGTTCCAGCATCGTCCGCCAGGCCCGGATGTTTCCGCTCACGACGATCTTCACCTCGGTGGCATTGGGCAGGACGCTCCTGGCCGCCTCCCGGGCCATTTTGCGCCGGTGCACCCGGTCCTCCACCCCGCTGTACTTCTCCATCAGGCCGCTCACCGCCTGCACGTAGGCCGCCTGCGCCCCCTCCACCTGCCGGGTCCACTCCGCTTCCAGCCGGTCATCGCCCAGAATGGCGGGTGGCATGACGAAGGCGGCCTGGGATTCATCGACGTACCGCTGGGATAGCTGGGAATAGCCAAACCCCGCCCGGTGCCGCACCAGCTCGTGGCTGCAGGAGCGGCTGATGCCCTCGATCAGGAGCACATACACCGCATGCTCGAACACCGACCCATGACCCTGCTTGAGGATATTCCCCAGGTACTCCGCGGTAGTCCGGCCCGCCGGGTTCTGCTGGCTCATGTAGCAGATCCGCCCGGCAAACTCGGCCAGCCGCTCCCCGTCCGAGGACTCGCCCTTCCACTGCACCGGCAGGTGGGACGGCTCCAGGAACTGGGGGCGGGCGATCAGGGTGACCCGCGGAGATCGGAGAATTTCCATGGTGGGTGTGGGGGTGGGGTCGCGTGCAATGGGGGACAGCTGTCCGCTATCCGCTATCAGAGGTGGCAAAGATAGCAGGGCAGCGGGACCTCGGCTGCGGCTGGGGGGCCGGTCCGCCGTTCCGTGAGCGGAGGGCCGCCACTACCCTCCCGCCACCTCCACCCGGCTCCGCGCGTATCCGCCGGTGCGTTCGATCTCCCGGAGGGCAGCGGCGATATCGGGCGGGATGAAGCTGGCCTCGGACCCGGCCTTGAGATTCGAGAGCGGCGGAGTGCCGTCGGGGAGCTTGACGCCGGGGTTCAGGATCCCCTGGGGATCGAAGGCTCGCTTTACCTCCCGAAAGAGCCCCACCACCTCCTTGCCGTAGAGCGCTTCCAGCAGGGGGGCCCGGAGCCGGCCGTCGCCGTGCTCCCCGCTGATGGTGCCGCCCAAGTCGATCGCCGCCCTGTTAACGGTGTCATACAGCCGCCGCAGACTGGCTTCCCAGTCGGGCCGGTCCAGGTCGGTGAGGGCGTTGACGTGCAGATGTCCGTCGCCGGCGTGGCCGAAGATCACCACGCTGATCCCCGTCTGCTGGGCGGCCTCGCGGATGGCCCGGACGTAGTCGCCCAGCCGGGGCAGCGGGACACAGCCGTCCTCGATCACCTGCATCGAGCGCCGGCCCCCAGGCTGCCGCGCGAGGATGGGGCTCGCGGCGTGCCGGAGGGACCACAGCCCGCGCTCCTCCGCTTCCGTCAGCGCCGTGACGACGTCAAGGGCCATCCCGTCCACCAGGCGCGCTGCGTCCCCCGCCACCCCGCGTGCGGCTGCCCTGGTTTCGCGCTCGAACTCCACCAGCAGCATGGCCTCCGTTCCCGCCGGCAGCGGAACCGAGGTGGCGCGGGCGTCCCCCCCAACGGCGACCAGGTCCAGAAAGGTCCGATCCAGCAGTTCCAGCGCCGATGGCCCCAGCTCCCGAAGCGCCCGGACCGCCGGTTCGAGGTCGTCCAGGCTCCCCAGTGCGATCCTGAGCCCCGAGCGAGCTGCCGGGATCGATTGCAACCGCCACAGGATCCTGGTGATGAACCCCAGGGTGCCCTCCGAGCCGATCACCAGGTCGAGATCGTCTCCCGAGGCGAGCCAGGCGTCAAGCGCGTAGCCGGACGTATTCTTGCTGACCTTCGGAAAGCGCGCCGCGATGAGCCCGGCGGCGTCTCGCAGCCGGCGACGCAGGGGCTCATCGAGCGGGGATCCCGCCACCCACTCCTCGTCCGCCGCGCCAGGAACCACACTCATCCCGACCAGAGCCTGGCCGGCGGCAGGATCGTCCGACAGCTCCGTTCGCAGCATGCGCCATCCCTGCCCGCCGCCGTCGATCAGGTTCGCCGCCTTGACCCATGCGCGAGCCGGCCCATAGCGAACCGTCCGTGCGCCGGCTGCATTGGTCGCCAGCATGCCGCCCAGGGTCGCCCATGCGCTGCTGGAGGGATCAGGAGGAAGTCGGAGACCAGTCGCGACTGCCGCACCATTCAACTCGGCCTGAGTGACATTGGCCGAGGCGAGGGCTTCCCTGCGCGCCGCGTCCACCCGAAGCTGGCGGGGCATCCGCTCACGCAGATCGACCACGACTCCGCGACCCACCGCATTGCCCGGAATCCCGCTCCCTGCCCCTCGGGCAATCAGCGGTGTGTTCGTGTCCAAGGCCCACCGGACCGTGGCGCGCAGTTCGGTGATGTTTCGGGGGATGGCCACGGCGGCCGGAATGATACGGTAGATCCCGGCCCCTTCGGAGTAGGCTGCCCGGAGACGGGACTCGGTGCTGATGATCGTCTTGAGCGCATCGGGGATGGCAGCCATGCCGGAATTGTAGAGCGCCGCACCTTGACAAGGAATGCCGGGTGGGGAACCCTTCCCGCCATGTCGGACACCCCCCGAGCGCAGCTCATCCACATTGACGTCGACCGGAGGCTCGGTCACGAGTGGGACGAGTGGAACGGCCAGCCGCTCCCCAATGCAGGGGACTTCGACAGCCCACCCGCGCTCTTCTTCCGCTGGGCCGGACTCACCCTCGCGCTCGGCCTGGGCACCGCGGCCCTGCTGCTCTTCCTCCTCGGCCCGCGGATCGGCCTGCTGCACGCCGCCCTTCCCCGCTTCCTGTGGGTCGGCCTCGGGGCGCTCTCCAGCCTGACCTGGCTCTGGTTCGGCCTGGTGGCGCTGGCCTTCGGGCTCAATCGCCCCCTCCTCCCTGAGGCGCTGGCGGAGCGCGGCCCCTTCCTCCGCCTGATGCGCTGGACCTCGCTGGTGGCGGGCCGCTTCGGCCGGCGGGACTGGGTCGAGAATGCCGCCGTGAAGGTCTATGACAGCCTGGCGCTGGAGCGGGGCCGCAAGGTCGGGAAGGGAGAGTTGCTGCTGCTGATCCCGCGCTGCCTCTCCAAGGCAGCGTTGGATGGCGTGCTTTCGATCGCCGGGCGCTACGAGGTCCCCGTCTTCGTGGCCACCCGGGGGCAGCTGGCCCGCCGGGTGATCCGCGAGCGTCGCCCTCGGGCGGTCGTCGCCGTGGCCTGCGAGCGGGACATGGTGAGCGGCCTGCACGATGTGGCCGGCAAGGTGCCGGTGCTGGGGCTGACGATGACGCTCCCCTCGGGCCCGTGCAAGGACGCCGGGATCGACCTCGGCCGTCTGGAGGAGTGGGTGAGGGCCTACGTCGTAAAGTGACCAGAGGGTGCTACAGGGGAAAGCGGGCCGGGGACTCCTCCCCGGCCCGCTTTTTTTCTCCACCGGGCCAAGCTGGCCCGGCACCGCCCACCCTCGTTAGCCGCCCGGGGCGTAGAGCTTGACCAGCTGCTCCACGATCTCGGCAACCCGCTTCGCGGTCGGGTGGTCGGCGGGGGCCTGCCGGTCGAGGTCGCGGGCGGGGAGACTCGGGTCCGCCACCGGGCGGAAGATGGTTTCGACGGTCAGGCGGCTGCTGCCGGGCTTGGCCGGGTCCACCCAGGCGCGCACCTGGACCACCTCCGGGCCGAGACGCCGGGCATCGGTAGCTCGCTTGCTGTCCGCGTCGAACCACTCGGTTTCGATGTAACCGTCTGTCAGCTCAACCCGCCGCAGCGGGAGTGAATCCGTCCGGAACACATCGGCCAGTGCCTCCGTCGCGGCGCGCACCGACAGGTTGATCTCCCCCATCGGCGCACCAACCACCGGGGGATAGGAGGGGCGCGGTGAGTAGGCCTTGCAACTCAGGGCCAGGGTGGCGCAGAGCAGTCCGAAGGCGGCAAGGGATTTCATCGCGGTCATCTCAGGTGCCAAGGTCGGCCGGTACCGGCGGGTCAGAGTGATAATCATAGAACCCCCGTCCTGACTTGCGTCCGTACCAGCCCGCCGTGACCATCCGCCGGAGAAGTGCTGGCGGGGCGTAGCGACGCTCCCGGTACTCTTCGAACATGATCTCGCCGATGCGGGCGAGGGTGTCCAGCCCCACGAAATCAGCCAGGGTCAGTGGACCCATCGGATGCCCCGCGCCGAGGCGCATGGCGGTGTCCAGATCGGGAACGGAGGCCACTCCCTCTTCCAGCGCCCGAATGGCATCCAGCAGGTAGGGGACCAGCAGGCGGTTGACGATGAACCCCGAGCGGTCCCGCGCCACCACTGGCTCCTTGCCGAGCCGACGCGCAAAGGCGACCGTCCGATCCACCGTCTCCCTGCTGGTGGCCACCCCGCGGACCACCTCGACCAGCGGCATGAGGGGCACGGGATTGAAGAAGTGCAGCCCCACCATGCGGTCGGGGCGCGCGGTGACGGCAGCCATGTCGGCGATCGAAAGGCTGGAGGTATTGGAGGCGAAAATCGTCGTCACGGGCGCCAGCGCGTCCAGCTCGCGCCAGAGCTGGTTCTTGATTGCGAGATCTTCGGGCACCGCCTCGATGATGATCGCCGCGGCGGCCACCGCCGGGAGCTCCACGGTGAATTCCAGCAGCCCAAGCGCGGTGCGCCGGGTGCCGGCCGGCACCTTCCCCTTCTCCTCGAGCTTGCCGAGCGAGGTGTCGATCGTGGCGCGGGCCTTCTCGAGCTGCGACGGGACGCTGTCGCGGAGGATGGTACGATACCCCGCCGCCGCGCTCGCCTGGGCGATGCCGCTGCCCATGAGCCCGGCGCCGAGAATCCCGATCGTCTCCGGAGCGTCCACGGGTCGGTCCTTGTTTCAGAGAGATCGCGTGAGTCTAACCGCGGGGCGCGGGGGCGCGGAGGGCCGCAGAGCACCAACGTCATCCGCAGCGAGCCGGCTCGGCAGGTGGGTTGTCGCAGCCATGACTCTGTGGTCCTCCGCGGCTCTGTGCCTCGGCGGTGAACGCCTCAGGTGGTTTCAGGAGCCCAGCACCCGCCGGAACTCGTCGAGCACCGTGGCCAGGCCGCCGCTACGGGGTGGCAACAGGTGGCCCGGTTTCACCGAGCCCCGCTCCAGGTGGTCCAGCGCACGCTCCAGTCCCAGCAGGGTTCGCTCCGCCACCGGGCGATGCTGGCGGGAGAGGATCCACACGATCCCGGCGGCCAGCGGCAGGGGCACCATGGCCAGCAGCAGAAACGGCGACATGACGCCCAGGATCGCCGAGGTGGCTATACCGACCGAGCCAGTGACGGACATGCCGATGATCATGTTGCCACGCGCTGGCCGGACGTCGGCGCTCATGGACACGTGGCAGAACCCCGGTTCCAGCGAGGTGATCGTCGCCGCGACCAGGCTGGCGTGCGACAGCATGAACGGGCGCCGGCTGGTGAAGCGACGAAGCGTGGCGCGGCCGGCGCGAAGCGGTTCCCAGGTGATCCGGCCAGGCTGTTGCCGCTGGACCTCGACCAGCTCCTCGTCCTCCATCCATCGCAGCAGCAGGGTCTCGACCCCATCGACCTCTCCGCGCACCACCCGCTGGGCCGACACCACGCCCGGCCCCAGCGTGCGATCCAGCAGGCCGGTGGCCGCCGGAAGGTCGGCCTTGCCCTGTTCCTCCAGCAGCGCCTGGCGGAGGTAGCGATCCGGGATCCCGACTTCCTTGCCGAGGGCCAGGACCTCATCGGGTGACATGCCGTCCGCCAGGTCGCGCTCGCCGGTCTGCAGTTCGGTGGCGCGCTGGATTATGCGCTCGATGGCGGCCCGGTCGATCGGAGAAGGAAGGTTAGTCATCGGGATATAGTGTAACGCCGCCGCGCCACCGCCGCCGGGCGCCGGCTAGGACGTGGCCGCCGCCTCGACCACGACGGCCTGGCCCTGTCCACCACCGATGCAGGCGGCGGCGAGCCCCACCCGCTTGCCCCGGCGGCGGAGAGCATGCAACAGGTGCAGCGTGAGGCGAGCGCCGCTGGCGGCGAGGGGATGGCCGAGAGCGATGGCGCCGCCATCCACGTTGGTGATCTCCCGGTCGAGTCCGAGCTCACGCTCTACCGCGAGGTACTGGGCGGCGAAGGCCTCGTTGATCTCCACCAGCTCCATCTCTTCCATGGTCTTGCGGGCCCGCTCCAGGGCCAGCCGGGCGGCCGGCACGGGGCCGATCCCCATGATGGTCGGATCCACACCCGTGACGCCCCAGCCGAGGAGTCGCCCGAGGGGCTTGAGCCCCCAGCGCTCGACCATGTCGTCGTCGGCCAGGACCAGCATGGCTGCGCCGTCGGCGATGCCAGAAGCGTTTCCCGCGGTGACCACACCGTCCTTCCTGAAGTACGGGGCCAGCTTGGCGAGACCTTCCGCCGTGGAGTCGGGCCGCATGTGCTCATCGCGGGCCCACGGTTCAGTCTGTTTGGTCTTGCGGTTGGTGATAGGGATCGGGGTGACCTCATCCTCGAAGACGCCGCTCTGCCACGCGTCGCGGGCCCGCTGCTGACTGGCCAGGGCTACCGCGTCCACGTCTGCACGCCCAAGCTGGCGCTCCGCGGCCAGCTTTTCGGCCGTCTCGGCCATGGAGAGATTGCACCCCGAATCGCGGAGCGCTTCCCACAGGGTGTCCTCGAGAGGGGGCGCCGGGCCGAGGCGAAACCCCCAGCGAGCGCCGCGGATGGCGTGCGGCGCCTGACTCATGGATTCGGTGCCGCCCGCCAGCGCCACGCGTGATTCTCCAGTCCGGATCAGCCGCGCCGCCTGGATGATGGCCTCGAACCCCGAACCGCAGAGCCGGTTGACGGTGACGGCGGGCGTCTCCACCCTGCACCCGGCGCGCAGGGCCACGTGGCGCGCGAGGTAGATCGCGTCGGCACTGGTCTGCAAGGCATTGCCGACGATCACCTGGTCGATGAACACCGGCTCGATCCCGGCGCGTTCAATGGCCCCTGCCGCCGCGAACACGGCGAGATCGGTGGCGCTCAGGTCCTTGAGGGTGCCACCGAACGCGCCGAACCCGGTGCGTGCTCCGGCGACGATCCAGACTCCCGCGGCGGCGGGCATGGTGTACTCCCTATATAAGGAAGGGGCGAGTGATACGGCGTTTCAGGAATATGCGGGGGGCGGGAGAAGGCGGACAAGACGGTGCGGGGTCAGCCCTCGGTCACGGTATGACCGCAGTTGATGCAGTGGCGCCAGCCCAGCTCCAGCTCCGACTGGCATTCAGGACAGCGCGTGAAGGCCTGGTTCTGGCCGCAGTGGGGACAGAACTTCACGGTGCGGCCGTCGGGAAGGCGGCCACCGCAGAATCCGCAGCGAACCCCCGATTCACGCCGGCGGGGCGGCGGCTCGGGCTCCGCCGTCATTCTGGGCGGGGGTGGCAACATGGGTGCGGCGGGCGGCGTCGGCTCGGTGGTGAAGGTGAGCGGCCGGGGCTGCTCCGGCCGCAGAGCGACCACCGGACGGCTGGGAGGCAGGTCCAGGGGCTCCTCGTCCACGGGGGGGAGGTCTTCGTCGGGCGGGGCGTAGGCCTCGTCCGGCCCGGGGCCAAGGGCGTGGGCCAGCGGCTCGGTGCCGAGCACCAGGTCCGCCTTGGCGTGGTCTCGCAGCACCGACAGGTCGGGGTTCGGGCTGGCGAGCTGATCCTGGAAGACCTGGCCGACGTCGTCCGCCACCATCCGGACGAAGCCGCCTTCGCCAGCGCAGAGCCGGAGGATCAGGGTGTCGTAGTCCTCGGCGGAGTCCACGTTGAGGGCCCGCCGGGTCGTGCGGTAGGGAATGACCGAGCCCAGCAGGTCCCCGAGCGCGAGCGGCCGATGGAGGCGGGCCGGATCGATCGCGATTAGGTTATCCACCAACCGGCGGAACAGCCGTTCGAGGTCGGTCATCAGACAGGGCAGAGTAGAGCCGGCCCGACGGGGTGTCAAGCAAGCGGTACTTCTTCAACGACGTCTTTGGGAGCCTTTCATGCGTCAGTCCGCGTGCGCCCTTCTGCTTGCCCTGGCCGCCGTTCCGCCGCTGGCCGCTCAGGGGAACTGTTACCCAGACACGGACTCCAGGGAGGCGGACCTCTTCGCTCACTTCTCGGCGCCCTTGGCGTTCAGCGCGGCCCAGGCGCCGTGGATCTACCGGCCGGGCTCGGTACAGCTGGGACTGGAAGGGACGCTGCTCCCAGATGCCAGCGACCGGATCGCCACCCCGACCACCTGCCGTCCCGGCAAGGAGGCGGAGAACGTCAACATCCTCGCCGCCTTCCCCCGTCCGCGGCTGGCCTACGCGCTGATGCACGGGGTGCTGCTGGAGGCGAGCTGGACACCGCCGATCCGGATCAACGGCGTCAAGCCGAACCTGTGGAGCTTCGCGCTGTCGCGGGCGGTTCCGTTCAACCAGAGCGGCGCGCTCCTGACCGGCCGGGTGCACGCCACGATCGGCAGCATCACCGCCCCGTTCACCTGTGGCGACGACGCCCTGCAGGACCCGGTGAGCGAGTGCTTCCAGGGGACCAGGTCCTCCGATCGGTTTTCACCCAACATCTTCGGCGTGGAGCTGGCGCTTGGATTTCCGATGGCGCGGGGACGGCTCCGTCCCTACTTCGGGTCCGGCTACAACATCCTGCACCCGCGGTTCCAGGTCCACTTCCGCAACGCCATCGGCGACCTGGATCGCCGCAAAGTGGAGGTCAACCTGAGCCGGGTGGCGCTGTTTGGCGGCGCGACCTACGCGCCGTCGCGCGACCTGCTCATTTCGGCGGAGGCGTACAGCACGCCGTCCGATCTGGTCACGGCGCGCGCCAGAGTGACACTGGTTATTGGAGGACTGGAGCGGTAGGAGACGGCGGGTCCACCGGGTTTCGGGAGGCCCCGGAGGGTTGAGTCCGCCTAGTCCGCCGCGCCCGCCACGGCGAAACGCTCACCGGCGGCCAGGCGCGCCTCCAGCGCGGCGAAGAGCAGGTCGGGATCGTAGTCGAGGTACTTGCCCTTCTTGCGGTGGGTCTCCAGCCAGGTTGGAAACTCCGACTCCACGGCGCCCCGGCTGGTGATCTGCTCGGTGGCGGCCTTCACGGCCAGGTCGTTGGCGTACTCGTTCTTGGCGTGCCCCTTGTGGCCGCGGACCCAGGTCCACTGCACGTCGTGTTTCCGGGCGGTGTCCACCAGCACCCGCCACAGCTCCAGGTTCTCGATGGCGCCCCCTTTGCGGGTCCAGCCCCGCGCCATCCATCCCGGCACCCACTCCCGCATCCCCTTGATCAGGTACTCGGAATCCGAGACCAGGAGCACTCGGAGCCGCTTGCCTTTGCCGGCCAGCAACTGCAGGCCCGCGATGGCGCTGGAGAGCGCCATCCGGTTATTGGTGGTGTCGGGGGCGTGGATGTAGAAATCGCGGCGCTGGATCGCGCCCTTGGCCCGGACTTCGATCAGGCCGGCCGCCCCGCCGGGGGTGGCGCCTTCGCGGCCGTTGCCAAGGCAGCTTTCATCGAGATGCAGGACTGCGATAGGCAGCAGAGGCGCGGGCACCAGGCGTGGCGGGTTGCATGTGGACCAGGACCGGAATGTCGGTGGCCCGCAAGATAGTCTCGGTGTGGGAGGGCACCAACCAGCCGCTCTCCTCCCGGTGCGCGCCGGCGAAGAGGGCGTTGGAGACCAGTCGCTTGACCGTGGCCACGACGGCGGTCTCGAGGTTGCCTTCCACGACGTGGATGTCGTAGTCCAGCGGCGTCATGGAAAGCGCCCGAGAGGCGCGGGCGCCGGCGCTGCCCCCCTCCTCCTGGTTCTCCGTCACGTGCAGCACATCGAGATGGGCCCCGGTGATCCCCGCGAAGCGCGAGGCGAAGGCCAGCGCGCCCTCGCTGGCGGGCCCGCCGCCGTACGCCACCAGAACCCGGTCCATCGGCGTCGGTGCGCTGCCGCAGACGAGCACCGGGCGGGGCGACCGGCGGATCAGGGCCCGAAGGTCGGGGCCCAGCGCATCGGTGCCGGCCGCGAGCCCGCGGCTGCCGACGCGCCCGACACAGACCACGCCGACTTCCCCCGAGAGTTCCCGCAGGGATTCCGCGGCGTCACCGGTGCGCCAGGCGGTCTCAACCTCGAGCCCCGCCCGGCGCACCGCCCCAGCCGCGTCCTCCAGCATGCGGTGCGCCGCCTCCTCATGCTCCTTGCGGGTGACCGGCACCGCCCCCGCCTTCCACTCCATCCACGGCGCGCCCAAGGCCATCTCCGAGGTGTGACCGGGGCCGGGGGAGATGTGCGCGATGACGATGCGGGAGTGGAACTGCCGGCCGATGATGATCGCCTGCGCCAGCGCCACCTGGGCCTGGGGCGAACCGTCGAGTCCGACGAGCAGCGAGGTGAACATGGGTTGAGGGTGGGGGCGGGGGACGGAGGTGTCAAGGGAGGAGGATGAACCGACCCGTGCCTACACGACCTGGAACCAGTCGATGTCCCCGAGGACAAACTCCAGTTCCTCTCCGGTCATCGGCAGGTGGCCGACGAACGCCTCCTGCCGGCCGGAGTTCCGCAGCGCCACCGCAACCACGATGAACTCACTGCCCCGGCGGCTGAGCGCCACCCGGCGCCGGTCGCGGATGGCCCGCTCCAGCTGGTCGAGCCGCTCGGGGCTCCAGCGCAGGCCCACGGCTCAGCGGCTCCGTGACACGGTCACTCGACCGGGCTGGTCGGTGATCTCGCCGATCACCGCGCGGGCGATCGTCCCCTCGCGGGCCAGGCTCGCGATCAGCCGCTCAACCGAGTTTGGCGACACGGCGAGGAGCAGTCCGCCGGAAGTCTGCGCATCGGCCAGGAGTATCCGCTCCTCCGGGGTCACGTCTTCCCCCCAGGACACGGCGCTGGCGGCCTCCAGGTTTCGGCGACTGCCGCCGGAGACGAATCCCTCCCCGGCCAGGGCCAGGGCGGCGTCGAAGCGCGGCACCTGGTCCAGCCACAGTCGCGCACCGACCGCGCTTCCCGCCAGCACGTTGCCGAGATGGCCGAGCAATCCGAACCCGGTGATGTCGGTTGCGGCACGAACCCCCGCGTCCAGCGCCGCCCGCATGGCACCGGCGTTGAGCGTGGTCATGCTCCGCACGGCGGCGGCCATGTCGGCCTCGGTGATGCGCTCCCGCTTGAGCGCGGTGGCCAGGATGCCGGTTCCCAGCGGCTTGGTGAGGACAAGCAGGTTGCCGGGGCGGGCGCCGGTGTTGGTGAGCAGCCGGTCGGGGTGGGCCTCTCCCAGGGCCACCATCCCGACGTGCGGCTCCAGCGCATCCACCGAGTGGCCGCCCACAATGGGACATCCCGCCGCCGTCGCCACTTCGGAAATCCCGCCGAGTACCTCGCCCAGCAGTTCGAAGGGGAGGGTGTCCCGGGGCCAGCCGACCAGGTTGAGGCCGAACAGCGGGGTGGCGCCCATGGCGTAGAGGTCGCTCAGGGCGTTGGCGGCGGCGATGCGGCCCCAGGTGGCGGCGTCGTCCACCACGGGCGTGAAGAAGTCCACCGTGGCCACCAGGGCGCGATCGGGGCTGAGCTGCCAGACCGCCGCATCGTCCCGGGAGGCCGCGTCCACGAGGATCCTGGGATCCCCGGGCATGGGCACGTGGCGCAGCACCTGCGCCAGCTCACTCATGCCGAGCTTGCAGGCTCAACCCGAGCCATGGGAGAGCGTCGTCAGGCGGATCCGGGGGCGCTGGTCGGCGGGTGCGGGCATGGGCGGTCACGGGAAACGGGATGGGAACAGAGCGCTCCTGCTGCCTCAAGATCATGGCGAAAGGCCCGGAGCGGAAGCGGGCAATTGCCCTTCACCCGGAACTCACCGATCTTCCCCTCCGCTCAGGTCCGGCCCTGCGCGTCCCCTTCCCCCCGGCGCTCGATGATCCCCATTCTCACCGCCCTCATGCTCGGGTTCCTGCACGCGCTTGAGGTGGATCACATGGTGGCCGTCACCACCTTCGTCACCGGTCGGCCCTCACTGGGGCGGGCGGCGCGGTTCGGATTCCAGTGGGGGGTGGGCCATTCCCTCGCGGTCATGCTGTTCGGGGGAGTGCTCCTGGTCACCGGGTTGAGCTGGCCGGCGCGATACGATGCCGCCGGAGAGGGAGTCGTCGGCGTGATGCTGGTGGGGCTCGGCGTCTGGGCGCTGCGTTCCAGCCGCCGGCTGCACCTCCATCCGCCGGAGGAGCACGGCGATCACGCCCACCTGCATGTGCACCGGGATGCCGGCTCCGCCCATCATCATCACGGTCCGCCCGCCGCCGCTCCTCACCGGCACCGGAGCGACCATCATCATCATCAGCACGCCGGGCACCACGATCACTCCGACCCTTCGGCGCACCCGGCGCAGGGCCGGCGCGGGATCACCCTCGTCGGCCTCATGCACGGGCTGGCCGGCACCAGTGCGGTGGTAGCGCTGGTGCCCGTCACCCTCATCGAGCGGCTGGACGTGGGGCTCGCCTACCTCGCCGCCTTCGGCGTGGGCGTGACCGCCGGCATGGTGCTCTACGCGACGGTGGCGGCGTACGCCATGCGGCAGGCGGCGGCCCGCTCCGTGGTGTGGGGCCGGCGCATGACGGCGGCCGTCGGCGCGGCGGGGATCGTGGTGGGCTGCTGGTGGGTGATCAGGGCGCTGGGGTGGGCGGCGTAGGCCCTGCGCCCGTGGCTCCTTGCGCCCAGCGCAGGTAGAGCGCCGGCATGAGGAACAGGTTCAGCACCGTGGAAGTGACCAGCCCGCCGAGGATCACCACCGCCATCGGATGCTCGATCTCATGGCCCGGCCGGTTGCCCCCCAGCACGATGGGCACCAGCGCCAGTGCGGTCACCAGCGCGGTCATCAGGATGGGGGTGAGCCGCTCCTCCGCCCCTTGCAGAACGAGGTCACGCCCGAAGGGCACCCCTTCCTCTCCCTCCAGGTGCCGGTAGTGACTGAGCAGCATGATGCCGTTCCGTCCCGCGATCCCCAGCACCGTCACGAACCCGACCAGCGACCCCAGCGACAGCACCCCGCCGGTGAGCAGGACCGCGACCACCCCGCCGATGAGCGCAAACGGCAGCGAGGCGAACACCAGCAGCGTCAGCCTGGACGATTGGAAGTCGGTGTACAGGAGCAGCAGGATGCCGACCAGCACCAGCGCCGCCATGGTGGTGAGGCGCCGGCTCGCGGCGGTCCGCTCGGCATACTCACCCAGGATTGCGGCGTGATGCTCCGCCGGAAAGGCCACCAGGGCCAGCCTCGTCTGGATGTCGCGCGCCACGGCGCCGAGATCCCGGCCCCGGACGTTGCAGGTGACGTCGAGCTTCCGGGTGGCCCCTTCCCGGGTGATCTCGTTGAGCGTCGGGGCGATGACCACATCCGCCACCGTCGCCAGCGGGACGCTGCCGCCTGAGGGGGTGTCGATCAGCAGCCTCCCCAGCGCATCGGGATCCCGCCGGATGGCGGGCAAGCCCCAGACCGCCACCCCGAACGCCTTCTGGTCCTCGTAGAACTCGCCGACCCGGTTGCCGCGGACGAGGGTTCCCACCGTATGCTGGACCGCGGCCGCCGTCACCCCGAACCGCGCCGCCGCCTCGGGCCGGAAGCGAACCTCGATCTGCGGCACCAGGACCTGGGGCTGCAGCTTGAGGTCCACCACCCCGCGAATCGTGGCGAGGCTGTCCCGCACCACCGCGGCCACGTTTCGCAGGCTGTCGAGACTCGGCCCCGAGATCCGCACCACCACGGTGGCGCTGGCGCCGGTCAGCACCTCCTTGATCCGCTCGCGCAGGTAGGTGAGCAAGTCCCGGTACAGCCCAGGGTAGCCGTCCACCACCTCCTGGACCTTCGCCACGGTGCTGTCGTAGTCCACCCCGGGTTCGATGCTGATCCACAGTTCGGTGAAGTTGGGGCCCACGACTTCATCCGCCACCTCGGCGCGGCCGATGTGGGAGCCGAAGTTGCGCACGCCGGGGATGGTGCGCAGCTCCTTGCTGGCCTGCAGGGTGATCCGGTCCATCGCCTCGATGGATGTGCCCGGCTTTTCCACCCAGTGCATCAGGAAGTCGTACTCCTTGAAGCTGGGCAGGAACTCCTCGCCCAGAAACGGCCACGCCACCAGCGCCGCGATGGTGGCGCCGGCGCCGATCCTGAGCGCCAGCGTAGGCCGGTCCACCAGGCGGGGCAGCACGGCCCGGTACCGGGTGTGCAGCCAGCGGGCCACCGGCGGCTCGCGCTCATCCAGCGGCGCGTTGGGGAGCAGCAGCAGCGCCAGGGCCGGGGTGATGATGAGGGCCACCAGCAGCGATGCCGCGATGGCGAGGATGTACGCCAGCGCCAGCGGCCGGAAGAACGAACCCGCCAGGCCGGGGAGGAAGAACACCGGCAGGAAGACCAGGACCACGAGCAGGCTGCCAAAGACGACGGCGCTCCGCACTTCCAGGGAGGCGTCCAGGACCACGGCGAATGCCTTGCGCGGGGCCTGGAGCAGCCGGTTCTGGCGCAGACGGCGGGCGATATTCTCCACGTCGATGATCGCGTCGTCCACCACCTCTCCCAGCGCGATGACCAGGCCGGCGAGCACCATCGTGTCCACCGTGCCGCCGCGCCAGCGCAGGATCAGCGCCGCGGTGAGCAGGGAGAGCGGGATCGCCGTCAGGCTGATGAACCCGGTGCGCCAGTCCTGGAGGAACAGCGCCAGCACCAGCACCACCAGGACGCAGCCGATGAGCAGCGCCCGTCCCAGGTTGTGGAGCGACAGCTCGATGAACGTGGCCGGCCGGAAGATGGTGGCGTCCATCTCCACGCCCTGGAGCGCCGGGGCCAGTTCCGCCAGGGCGGCATCCACCCCGTGAGTCACTTCCAGGGTGTTGCCCCACGGCTGCTTCTCCACGATGAGCAGCAGCCCCGGCCCGTCGTTGATGATCGCATCCCCGATCGGCGGCGGATGCCCCTCGGTGATCTCGGCCACGTCCGCGAGAGTGACCGCGGCACCCTGGCGCCAGGTGACCACCATGCGGCCGAGGTCATCGGCGGTCTGCAATGGCGTGCGATGGCTCACCGCGAAGCGCTGGTTGGGCGTGTCCACGAAGCCGCCGCCGGAGAGGCTCGCCCCGTCGCGAGCGGCGGCCTCCACCTGGCTCAGGGTGACCCCAGCGGCCCGAAGCCGGTCGGGGTCCACCAGCACCTGCAACTGGCGGTCCCGCTGGCCCCAGATGGCCACATTGGCGACGCCCGGCACCCCCATCAGGCGGGGGCGGATGGTCCACTTGGCCAGAGTGGTGAGCGCGACCTGGTCCAGTGTCTTCGAGGAAATGCCGATCTTCATCGCCCGGCTGGTGGACGAGAGCGGCGAGAGGATGACGGGGGCGTGGGCCACGGCGGGCAGGGTGGGCGCCACGGCGGCAACCCGTTCCTGCACCAGCTGGCGGGCCCGGAGGAGATCGGTGCCCTGCGGGAACAGCAGCACCACCGAGGAGAGCCCCAGCACCGACTTGGAGCGGATGGTCTTGACCCAGCTGGTGCCGAGCAGCCCGTTCTCCATCGGGATGGTCACCAGCTGCTCCACCTCCTCGGTGGAGAGACCCGGGGCCTCGGTCTGGATCTCCACCAGCGGCGGCGCGAACTCGGGGAATACATCGAACGGCGTATCGCGGAGAACGCCGGGGGCGAGCAGCACCAGCAGCAGGGCCAGCGCGACCACGACCACGCGATGCGTGAGCGCGGTGCTGATGAGGCCGCGCATCATTTGGCGGGACCGAACTCGGTGCTGAAGAGCTCCGCGGCCCCGGTCTGCACGACGACCGCTCCCGGCGCCGGGCCCCGCGCCAGCACGACGTCATCACCGGTCACATACGCCACCTCCACCCGCTGGCGCGCATAGAGGCCTTCGCCCATGCGTTGATACACCCAGCTGCCGCCGTGCAGATCCCGGACGACCGCGCTCCACGGAACCACCAGCCCTTCGCTCCCGCCCTTGAGCGAGAGCGTGACGGCGACTCGCTCGCCGGGCCGCAGGGCCCCGTCCGCGTTGGCGAGTTCGAAGTAGAGGTCCACCGACGCCGCCAGCGGATCGGCCGACTGGGGGCCCCGAATCGCCCGCGCGAAGCGCCCCAGGCTCGAGCGGGCCTCACTCACTCCGCGCACCGTGATTCCCCGCGCGGCGTCCACGCCGCTGACATCGCCGGCGAACAGCGGCACCTTGACCCACAGTGGATCGGTGGCCGCGATATCCAGCAGCCGGGTGCCCGAGGTCACGCGCTGTCCCGCTGCCACCGCCAGGTCCTGCACCACCCCATCGAACGGCGCCGACAGCGTCACCGGCGCCACCGAGCCCGAGTCCCCGCCGAGGCTCACCGAGACCCGCGCCTCCGCGGCCCGCAGCGCCGCCTCGGCCTCGGCGAGCACCGCTCGCGCATCCTCGGCGGCCTCGATGGTGCCCGCCCGCTGCCGCAGCAGTTCTTCGGCACGCTCGGACCTCAGGCGGGCGTTCTGGGCCCTTGCCCGCGCCGCGGCGACATCTTGCGGCGCGGCGAACAGATCACTCTCTGCCGGTAGCGGCAGCAGCTCGGCCACCGCGGCACCGGCCCGCACCCGCGAACCGGCCACCGGCAGCCCCTCGGCACCCGCGCCCCGAATCGTACCAGACCCCGGTGCTACCAGGACGGCGAGGTTACCCGGCCGGACGATCAGCTCTCCGCCGACGCTCCGAGTCCGCGGGACCAGCCGGCGTTCCACCACCGCGGTGATGATGCCGATCCGGCGTTCGGCCTCTGGCGTCAGGCTGATTGAGGTGAGGTCGGATTCCCTGACCGGATGGGCGATCGTCGCGGGCACCTGGGGCTTGTCGGCCGGGGCGCCGCCGCCACAAGCCAGCAGCGCCAATACCAGGGTCAAGAACGGCGCCCGGGAGCAGTGAATTGAAGTCAAAGTCAAGGCAACCACAGTTGGAAGGTTGGCGCTGTCAGGCAGCGACTGGTCCAATCTATCAGTCGCTCACCGCGCCGAGGGCCTGGCGGGTCCACAGCGCTCCCAGCAGGTCGGGGATGGCGAAGAGCAGCAGGGTCAGCGGGGCCCAGCCCGCCCAGACGAAGATCCCAAACACCGGCAACGCGGTGAGTCGCGGGATGATCGTGGCACGCATGAACAAGCGGTCCTCGCCGTGGGCCGCCGCAAGATAGTAGTGTGCCAGGATCGCCACCACGAAGCCGAGGAGGCGGATCCACGGCTCCTCGGTCGGGAGAAAACCGAACAGGGTCAGGACGACGTTCGGGGCGACGGTCAGTCCCAGCCCCAGCAAGCCCAGGTACAGCCCGAAGACCTGCATGGAACGGGCGGCGCGAGTCATGGTGTGGCCTCCTTCAGGACTGGAACAGGCTGGCGAACCGGCGCTTGAACTCCGCCTTGCGCGCCCGGGTGCCATCGGTGGAAAGGCCGGTGCACTTATGGGCCGCGTGCGCATCCCACCCCTCCGGCCAGCTCACGAAAATCATCTCCCGGCAGGCCGGGCAGAACACCCGCTGGCCGGTCACCTGGTCGGCCGCCAGGTCAGCGGCGTTGGTGATCGTCCCATCCGGCGTCCGGTGAATCTCGGCGCTGGTGGCGGCGCGCAGGGAAGGGTCGAGCCGCGACTGGAAACAGGCGGTGTGGCAGAAGTACTCCGCCATGAGTCGCTCGCGGACTTCCGATCCGTACTCCAGCCAGACCCGGCTCGGCTCGGTGTCGCTGGTGCGGATCGGCTGCCCGCAGAAACAGCAGGGATCCCAGTGGTACTCGGGTTTGGCCGGCCGGAAGCCGGCCAGCTGGTCGCGCAGGCCCATGATCGAGAGAAGGTGCATCCCGGAGGCGGGGAGCGCAAACACGCCCCGCACCAAAGGCGGCTACTCCTTCAGCAGCGCGGCCACATCGAGCCGGCGGCTGTACATCTCCAACCGGCCATCGGCCGTGCGCGGCCACTCCGCTAGGGGCCGGTCGCGGTAGAGCTCCACCCCGTTCTCGTCGGGGTCTCGCAGGTAGAGCGCCTCACTGACCCCGTGATCCGCGGCGCCATCCAGTGCGATTCCGGCGGCGAGAACCCGCCGCAGGGCATCCGCCAGGGTACGGCGGTCAGGGTAGAGCATCGCCACGTGATACAGGCCGGTGGTCCCGGCCGAGGGCGGGGCCCCACCCCGGCTCTCCCAGGTGTTGAGCCCGATGTGGTGATGGTACCCGCCGGCGCTCACGAACGCCGCCTGGTCTCCCAGTCGCTGCATCAGGTCCAGGCCGAGCACGCCGCAGTAGAATCTCAGGGCGCGCTCGAGATCGGCCACCTTGAGGTGCACGTGGCCGATGGTGACACGGGGGTCAATGGGTTCTTGCATGGCACAGACCAGGACAGGAGTCAGGCTCTTCCCCACATCACCGGTGTGGCAAACTCCACGGAATGCCCCTCGGGATCGCGGAGATAGATGCTGGTGGCGCCGGATTTCCAGGCAACTTCACTCTCGATGGCGATCCCGCCCGCCGCCAGCCGGTCGCGAAGCCGGCCCAGGTCTCCCAGTGTCACCGAAAAGGCGATGTGCGCCGGTCCGGCGCCGTCGTGCGGCGGGATGAATCCGCCGGTCGCGCGGGCTCCCCCGGCCGAGCCGCCCCTGCGGAACAGTAGCAGCACGGTGCCGCCACCGGCATCGAGGGCGATCAACCGATCATCCTCGAACAGCGGCGCGAGCCCGAGCAGCCCGCGGTAGAACGCTGCGGCGCGCGGCAGGTCGTCGCAGTAGAGGCTGGTCTCGAGGATCTGCTGTACCAGCGGCATGGGTCCCTTCGCTGCCTGGTGTGATGTGGGGTGATTCGGGCTAGCGCTGGACCATCCCGATCCGGCCGAAGAGCGGCCAGCGGACCAGGCGCTCGAGCGCGGGATCGCCCCAGCAGGTGGCCAGCTCCTTCAGCAGCGGCGCCACCGGATCGCCGCCACCAGCCTCGGTCTTCCGGTGGACCGCGGACCAGGTCTGGATGTACCCACCCAGGGCGGGGAGGTCCAGTCTTGCCTCGATGGCCATGCTGGGGAAGGCCACCTCGGCGAGCGGAAAGCTCAGGGAGCGATACCCGCTATCCACGTGCCGACGTCCCGCCGGCCAGAAGGGGCCGATGGTCTCGTGATAGAACCGCTGGAGGATGGGGTCCACATGGGGCGCCACGGCGCAAAGCCCATAGCCCCAGATCGCCACCACCCCGCCGGCCCGCGCCACCCTGCGCGCCTCTACGACAAAGCGATTCATGTCGAACCAGTGCGCGGCTTGTGCCGCCGTCACCAGATCGCAGCTCGCCTCCGGGAGGCCGCTCTCCCCTTCGTCGCCCAGCTGATAGGTCACCCGGGGGTGTCGCGGTGCCTCTTTCAGTTGCTGCTGGCTCGGGTCGGTGGCCCTGACCGCGCCGAAGTGCTCCGCCAGCCCAAGGGCGGCCTGGCCGCTTCCCGTGCCTGCGTCCCAGGCGAGGGCACGCGCCGGAGCGAGGGAGGCCAGAAGAGAAAAGAGCTGAGCCGGATAGACTGGCCGGTGCTTCACGTACTCTGCCGCGTACGCCGAGTAGTGGTCCTGGAATGCCAAGGTCGCTCAGCCGCGCGGGGGGCCGCCGGGTCGCTCCGTGACCGGGTGGGCTCCGGGGCCCGGCAGCGGAGGCCACTGTCCCCCCTCCGCCTCATTGGCCAGGAGGGCCTCGATGCTCTCATAGCGGTAGATCACGGGGGCGTGGTGCTGGAACAGTCCGCCGGTGTCGGCGGTTGGCCCGTAGGTCGAGTACAGTGGGCGGCCGAGCAGCCGCAGGTAGGTGGTGAGCTGGGCGCGGTGATGGGCCGAGTGGGTAATGCGTCGCAGCAGGATCCAGGTCCGGGGACGGTCCACCTCGAAGAACCGGGCGCCTTCCTCGAACCAGCCGTCCGGCTTTTCCGAGAGGATGGCGAGTCGGCGCGCGGAGGCGCTGGCGTAGCGCTCGGCGAAACCGAGCCGGGTCTCCAGGGTCGGGAGCGGCGGTTCTCCCAAGTCTACCCCGAGCATGGTGCGCATCCAGATATCTTCGCTCACGCACTGATGCACCATCTGCTCCAGCGGGGTGCGGGCCAGGGGTGCAGGGCGGAAGCCCAGCTCATCGTCACGAAACAACGACCAGACCGAGAGGGTCTTGAGCCGCTCCGTCCCGTACGTATCCAGCAGGAATGCGTATCGATGGGTGGCGGGGCCGGATTCTCCCGAGTATGGGGCGGGCAAGGTCACGGCTCCGCCGCCGGCCGGCTCTCGGCGGTGCGCCGCGCCTGACTCAGGTACCCGGGCTCGAGCTCCAGCAGGTTCGCCAGCTTCCGCACCAGGTAGGCCTCGTGCTCGGCGACGGTGCCGTCGGCCATGATCACCCCCCACATGACCTCGGCGAGTACCATCTTCTGGCCGAGGTCGTACTGCTCGTTGATCAGGCGGGTGAACTGGAAGTGGTCGATGGACTCGCGCCGCTCCGCGTCGGCGAGTGCCAGCAGCTCGCGGGTCGTCGCCTCGTCCAGGTCGAAGTGCCGGGCCAGCGCCCCTTCGATCTGCTGCTGCTCCGCCGCGGTGAACTCGCCGTCGGCGTGCGCCAGCTCCAGCAGCAGGGCGCACGCCGCCAGCTGGATGGTGGGCCGGGCAGCCGCCGGTTCGTGCGCCGGCGGCGGACGGAGCCGGCGGGAGGCGAAGGCGCGGATGGCATCAAGCATGGGCGGGAAGGTGGAAGAGCGAACGGGCGGGGCGCGGGGCCTGGCTTCAGCTCCGCTGCCGGGAACCAATCTCTCAAGGTAGTCCGAGTGTACCCCCGGCTGAACCTTACCGGCCCAGGACCAGTCCCGCGGCCATCCCCGCCACGACGATCCGGCCTACCCGGCCGGCCAGCGCCATCCAGGCGAGTGGCCCGCCGGCCCGTAGCGCGGGCGGGCATTCGACCAGCAGGCCCACCAGGAGAAACACCAGCCATCCGCTGCCGCTGCCGAGGCTGGCGAACCAGATCCCGGCCAGGAGGGCCAGCAGGCCCGCCTCGATGGTGAGGGTCCGCCAGTCGCGCCGCAATTCGTGCCACACCGATGCCGGGCGGGACTGGGCCCGGTGTTCCAGGAACTGCCACAGCAGGAAGACTGTGAGGATCGCTCCCCATCCGGCCATCACCCGGGTGAGGGCCACGGCTCAGTGCCCGGCGAGTGTCGCGGCGTCGTACAGCTGGCCGCGAATCATGACCTTGGCCACCTCCCGGGTGTTCCGAATGTCGGTGAGCGGGTTGGCCTTGAGCAGGACCAGGTCCGCCAGCTTGCCGGGCGCCACCAGCCCGAGCGAGTCAGCACCTAACAGCTGGGCGGTATTGAAGGTCGCGGTGGCGATCGCGTCTGCGGGGGTGAGCCCGGCCTGCACCAGCAGCTCCAGCTCCGTGTGCAGGCTCCACCCCGGGACGATCAGCTGGTTGGCGGCGTCGGTCCCCGCGATGATGCGCCCTCCCGCGGCGCGAAAGGCGCGCAGGAACAGATCCTGATTGGGGCGGGAGGCGCGGAAGGCCGCGAAATCCGCCTCGGTCCAGCCCGCGCGGGCCTTGAGGTCCGGGACGTCCCAGCGGGCCACCTCGGAATCGGGCATCGCCCGGAGATCGGGGTGGGTGAGGATGGCGGGGTCATCCAGGCGGCTGAAGGTCTCATGCATCACCAGCGTCGGGATCAGTGCGACCCGCAGTTCGGCCAGGGTGGTGGCGACCCGGGTGAGCGCGGCACTGTCCAGCGAGGCCCAGCTTCGCTCGAAGTAGTTCCACCCCCGGAAGAACGACGCCCGGTGCTCGGCGTAGAACTTCTCGGGGTTGGGACTGGCGGCTTCAGGGACCCCGCTCATGTGCTCAATGGACCTGACGCCCAGCCGGGCGGCGGTCACCGCGTCAATCAGGCCGAGGTGCGCGGTGACACGCAGGTTGAACGTGGATGCCTCGTCCATGAGCGGCTTGAGCAGCTCGGGAGTGACATGGGTGTAGATCTTGATGTAATCCACCCCCAGGACCGCCAGCGCGTCTACGGCGCGACGGGCCTCCGTCGGCGTGGTGATCACGGTAGCGTCGGGATAGGTGGCCGGTGCACCGTCCAGCATCGCGCCGGCACTGAAGACCCGGGGGGCCACCAGGCCGCCGAGGCTCACCTCCTCGCGGATCGCGAGGATGGAGTCCTGCTGGCCGTGCACGTCCCGCACGCTGGTCACCCCGGCCGACAGGTATCCCGGCAGCGCCCACCGCTCCACATGGCCGTGTCCGTCAATGAACCCCGGCAGGACGAAGAGTCCGGTGACGTCCACCTCCTCCACGCTCCGGGGAATGTCAAACCCCTCGCGCGGGGCGATGGTCTGGATCCGTCCCTGGCGCACGACGATGACCATGTCGCGCTGCACCGGGTCGCCGGCGCCGGTGATGATGTTGCCGCCAACCAGGGCCACGCCGTCCTTCTCGGTCTTGGCGCAACTGGCCAGCGCCAGTCCGGCGAGCAGGCCAACGGCAAGGCGCCAGCGCCGCGGCCGAGCCGAATCCGTCCGATGCGGAGTGGTCATGCAGGATGCTCCATCCTTCCGGCTGGTGACGAACTGCCAGGATCACGGCACAGCGTGCGCAATAACGACGCCGCCGACGACCACCACGCACCGTAGCGCGCGGAAGACCGTCGGCGGTTTGGAACGAAGGGCTGGTCCGGCAGACCGGGTCGGTCCGCTATCTCCGCTTCTTCTTGCCGGCTTTCTTCTTGCTGCCCTTCTTTACGGCCTTCTTCTTGACCGCCTTTTTCCTGGCTGCTTTCCGCGCCGGCTTCCTGACGGCTTTCTTCTTGGCGGCCTTCCGGGCGGGCTTCCTGACAGCCTTCCGCTTGGCCGCCTTCCGGGCCGACTTCTTCTTGGCGGGCTTCTTCTTGGCGGCCTTCTTCTTGGCCGGCTTCTTCGCCGCCGCCTTCTTGGGCGCGGATTTCTTCATCGGCGCGGGACGCTTGGCTGGCGGCCTGGCAGCGGCAGGCTCCGCGGCCATTGGCGCGGGGGCGGGCGGCGTCATGATGGGCTCCATCGGCGTCGGAGCGGGATCCATCCACCCCGAGTCCGTCCAGCTCATTTCCATATCTTGCTGCTCGGCCATGGGCGCGTTCCTCCTGGGGCTGCCGCGGCGCGACACCCGCCGCCGGTGCACGGGCACGTGCGCCCGTGACGAGAATATTGAGTAAGATGCACTTCTTCCTTGCTTGTGCAAGGCGCAAGCACACCAAGTCGGCTCCCATTTCGAGAGCAACCGGGGGCACCGGCCGCCAGGGCCGAACGGGCATCCTCTCATCCTGCTGCACTCCCCGCGGCTTTGCGGCTGGACCCCTCTGGTTCCACCCCTCCCCAGCAGACGTAACATGTTGTAGCATATACGATTACGCCGCTGAACGTCATGGTCTGACGCTTGCACCGAAGTTCGCTACTCTACCCCCGGACTGCTGCAATGCGCCCCAGTGACCTGTACCGCGAAGCCTCTCGACTGGTCCTCCTGTTTGGAGGGCTCTTCTCACCGCCGGCGCTCGTGGCCCAGACGGTCACCGAACTGTATGTCTCCCCGGACACAGTTCGGGTGGACGCCGGGCAGCGCCTGGGACTGACGGTCCAGGCGTTCGATGAATCCGGGAACGCGATTCTCGCCATCGGCTACCGCATGGTTGACAGCACGGTGGCGGCAGTCGCCATGAATGGCACGGTGACGGGCCTGACCCCGGGACGCACCGAGATCACCGTCACCGCCGGCCGAAAGTCCCGCTCCATCCTGGTAGTGGTGTCGGGCGGACGCGTCCGGGCCGCCGCGCGAGTCGCCCCGGCCCCGGCCCCGGCCGGCGGGGACATCGCGCTGCTCGTCGCGGAACCTGCCGGCCTCTCGCTGCTCCCCACCGAAAACGCCCGGGTGAGTATCCGGGCCGTCCGTACCGACGGCTCGGCGGTGACGCCGGGCCGGCTGGCGTGGTCCTCACTCCGGCCGGAGGTGGCGGGCGTGAACGACTCTCTCGAGACGATTACCGCCCTGTCCACCGGACAGACCACGGTGCAGGTGGCCGCCCCGAGCGGTGTGGTGGTGCGCATACCGGTCTCGGTGGTGCTGGCGGAATTCGCGGTTGACCGGGAGCGCCTGACACTGGCGCCGGAGGAGCGGGATTCGCTCACGGTGACCGTGCCGGCCCAGGGCAACCGCCGCCTCCGCGGCCAGGACCTGCAGTGGAGCAGCTCGGATCCCGCCGTGGTGGAGGTGGCCGGCGACGGATCGCTCCGGGCGGTCGCCGCGGGGCGCGCGGAGATCGCCGTGCGCGGCTTCCTCCAGGAGCGCCGGATCGCGGTGCTGGTGCATCGGCGCATCGCGCACTTCCTTGCCGCGCCCCGCCTGACGGAGCCGATCACCCTGCCGCTCCACGGCACCCGGGAGATCACCCTCATCCCGCAGACGGTGGATTCGGTGCCGATCGAAGGGGTGCCGATCAGCTGGTCGGTGGGAGATACCACTATTCTCCGGTTCGATCCCGCCACCGGGGTGGTCACCGGCCAGAGCGCCGGTACCACCACCCTGGCATTCGCCGCCCGCGGCTACCTGCCCAGGAGCTGGACCATTGAGGTGCTGTCCGGCACGGTCGGATTCGACCGGCCGCGGATCGCCCTCCGCCCGGGCGAGCAGCATACGCCGCTGGTGAACTACCTGGACGCTCAGTCCCGGCCGCTGGGCCGGGCCACCGGGCTGCGGTGGGCCAGCAGCAGCCCGGAAGTGGCTCGGGTCGGCTCGGAGGGAACCATCGAGGCGGTCGCTCCTGGCCGGGCGACGATCACTGCCGAGCCGCCCGGCGGGCAGCCAGCGCAGGTGACGGTGCTGGTCACCGGCGACCTGCTCTTCGCCTCCAGCCGGGGTGGCAAGTTCGGTATCTACACCCTGGCCGGGCTCGCCTCCGACGTGTTCGTGCCCATCCTCGCCGACAGCGTTGCCAATTACCTCCACGGCGCGTACTCGCCCGATCGGACCCGGCTGGCGTACGTGTCGGATCGGCTCGGGAACTACGACGTTTACGTGGCCGACGCCGACGGCCGGAACCCCACCCGTCTGACCACCGACCCCGGCGTGGACCTCCAGCCGGTCTGGACTCTCGATGGTCGCTCGCTGGTGATCAGCTCCGGGCGTGGCGGCAGCCGCCAGCTCTACCTCATGGCCGCTGATGGCAGCGCCCTGCGGGCACTGACGACTCTGCCCGGTGGGGCCGAGGATCCAGCCCTCGCGCCGGACGGGAGCACCGTGGTCTTCACCGGCTACCCGCGGGGACGGGACCAGGCGGCGGACATCTTCGCCGTACCCCTGGCCGGCGGCCCCGCGCGGCAGATCACCGCGACACCCGACCGCCACGAGAGCCGGCCGGCCTACCTTCCGGGAGGCGAACTGATGTGGGTGGCGCGGCGTCAGGACAAGCGCGACCCCGATCAGGTGGTACGGCAGGGGCCGGGAGGCGCCACGGTGTCGCTGATCTCAACTGAATTGGCCATCACCGACGTCGCAATTGCGCCGGACGGCTCACGCCTCGCGTGGGTCGGAAGCCGTCCCGGCGACCGCGGCCGCGCCGAGTTTACATTTCACTGGCGTTCACTCGCCAATGGCGCCGAGACGGCCGTTCGGCTGCTGCCCGGAGAACGGATTACGAGCCCTTCCTTTTGAAAGCGCTGACCCTCGCCGCGACCGGCGGGCTCGAGCAGCTGTCCCTCCAGAGCCTGCCGGCGCCGGTCCCCAGTGCCCCCGACGACGTACTGGTCCGCATCCAGGCGGCGGCGCTGAATCGCCTTGACCTCTGGGTGGTGGAGGGGCTGCCTGGGATCCGCTACCAGTTTCCCCATATCCTCGGTGCCGACGGCGCCGGCGTGGTGGTCTCCGCAGGTCCGGCCGTGGAGGGTCTCGCCGCCGGTGACCGGGTGATGATCAACCCCGGCATCTCCTGCGGTCGCTGCGAATGGTGCCGTGCCGGCGACCAGCCACTTTGCCCGGGCTTCGGTGTCCTCGGTGAGCACCGTCCCGGGACGATCGCCGAGTATGTGGTGGTGCCGGCCAGGAACCTGCTGCCCGTTCCCAGCGGGTTCTCGTGGGCCGAGGCGGCCGCCTTTCCCCTCGCGACGCTCACCGCCTGGCGGATGCTGACGACCCGGGCCCGGCTGCAGCCGGGCGAGACGGTGCTGATCTGGGGGATCGGCGGCGGGGTGGCCCTCGCCGCCCTGGCGATTGCCAAGCTGGCCGGGGCCCGGGTCATCGTCACCAGCCGCTCGGAGGCCAAGCTGGCCCGGGCGCGGGAGCTCGGCGCCGACCACGCGCTGCACCACGCCGGTCAGGATCTCTCCCGGGAGATCCGGGCCCTCACCGCTCGGCGCGGGGTGGAGGTGGTGGTGGAGACCGTCGGCGCGGCCACCTGGGAACAGTCGCTCCGCTGCCTGGCCCGTCAGGGCCGGCTGGTGACCTGCGGCGGCACGTCCGGACCGATGGTTACCACCGACGTGCGCAAGCTCTTCTGGTACCAGTGGACCATCCTGGGCTCGACCATGGGCAGTGACGCCGAGTTCGCCGCCATCGCGCGGCTGGCAGCACAGGGCCGGCTCAGGCCGGAGCTGGACCGGACCTATCCTCTCGCCGGGGCGGCCGAGGCGTTCGCCCGGCTCGCCCGCAGCGAGCAACTGGGCAAGATCGTCATCGAGGTGGCGCCATGAGCGAACTGTGGGAACGCCTGCTGATCGGCTGGGGCGAGCTGATGGATGTGCTGCCCGGACTCATTGCAGCGGCGATCATCATGCTGGCGGGCTACTTCGTGGCCCGGCAGCTGCAGCGCTGGATTGACCGCACCCTGGGGAAGCTGGAGTTCAGGCGCCTCGCCGACGCCGGCGGGCTCACCGAGGCGGCGGGACGGGTCCGGATGGACCCGGTGCGGGCGGTGGGGACGCTGGTGTTCTGGCTGAGCATGCTGGTCGCCGTGCTGCTGGCCAGCTCCGCGCTCGGGCTGGAGAACGTCCGCGAGATGTTCGGCCGGATGCTCTCGTTCATTCCCACGCTGATCTCCGGCACCGTGATCATCATCCTGGGCATGATCGTGGGCGAGTTCGTGCGGGCGCTCATCGTGGCGTCCGCCGGCGCGGTGGAGGGCGTGGTCACCGTGGCCAAGCTCACCAAGGGCGCCATGGTGACGATCGCGGTATTCATGGCGTTGCAGCAGGTGGGGGTGAGCGAGGAAATCGTGACCGCCGCCTTTACCCTGATCCTCGGCGCGATCGCGCTCGCCGCCGGTCTTGCCTTTGGGCTGGGCAACCGCAACCTGGCGGGCGACCTCACCCGCCGGTGGTACGAGGAGGGCCGGCGCCGCAACCGCCGGTCGGGTGACGCCCCCGAGCCGCCGCCGCCGCTGGACTCCGATGAGTAGCCCGGCTACTTGACGAGGTAGCGTCCGATCAGCTGCCGGTCGTCTTGCCGCAGGATGAGGTATACCCGGCCGTCGCGCCCAAACCCCGCCAGGGAGGCGTTCCGCGGCAGCTGGACGGTGCGCTTCGGGGCGCCATCGCGGCCCACGACATCAAACACCGGCACCGAATCTTCGAACGCCCGCGATCGCTGCAGCCACACCTCGCCGTCGGGGTTGGTCGAGCCGGCCACGAAGGGCGGCTTTTCGTCCGCGAAGGGGTAGGAGAGCTCGATTCCCGCCGGTGCGCCCATCTGGGCCATCTGCTGCCGCAACCGCTCGAGGAAGACGTCCTTTTCCGCCTGGGAGACCGCGATCCTGGTGTAGGAGCGGGAGGACCCGCGGGTCCAGTCTCCCGCCGGCGAGCGCCAGTCCACCGAGTTGTCCGCCGCGCGGGCCACCCAGATGGCGCCGTCCGGCAGCACCCCGAAAATGTCGCGGCCGGAGAAGATCGTCGAGACGATCTTGGTCTGTTCCCCGAAGCGCCCGCGGCCCCAGACCGGCAACTTGAGGCGGGCCACGGTGTCCGCCACGGTGTCTCCCGGCACAATCCGCAGCACATTCAGACTGTCGAACTTGAGCTCGTCCCCCGGCTCCAGGCCCCCCAGCACGCCGCGGACATCCTCCTTGTAGCCGTTGCCCCTGGCGTCGTAGTTGAGCGGCTGGTTCTGGCCGCCGATGGTGCGGCCGCCGAGGACGCCCAGTGCCTCGCCGCGCTGGTTCCACAGGGTGGTACGCTCTGCGGCGAAGTCCAGGAGTCCGATCGTATCCCCCCAGAGCGGGAGCACATACCCCGGATACTTGTGGAACTCGGGCGAGGAGTCCGGCTTTGCGATGGTGTCGGCATGCACGCCCACCGGGGTGGCCTCTCCCGTGGTGAAGTCGGCGAACAGGAACGTTCGGTCCCGCAGTTCGGCCAGCGCAATCCGGCCGTCGCTCAGCTCCACCACGTTGCTCACCTGCTGGAAGGTCCGGCCCAGCGTGGCCTCGGGCTGGTCGAGGACCACCAGCGGCGATTTTGCCTCGCCGCAGGCGGTGAGGGGGAGAGCCAGGACGAATGTCAGGCCTCGGGTCAGGAACGCCATCAGGACTCCACGGAACGGGTCAGCACTGGGTTGGGACGCGGCTGCCGGATGGCGCCGCGGTCGGGCCTCAGGTACCACCGGGCGATTCTGGCCGCGGCAGAAGATAGAGCAGCAGGCGCACACCGTCCTCGATACTCTCCGCCACCAGGGCGTGTTCACCACCGATGGCCACCACTCGGCCGAGGCCGGGGTGGGTGAGTTCGGCGACGAACCGGCCGGCAGAATCCACCACCTGGTAGAACCGGATCGTGTCGCCAACCGCCCGGCTCTTGGTGAGCCAGACAGATTCGTCAGGGCCGGTCAGGGCAAAGTCAAACGGCGGCTTGATCGCCGCGAAGGGGATGGCCTCCACGGTGGGCCGCAGCTCCTCCTCGAACCGGTTGAGGAACAGGTCGCGGTCGTTCTGGGTGACGGGGAGCACCCGGTCCGGCAGCTGCTCGCCCTCTACCCGCTGGCCGGCCCCGGTGATCCAGTCCACCCGGTTCTTGTCGACCCGCGCGATCCAGAACCGGCCCCCGGGCGTCACGCCCCAGCGGTCCTGGCCGGAGAGCAGGCGGCGTTCCAGCCGGGTCCGTCCGTCGGCCACCACCTCGGCCAGGTCGTAGGGGGCCAGGCGGCCGACGGTATCGGCCCGGTCGCTTGTGAGGCGAATGATGGCCGCGGAATCGCGGTTGCCGCTCCCGTCCCGCCCCGGCGCCGGCCGGAGCTCGAACAGCCACGCGCCCTGCGGGTCACGGGCCCGCGGCAGCGCCCCCCGCAGCCCGTCGGCGGTGGGGATCTCGCCGAGCAGCCGCCCGTCCAGCGACCAGTGGGTGGCCCGGCGGCGCTGCCAGTCGGCGATCCACAGCGTCTCGGCGTCGCGGAAGAGATGGAATGGCTGCTCGATCTCCGCGGCGCTCGCACCGCCAAACGGCGTGGTCCGACCCCGCTGCATGTCCACCAGCAGCACGGCGTGATCCAGCGGGGACAGAATCGCCCAGCGGCTGCCCTCCAGCCAGACGGCGTCGGCCACCTCGTGGACCCGCGCGACCAGGGTATCGCCGGTTGCCTCGAGGGTAAGGGTCGGCGGCGGCTGCCGCGGTCCCGAACAGCCCGAGGCTCCGACCGCGCCGGCAAATATGGTGGTGACGGTGGCGACGTAGCCGCGGAGCATGGGGGGAGAATCTAACCTTGGCGGGGGAGCGGGGCGTTTTTCCTCCACGGGGCTGCCGGATGCGAGCGAGGCCACCCCGTGGGATGGCCTCGCGAACCTGCGGTCCTCGGGAATCAGCCGGACTGGCCCGCCTACGGATGCCACCAGTAGCTCAGCTTGACCGCAAAGATGTGATTCCCCGTGGCCCTTCCCAGCCGCTGGAGCGACCGTCCCAGCGAGAACTCCCCATCGCCGATGAAGTCCGAGCGGTCCTGGGTCCAGACCAGGAACAGGGTCGAGCCCGGCAGGTACTCCCAGCGCAGCACCGCGTTGCCGCGCAGCGAGGCGAAGCTGAAGTCGAGGTTGGGGAGGTCCAGCGCCGGGGCCGCGCCGGGGCCGTCGGGGTCGGCAGTGTAGCCGGTCACCCGCCCGCGGCTGTCGGTCACGGGGCTGATGGTCGAGCCGTCTTCCCCATAGGTCAGAAAGTCGAAGCTCTTGCGCCGGCGCAGCTCCTTGAGCTGGCGGTAGTCGCCGGAAGACACCAGCGGCTGGGCGTACAGCTCCAGGCTCAGCGACGGAGAGAAGGTCCAGTTGAGCCGCACGCTGGAACTGACGGTGGTCTGGCGAAGGGTGGCAAAGACGTAGCGCCGCCCGAAGGTGGTGGTGGCCAGGAGGTCGTCGTATGCACCGACGTATTGGGCCCCCGCGTCGCTCCATTCGAGGTTCGGCGAGACGCGCAGGGAGACGGTGGAGGCCGGCTTCCATTCCGCCCCGACGCCGAGGCTCCAGCTGTTGCTGCTGCCCTTGGAGTAGGAGCCATGGTAGCCGAAGGCCGACAGGATCACCGGTTTCCGGCTGTCGGTGGCATAGTCGAGGTTTCCCTCCCAGCCGCCGGGCGCCAGCATCGCGGGGCCGCCCCGGGTCTGCCGGGCGGTGTAGCGGTCGGGATTCGCCGCAAAGAAGCCGCCGAATTCGTGGTAGTTGTGCATGGTCGCGCCACCGCTCAGGAAGATTCCCTCGCCCGTGCGCAGGCCGCTGAAGTCGTGAGTCCGGAAGTATCCCGTGTTGACCCGCGCCAGGCGGAAGAGCCGCCCGGGGGAGTTCCAGCGCCGGGTCCCCACGACATGGCCATTGATGATGTCGGTGCGGGACAGGAACCCCACATCGTTCGTTTCGAAGCCCGGGCTGATAGCGCCCACGGCGGCGTTCATCTGCCACTCACCCTGCTGCTTGTTGAGACTCATCCGGCCGGCCCAGCCGTCCAGGCTGGTGGCGTTGCCGTCCACGGAGACATGATCGGCGTCGGGCCGCTGGAAGTAGTGGGTGGAGTTCTGCTGCAGGCTGGTGATCCGCGCCTGGCTGCCGCTGACGTGAGTGGCACCGGTCCATCCGGTGATGACCCAGACCTTCTTGCGGTCAAGAAAGGTCCACCCGTCCACCCCGAGGCTCAGCGCGTCACGGTTGAGTTGGTCGTCGAGGGTGGGATCGCTCAGGTCCCGGTGCATCCCGGTGGCCAGGATGCCCAGGCTGCGCCGCCCCTGGGAGAACTCCCGCTGGGCCCGGAGCACGTTGTAGCTGGTGAGCGGCTCGACCTCGGCGCTCGACCGGCCCCCGGGCCCGGAGAGCCGGGCATGCTCCCGGTCGGTCAGCGCGCTCAACAGCCCCACATTGGTGCCGGCCACCTTGCCCGACAGCTTGGCGGCGCCGAGAATCGTGGCCCCCTCCGGCACATCGGCGTAGTCGGCCGTGGGCAGCCCGCCCTGTGGGGGCCGGCCGATGCGGCGGCTGTAGAAGAAGTCGGGACCCGGCCAGTTGAACCCCCAGAAATTGTTGGCACCGCCGAACCCGAAATCGAAGATGCTCGCCCCCTCGATGAAGAACGGCCGCTTCTCCGGATAGAAGGTTTCCACATCGCTCAAGTTGACCACCGCCGGGTCCACCTCGACCTGACCGAAGTCGGGATTCACCGTGGCGTCGAGGGTCAGGTTGCTGCCGAGGCCCAGCTTGAGGTCCGCGCCGATGGTCCCCTTGAAGCGCGAGCCATCGTTGAACGGGTCACCGTCCTTGTGCTGGAGGAACTCGGCGCGGCTGGTGACATAGGGTGTCAGCTCCAGCCGGCGCGGCGGGCGGATGTTCTCCAGTCCGGACATGGTGGGGAAGCGGGAGACGAATCCGCTCTCGCTCCGGGAGGGATAGCTGAGGTAGCTGCTCTCGTTGCGGCGGGCGACCTCGCGCTTGAAGTTCACGCCCCAGATCATCTGGTCCGCCTGCCGGAAACGGAGCTGGCTGTAGGGAATGCGGAGTTCGGCCGTCCAGCCGGCGGAGTCCCGCTGCACCCGGGCATCCCAGATGCCATCCCAGGTATCGTTGTCCCAGTCGTCGTTCATCATGGTGCCGTCGTACATCGTGCCGGCGGCATTGACGCCGAAGAAGAATCCGGTGCGCCGGTCGAGGTAGGGGTCCAGGAACACCAGGAAGCGGTCGCTCACCACCCAGTTGTCCCGCCGTGCCAGCCGGGCCACGATGGAGTCGGGGGCGGTATCGTACAGGCGCGCGCCGACGTAGATCGCCGCGTCGTCGTACACCAGGCGCACCTCGGTCGGGAGCGTCGCCGGCTGGCCTTCGTCGGGATCCCGCTGGCGAAAGCCTGACACCACCCGTGCACGCGCCCAGGCGGGGTCGTTGAGTACTCCGTCGAGCGTGATGGGCGCATCCAGGCGGACCGCCTGCACCCCGGCGGGGGCAGCGAGGGTCGCAGGATTGATGGGGGTGCTGGCGGTCTGCAGGAACAGGACGGCCAGGCCCGCGGTCGCGAGCAGCATGCCGGACTCCGTGCGTGTCGTGATAGCGGTCTGACAGACGATGCGCCCGAACGGTTGGATTCAGGTTGCGACCGCCACCTTCGAACGCGCATCCTGACCGGTACCACCCCGACGTTTCAACCGTTTCATTCGAACCCGGAGTTTCCGTGCTCACATTTCTTCGTCTGACCGCGTTGAGTCTCCTGCTCGCGGGGCCGGCGCAGGCCCAGGTGGCCGAATGGCGGCTGAGCCAGCCGCTGTGGGAGCTGGCTGAAGACTTCGACTCGGTGGCGAATGTCCAGCCGCTGCCGTCGGGCCGCCTGATGGTGTCCGACTTCGGCGGCCGTCAGCTGTTTCACGTGGACCCGAAATCCGGTCAGCGCAATGCCGTGGGCCGGCAGGGCCAGGGGCCCGGCGAGTATCAGCTTCCCAGCGACCTCCTGGCCTGGCGGGGTGACAGCCTCCTGCTGGTGGACCGGGCCAGTCGCCGGCTGCTGGTGATCGGCCCGGACGGCCGGATGGGGCGGACACTTCCGTTTCCGGATGGACTGGGCGGGCTGCCGGACGCTCGCGGCGCAGACCGGGCCGGGCGGGTGTACTTCCAGGCCAGCCCCTTCCGGGGCGAGCCCGGTGAGACCGACATGGATGGCGCCCTGCCGGATTCGGTCGCGATCCTGCGCTGGGATCCGGCCAGTGGCAAGGTGGACAGCGTGGGGCGGGTGCGCGTCCCGGCCCTGAAGGTGCAGGTATCGGGCGGCCAGAACTCGCGTATGGTCATGGTGCGCCCGCAGCCGTACGCGGCGGCGGATGGCTGGGTGGTCTCCGATCGCGGCCAGGTCGGCGTGGTCCGCGAGGGGGACTATCACGTCGAGTGGCTGGGTGGCGCCGGCACGGTGCGGGGCGCGCCGGTCCGGTTCGACCGTGTTCGCGTTGGCCCGGCGGAGAAGGAGGCGGTGCTCTCGGTCATGCGGAACCCGCGAAACCGGATCGTGGTCACCGAGGGCGGGCCGGGCCGCGGCGCCCCCGACGCACGGCCGCCCGAGCCCCGGGCCGATGACATGGAATGGCCGGAGTTCATGCCGCCGTTCAGTTCGCGTGCGGTGCTGGCGGCCCCCGGCAACCGGCTGTGGGTGTTGCGTTCGCAGCCGGCCCGCATGCCGGGCCGGGTCTACGATGTCTTCGACCAGACCGGCGCCCGGGTCGCGGTGGCGACGCTCCCCGCCAACCACCGGGTGGTCGGCTTTGGGCCGGGCGTGGTGCTGGCCACCCGGACCGATGGCGACGGACTGCAGTACCTGCTGGCGTTCAAGCAGCCCTAGGCCGGACTGGCACCGGCAGACTGCAGGCACGGGGGCCCGCCGCACGCGGGCCCTCTTGTCATCCCGCCACCGCGATGCTTGTGGGTGCCATGGCAGTCATCGCGCGCTCTCTGCCGATGTAGCCACCCAAACGAAGGGCCGACTCCAGGATCCACTCCCAGCCGGGCCGGCGGGTGGCCTCGGGCCAGGAGAGCGGGGTGGCCAGGCGTAGCCAGCGCCGCAGGGTGCGTGGGTCAATGCCGGCCTCCAGCGCGGTGGACTCCAGTGAGGCCGGCCGCCAGTGGCCTCCGGCCGCCAGCAGCTGCGCCAGCCGAGCCAGGCCGCGCCAGTCGCGTACTTCCAGGCAGCCGAGTTCCTGCAGCCGTCGCGTCAGGGTGCGCCCGGGCTGCACGGTGGTCTCGCAGTGAAAGCAGGCCGTGAACGTGGTGGCCACGCCGGGTATCCCGATGCGGCGTTCCAGCCACGAGGCGAGGATCGACGGCTGGGGGACTGGCCGTCGGCGCACGGCGGCGACCGCACGCTGCGCCAGCGGGAGGGTGGGGCGGTCCGCGGCATAGAGCGTGGCGAAGATGCCGGGCACCGGCTCGAAGGAGGCCAGGACCTGCCCGGCCACGCGCCGGTCGGGGAGGAGGAGGACAAGGGGACACCAGGGTGCGGCGCGCAGGCTTGCCAGCGCCTCCGCCAGGGCGGGAATGCCTGGGGCGAGGTCGGCGATCAAGAGCGCACCTATGGCCGGCGTCGGGCCGGCCGGGGCGATCCGCTCGGTGGCGGGCTCCAGCTGGAGCAGGGTCACGAAGGTACTCCCAGGCCCCGGTCACGTCCGGGGCAGGCAGGCAGGGGGACAGATAGAGTGCACTACCGGGGGCCAACGTCAACCTCAGGGGGTTGGGAAGGGGCCCAAGAGGCGCGATACCGCCGGAAATGGCCTGATTTTGCATGGCCTGGGCCGAACCCGGTTCCTATTGTCCAAGCCATGCAAGTCCCCACATCGGTCATCGCCGCCGGGTGGCGCACGTGTGGCGGTGCCATGGTCGGCGCCCTGCTCCTGGCGACCCCGGTCCATTCGCAGACGTGCGGGTCTGCCCGCCTCGCTCTCGAGGAGGCGGGATCGCTGCTGCTGCCGTCCACCTTCGGCATCCAGGGGTGGGCCTCCGATCAGCGTGGCGCGGTGGCGCTCTGGTCGGTGGCCGGGGAGCTCCTGGCCGTTGATGCCTCACGGGCGCTGGCGCGCACTCGGCTGCCGGATACCCTGACTCCGGCGGGACTGGCACTCTCCGGGGACACGCTCCGTTTCCTCGACCTGGCCAGCGGTCGTGAGTACCGGGTGATCGAGGGCCGGGTGGAGCGGACCGGCGCCGGCGTGGTGCTCGAGCCCAGCGTGCTGCTGGAGCAGGCGGTGTGGAGCGACGGTGAGTGGGTGGTCGCGGTCCGTGAGGTGGCGACCGGGGCGCTGCTGGTGCGCGGAGCCGGCCCCCGTACCCGCTACCGCACGGCACCGTCGCCGGACGGCCATACGCTGCGGCGGCTGCAGCTCTCCCCGGCGGGTCCCGCAGTGCTCGTCACCGAACTGATGCCGCCATTCCAGGTGGTGCGGGTGCAGCCCTCCGGGCGCGCCGACACCCTGGCCCCCGTCCTGAGCCATCCCGCCAGCACCCCGATCCCATCGGATTCCCTCCCCTTCTGGCGGGCAATGCCCGCGGTGGCGCTCGACTGCGCCGTGCTGCTGACGCTCACCGACCTGCGAAGCGATCACCGTCTGATGGCGCGGTACGATGCCGCCGGCCGGGTGGTGCGGGTGACGCCCCTGGACGCGCCGCTCGGAATGGTCACCGCCCTGGGCAATGCCTCGCTGCTGGCGGCCCGGCGGGCTGGAGAACTCGAGCTGGTCTGGTACGCATGGCGCTGGGTTCGGGACCCGGGCGATCCCTCACACTGAAGGAGATTCTGATGTCACGCACACTTACTCGCGCGGGCGCGGCCCTGGCGGCCTGCATGCTGTTCGGCGCCGCTCCCGCCCACTCCCAGGTCGTTGCCTCACTGGCCGCCGCGCTGCCGTCGGCCAGCAGTGTGGCACTCCGTCCGGACGCCGGCTGCTGGGCCTGCCTTGGCTCCTCGATGGGGATGTACTGCGCCGGCGGCCAGGTCCCCGGCTACTGGAACTGCAACTACACCATTCTTGGCTGCACTCCCTCCAGCCCGGGCTGCGGCGCGGGCGCGGCGCTCCCGGTGGACCTCGACGGAGCCACGCAGTATGTCTCCCGCGGCGCCGCGGCCGGTGTCAGCCAGGCGCTGGCGGAGGCCGGCGATCCTGTCAGGCGGAATTGTGAGGGTGTAGTAGTAGCGCGTTACCAGACACCGTCGCAAATTGATGGTGTCCGGACACAGACCGAATCGCTTTCCCTCTGAGCCCAGGTCCCGGACCCGACCCATGCCTCTGACCCTGTTCCGTGCCGGTCTCGTGGCCGCCCTGATGGGCGCCGCCGCCACCCCGGCCGATGACCTGATCCGGCGGGATCTCCGCCCGGACCCGGACTTTGCCGTACCAGAGAGTGTACTGGTCCAGCTTTCCTCCGTGGATGACATCGCCCGAGCGCCTGACGGAAGCCTCTACCTGGCGGATCACCGGTACCCGGCGGTGCTGCAGCTGGAACCCTCGGGCGCGCTCCGCCGCATCATCGGGCGGAGCGGCGCCGGGCCCGGCGAGTTCCACGCCGTGATGCAGGTGGGCCTCCGCGGAGACTCGATGTGGGCGCTGGACCCGGGTCGGGTACGGGTGTCGCTCTTCCCTGCGGGCGGCCGGGGCGTGACCACGATTCCCTTCGGCGTCCTCGCCCGGGAACTCCCGGCGTCCACCCGCCCGATCGCCCGGGTGGGGATGCCGCTGGCGCTGCTGCCCGACGGCGGCTTCCTCCTTGAGGAGGCGGTGGTTCCGCGGGACAATCCGGCCGGCGGGGCGACCCACGCGCTGCTGCTCAGGACCAGCCGGCAGCTCGAGGTCGAGGACACCGTGGCGCAGTACTCCTTCCAGCACCGGGCGATGCACTTCCGCCTTCGCGAAGGAGAGGCGCACCTCAACCAGCCGTTCAGCGACGATCCGATCCCGGCCTTCTCCGCCGACGGCCGGTACTTCGCCCTGGTGCACCGGGACGCCGCCGAGGGGAGCAAGGCGCAGGGCTTCACGGTGAACCTCATGCGGAACGGCCGCACGCCCGTCTATTCCCGCCGGGTGAGCTATCGCCCCCGTCCGCTGCCGGAGCGCGCGGTGGACAGCATCATCCGGATGTTCACCGAGCCCGCCGATCCCAACTGGCCCCGCACCCCGCTCACCGCCGATTCGCTCCGGCGGAAGCTGTTCCGGCCGCGCTACTACCCGCCGGTGGAGCGGGTGGTCGTGGGACAGGACGGCGTCGTGTGGCTCAAGCTGCAGGTGGCCGACGGCGCCCCCACGCGGGGCGAATGGCTGGCGCTGGGACCGGACGGGCGGGAAGTGGCGCGGGTGACCACCGCGCCATTGTTCCGGCTCCTGGAAGCCGACCGCACCACGTTGTGGGGAGTTGAGGGAGATCCGTTCGACGTGCCGGTGCTGGTGCGGTACAAGGTGGAGGGGTGAGCGGCTAGCGCCTCATCGACTGGCGGCAGGCCGAGGCACCTCACCGGTTCAGAGCCGCGGAGGTGCCTTGTTGCGTGCGGGAGGCTTCGGGCGGACTGTGGGTAATGGCACGCTGAGTTGCCGTCTCACACCGCGACCGTTTGACGCTCGGTTGAGGGTGCGGTGCAAGATTTCTCCGGAGTCCAGTCTGCCTGCCCGACCCCCCTCGGAGGAAGGAGTGCCACCATGCACGCGCTGCCCACTCCCCACGGCCGGCTGGCCTGGGTCACGGGTGTCCTGGCCCTGGCGCTGGGCCTGCTCATCGCCGGCTCGGCCACTAGTCAGGCCGCTGTCCGGAGCATCACCACCTGCGAGGCCATCGGCTGCGGCGGGCGATACTTCCTCTGTGCCAGCTATAGCTGGGGTGGGTCGGCGCCGGGGTCACGTGACTGCTACACCAACCGGCTCCCCGGCCAGGGCAGCTGAGCCTCCGCGCAGTCATGTCGCCCCTGAACCTGGAGGTCCCATGCGAGCCACGGTCTCTCTGCGAGCCTGCGCCTGCGGTGCCATCGCCGCGGTTGCCCTCGCCCTTCTCAGTCTGACCGCCCGCCCGACGGCCGCGGCGACAGGGTACATCACCAGCTGCCAGGGCATCGGGTGCCACGGCCGTGCCTACTTGTGCGGCAGCTACCGTTGGGGTGGGCCGAACCCGGGCGCCCGGGACTGCTACGCCGACCCGGTCGTCATCCAATGAGGCGAATGCCAAGATGGGGCGGGGTCGCGGCGCTGGCGCTCGGGTGCGCAGGGGCCCCGCCCGGTGGTCACCTGCCCGCCCTGGCCGTGACGGAAGGTCGGGCCGGCGGCGTTCATGTCATCTTCCACGCGCTGGATTGTCAGCTCTATAGCCAGGACCTTCGCAGGCTGGACAGCCTCGCGGCACGGGCCTCGATGCCGCTCTCGGGGACCGTGCTTCTCGGCAGCATCTCGGCCAGCGAACTGCCCGCAGTGGTGGCGGACTTCCACCTCACCTTCCCCATCACCAGCGACCTGGCGGGGGAGTATGCGCGGCTGGTCGAGTACCTCGGGGAGGGTCCGGTCATCGCCATCCGACGTCACCGCCGGCCCCTCACACTGCTGGCAGGACCGGGTGCAATCGCTGAGGCGGTGCGGTGGCTCCGGGATCCGGGGGAACGCTCATGAGGCGGGCGGCGCTGGTTGTGGTATCCCTCTCCTGCCTGGTACGAGCCGGGGTCGCCCAGACTGCCCCGCCGCCGGAGCGGCGCAGCATCCTCCCGGGTACCTGGACGTCGCGGACGATCGTCCGGGGTGAGGTCCTGCTCCGGCCCGTGCTGCTTCGGGTCGCGGGGGGCACTGTGGTGATCGTCGATTATGGGGACACCCAGGTGAAGGCGTTCTCGCTCGACGGCCGCCCGCAGTGGCGCTTTGGCACGCCCGGGCAGGGCCCGTGGGAGCTGACCGCGCCCTCGGACCTGCAGGTGAGCGCCACGGGCGAGGTGTACCTTGCCGATCATGGCAACAGCCGGGTGACGGTGCTGGACGGGAAGGGCACTCGACGCCGGATGGTCCCGGTGCGGCTTCCCATCCGGCGCATCCTCCCGGCAGGGGATGGCGGATTCCTCGGCGCGGTCGGCAGCGGGCCGCACTGGGACCGCTTTGACGCGAAGGGGAACCGCCTCGGGCCGGCGGCGGTTCCTGCCCCGCTCGCCGGGCTGGGCCACCTCGCCACAGAGCCGGTGAATGCGGTGCTCGGTGCGGGGCGGAGCGCCGTCGCGTTCCGCTGGTCCGACTGGCTGCTGATCCTGGATGAACAGGGCCGGGTGACGGCCTCGACCCGGGGGCCCGAGCGATTCGACTTCCCCGCGACGCTCTCCTACAAGGGCTACGCCGCCAAGGAAGGGGAGGTCACCATCACCCGCGTCACCCCCGACGCCACCTGGTCGGCGCTCAGCGTCACTGCGGTCGGCAGTCAAGTCTGGGTGCTGTTCGTCGGGGCCACCAAGGATCGCGGGGGGCTGATTGACAGCTACGACCGGGTCACCGCTGCCTATCAAGGGAGCCTCCGGCTCCCGGGCCGGCCCCTTGCGGTGGCCGGGGTGGCGGATCATCAGATCGTCGCGCTGTATGACGACCCCGAGCCCCGGGTGGACCTGCTGACCTGGGTGCCGGCCAGGCAATGACGGGATAACGGACCGCCTGGCGGGGCCTGGCGTTGGCCAGGAGAGATCGCGAGAGATCCTAGACGAGTTGCTGGTCGTCGGAGTGGCGCTCGGCCGGAATCGGCCCGCCCGGTACGCAGCCGCCCTTCCTGAGTGCCGCCTCCAGCTTCCATTCCCAGCCCGGCAGCCCCAGCGCCTGCGACGGCGAGGCGTCGAGGTAGCGGGCGCACTGCTCGCGGAGCGTGCGCGGGTCCATCCCCGCCTGCCAGCCCACCGCATCCATGCTCCCCTCGGCGTAGTGCAGGATCCGTATCAGGTGGGCAATGGCCCGCCAGTCACGGGCGGTGAACGGCCCGAGCCGCTGCAGTCGCCGGCTGAGGGTGCTCCGCGAGAGACCGCCCGGGTGGGCGTCGGTGTTCAGGCAGTACTCCAAGGAGTCCCGCACGTCGGGATCGGCGCCGCTGCGGCGGGCGACGTAGGAGACGAGGGTGAGGTGATTGGGGTGCTGGCGGTCGCGGACCGCGGCGTGCACCCGGTCCGCATCGGGGGCGGCGCCGTTGTGCAGGATCAGCCGGGCCGCCTGGCGGCGGCCGTGGTGGAGCGTTGCCATGAGTTCCGGCTCGACCAGCGGACCGGCCAGGACCAGGCAACAGGCGCACCACGGCTGGAAGTGACGGTCGCTCAGCTCGGCGGGGAGCTCGCGCGCGGCGCCGGTCGGCAGCGACACCACCAGCGTGCTGCCCAAGGGCAAGTCGCCGGTGGGCACGCCGGAGAGTTCACGCTGACGGGGGAGCAGGACCCAACCGTGCATCGTCTACCTGCGGGCGACACCGGCGCCGGTCTGGCCAGGCTGGACCGTGCCGTTCGTCTCTTCCCACTCTTTCGCAGGGGGGGGCGGGAGTGAGGTGCTAGAGAGTATCCCCCCCCCCCCGGCTGGCCCGCAAGGGGGCCGGTCAATGGGGTTGCGGGGTGGGACGCGGGGCCGGGTGCCTCACACAATCTGGCCGGATGCGGCAACGTTGCAGAAACGCGACGTGGGTGTATGGACAGCCTTCGCACAAACTCACACCATGGGAGTCGGGTGGAGGCTATCGGGGAGGCAGTGAAGCTCCCTCTTGCGGTGCCCCCCGGTGGAATCGTGTGCACGCGGAACACAAGCTGGTGGGGGTCGACCGTCGCAACACGCACGAACACGGTGGACTCGCCAGGGCACGAGAGCGCTTCATGAGTGACACCGCCTATGAAGAAGCACGGTACAGCCATTCGAGGCCTGCCACTTGCTGGATGGTGTGTGCTTCTGGCGTCCGGTCCGGTGATAGGACAATCCGCGCCTTCGCATGAACCGTTGTGCAACCTCCGCGAGCAATCGCTGACCCTCAGGGAGCGATGGAGTTACCAGCTTCCGGATTCGTTCCAGGTCGGCGGAGTCGCGATTGGAGATGATGGTGAGCTCTATGTCCATGGTCCACATCCCTTGGTTCTTGCCATCAGGCCCGGGTCAGGTGTGCGTCAGATCCTGCTTCCCCCTGAAACGGACGTAGCCGGCATCGAAGCGACCACGCGTCATTCGCCCTTCTCAGTCTTCGACAGGGCCGGTAAACAGGTGTTGGTCGTGGATCAATCTGGGCGCAGTCTGCGCTCTACGCCGATAGGGGCTCAGGAGGTCGGTGAGATCGGTTCGGTTGCCGTCGGCCGCGGCAAGTGGGCGTTCACGGCAACATCCCGGTCTCTTGACCGACCGGCGCTTTTCGTCTTCGACCGGGGAGGCGGCCTACGGGAGATTGCTGCTCTCCACCCAGGCGGTGGCGGTGCGCTTGGTTTTGCGATCCTAGTGACGGACTCATTGATCTACGCCTTCGCTCCCGTGTTTCCCCTGAGACCGACGAGCCATGCCTTCGACGGCCTTTCATCAGGGGCCTTCGACTCCCTACCTCACTCGCTGGTTGAGCGGAACCCAGACGATGACAGTCCTGCTCCATTGTGGCGGGCAGTATCGATCGTTCCCTTGGACTGTGGCCTTGTTCTTACGCTCTCAGACGTGAGAAGCGACTCACGACTCCTGGTTCTCTACGACTATGGTGGGCGGGTCGGTCGCGTCAGGACGCTCAACACTCCTCTCGCTTTCGTTACATCATCGCGATCCGGCCGAAGCGTTCTCGCGGTTCGCCGAGCGGGCGCCCTAGAGATCGTGCTGTACGATGTGGGTTGGGGGCCAAAACCAGATTGAAGCACTCACTCAAGGAGTCGGATCATGGCATATTCACACGGGCTGGGTTCCAAGTTGCTGATCCTAATGCTAGCGGTCTGCTTGTCGACGGGCCCGCTGGAGGCGCAAGGGGCGTCGACAAACGCGCTGCCTTCAGGTTGCTGGGTCTGTGGTGAGTTCGGCCCCTACGGTCTGCTGGAATGCGGGTCAGGCCCTGTGGGGTATTGGAACTGCACCAACGGCTATCCAGGTTGCACATACTCGTCGCCGGGGTGTGGTGGTGGCGCGTCCGCGCCCCTCTCGCCGGACGGGAGTCTTCGCTACGCAGGAAGTAGTTACGGTTCTCCCGGTGCACTCGGGAGTCCGGTCACCGATATGCTCATACGAAGGCCGTGTGACGACGTCGTGATCACACGTGTGCAAACTTCAGAGGCACGGGATCGAGTTCGGAAGGACTCGGCGATCCTAGTCCTGTAGTCGTCCCGTAGGTGGCCCCCACCACATCTTCGGCCCCTCAGGGTACAATGGGTAAGATCCTCGGCCTCCCGCTTGTCGTGGCGCTATCCCTCCCAGGGGTTCTGTCAGGCCAGCTGGCGGTCGATCTCCGCGCCGATCCGGGTTTCAGTCCAACATCAGATTGCCAGATGACCATTGTCCGGCACCTGCTCGTGGGGCCGGACATGTCCGTCTTCGTCCCCGACCTTGCTGCTGCAGAGATCTACCGCTTTTCCGAATCCGGCCAGACCTGCAGTCGCGTTGTGCGTCGTGGCAAGGGACCCGGAGAGGCAGTGTCGATAAGTGCAGTAGGCCTCCTCGGAGACTCGATCTGGCTCATCGACGGTACGCTCCAGCGGATTACGCTGTTTCCACCATCCCTAGAACCTCCCTACACCCAGTGGACCTCGGACCGCTGTCCTGGCAGGGCCTGGGCCCTGCTTCCCGACGGGCGCTGCGTGATGACCGTGGTCCCGACGGAACCAGTTCCCTCTGCCTACCATGTCGTCGCGGCTGGCGCACACTGGACGCGGGCAGACACGCTCGCAACCGTTTCCGTCCGCAATCTCAGCATGCGCTTCGAGTCGCCCTCGGCAGGACTCGCACTCAACCAGCCCTTTGCGGACGGCCCCATTGTGGCCGTAGCACAAACGGGCACGGTGGTCGCGGTGGTTGAGCGTCAGGCTTCCTCATCCTCGCGCTCCAGTTTTCGAGTCAGGACCTGGACTCCGAGTGGCGGATGGCTCGCCGACACCTCCTTCTCCTATCGGGCGCGAGCGCTGACTTCTGGCGTAGTTGACAGTACGATTGATGCCATGATGCACCAGGTGAAGCGGCGGGGTATGGCTACACCGGTCACTGCGGATTCGCTTCGGGCTCGACTCTACCGGCCGCGGTACTTGCCGCCTGTTCTGGACGTCCGGGTGACACCGGATTCCTTGGTCTGGATCAAGATGCAGGGCGACATCGCTTCGAGCCCTACACTCACGGGCGGGCTATGGCTCGTACTGGACCTGAGGGCTCGGGTCCGCCAATGGGTTCGAGCCCCACAGGACCTGCTAATAGTCGCTTTTAACGGCCCCTGGCTTTGGGGGGTACGGCTCAGTCCGGACGACGAGCCGCAAATTGCGCGGTATCGGGTGCCGCCCCCTTGACGTTTGCAATGGCCCTCTGGCTACAAGGAAACTATTCAGGTTCAGTATCAGGCGATCTGCAGTATGACGAACTGCTATCACGGTCAGTACACGTGCTGTTACGCGCCATAGTTGGCGGCTAGCACTGGATCACGAAGTGCCTGGTTTGATCGCCCAAGTCGGGTTGCGACCGTCGTTCAATCGGGTGTTCCCATGGAAAATGCGCGTCCGCGAGAGACCACGGCTTACAGCTTGCGGTTGGGGGCCGTGGTTGCGGCCTTCTTGATCCTGCCTCACCTCCCGGGGACGATTTCACGGGTCGACTGCCGAGGGACAAGACTTCGGCTCGAGCGCGTGACAGAGAGCGCGTTCACCAAGGTTGTCAGCGCTGCCTACCTGACTGGTGACACGCTAGCCATAGTTGATGGTGGGGAGGGGCTTGTCTTGCGGGTTCCGATGTCGAGCGGAGTGCCCATCCCGGCCTCTCGCAGCGGCGATGGACCTGGCGAGTATCGTCGCCCGAGGATAGTGCGGGCCTTGGGGCCTGATACAGTCGTGGTGTTCGACGAAGGACACAGACGGCTCACCTACTTCGATCGGCGATGGAGGTATCAGAAGAGCTTCCTGCTGCCGCAGGTTGCTTCCTTCATGGTTCGCGGCGTGGACAACAGGGGCAATGTGTACCACGATGCCTACCCGTCCTTTCGATCCTCGGCGGTGGGCTCATCCCTTCTGAGGGGGGGGGGCGTGGGCTGCACCGCGCCATCCGGGATACCGTTCCGATCCTGCGATACAATGCGGAGTCCGAGCACACCGACACAATCACGGTTCTGGTCCTACCGCCACGACGCACTTCGTTTCCCAGCATGATCAACGAAGCCCCGGGAAGCATGGATATCTTTCTCCCCTTCGGTGAGCGTGACGACTGGACTGTGACGAGTGGCGGGCAGGTGATAGTGGTTCGGGGAAGTTCCTACTCGGTCGAGTGGTACTCGGTGAATGGCTCATCACGGCGGTCGGCACCGATTACCGACGAGCGAGTGACGGTCACGGAGGCCGAAAAGGACGCGTGGTGGAAGGAGGCGCAACGGGACAGCATTGTCGTGGTGGACTGTCGCAGCAAGCCCTGCAAGCCCACGAACGTCGTTCGGCCGGCTCTGCCAACTGAGTGGCCAACGGTCAAGAACCCGTTCGAGTACTTCTCCCTGCACCTCACCCCAAACGGAGACCTCTGGGTGAAACGGTCCGGGAGTGCCCGGGATACGTCAGTCTGCTACGACGTGGTCAGCCAGAAGGCGGATATCCGCCAGGTGCTTCTTCCGCTCGGACGAACCGTGATGGCACTCAGCGCAACGCACGCCTACGCCGTCGCTGAGGATGAGGATGGCCTGCAACTGATCGAGGAGTATCGGTTGCCACGCTGACGGGGATTTGCCGGGTCTGCCCAACCCCCCCCCGCCCACGCAACCTCTGGCCCCCCCCGCGCATCACAGCCATCTTGAGAGACCACCACAGGACGGATCATGCCGGTGCGCGTCACCCCGTCGTCATCGCTTCGCTGGGCCCTGCTGCCGCTCTGCCTTGCCTCAGGATGCAAGGACCGGGCGGCCGAGGCGAGTGACGGCCCCGGCGCGGACAGCGCCGAGGCAAGTGACCCGGGCAACCTCTCCCTCCCCGTGGCCGGCGAGCCCGTGCGCCGGGGAGATCTGGTCCTCACCATCACCACCACCGGTCAGGTCCGTTCCGCCGCCGTGGCTCAGCTCAAGGCCGAGACCAACGGAACCGTGACCGAGGTGCTGGTTCGGCCCGGACAGACCGTCCGCCGGGGTGAGCCGCTCGTCAGGCTGGACACCCGCCCCTTTGATCTCGCCGTCCGTGAGGCCGAGGCCGCCTTGGCCGAGGCCCGCATCCGCTACCAGGGCAACCTCGCCTCCGATTCCATTCTCCTCGGCCCCGGCCAGGAGGTTGAGCGACGCCAGAACGCGCTCACCCTCTCCGGCGTGCCCGCCGCGCAGGTCCGGCTGGAGCGTGCCGAGCTGGACCGCGAACGGGCGGTGATCACGGCCCCCTTTGATGGCGTGGTGGAACGGGTGGACGTCGCCGCCGGCAGCCGACTCTCCGCCGGAGAGAGTATCGCAACCATCGTGGATGTGACCAACCTGCGGGTCGAAGCCCAGGTGCTGGAACATGACCTGCCCTTTGTGCGGGTCGGCGGAGAGGCGTTCGTGTCCACCCCGGGCCAGGCGGCGCCGCTGCCCGGCCGGGTGAGCGCGGTGCTGCCCCTGGTGGACACCGCCGCGCGTGCCGGCACGGTGGTGGTCTCGGTGCACGCTGGCGGAGCCCGGACAGTCCTGCGACCCGGGATGTACGCCGACCTCAAAGTCGAAGCGACCCGCCTGCCCAACCGCGTCCTGGTGCCGGCCCGCGCCGTGATCGAACGGGACGGCCGCCCGCTGGTGTTCGTGGCTCGCGGCGGCCGGGCCCAGTGGGTGTACATCCTGCCCGGACGCTCCAATGGCGTGGAGACCGAGGTGTTGCCCGATTCCTCCACCGGTGAGATTCCGGTCGCCGTCGGAGATACCGTACTGGTCGAGGGGCACCTGACCCTCACCCACGACGCGCCAGTGCGGGTGCTGGCCCGGGCGGAAAGCCAGTAGCGGCGGGGCGCCGCCCTCCGCCCAGGTCTCCCGCCTCCCGCATCATGTCCCTCTCCACCGCCGCCCTCCGCCGGCCGGTCACGACCGTCGCTGCCACGCTGGCCCTGGTGCTGCTCGGCGCGGTCTCGCTGGGGCGCCTGCCGGTGTCGCTGCTGCCTGACATCACGCTCCCCGTCCTCACCATCCGCACTCTCTACCCCGGCGCTGCCGCCCGAGAAGCCTCCCGCTTTGTGGCCGAGCCGGTGGAGGAGGCGATCGCCGCCACCCCGGGACTGGTCGAGCTGCGTTCGGTAGGCCGAAATGGCGAGGTCACCACCACGGCGCGCTTCGCCTGGGGCACCGACATGGCGGCGACGGTGCTCACGGTGCGGGAACGCCTGGACAACGCCCGCGCCCGCCTGCCGGAGACCGCCGAGCGGCCCACGCTGCTCACCAGCGATCCGGGGCAACGCCCCATCGCAGTACTCGGCGTCTCCGGCCCCGGCGATCTCCGAGCGACCGCTCGTCTGGCGGAGCAGGTGCTGGCCCGCCGGCTGGAGCAGCTCGATGGCGTTGCCAGCGTTGCGGTGACCGGCGCCCCGGAGGAAGAGATCCGGGTCGAGCTGGACCCGGCCCGGCTCCGCGGCCTCGGGCTCACACCCACTGATGTGGTGACCGCGGTGCAGGCCGCCAACGCCAGCGCTCCCGGCGGCACCATCCGGCGCGGGCAGTTTCGTTTTTCGGTGCGGGCGCTCACCGAGCTCCGGAGCCTCGAGGAGTTCGGCGCCATTCCCGTGGGCCGGGCCGGCGGCCCATCAGTGAGGCTGGCGGATATCGCCAAGGTGACGCTGGCCATCGCCGACCCCCGAACCCTCACCCGGCTCGACGGCAGCCCCGGCATCGGGCTGGTCGCCTACAAGGACGCCGGCGCCAACACCGTCGCCGTGACCCGTGAGATGGAACAGGCGGTGGCCCAGCTCGGCGCGGAGTTCCCCGAGCTCCGGATCGAGGTGATCGCAGCCCAGGCGCGGTTCGTCAACGATGCCCTGGCCAACCTGACCCAGGAGATCATCCTCGGGGGCGCGCTCTGCCTGCTCCTCATCCTGCTCTTTCTCGGCGACTGGCGGAGCGCCCTCGCCATCGGGCTGATCGTGCCGCTGTCGGTGCTCGTGTCGCTGACCGCGCTCCAGCTGCTCGGCGTGACCATCAACGTGCTCTCGCTCGGTGGCCTGGCGCTGGGCGTGGGCCTGCTGGTGGACCAGGCGATCGTGGTCTCGGAGGCCAGCGGCCGGCTGCGCGAAGCGGGCATGGAGCGGCTCGCCGCGGCGGGCCGCGCCGCCGACGAGGTGGCCGGGCCGCTGCTCGCGGGGACGCTCACCACCGTCTTGGTCTTCGGGCCGATCGTGTTTGTGCGGGGCCTCTCGGCGGCGCTGTTCCGGGATCTCTCGCTGGCGGTGGTGACGTCGCTGGCCGCCTCGCTGGTGCTGGCCCTGACGCTGATGCCGGTGATGCTGGGCGGCTCGGCGGCGGCGGCGCGGCGCGGCGGCGCGGCGCCTCGGCAACTCGGTCACGCGGGGATCCGAAAGTTAGGCCACAGTCTGGCGCAACTCTATGAGCAGGGGATGCTGTGGTCCCTCGGCCATCCCCGCACGGTGTTCGCCTCCGCCGCCGGCGCCACGGTGCTGGCCGGGTGGCTGGCGCTGCAGCTGCCCCGGGAGGTCCTGCCGCAGGTGGACGAGGGGATGGCCATCGCCACCCTGCGGCTGCCGGAAGGCACCGCTATCGAGGAGACGGCACGACAGACCGCCCGGCTCGAATCGGCGGCGCGCAGCCTTGGCGCCCGCGGCATCTACGCCCGCATTGGCGCCGCCACCGACGAAGAGCTGGTCGCCGGCGCCGAGGCCGGGGGCTCCGCCTTTGCACAGGTGCTGCTGCCGGTGCCGGAGCGGACCACCGCGGCGGAGTTTGCCGACGCCCTGCGTGCCCGGGTACCCGACCTCGCCGCCGGCGCTCTGGCGATTGACCTGGCCGGGCAATCGGAGTTCGGCAGCCTCATCGGGCGGGAGGGGCGCCTGCTCCGGGTCGAAGCCAGCGCCACCGAGCCGGCCGTCGCCACGGCGTGGGCGGCCGGGGTCCGGGAGCGACTCCGGTCCATCCCGGGCCTGACCGATGTGCGGGATGCCTACGCCGGCACCCAGCCGGTCATCGAGATCGGCCTGGTGCGCGACCGCATCGCCCGCCACGGGCTCACCATCGATGAAGTCGCGAGCACACTCGCGGGCGGGCTGGGTGGAGTGGAGGCCAGCGAACTCCGGGAAGCCGATCGCCGCACCCCCATTCGCGTCCGCTATGCCGGTGGCGCCAACGAGGATCTCGGCACGGCCCTGGCAGCCACGGTGCGCGGGGTGCCGGTCGGCCAGCTGGTGTCGGTGCGAGAGGTGCGCGATCCGGTCGAGGTGGTGCGGATCAACCAGCGGCCGGTGCACGTCGTGGAGGCGGCGGTGGCGCGGGGCGGCACCGCGCGCGCCGTCACCCGCATAGAAGCGCTGCTCGCAGCCGAGTCGCTGCCGGCGGGCCTCACCTGGACCATCGCCGGGGCGGATGTGGAGCAGCGCCGCACACTGGAAGAGATGACCGTGGTAGCGGTGCTCTCCGTGGCGCTGGTGTTCCTGGTGCTGGCGGGAGAGTTCGCCTCGTTCACCACGCCACTCATCGTCATGCTGACCGTGCCGCTGGCGGCGGTGGGCGGCATCGTGGTGCTGTGGCTCACCGGCCAGAGCCTCAACGCCGTGTCGCTGATCGGCATGGTGGTGATGATCGGCCTGGCGGACAACGACGCGGTGGTCAAGCTCGACGCCATCCGCCGCTTCCGGGAGCAGGGGCACCCGGTGCGGGAGGCGGTGCTGCTGGGCGGGCGCCAGCGGCTCCGGGCCATCGCGATGACCTCGCTCACGACGATCGTGGGCGTGCTGCCCCTGGTCTTCGGCTGGGGGAGTGGTGGCGAGCTGTACCAGCCGCTCGCCGCCGGCATCATCGGCGGTTCGGTGACCGCCACGCTGGTGACCTTCTTCCTGCTGCCCACCGCCTACGCCGAGGTCGAGGCCTGGCGGGAGCGGCGGCGGGCAAGAGCGGTCCCCGTACCAGACTCACTGGCACTCGCCGCGGCGCACGACCACGGCGCCGAAGCGCCGAATCGCCCAGGCGCCGAATGATCTCCTGGTCCGCCCACCGCCCCGCCGTGGTGTGGGCCGCCGCCGCCGCCGTCCTCCTTGCCGGCGGCATCGCCTTCTCACGCCTGCCGCTGGCCACCCGTCCCTACGTGGAGCTGCCGAGGCTGATGGTCACGATGGACTGGCCCGGCGCCTCCGCCGAGCTGGTGGAGACCTATCTCGGCAGTCCCATAGAGGCGTCGGTGCAGTCGGTGCGCGGGGTCAAGAGCATCGAGAGCGAGTCGGGTGCCGGCTACGTGCAGCTGGACATCGAGCTGGAGCCAAAGGCCAGCGTGCAGCTGGCCCGGCTGGCCATCCTGGAGCGGCTGGAGCTTCTCCGCAGCGAATTCCCTCCCGGCGCCTCCGACCTCCGCGTCAGCAACTATGTGCCCGCCGGCCTCGAGGAGGAGCCGCTCCTCAGCTACTCCGTGTATGGCCCCTACACTGCGGGGGCGCTGGAGGAGCTGGCCAATCGGGCCATCGAACCCAGACTCGCCGCGGTGCCCGGCGTGGCCGGAGTAATTGCGCAGGGTGGGGCCGTGGTCGGTGTGGCCGTGGCCTACGAACCGGAGCGGCTCCGGCAGCTTGGACTGACGCCGGCGCAGCTCACCCAGGCCCTCAACGATGCCCGGCGGGTGCAGGCCCTCGGCATCCAGCATTCTGGGGCGAGTCAGCACCAGGTGGTGCTCCGTGACACGCCCGACGCACTGGCGAAATTGGGTGCGCTGCCCATCGCCGGGCCGGGCGGCAAGATGCACCGGCTGGACGAGCTGGCCACGATCCGCCGGGAGGAGGACAACCAGGATCGTTTCTTCCGCGTGAACGGCCGGCCTGCCGTGGTGCTGCAAGTTGCCCGGCTCCCCGGGGCGGATGCCATCAAGACCGCAGCGCGAGTCCGCGAGACGCTTGCGGAGCTGACCCCCGGCCTGCCGCCCGGCGTCCGCTTTCAGGTCATGTCCGACGAGAGCATCCGTCTTGGCGAGCAGCTCGACAACCTGGTTCGGCGCGGCGCCATGGCGGCGGCTGGAGTGCTGGTCGTGCTGGCGCTCACCCTGCAGGCGCCGTGGGGCGTGCTGCTCGTCCTGCTCAGCGCCGCGGTGGCCATCGCCGGCACCACGCTTGGTCTCTACCTGCTGGACGTCCCCGCCAACCTGCTCTCGCTGGCCGGGCTGGGCATGGGGATTGGGATCCTGGTCCAGAACGGGCTGGTGGTGGTAGATCGCTTCCGGACAGTGCCTGACACCGCCGAGGCGCGCGCCGAGGCGGGACGGCGCATCAGCCCGGCGGTGCTGGGATCAACGCTGACCACCGCGGTGGTGCTGATTCCGTTCCTCTACCTGCAGGGCGACGCGCAGGCGGCGTTCGCGCCGTTTGCCACCGCCTTTGCGCTGGCGCTGGGCTGCTCGGTGATCACCTCGCTGGTGATGCTGCCTGCGATCGGGGCGCATCATGGGATGCACCAGGTGCGCTGGCCCCGGCTTCGGCGGGGCTACCTGCGGGTGGTGGTGCAGTTGCTCCGCTGGCGCTGGGCTACAATCACGGTGGCGGTTCTGGCACTGGCGGGTCTCGGCTGGGTCTTCGCGGTGAAGGTGCCGCGCTCCAGCTTCAGCGGCTGGTTCGGGCAGCGGACCACCCTCTCCGCCCGGGTCGATTTCCCCAGTGGGTCCGATCCGGCCAGCGTGGACCAGAGCGTCGGGGAGCTGGAACGCCTGGTGGTGGGCGTGCCCGGGGTGGAACTGGTACAGGCGCAGGGGATGCCGGACGGCGGGTACCTCCGGGTGGTGTTCGAGGACGCATACGCCCGGACCGCGCTGCCCTATCAGCTGCAGGAGGAACTCACCGAACGGGCGGTGCTGATTGGCGGCGCCTCGGTGAGTGTGCAAGGATACGGCCCCGGCTTTGCCAGCGGCGGCTCGGCGGCCACGCTGCAGTCATTCCGAATCAAGATCCTGGGCTATTCGTTTCGCGGGGTGGAGCAGCTGGCGCTGGACCTCAAGTCTCGACTGGAGCGAGTCCCCCGGGTGCGCGCGGTGGACATCAACGCCGCCGGCTTCTGGTTCGGTGGGGAGCGGGCGCGCGACATCACCCTCGAGCCGGATCGCGCCACCCTGGCCAGCTACGGGCTCACCAGCCGGGACTTCGCGGCCCAGGTCACAAGGGAAGTGGGCGGCGCCGCAGGCCGGCAGCGGATTCTGCTGGGAGACGAGGAACTCTGGCTCTCACTCAAGACCCGCGGCGCCCGGGAGCGGACCCTGGACCAGCTCCGCGAGGCGAGGGTGCCGGCCCCCGCTGGCGCGCCGGTCCGAGTCGCGGATCTCGCCTCCGTGAGCGAGCGCGAGGCGCTGGCCCGCATCAGCCGTGAGGACCAGCAATACGTCCGCATCCTGAGCTACGACTTCCGGGGCCCCGCCAAGCTGGCCAATCGCACCCACGAAGCGTTCATGCGTTCCATCACCGTGCCGGCCGGCTACACGGTGAGTGATGAGTACTTCGGCTGGGTGGACGATCACAGCCAGCAGGGGCTGTGGCTGGTCTTCGCGGTCGGGCTGGCCCTGGTGCTGCTGGCGGTCGCGATGGTCTTCAACTCGGCGTGGGCGGCGTGGATGGTCTTCCTCAGCCTGCCGATCGCGCTGGGTGGCGTGGTGGTGGCGTTCTGGGCCACCGGCTCGGCGTTCACCCGGGAGGCGGCGGTCGGGGTGATCCTGGTGATCGGCCTGGCGGTGAACCAGTCCATCCTGCTGGTGGATGGGGTCCTGGCCCCGTCGCGGGGAACCGCCCCGGGGGGAGCCACCGGCGGCGCCGCCCGCACCCTGGCCGCCTGCCGTGACCGGGTGGGGATGATCACGCTGGTCACCCTGACCACGCTGGCAAGCCCGCTGCCGCTGGCGCTGGGCGCGGGCGCCGATGACCTGTTCGGGGCGATCGCCCTCGCGCTGGTCGGGGGGACCCTCGCGGGGACGATCGGCGCCCTGTTCGTGCTGCCGGCGCTGTTGCTGCGCCGCGCCCGTGCGGCCTGACAACCAGCTCAGGACCCGCTCAACAGCTCCTCGAACAGCCGGATCGCGGCCGGGTCATCGCTCTGGCCCAGCCAGAAGAGGGCGCTGCGGCGGAGCTTCGGGTCGCGGCTCGACTTTGCGATCCGGATGAGCACCGGAATCCCCTGGTCCCGCGGCCGTTGCGACAGCGCGAAGATCGCCGCCTCCCGGACCTCGCGATCCTCCCTGTCATCCTCGGCGAGGGAATCGAGGCCCCGGGTCGCGGCGTCCGCCGCCGCCTGACCCAGCCAGAACACCGCCGACTTGCGGGTCTTCTGGGCCACCCGTTCGTTGCGGGCGATGCGGAGCAACCCCGGCCAGGCCTCCATGCTGTCGGCGAGCGTCGCGGGGAAGACCGCATCCTCCGAGGCCGGTCCGCCGGCTTCCGCGAGGGCCAGGAGCCATTGCCCGGCCTCCCGGGCGGGCACCTCGCCCAGATCTGCGTCCGCCGACCCGCGCCACTGGCCACCGACGTAGGCCCTGAGGTCGGTGGTGCGGCCATTCTTCCGTTCCACAACCAGCCGCACCGGTCCGCCCTCACACTGCCACTGCCACTCCTCGTGCGGGCCGTGATTACTGCTGATGTTGCGGCCATTGCCGCAGACGCCCGGCCGGGCGGCGAAGCTCATGCGCACGGTGCCGTTGGAGACCCGGTCCACCCGCTGGCCGAGCGACTGGGCCGCAGCCGATCCGGGGACCGCGAGCACGGCGGCGAGCGCCGCGGTGCGCAGCAATACGAAACTCATGGCCCCTCCTATTCCTGCAGGATCTGCTCGAGGACGTCAGCCGCGCGCGGATCGCGCGACTGGCCCAGCCAGAACAGTGCCTTCTTGCGGAGCTCGGTGTCGGAGTCGTTCTTCGCGATGGCGATCAGGCGATCGATCGCGGCCGGGTCCTTGGATTGCGCCAGGGCAAAGACCACCTGCTCCTTGAGCTCCGGCTCCTTGAGACCGCGGTAGAGCGCGTCCAGGTCCGCCGCGCTGGCACCGCCCTGCGAGGACCAGAAGATGGCCATCTTGCGGAGGTCGAGGCTGGTCCGGCTGTCCTTGGCCATGTCGATCAGCCAGCGCTGGTCCTCGGGCCGGCGCGACTGGGCGATGGCGAAGATCGCCTTCTCCTTGAGCGCATCGCTTTCGAGCCGCGGGAACAGGTTGCGCAGATACTCCGGGCCGCCGCTCTTGGACTGACCCAGCCAGAAGATCGCCTTCTCCCGCACGGCAACGGAGGCATCGCGTCGTTCCGCCAGGGCTCGCAACGCATCCGTCGCTTTCGGGTCGCCCTGCTGCGACAGCGCGAACACCGCCCGCTCCTGGATGCTCTCGTCGGTGGAGTGGCGCACCAGCGAGTCCAGCAGCACCGCGGCCCGGGGGCCGGGCACCTGGCTCAGCCAGAAGACCGCCTGTTCGCGCACCTCCGGGTCGGGGTCGTTCCGCAGGGAACCGATCAGGACGGCCTCGGTCGAGTCGGTCCGTTTCTGGGCCACCAGGAACACCGCCTTCCGCCGGAGGCACACCGAGCCGGCGTCGCGCCGGGCCAGCACCCGGGTCAGCAGTGGCATGGCGCGGTCGGCGTCCATCTGCAACACCGCGTTGAGGGCCGCCAGTTTGACGTCGGAATCGTCGTCGCAATCGCGGCGGTGCTCCGCCCGTCCCTGGCCGGCGACGGTCGCCTCCCGCACGATGTCCTGGGCCGCGGCGGGATCGCCCTGCCGGGCCAGTTCGCCCCGGATGCGGGTCGCAAGCGCCTCGGCATCGCCGGCGGTCGCGGCGCGGGGGTAACGGCGCTTCTGGTCGTCCAGTCGCGCCAGGGCGGCGCGCAGATCCTCGGCCCCGCCCACCCGGTACCGGGCGAACGCCTCCCAGTAGAGCGCGTCGGCCACATAACCGGAGCTGGGGTAGGCCCGGCTCAGCTCGGCGAACAGCTCGACCGCGCGCCGGTACTGATTGCGGTTGAGGGCCTCACGGGCCAGCCGGTAGAGGGAATCGGCCGGGTCCTCTGCCAGCCACGGCGCCGGCACCTGAGAAACCACAGTCAGCGCCCCGACCGGGAAGGAATCCACGGGGAACGGGGTGGCGCCGGCAAAGGCGGCGGCAGCGACGAAACCAAGCATCCAGCGAGTCATTACAGTGCTCCTTGAGAAATCGCGGGCATCGGACCCGCGGTGACCTTTGATCTGAGTCTGGCCAGGGTGCCCTGGCGATCGAGTCCCTCGGTGATGAGCTCCAGTTCTCCATGCGGCCCGGCGGGCAGTTGGGCGATCTGGGCCAGCACCAGCTCCAGTTCTTCCAGCAGCGGCCGCAGGCGGCGGTCGTCCCCCACGGGGGTGTCGAGCAGCAGGCGGGTCGTTCCCAGCAGCCGTCGCGCCTGCACCGAGACCGCGCTGTCCGCTGGGGTCGCCTGTGCCCCGGCGCGGAAGTCGGTCAGGAATACCTCCACCCGGCCGAGGTAGTCGGCGGCGGCCACTTGGTGCACCAGGTCGCCGCCGCCGGCAGCGGCCAGCGGTGCCGGCGGCGCGGTCGCGGTCCAGCGTCCCAGCCCGAAGCCGAGCGCCAGCAAGGCCGCCAGGCCGACGGGGAGGGCCCAGCGCCGCCTGGTCATCGGCCGGACCCGCGCCCCCGTGGCCGGGGTGCCCCGGCGGCGAGCCTGGATCGCCTGCCACATCGCCTCCCGGTCTGGCGCGGGCGGCCGGCGGTAGTCTTCGGCCATGGCGCGGAGCCCCGGTTCCAGTTCATCGTTGTCCATGCGTCCCGTCGCTTTTCTGTGTGTCAGGCGTAAGCCGAAAGGGCTTCGCGCAGCTTGCCGCGGGCCCGGTGCAGCTGGGCCTTGGACGTCCCCGTGGTGACCCCCAGCATCTGCCCGATCTCCTCGTGGGTGTAGCCCTCGACATCGTGGAGGACGAACACCGCCCGGTATCCCTCCGCCAGCGCCTCGATGGCGCGGGCCAGTCGCTGCTTCAGGTCGCCGTCGAGCCGTGGCTTCTCATGGGTGGCCAGCGCCGGCGCATCGTCCAAGGCCACCTCGCGGGAAGCGCGTAGCTGCGACTGCTTGAGGGCCGAGAGCGAGACCGAGATGGCGATGGCGCCGATCCAGGTGCCCAGCCGGGCCTCCCCCCGGAAGTCCGCCAGCCGGGAGAACACACGGACAAAAGCGTCCTGCGTCCACTCGGCCGCGCGCTCCCGGTCCCCCGCGAACCGGTAGGTCATCCGCCAGACCTGGTCCACGTAGCGATCGTACAGCGCCCGCTCTGCTGCCGGGTCTCCCGCCAGCACGCGGGAGATCAGGTCGCGTTCGTCCACAGGCCTCCAGGGTGCGCGTTCGGTGGTACCGCCGAACCAGCACAACGTCTGACGACGGGTACGATCAAAGGGTTGCGCGGGGGCCGTCTGGGGCGGTGCAGGGACCTCGCTGCCCGAAAAAGTAGCGGGGCGGCCATTGTGGCCGCCCCGCTGGTTGAGGAAGGATCTCCGCCCAGATCAGTCGTCAACTTCCACCTTGATCTCGGTCGCCGCGATGGTAGCCGGAGGCCCCGCGGCGCTCACAGTCCCCCGGCCCTCTGCGCGGACCACGCTGCCACCTGCCACGGCGGTAGCGGTGCTGCTCAGGGAGAAGAGGTCGCCCTCAGGATCGAAGGTCAGGGTTCCGACCTCGACGATGGTGCCACCGGCCAGAGTCAGGGTTCCGGCGGTCTCATCCACCGCCGTGACCAGGGCCTCGAACTCGATGCTGCCGGTCGGGACCTGTCCGCCGGGGAAGATCAGGGAAAGCTCGGTGCTGCTGGTGATCTCGATGGGCAGGTTGAAGACCCGGAGGATGGCCAGCGGCGGTGGCGAGGCCACCGGCTCCATGTTGTCGCCGTCCACATATACCTCGATCTTCGGCTCCTCCGCCTGGCTCTCCAGCCGCAGGTCGAGTGCCGTGAACGATGGATCGGTCGGATCCTGCGGCGTGGCGCCGGGATTGCGCCGGGCCTCGATGGGGGGCTGGCCTCCGCCGCTGATCGCGGCGCTGATCGCCGCCTCCCACTCGCCCCGGCTCACCCGGCTGCTGCCGGGGGTGCGGAAGCGGGTCGTGGCGCCGTAGTTCACCGTGATGCCGCCCAGCGCCAGGGTGATCGTCCCGGCGACCGGATCCAGCGCGGTCGCGGTGCTGACGATCTTCTCCTCGGCGTCATCCGGTTCCACCTCGACCTCGCGGGCCACCAGCCCGCCGGGCAGCAGCTTGATCTCGAGGCGCGCCGGGCCGCCGCCGAGGGTGCTGTCAAACTGTGAGAAGCTCAGGGTCTGGCCGAACTGTGCTGGGGGAAGAGTGCTGCCACCGGGACCGGTGGCGTCGGAGCTGCAGGCGGCCATGAGCGTGAGGGTAAGGGCCGTGGCCCAGCTGAAGCGGATTCGCGTGCGTGACATGAAGTCCTCCAGTACCTGTTCGGGAAGGGCGAGCGGGTTGCTCTCCCTCTTGGCAGGTCTGGTGCCTCCGCGTAAATCGTTGGTTTGCAACAACTCACTCGACCTCGCGGGTGATCGTTTCGGTGCGATTGCCTCGAATCGTTACACGTCCGAGCGCAGGGTGGCGGAGCCTGAAGGGTTCTTCGTTCCGGCGTTTTTCCGCGGCCGATGGCGAAGGATTTCGCTGGATCCCCGTGCATCTCCTAAGTCATTACCTCCCAATAATTTGACCGGCACCATTCGGGTTGCCTTCAGGGGCTGCCCCGGACTATATTTGTCTCTTCTCCCGGCCGCATCGGCCACGATCAAAATCCTATCGGCGGAACCGCATGACCGGTCCTTCCCAGAGTGAGCGCATCCTGCCTCGGCTGATCGAGGAGGAGATGCAGCAGTCGTTCATCAACTACTCCATGAGCGTCATCGTCTCCCGCGCCCTGCCGGACGTGCGAGACGGCCTCAAGCCGGTGCACCGCCGCATCCTCTACTCGATGAGCGAGCTGGGGTTGATCCCCGGCCGGCCCTACAAGAAGAGCGCGACGGTCGTGGGCGACGTGCTGGGCAAGTACCACCCGCACGGCGACGGCTCGGTGTACGACGCCCTCGTGCGCATGGTGCAGGATTTCTCGCTGCGCTATCCGCTCATCGATGGGCAGGGGAATTTCGGCTCGGTGGACGGCGACCCCGCCGCGGCGTACCGGTACACCGAGGCGCGGCTCACCCCGCTGGCCGTGACGATGCTGGAGGACATCGACAAGAACACCGTCGATTTCCAGGCCAACTTCGACGACCGGCTGCAGGAACCGACGGTGCTGCCGTCCATGGTGCCGAACCTGCTGGTCAACGGGTCGAGCGGCATTGCCGTCGGCATGGCCACCAACATCCCGCCGCACAACCTGCGCGAGGTCGCCAAGGCGGTGCAGGCGCTGATCGACGAGCCCGAGCTGACCATCGGCGATCTCCGCAAGCACATCAAGGGCCCGGACTTCCCGACCGGGGCGTTCATCTACGGCAAGCAGGGCATCAAGGAGGCGTACGAGACCGGCCGGGGCCGCATCCAGATCCGGGCCCGGGCCCAGATCGAGGAGCGGGAGTCCGGTGGCAAGAGCCAGATCGTGATCACCGAGATCCCCTACCAGGTCAACAAGGAGAACCTGGTCAAGGCCATCGCCGAGCTGGTGATCGACAAGAAGCTCGAGGGGATCAGCGGGGTCAACGACGAGTCCGACAAGGACGGCATGCGGATCGTGGTCACCCTCAAGCGGGACGCGATCCCCAACGTGGTGCTCAACCAGCTGTACAAGCGCACCGCGATGCAGTCCACCTTCGGCGTGATCATGCTGGCGCTGGACAATGGCGCGCCGAAGGTGATGAACCTCAAGCAGCTGCTGGAGCGGTTCATCGAGCACCGCCATGAGGTGGTGGTGCGCCGCACCCAGTTCGACCTCGACGCCGCGCAGGCCCGGGAGCACATCCTCGAGGGGCTGAAGATCGCGGTGGACAACATCGACGAGGTCGTCGAGATCATCCGCAAGTCCAAGGATGTCCCGGACGCGGATGCCCGGCTGCGCAAGCGGTTCGGGCTGTCGGAGAAGCAGGCCGACGCGATCCTGAACATGCGCCTCGCCAAGCTGACCGGCCTGGAAATCGAGAAGCTCGAGGCCGAGCTGGCGGAGGTCCGCGCCGTCATCAAGGGGCTCAAGGCGATCCTCGCCTCCAAGCCCAAGCGGATGCAGATCCTCAAGGACGAGATGGACGAAGTCGCCCGGAAATACGGCGACGACCGCCGCACCGAGATCCTGGCCGACCAGGACGACTTCTCGGTCGAGGATCTCATCGCCGAAGAAGACATGGTCATCACGATCTCGCGCACCGGCTACATCAAGCGCATCGCGGTGTCCACCTACCGGCGGCAGCGGCGCGGGGGACGCGGCCTGACGGGGATGCAGACCAAGGAAGAGGACTGGGTCGAGCATCTCTTCATTGCCAGCACCCACGACTACCTGATGTTCTTCACCAACACCGGCCAGGTCTACTGGCTCAAGGTGCACGAGATCCCGCAGAGCGGCCGCGCCAGCCGCGGCAAGCCGGTGGTGAACTGCATCGCGATCCGGCCCGAGGAACGGGTGGCCGCCACCGTGGCGGTGCGCGAATTCTCCGAGACCCAGTTCCTGATGTTCGCCACCCGGAACGGGACGGTGAAGAAGACCTCCCTGGCCGAGTACGGCAACGTCCGCTCCAACGGCATCCGGGCCATCAACATCGATGCCGACGACGAGCTCATGGCGGTCCAGCTCTGTGATGCCGAGAGCGACATCGTCCTGGCCACCGCGGACGGGATGAGCATCCGGTTCCACTCCGGCGACGTGCGCGGCATGGGCCGCGCCGCCACCGGGGTCAAGGGCGTCGAGCTGCAGAAGGGGGACCGGGCCATCGGCATGGTGGTCATCCGCCGGGATGCCACGCTGCTGGTGGTGAGCGAGAAGGGCTTCGGCAAGCGCTCCGAGCTGTCCGATTACCGCGTCCAGAAACGCGGCGGCAAGGGGATCATCACCCTCAAGCGCACCGACAAGACCGGCGCGCTGGTGGCGCTGATGGAGGTGCAGCCTGAAGATGAGCTGATGCTGATCACCAAGCACGGCGTGATCATCCGACAGGTGGTGGACGGCATCCGGGTCATCAGCCGCAACACCCAGGGCGTCAAGGTGATGAATCTCGACGCCGGCGACACCGTGGTGGATGTGGCACGGGTGGTGAAGGAGGAGTCGGAGGGCGTGGAGGAAGCCGCCGAGGCGGAGGCCGGGGAGACGGAGGCGGAGGCGGGGGAGGAGTAGCCGTCCCGTCGCCAGTTGTACCCACCCTGCAACCGGGATATTATCGCGCGTGACCGCTCCCGCTCCGGCCGCCGTGCTGGATCTTGCCAATCTGCGCGAGGCTCAGGCTGCCCTCGTCGGCGTGGCCAGTCGCACCCCGCTCATCGAGTCGGCGGCGCTGAGCCGCCTGGTGGGGGCGCCGGTGTTCCTCAAGGCGGAGCAGCTGCAGCCCATCGGCGCCTTCAAGATCCGCGGCGCCTACACCGCCATCCGCCGCCTGCCCGAGGACACCCGGGCCCGCGGCGTCGTGACCCATTCGAGTGGCAATCACGCCCAGGCGGTGGCCTGGGTGGCCCGGCACTTCGGCATCCCCGCCGTGATCGTCATGCCGGTGGATGCCCCGCGCGTCAAGCGCGACGCCGTGGTGGCCATGGGCGCCGAGCTGGTGACGGTCGCCGACCGGTCCGAGCGTGAGCCCACCGCCTCGCGGATCGCGCGGGAGCGCGGGATCGTCATGATCCCGCCCTTCGAGAGCCTGGACGTGATCGCGGGGCAGGCCACCACCGGGCTGGAGATCCTCGAACAGCTGCCGGCGGTGGCGGAGGTGCTGGTGCCGGTGGGGGGAGGCGGGCTGCTGGCCGGCGTCGCGCTGGCGCTCTCATTGCTCAGTCCGGGGGCCGAGGCGATCGGGGTCGAACCGGTGTCGGCGGCAAAGCTGGCCCTGGCCCTCAGCGTCGGCGCTCCCACCCGGCTGGCCGCGGCCCCGCGGAGCATCGCGGACGGTCTCCTGCCGCCGGCCTTCGGCGAACTGCCCTGGAGCATCGTCTCCGGGCGGGTGCGCCGGGCGGTGCAGGTGGAGGACCCGGACATCGCCCGGGCGGTACGGTTCCTGTACCAGTCGCAGGGGCTCCGGGTGGAGCCCTCCGGCGCCGCGACGGTGGCGGCGCTGCTGGCCGGGCAGGTGCGCCCCCGCGGCCCGGCGGTGGCGGTGCTGAGCGGGGGAAACCTCGATCCCGAGTTGTTCGCCTCACTCACAGGAGAGGCATGAGCCTCGCCCCGAAGATTCTCGTCGCCGACGACGACCAGGCCCTCACCCGCACCCTCTCCTGGATCCTCAAGGAGAATGGGTACGACGTGGCCACCGTCAACAGCGGCGATCATCTGCTGGACCGGCTGGGCGCCGATCCGGTGGACCTGCTCCTTCTCGACATCATGATGCCGGGGGCGGACGGTCTGCAGCTGCTGGAGCGGGTCAAGGGAGATCCCCTGCTCCGGCACGTGCCGGTGCTGATGATCTCCTCCATGCCACCGGAGGAAGCCACCGTCCGGGCCCTGGGGCTGGGGGCGGCGGACTTCATCTCCAAGCCGTTTCGGGTCCGCGAGCTGCTGGCCCGGGTCAAGGCCCACCTGCGGGTGGGGCGGGAGCTCAACCAGGCCCGCGCCGAGGCCCGCAGCCGCACCGAGATGGTGGACATCCTGCAGGAGGTCACGGCGACCCTCAAGCCCGAGGAGATCTACCACATCCTGGTGCGCCGGGTGGCGCGCGGGCTCAAGATCTCCAAGTGCTCGCTCATCTTTGCCACGCCGGGGGAGGAGGACGCCCTGGTGGTGGCCTCCTACGAGAACCCGGTCCTCCGCGATCTCCGGATCGACCTGGCCCGCTATCCCGAGATCCGCCGGGCCCTGGCCACCGGGCAGACGGTGCTGATCACCGACGTCTCGACCGATCCGATCTACGCCGAGGCCCGCGCGGCCTGGCTGGAAGAGGGATGGCAGGTCCCGACCCGCTCGGCCATCGCCATTCCGTTCGTGTTGCGCGACCAGCGGGCCGGGGTGTTCTTCCTCAGGACCACCGAAGAGGACACGCCGCTCAACGCCGCAGACGTGGCCTTCGCCGAGCAGGTCATCAAGGCTGCGACCCAGGCGCTGGAGAAGGCCTACGACCTCGAGAGCGCCGTGCTGGGCCGGGAACAGATGAAGCAGCTGGCCGAGACCGATCCGCTGACCGAGACCTACAACCGCCGGGCCCTGGCCGAGAAGCTGGTCCAGGAGATCGAACGGGCCACTCGCTACGAGACCATGCTCGGCTGCCTCATGGCCGACATTGACAACTTCAAGCAGATCAACGACAAGTACGGTCACCTGGTGGGAGACAGCGTGCTGCGCCAGCTGGGACAGATCCTGCGCCGGGAGCAGCGGACCGTGGACGTGGTGGCCCGCTACGGCGGCGAGGAGTTCGTGGTCCTGCTGCCGGAGACCGCCGTCGCCGGGGCCCGGATCTTCGCCGATCGTATCGTCAAGAAGGTGGCCGCGCACGATTTCGGCGAGGGGACCGACCCGATCCACGTGACCATCAGCGTGGGCATCTCCTGCTACCCGCACGCCCAGGTGCAGGACGGGGAGTCGCTGCTGCAGCTCGCCGATCAGAATCTCTACAAGGCCAAGCAGGAAGGCCGCAACCGGTACCGCGATTGAGCAGCCGACG
>CAYUYF010000012.1:0-80624 GCA_964449145.1 uncultured Gemmatimonadaceae bacterium | reverse complement strand
CGCGCACCTGCGCCTGGACATGGCGGGTGGAGCCGCTAATCAATCGCGCCTGTCCCTTGCGGCCCGCGCGGCCGAAGCGAAGGCGCGGGTGCGCGGAGGCCGCGTTCGCCGGGACGGCCGGGCGGCTATACGCCACTCCGTCGCCCCTACAGCCGCCGCCCCTCGGCACAGGCGGCGATCAGCCGCGCCAGCCGTCTGGCTCGCGTGGCTTCCTGCCTGGCGCTGGTCACCCACCAGGCCATGAGATGGCGGTGGGAGGGCGGCAACGACTTGAAGTAGGCCCACGCCTTGGGGACGGCGCGGAGCTGCTTCCGGTCCGCCGCCGGCAGCTCGGCGGTCTTCCGCTGCTCGTAGGCGTAGGTGGCCGACTTCTCCGCGGTGCGCCGGGCAAAGGCCGCGAGCCCGTGGGGCTCCATCCGCCCCGCCGCCTTCAGCACCTTCACCCGGCCGATGTTGATGGCGCTCCAGGTGCTCAAGGGGCGCCGGGGGGTGAACCGGATGCTGTAGCTCTCCGCGTCAATCCGCCGCCGGATCCCGTCGATCCAGCCGAAGCAGAGCGCCTCGTCCACCGACTCCGGCCAGGTGATGCTGGGCCGACCGCTGGCCTTCCGGTAGAAGCCCACCAGCAGCGCGTTCTCGGTCTTATGGTGCTTCCGCAGCCAGCGCCGGAACGCCGCGGGGGTGGGGAAGAAGGTGGCGTCCATGGGTCAGCGCGCCGCCCGGCGTCCGGCCTGCTCGGCCAGGTACTCCTGCCACAGCATGCGCGCCGCCACCGAGCGCCACGGCGCCCAGCTCCGGGCCAGTCGAGCCAGCCGGTCGGGGGTTGGAGTGGTGCGGAGCCGCTTCACCCGCGTCGCGGCGCGGACCAGCGCCAGGTCTCCGTCGGGCCAGATGTCGGGGCGCCGGAGTGCCATGAGATAGTAGATGTCCACGCTCCACGGGCCCAGTCCGGGCTGGGCCAGCAGCAGCCGGCGGCCGTCCTCGTCGCGGCCCCGCGCCAGGCGGGAGAGATCCAGCCGGCCGGTAGCGACCTGCCGGGCCAGGCCGTGACAGTAGGCGGCCTTCTGGCGGGTGAAGCCGAGGTGGCGGAGGCCCGCCTGGCCGAGGTCGGAGAGCGTCTCGGGATTCACACCGCCGGCGTGGCGCTCGAGTCTCTGGTACATCGTCCGCGCCGCGGCGAGGGAGACCTGCTGCTCCAGAATGATGCGGATCAGGGTGGAGAAGCCGGGCCGCCGGCCCCACATCGGCGGCGGCCCATGCCGCCGGGCGATGGTGGCGAGATCGGGATCGCGCCGGCTCAGCACCCGCACCGCCCGGTGCAGGGTGGTCTGGGTGAGCTGCCGGGGCTCCCGGCCCGGGGTCACGTCAGGCGATCTCACTCACGCGCTGCCCGGCGGGAGCCGCCGCCCCTCCCGCCCCTCCCGCTCCTCGATCAGCAGCCGTTCGGTGAAGTCGAGCCGCTCCTCCAGCTGGGCCAGGCGCTCCTGCAGCTGCTCCTGGCTGTCGAGGTGCCGGCGCACATCCTCGAGCACCTCCATCTGTTCCCGGGCGAGCCGCCGCTGGCGTTTGAGCATCACGATGCCCACCCACACGCCGCCGGTGATCACCCCGTTGAGCAGCGCCCACAGGAGAAGCTGAGACATGGTCCACCAGGTTGAAGTGCAGTGACGGCAATCGCATCTAGCCCGCCGGCAGCCGCCCGCTCCGGAACATCTCGCTCCACCGGGCGCGATCGGTGTCGGAGTATACGCCCAGGAGCGCCATGATCTCCCGGGCGAACTCGATGTCAGCGAGGCCGCTGGCGGTGATGAGCGTCCCGTCGCGCACCGCCGGGGCAACAATGTAGCGCTCGGCATCCCGGTACTCCGGCACCTGCTCCTGCAGGTAGGCCAGGCCGTTGCTGGTGTGGCGCCGCCCGCGGAGCAGGCCGGCGCGGGTGATGGCCACCGTGGCGCCGCAGATGGCTGCAAGGGGGACCTGGTGGTCGTCCAGACGGGTGAGCAGGGCCACGAGTTCCGGTTCCAGCGGCTGCTGTTCCCAGCGGTCGCCGCCCGGCAGGATGAACACGGCGACATCTCCCGGCTCCACCTCGGCGAGGGTGCGTGTCGGCAGCACCCGGAGGCCGCCCATTGACTCGACCGGCTCGCAGGAAAGGCCCACCGTCTCCACCCGGAAGCCGCCCTCGCGGCGGAGTTCCGCCAGCGCGTGGGCCGGCTCCCAATCGGCGAAGCCGTGGACCACGAGGAGGCAGACCGCCGAGTCAGGCGTGGGCGGCATCGTGTCTCACCGGGCGGCGGGAGGAACGGCCGGGCCGGGCCGCACCTTCGGGATGGGGAGGTGCCAGCCGTACATGATGGCGCCGAGCCGGAGCAGGGCGATGAGCGCCATGCTGGCCAGTGCCGCGCCCTGCCGCTCACCCCCCAGCCGGTCCAGCAGCTGGTAGGCGACGGTACCGGCGAGCGCGGCGCTGGCGTACAGGTGGCCCTTGCGGAAGATGAGCGGCACCTCGGCGCTCAGCACGTCGCGGAGCACCCCGCCGGCGGTGCCGGTCATGACGCCCATGAGGATCATGATGAGCCCGTTGGCGCCGAGCTGCTGCGCGATCTGCGACCCGCCGATGGTGAACAGCGCCAGCCCCAGCGCGTCGGCCACCACCAGCCCCCGCTCCGGCGCCTCGCGGTAGCGCACGTACACCAGCGTGAGCGCCACCGCCGCCAGGCAGGCCCAGAGATAGCTGGTGTCGCCGATCCAGTAGACCGGGTGTCTCTCCAGCAGCACGTCGCGGATGGTGCCGCCGCCCAGCGCGGTGATGATGCCGATCACCGCGACGCCCATCAGGTCCATGTTCTTGCGGGCCGCGCTGAGCACGCCGCTGGCCGCGAAGACCATCACCCCGGCCATCTCCAGCAGGAACCGGATCATGATGGTCGGCTCAGCCGGCCAGCAGCCAGGCGGCGGCGAAGCTCGCCGTGGCCACGGCGATGCCGGCGGTGGGGACGCGGAACCAGTAGCGCAGGCTGAGCCCCAGATAGAACAGGCCGATGGCCACGGGGATGAGCAGCAGCCGCCTCGGCGGCAGGAGCGCCTGCCACTCCCAGCCCAGCGCCAGCATCGCCCCGCCGAACATCATGGCGCCGAGGCTGTGGCTCAGGTTGAAGCCGAGCCACGCCCGCCACATCGTGGTGCCGCCGCGGGCCAGCCGGACGCCGGTGCCGGCCATCGCCTGGATGACGGCGGGATCTTCCGGGACGATGCGGCTCGGGCGGCGGGCGTCGATGAAGGTGTATGCGGCGTGCACCCCGCCGAGCCAGGTGAAGATGACGCCGCCGAAGATCAGCAGCAGGGCGTGGAGGGGGAGTTCACTCATGGCGCCGGCTCCTGCAGCAGGGCGTGCAGCTTGGTCATGGTACCCCAGTTGCGGCTGGTGATGCGGTCACCGAGGGCCTTGCTCACCGCCTCCACCAGGGGACTCTTGAGGATCCCGTCGGGGCACCAGAGATAGGCCACCCGGGTCCCCAGCGCCAGCGCGCCGGGAGCCCAGCGCCGGGTGAGGAGCGGTGTCAGGCGGCGGCGGTCCGCCGGGTCGGCCAGGACGGTGACCAGCAGCCGTGACGGATTGGTGGCGAGCTTGGCCAGCGGATTCTTGCGGACGAACACTTCCACTTCGGCACGGGTGAGCACCATCACCCGGGCGGTGACGCCCAGCTCGCCGGCCATCGCCGACTCCAGCCGCAGCGCGGCGGTGGCCGCGGTGGCGCGGGTGGAGAAGACCACGTTGCCGCTGTTGAGCAGGGTGCGGACGCCGGTGTAGCCGAGCCCCGTGACCAGGGCGCGGAGGTCGGCCATGGCGACCCACTTGCCGCCGACATTGATGCCCCGGATCAGGGCGACGTGACTAGCGGGCATGGCATGGCGGCGTGTCGGGCATCGGTGTCCTAGCGGCTCTCGAGGTAGCCCGGCCCGTGGGTGATCAGGAGCGCGAAGCCCGCCAGGCCGGAGGCGGCCACGATGATGGCGAGTCCGCCCACCAGGCTGAGGTGCAGCAGGACCACCGTCTGGCGTTTCATGCGGTGCAATCTACTCCCGCCCCTGCCGGAGGTTGAGCCCCGCGGGGCGGACTCTCCCGGCGGCTCCAGCGACGACTGTGGATCCGGTGTGAAACGGGAAACTCTCCCCCCGTCGATCCCGTACTCCCGCTGCCGCCGGTTGCTTCCGCCAGATTCCAGGAGATTCCATGACCATCCAGCGACGGGCCCTTGGCCTTTCATTCCTGCTTGCCGTGGCGTGCCACGGCGGTTCGGCCGGCTCGGCGCCGGCCATGGCCGGCACCCAGCAGGAGCTGGTGGACGCCATGGCGGGCTCCGCCGCCGCGTGGAACCGGGGCGATGTCCAGGGCCACGTGGCACTGTACACCGATTCTGCCACGATGATGTTCAAGGCCGGGCCGCAGCTTGCCTTCCGCGACCTCGCGGTGAATCGCTCGGGCGGGACTACGCCATGATGACGGGGGGATTTGCGCTGACCGGTGGGGGCAGGCCCGATGCCACCGGCCGGTTCACCCTGGTGTGGCAGCGGACCGCCGCCGGATGGCGGATCATCCACGACCACTCGAGTTGATGCCGGGAGCTAGCCGTCCAGCACCTCCCGGACCTTGCGGGTCAGCTCCCCGGTGTTGAACGGCTTGCCGATGAACGCGGCTCTCTCGCCCACCGTGAGATTCTCGGTATAGCCGGACATGTACAGCACCTTGAGTCCGGGCTGCAGCCCGCACAGCTCCTCCGCCAGGTCCGGTCCGCTCAGGCTGGGCATCACCACGTCGGTGAGCAGCAGGGAGACGGCGCTGGCACTCTCCTTCAGTGCGAACAGCGCTTCCCCGCGGGTCTCCGCCACCCGCACCGAGTAGCCGACCCCCGTCAGAATCCGGTGCACCAGCCGGCGCACCGCCGCTTCATCCTCGACGACCAGGATGGTCTCGGTCCCCCGGGCCTGGGCCTCGTCCCGCAGCGGCTTCGGGACGGCGGCGGGCTCCGCTATCCGGGGAAAGTAGAGCCGGAAGGTGGTGCCGGCGCCGACCTTGCTGGTGACCGCGATGTGGCCGCCGCTCTGGGTCACGATCCCGTACACGGTGGACAGCCCCAGGCCCGTGCCCACGCCGAGCGCCTTGGTGGTGAAGAACGGCTCGAAGATCCGGCGGCGGGTGTCCTCGTCCATGCCGATTCCGGTGTCGGTCACCGTCAGCATAGCGTATTCCCCCGGCGGCACGCCGGGGTGCTCCGGTGTATCCTCGCGCACCAGGGTGACGGTCCCGGTCTGGAAGGTCAGGGTCCCGCCATCGGGCATCGCGTCCCGGCCGTTGACGGCGAGGTTCATGATGATTCGGGAGAGCTGTCCCGGGTCCGCCCGGACATTGCCCACCGCTTCATCCCGCCGGAGGACGACCTCGATGTTCTCGCCCAGGACCCGCGGGAGCATGGTCTCCATCTCGATCAGGGAGGCGTTGAGGTCGAGCACCTCCAGCCGGAGGATCTGCCGCCGGCTGAACGCCAGCAGCTGACGGGTCAGGGCGGCGGCCCGGTCGGCCGCGCGGCGAATCTCCATCAGGTCCGGACCGAGCGGATCGTCGTCCGGCAGCCGGGGCAGCGCCATGTCCACCGTGCTGGTGATGACGGTGAGCAGGTTGTTGAAGTCGTGCGCCACCCCGCCGGCCAGCAAGCCCACCGTCTCCATCTTCTGGGCCTGAAGGAACTGCTCCTCCAGGCGGTGGCGCTCCGTGACGTCAATCCACGCTCCCACGATTTCCTGCCGGCCTCCGTCCGCGGACCGGACCAGGTGCAGCTCGTCCCGGATCCAGATGGCCGAGCCGTCCTTGCGGAGAAAGCGATACTCGTGACTGAACCGGTCCCCCGGGCGCCCCTGGGCCGCCACCGCGAGCGCCTTGCCGCGGTCCTCGGGGTGGAGATGGGTCGTCCACCAGTCAGGCTGAAGCGCTTCGGCCACGCTGTAGCCGACGAGGCTGGTCACGTTCTGGCTGACCCAGGTGGGGAAGAACCTGCCCTCACGGTACTCCAGTGTGTACAGGATGGCGGGGCTGACTGCGGTCACGTTGGCCAGGTGGGCGGCCGCCTGGGACAGTTCGGCTTCGGCGCGCTTGCGCTGAATGGCCACCGCCAGGAGGTTGGCCACCGACTGGAACAGGATGACGTCCTCCGGGGTGAATACCCGCGGGTGGGTGGTGTGTGCGCCCAGCACGCCGAAGGGCCGGTCGCGCTCGCCGATGATGACGCTGAGGCCGCTGACCACGCCGTGGTCAAGCAGCAGCGGCGGGCCGCTGAAGCGGGTCTCGGTGCGCAGGTCCTCCACGATGACGGGTCCCTTGTGATGCAGCGTAAAGCCCGCCTGCGAATCCTTCTGGGCGGGTACCAGGGCGTGGCCCACCAGGCCCGGTTGCCAGCCCACGCCCGCGACGAGGCGCAGGGTGCTCCCGTCCCCCTGCAGTTCCAGCACCTTGCAGAACTCCACCCCGAAGCACTCGGCGAGCCCGGCCATCGCGTGGGCGAACAGCGCTGGCGGTTCGGTCCCCACCAGCGCCAGTCGGCCCAGCTCGGCGACCACCGCCTGCTGCCGGGCCCGTCCGGCCAGCGCCGCCTCGGTCTGCTCCCGCGCGGTGATCTCCGCTTTCAGCGCATCGTAGCTGGCCTCGACGGTCCGGACCCGGGTGGCGCGGCGCTGCAGCCGGCCCACCAGAACGGCCATGGCCGGCATGGCGGCGCCCCACAGGGCCACCCGGCGGAGGTTCTCCTCGGTGTAGACGAGCGGCTCGCCGGGATTGGAGAAGAAATGGGCGATGTACGCCCAGGCGACCGCGGCGCTGAAGAGGCCGGCGGTGAGGCCGCCCTGGAAGGCGGAGTAGACGATCGACAGGACCAGCAGCGCCGGTGGGTTGGGCACTCGGAGCGCGGAGTCGGCGAGCAGCTCGGACAGCAGCGCGACCAGGACGGTGAGGGCCGGCCCGAGCCAGCTGGCCCCGTGCAGATGCCACCTGGACGTATCACCGGCCTGGCGCATTCGGTAGATCCTGGGCGGTGGAAGGAGTCGACGCAGAGCGAGGGCGCAGCGGCGGGAAGTTCCAAGCTAGGCAGCGGTACATCGGGCCGCAACGCGGACCGCTCGCCCTGCTAGGGCAACCGGGCCAGCCAGTCCACCCACGCCCCCGTGGTGTCGGCGACCCGGGCCAGTACCGCGGCATCGGTGGTGCCCGAGCGCTTGAGGACGTGGAAGCTGTGGTCGGCACCCTCCAGCCAGTGCATGGCCCACCGGGGACCGACTTTGCCGAGGGTCGCTTCCATCAGGTCCCGCTGGCAGAAGGTGTCACGGGTGCCGCTGAAGCACAGCACCGGCACCTGGATGGCGGGGAGGTGGCTGGTCCGGAGCTTCTCGGGCTGTCCCGGCGGGTGCAGCGGATAGGCGAGGAGGAGCAGGCCGTCGCAGTCATACCCATCCGCCGCCAGCACCGACGCCGCCCGGCCGCCCATGGACCGGCCGCCGATGACGAGCAGCTCCGGCTGGAGCTCGGCCTGCACCTTCGCCAGGACTGCGGTGAAGCAGCTGAGCAGCCGGGGCATCGGGTCGGGCCGGCCCGAGCCGGCTTCCCGATAGAGGAAGTTGAAGCGCACCACGTCGAGCCCGCGCGGTCGGAGGGCCGCGCTCAGGGCCAGCATGGAGCGATCCGCCATGTTCCCGCCGGCGCCGTGGGCGGCAACGAAGACCCGGCGCCCCGGCCGCAGGGCGGCGGGGTCCCAGGCTACGGTGGTGGTGTGGTCGCCCACGGCGACCCGCCACGGGGAGGGGTCGGGGGCGGGCACGGCTGTCAGGCGGTGAGCAGCGGGAGGATGTCCTTCTCGATCTGCTCCGGCGACGTGCTGGGTGCGTAGCGCTCCAGCACGCGGCCGTCGGGACCGACCAGGAACTTGGTGAAGTTCCACTTGATGGCCCGGGAGCCGAGGGCGCCCGGCTTTGCGGCCTTGAGGAACTCGAACAGCGGGTCGGCGTCGGCGCCGTTGACGTCCACCTTGGCGGCCAGCGGGAAGGTGACCCCGTAGGTGGTGGAGCAGAACCGCTGGATCTCGGCGGCGTCGCCGGGTTCCTGCTCGCCGAACTGGTTGCAGGGGAAGCCGAGCACCACCAGGCCCCCGGCCTTGTGACGGCGATAGAGCGCCTCCAGCCCCTCGTACTGCGGAGTGAAGCCGCAGGCGCTCGCGACGTTGACGATCAAGAGCGGCTTGCCCCGGAAGCGGGCCATGGGGAGGGCCTTGCCGTCGAGGGTGCGCACCGAGAAGTCGTGGAAGGATCTGGTTGCCGGCATGTCAGGTGGTCCGAGGGTATCACGAAACCTAGGCGCCACGGCACGGCGGGGCAACGCGGCCTGTGTGGACCTGACGGGCCGGCTTCGCTTGGAGCGTGGTCCACGGACCGCCGTGCTGGTTCCGCCCGGGCCGGCGGGGAGGCGAGACCGCGGGTTACCCTTGTGCCGGGACCCTTGGGCCGGTTAGCTCTACTGAGGATGACCTTGAGTTCCGCGGCCTGGAACCCGCCGCAAGGAGGCGCTGGTGGACCCCGAAAAGGATGTGAGGATGTATTCATCCGGCATGATGGCCTCGGTGCCCGTGATTCGTGGCACCCGGGTCTCGCTGTGGACGCTGATGGAGTACCTTCAGGACGACCGCGGGCTGGAAGCGTTCCTGGCGGATCACCCGCAGGTGACCCGCGCGCAAGTCCAGCGGACCCTTCTGTCCGGTTTGCAGGCGCTGGTGGACCGGCGGCAGGAGGTGCATGAGCCGGGGGGCAGGCCCTCGGGAGAATCGGCGTCGCCGGGCCCCGCGCCCAGCCGGGATTCCGGGGAGATCTAGCGCCGTGCGCGCAGCCCGACGGGGTTGCCGCGCTTCCGGGCGCCTGGTACGCTGTCCCGACCCTGCTTCCGGCCGCGTCCCGCCGCGCGCGCTGGCCCGGGTTTACCCCCCACCCCCGATCCCGTGAAAATCGCCGTCGTGTTCGACACCCCCTACGCCAACTGGGGGCCGGAAGACCACGAGCGCCAGATGCAGAAGGAGGTCGCGGCGTGGCATCGGGATGAACCGGAGATGGAATACCAGGTGGGCAACGCCCTGCAGGAGCATGGCCATGAGGTGCAGCTGCTGGGGGCCCGGAACGACCTCGCCACCCTGATGCTCCAGCTGGCCGAGTTTCACCCCGATCTCGTCTTCAATGCCGCCGAGTCGCTCCATGGCGACGCCAACCTCGATTACCTCTATCCTGCCTTCTTCGAGTCCGGCGGCTGGCCCTACACCGGGTCCAGCCCGCTGGGCCTGCTGGTGACCCGCAACAAGGCGATGAGCAAGAAGGTGCTGGCCTGGCATGGCATCCGGGTGCCCGGCTTCGTGACCTACCGGCCGGGGGAACGGGTGACCCGGGCGCCGGAGCTGGAATTTCCGCTCATCATCAAGCCGCTGCAGACGGACGCCTCACAGGGCATCGCCCAGGCCTCGGTGGTGAAGGACAAGGAGGCGCTGGCGGAGCGGGTGGCGTTCGTGCATGAGCGCTTCGCGCAGCCGGCGATCGTGGAGGAGTACGTGGAGGGCCGGGAGCTGTACATCACCATGCTGGGCAACGGGGAGAGCCTCGAACTGCTGCCGCCCACCGAGATGGTCTTCGACAAGGTCACCCGGCCGGAGGAGCGCATCGCCACCCGGAGCGCCAAGTGGGACGAGGGGTATCGCGAGCGCAAGGGCATCAAGAACGTCTTCGCCCGGCGGATCGCCAAGGCGACCCGGCAGCGGCTGGAGGAGGTCTGCCGCACGGCGTACCGGGCGCTGTGGCTCCGCGACTATGCCCGGATGGACGTGCGGCTCACGCCCAAGGGCGAGGTGTGGTTCATCGAGGCCAACGCCAACCCGTTCATCTCGTGGGGCCACGACGCCGCCAATGCGGCCGAGAAGGCCGGGATGGCGTATCACGAATTCATCCAGCGGATCGTGGACGAGGCGGTGGCGCGTGACCAGGCGTAAGCGACGGGAGCCGTACCCCACGCCGGAGACGCGCTGCGTCTGCGGCTATGCCCTCAAGCGCTACTGGCCCTACTGCCCCAGCTGCAGCCGGGCGCAGCGCTGGGGCGACGACCAGCAGCTCACCGGGGCGGAGTGCCATCGCTGCGGCTGGATGGTGTCCGACCGCTCCTCCTGGTGCCCCTGGTGCGGCACCGACCTCTATGAGGAGGGGGTGAGCAGCGAGGAGCCGCTCCGCGCCCCCAAGGGGTTCCGCTACGACGCCAAGTGCGACTGGGGCTGTGGCGGCGGGGTGCAGTACCCGATGGCGTTCTGTCCCTGGTGCGGGCGGCCCCAGGGCTGGAACGAGGACGACAAGTTCGAGGGCGACTGCCCCCACTGCGCCCGTGGCGTGGACGACTGGATGAACACCTGTCCCTGGTGCGGCGACGACGCCACGGGGCGGAACCTGATCCCCCGCGCCCTCCGCCGGGTGCGCCGGCTGCTGCTGGTGTCGGGGCTCAAGGACTGGGGCTACCGGGTGCTGCTCAGGCCCGGCATCTCGGGGGTGGACCCGAAGCATCCGAAGATCATCGAGATCGAGCAGCGCTACGTGGTAGGCAAGCGGACCCGGGACGAGATCCCGTGGACCATGCTGGTGGGGCTGATCTGCCACGAGCTGGGGCACAGCTTCCTGTACCATCACTGGGCCTGGACCCGCACACCGCGCTTCCAGCGCACCTTCGGCGAGGTGGACCAGGTCTACCGCGGCATGGACGATACCTGGGTGTACTTCCAGCGGCGCCGGGTGGCGATCAGTCCGGTCAATCACGTGAGCGTCTACGCCGACAAGCATCCGCAGGAGGACTTCGCGGAGACCTTCCGGTTCTATGTCACCCGCCGGGGCCGGCTGCGGGAGCTGTTTTCGGAGTTCGGCCAGAAGCGGAAGGGCGTAGTGGTGTACGAGAAGTTCCTGCTGCTGCACGATTACGTGCGCCAGTTGCGCGGCTGGCGCTGAGCGGTCCACCCACCTTTCCGCGCCGGACCCCCGGCGCCGCCACCACCGAGTAATTTCTCCGAAGCGCCGGGCCAGGCCTGCCCGGCATCCGTCTCGGAAAGGGGACCAATACCATGAACAACCTGATGCAGGCGCTGGGGCGGATCCTGGAGATCCGCCTGTTCACGATCGGAAACACAATGGTCACGGTTTCCACCCTGCTCGCCAGCGTGCTCGTGATGCTGGCCACGCTGTGGCTGGCCCGGGTGCTCCGGCGCGTGGTTGCCGCTTCCCTGACCCGCCGTGGGGCCAAGCCCGACGTGGCCGGCTCGGTGAGCGGGCTGATCTACTACTCCGTGCTGATCATGGGCTTCGCGGTGGCCCTCAGCACCGCGGGCATCGAGCTGGCCGCGATGTTCGCCGCCGGGGCGGTCTTCGCGGTGGGGCTGGGCTTCGCGATGCAGAGCATCGCCCAGAACTTCGTGGCCGGGGTGATCCTGCTCTCGGAGCGCGCCATCAAGCCGGGCGACCTGCTGGCGGTGGAAGGCAAGCTGGTCAAGGTCAGCGAAGTGGGGATTCGCTCCTGCGTGGCGCAGACCAAGGACGGCGAGGACCTCATCATCCCCAACTCGGTGCTGGTGCAGACCACGGTGACCAACTTCACCCTGCGTGAATCCGACTACCGGGTCCGGGTACCGGTGGGGGTGTCCTACAGCTCGGACATGGTGCTGGTGCGGGCGACGCTGCTCGAGGCGGCCCGCGCCGCCGGCGCCAAGTGGTCGTCGCCGCGCGACCCGACGGTGTTCATGACCGCCTTCGGCCAGCACAGCGTGGACTGGCAGGTGGGCTTCTGGATTGACCAGCCCTGGGACCAGGCGCAGGCGTCGTCCGATCTGCACGAGGCCATCTGGTGGGCGCTGCAGGAGAAGGGCATTGTCATCGCCTTCCCCCAGCTGGATCTCCATCTGGACCCGCAGGTGACCACGTCGTTCACCGGCCGCGCGGCCTGAGGGGGCGCCATGCTGACGCCCTTCCGCAAGCGGCACCCGCCGGTCGGCGCCCGGCCGGGCACGCTGGTGATGGAGCCGGGCGCCCTGCCGCCACGCATCCACATGATCCGCTACCGGGCGGACGGGGTGGAAGAGGGCCCGGTCACCGACCCCGAGACTCTTGGACCACCCCCCGCGGGCCAGCCGGGGGTGATCTGGATCGACGTGCAGGGTCTGGGGGACGAAAAGATCCTGCGCCGCCTGGGCGAGCGGTTCGGGCTGCATCCGCTGGCGCTGGAAGACATGGTCAACGCGCCGCAGCGGCCCAAGATCGAGGACTACCCGCACCAGCTGCTGCTCATCACCCGCATGGCGCGGCTCGAGGGGGCGTTTGAGGTGGACGCCGAGCAGGTGGGCCTGGTGCTGGGACCCGGCTACGTCCTTTCCTTCCAGGAACGCTACGGTGATGTCCTGGACCCGGTGCGGGTCCGGCTCCGCGAGGGCCTGGGCCCGATGCGCTCTTCCGGGGCGGACTACCTCGCCTACGCCCTGCTCGACACCATCGTGGACGGCTACTACCCGGTGCTGGAGCACCTCGGCGAGGTGCTGGCCCGGCTGGAGGAGCAGATTCTCACCCGGCCGGGGCGGCGCACCCTCGCCCGGCTGAACCGGCTCAAGGTGGTCCTGCTGGGGCTGCGCCGGGGCATCTGGCCCCAGCGTGAGGCGCTCAACCGCCTGCTGCGGGACGGCAGCCAGTTCATGAGCCCGGAGGTGCGGATGTACCTCCGGGACACCTACGATCACGCGGCGCAGGTGGTGGACGTGGTGGACAGCCACCTGGAGCTGGTGGCCGGGCTGCTCAACACCTACCTCTCGGCGCTGGGCAACCGGACCAACGAGGTAATGAAGGTGCTGACGATCATGGCCAGCATCTTCATCCCGCTGACCTTCCTGGCCGGCATCTACGGCATGAACTTCGAGGCGATGCCGGAGCTGCATTCGCCCTGGGGCTACCCGGCCCTGCTGGTGGTCATGGTGCTCACTGCGATCGGCATGCTCATCTACTTCCGCCGCCGCGGCTGGCTGGGCGAACCGCCGGACGACGACGACCAGCCCTAGCGGACCACTCTCCACCGCGTCCTGAATCCCCCCCCCGGCCCGACCGGAGCTGCTGCCATGTCCACCTTCGATCTGCTCGCGGTCCTCACTACCCTGGCCGCGCTGTTCTCGTGGCTCAACCACCGCTACGTGCGGCTGCCCACGACCATCGGCCTCATGGTGATGTCGCTGGGGCTGTCCCTGGCGCTGGTGGCGCTGGGCCGCTCGGGCGTGATCCCGATCGAGCCGGTGCTGGAGTTCGTCCAGGCGATCGACTTCGACGACGCGCTGCTCAACGGCATGCTGGGGGCGCTGCTGTTCGCCGGGTCGCTGCACGTCAACCTCGACGACATTCTCGGACAGAAGGGCATCATCGGAACCCTGGCCACCGTGGGGGTGGTGCTCTCGACGGCGCTGGTGGGCGGGATGGCGTGGCTGGTGTTCGGCTGGCTGGGGCTGGCGGTGCCGCTCCTGCCCTGCCTGATCCTGGGCGCGGTGCTGGCGCCCACCGATCCCATCGCGGTCGGGGCGATCCTGCGTGAGGCGGGGGTGCCCCCGTCGCTCTTCACCAAGATCACCGGCGAGTCGCTGTTCAACGATGGCGTCGGGGTGGTGGTGTTCCTGCTGCTGCTGCAGCTGGGCACCGGGCCCGGTCCCGTCTCCGCGGAGGCGGTGCTCCACCTCTTTGCCACGGAGGCGCTGGGCGGGCTGCTGTACGGCGCGGTGCTGGGGTGGATCGCCTATCAGATGCTGAAGCGGGTGGACAACTACCAGGTGGAGATCCTGCTCACCCTCGCGGTGGTGACCGGCGGCTACGCGCTCGCCCACCGGCTGCACCTCTCCGGTCCGCTCGCGATGGTCGTGGCGGGATTGTTCGTGGGCAATCAGGGCCGGGCGCTGGCGATGTCGGACACCACGCGGGAACGGCTGGATGCGTTCTGGGAACTGGTGGACGAGTTCCTCAACGCGGTGCTGTTCGTGCTGATCGGGCTGGAGGTCATCGTGCTCGACTTCCGCGGCTCGCCGCTGGTGGCCGGCCTGATCATGATTCCGCTGGTCCTGCTGGCCCGGCTGGTCAGCGTTGGGGTGCCGGTGGCGCTGCTTCGGCGGGGGAGGAGCTTCAGCCCGCACGTGGTGAAGATCCTGACCTGGGCGGGACTCCGGGGTGGCATTTCGGTGGCGCTGGCCCTCTCGCTGCCGCCCTCGGAGCACCGCGGCCTGCTGATCACGACCACCTATGTCGCGGTGTGCTTTTCGATCCTGGTGCAGGGTCTCAGCCTGGGCCCGCTGGTGGCCCGGCTGCTGCGAGCGCGGGCCTAGGGCCGGCGGGGCGCGGGGGGCACGACACGAAACCGGCCCGCCACGCGGACCGGGTGGTCCCCATGACGGGCCGGCGTCAACTCGGGCGGCTAGTGGCCGTTCAGCCGTCCGAGCGTGCTTTCGAGGGAGCGCTTCATCCGGTCGCTGGCACCGCTGACCGCCTGCTCCATGGTGGCCGCCTGGTGGCTCACCGCGATCGGCTGGTGACCGGCCAGGCGCACTTCGAGCAGGCAGCGCTTGTTCTCCCCGTTGGTGACACTGCCGCTCTCATTCCCCAGGTGGACCTCCACCCGCGTGATCTGCTCGCTGAACCGGTTCAGGCTGCCGCGCACCGCCGCCTCGACCTGCTCGGCCAGGGCGACGTTGCCTTCGGTGGCGCTGTCGGTGTTGATCTGTACGTGCATGGGTCTTTCCTCTCCAGAGCAACTGGTAGTGGCCTTGTCGTCGGGTCGCGGAGATCGGGCTGAGGACCCCCCGTCCAAGCGCGACCCTTGGAGTATAACGCGCGGGGGCCCGCTGCGGGGACGGTCCTAGTACCGCAGCACGATATGCTGGCCGCCGTCTCCGTCGGCCAGGATAAAGCGGGCCTCATCGTATCTCGGTTTTCCCATGCGCCGGTTGTTGCCCGAGACGCCGGCGCCCTCCTTCGGCTTCGGGAACGGGAACCAGCGCATGTCCATCCGGTCGTTGCCGTTCTTGTCGTGGGTGACGGCGATGGCGTAGCCGGAGTCGGGCGGGAGACCCGCGAACACGACCGTCATCGAATCCCCGCTGACCGGCACCCGCTCCACCGCGACGGCGGAATCCAGCTCCAGCCACCCCGCCGGGCCGTGGTACAGGGCCACCAGCAGGACGCCACCCTCCCGCACACGAATGCCACTGACTGAAACTGTCAGCGTCGCCACCGGCGCCGGAGATGCCTGCGCCCGGAGAGAGCCCGCCGGCAGCGCCACGAGCACTGCCAGGCAGTACAGCAGCCGCACCGTCGGGTCAGCCGCCCTTGACCTGCCGCACCACGTACAGCAGCACCAGGGCGCCCACCACCGCCACGATGATGCTGCCCACGAAGCCCCAGGCCGCGATCCCGACCAGTCCGAACAGCCAGCCGCCGACCACCGCGCCAAGGATGCCGATGACCAGGTCACCGACCAGCCCGAAGCCGGATCCCTTCATGAGTTTGCCGGCGAGCCAGCCGGAGATGATGCCGACCACGAGAAACCAGATGATGCCGCGTCCACCCATGGTGGCCTCCTTACGATGTTGGTGCGGGCGGGCCTGCCGCCACGATTGGTGCGGAAGCCGCCCTATCGCGGACTGCTGGGCCCGCATTGGCAAGGTAGCCGCAGCGGGGCGACGCTGGCAGCTTGCGAATCAGAGACCGCCGGGATGATGGCCGGCTCCCGGGCGGCGAGCAGGCGATTTCAATACAATCGCAAGGACCGGATAGCCTCCACCGGGCCTTCCCTTCATCTTAGTCACCGCAGAAGGCTTCGCGGAATCCTCGGAGGCGTATTAATGAGCCAGTCCGGTCGGCCGGTCACAGCGGCGGTAGATGAGGCGGGGGCGTGGGAGGCGGTCGCTACCCGCGACCCGGCCTTCGACGGGCGGTTCGTCTATGGGGTCACGAGCACCGGGATCTATTGCCGTCCGTCCTGTCCCTCCCGCCGGCCGCGGCAGGACCGGGTCCGCTACTTCGCGGGAATAGCAGAAGCCCGGGCTGCAGGATTTCGGGCGTGCAAGCGCTGCAAGCCCGAGGGCAGCGGACAAGATGCCACCGGGGCGGCGATCGGCCGGGCGCGGGCCTACCTCGAGGGCCACGCGGGAGAGCCGGTGAGGCTTGCCACGCTGGCGCGGGAGGCCGGACTCAGCCCATGGCACCTGCAGCGCACCTTCAAGCGGATGATGGGGCTCTCCCCCCGGGAATACGCCGAGTCGCTCCGGACGGGACGTCTGCGGACCGCGCTCCGGCGGGAGCCCAGCGTGAGTCGGGCCGGTTTCGAGACCGGGTTCGGCTCCAGCAGCCGGCTCTACGAGCGGGCTCACATTCTGCTCGGCATGACGCCGGGCGCCTATCGTCAGGGAGGGGCGGGCATGGAGATCCGATACACGGTTGTGGCGTCGCCATTCGGGCGGCTGCTGGTGGGCGTGACCACACGGGGCGTGGCCGCGGTACTGCTGGGCGACAGCGATGCCGGGCTGGTGCGGGACCTCACGAAACAGTTCCCCCGCGCGGAGCTGGAACGGGTGGACGCGGGCGCCGAGGAGTGGCTGGGCAAGCTGGTGGGGCAGGTATCGGCCCGGATCGCCCGGCCCGGCTCCACCGCTGGCGACGCGCTGCCCCTGGACCTGGCGGGCACCGCCTTCCAATGGCGGGTGTGGCAGGCGCTGCTGGAGATTCCAGCCGGTGAGACCGTGACCTACCAACAGCTGGCCCGGCGGGTGGGCAAGCCACGGGCGGTGCGCGCGGTGGCCAGCGCGGTGGCCGCCAATCGGGCGGCGGTGATCGTGCCCTGCCATCGCGTCATCCGCAGCGACGGCAGCCTGGGTGGCTATCGCTGGGGCCTGCCCCGCAAGGAAGAATTGCTGGCCGCCGAGCGTCAGGTTTCCTAGGGCGGCCGGGCCGGGTTGCCCGGTCTCCTGCGGGGTACTAGCCTCAGCGGGTGAGCGACGAACCGCTGCAGCTCTCCGTGACAGGATTCGGGGCGGCCCCATCGACCGGGGTCGCTCAGGTGCACTCGCTGGAGCGCTCCGAGCGGCTTAAGCGGGCCGGTACCGTGCTCGGTGCCGGGGTGCTCGCCGCGCTGGTGACCCTGCCGATCCCCCTGGTGCACCTCTTCTTCCCGCCGGCCGCCCTCATTACGGGCTCGGTGCTGGGCGTCCGCCGGCTCAATCAGCGCGCGATCTTCACCAGCGCCCGCGGGACCTGCCCGTTCTGCGGCCGGGAGCAGTCACTCGGCCTGACCGGTGCCGCCGTGCGGCTGCCGCGGAAGGCAACCTGCCACGGCTGCCGCCGCGAACTCCGGCTGGATCGGGCGGCGAGCGGACGCCCGGCCTGACCGGCGCCTCCCTGCCGAGCCCCGGCAAGGCGACGGTCCGTGGCCGTCACCGCGCGCTCCGGCCGGCGGCCGGTTCCGGCCCACTTGCGGACCGGGGAGCGCGCCGTTGATTTGAGCCACCTGTCCGGTCACTTCCTGTCACGCCACGGAGCCCAAAGCATGCGGATTCAGTTTCCGGCCCTGATCCTGGTCCTCAGCGCCGTTTCGCCGCTGGCGGCGCAGGTGCCCGCCGCGGAGATCCAGATCGCCGGCGCCGTCAGCGCCCTGCCGGAGGTCTACCGGGCCGGCGCGACCGTTCTGGGGTTCAGCAACTACCATCGCCCGGCGCTGCTCCGGCAGGGCAGCAACGAGATGATCTGCCTGGCCGACGACCCGGCGGAGCCCCGCTGGCACGTGGCCTGTTATCACAAGGACCTCGATCCGTTCATGGCCCGCGGCCGCGAACTGGAGGCGGCGGGCCGGTCGCGCGGCGAGATCGACAGCGTCCGCATGGCCGAGGTGCAGTCCGGCGCCCTCAAGATGCCTGACGGACCGCGCATGCTGTACAACCTCTATGCCCCCGCCGACAGCCTGGACGCAGCCACCGGCCTGGCCCGGAGTCCGGCGTCGCTGCAGGTCGTCTACATCCCCTACGCCACCCCGGAATCCACCGGCCTCTCCGCCCGCCCGGGCGGCGGGCTGCCCTGGCTGATGTTTCCCGGGAAGCCCTGGGCGCACATCATGATCTCGCGGTAGCACCCGCGCTGCCGTACCGGACGGGGGCGGGGCCACCGGCACCGCTCCCGTTTTCACCTCCAGGGTCCTCGACGACTCTCATGACGATCGAATCCGCCTGCTACTGGCTGGCCGGGCTCCCCCCGCGCGAGGTGACTCCGCTGGAGGGCCGGCGTGAGGCCGACATCGTAGTCGTCGGCGCGGGGCTCACTGGGCTGTGGACCGCCATCTTCCTCAAGCAGCTGTCGCCCGAGCGGCAGGTGGCGGTGGTCGAACAGGGCGTGGCCGCCTTCGGAGCCAGCGGACGGAACGCGGGGATGCTGTCGGAGACGGTGGACCACAGCCACGCGCTCGCGATCCAGCATTTTGGCATGGAGGAGGCCCGCCGGCTGGTCCGGCTGGGAGAGAGCAACGTGAGCGAGTTGCTCGGATTCATCGCCGAACGGAAGATTGCCTGCGCCTGGGAGCCCACCGGGCGGCTGATGGTGGCGCTCACGCCGGCGCATCTCGAGGATGCCCGCAAGGCTGTCGAGCTCGCCGCTGAGCTCGGCGTGGACAGCTTCCGCCTGCTCTCGGAGGGGGAGGTCCGGGGCGAGGTGCACTCGCCGCTCTACCGGGGAGGGGTGGCGGTGCGCCGGGGCGGCATCCTCGATCCGGCGCGATTCACCGACGGCCTCCGGGCGGAGGCCGAGCGGCTGGGGGTCGCGGTGCACGAACGAAGCGCGGTCGTCCGGCTGGAGTCCGTGGGCGCGGCCATGCGGGTGCAGGGGGAACGGGGGGAGATCCGGGCGGCGCGCGTCGTCCTGGCCACCAGCGCGTACACCCATCACCTGCTGCCCCGGGTGCTGTTCCGCTTCATCCCGCTGTATGACTACATCATGGTGAGCGAGCCGCTGTCCCCGGCCCAGTGGGAGGTGATCGGCTGGCAGAACCGGCAGGGCATCACCGACGGCCGGACCTTCTTCAACTACTACCGTCCGACGGCCGATGGGCGGGTGTTGTGGGGCACCAGTGAGGCGGCGTACTACGGGGGCAACCGGGTGGACCCGTCATGCGATCACTCCCCGGCCCATTACGAATCGCTGGAGGCCAGCTGGCGGCGGCACTTTCCCGGGCTGGCGGGGCTGCGGTGGGAGTATCGCTGGGGCGGTGCCATCTGCTCCACGACGCGCCTGACCCCGTACTTCGGCACCGCCTTCGGCGGCAAACTCACCTACGGGCTGGGCTACACCGGGCATGGGCTCGGCAGCACCCGGATCGCCGGGCGGATTCTGGCGCACATGGCGCTGGAGCGGCCGAGCGAGTTGTTGTCGCTGCCGCTGGTGACGCGTCCGCCGTTTCCCTACCCACCCGAGCCGCTCCGCGGCCTGGCGGTGCGTGCGGTGACCGGGGCGCTCCGCCGGGTGGATCAGGGGGAGCCGCCGGGGCTCATGCTCCGGATCCTGGACCGGCTGGGGATCGGGTTTTCGTCGTGAGGTAACCGGTCCACAGTCCTGACGTCTTCGCGAACTCCTGACGTCTTCGTGGTGAAGCGTCTGCTGCATTACCGCGAAGGCGCGAAGGGCCCGCAAAGACGCGGTTCTCCTTGTGGTGGGAGTGTCGGCGGGGGCTCGGAGACAAACCCGCCGCCCCGTGAGCGTCTTCGCGTGACCTTCGCGCCTTGGCGGTGAATCACACTGCAATTGCGGGGGTGATTGGAGGGAGTGAACCCCGCGCGCCTACTTTCCCGCCTTCCCGATCGCCGCGTCCAGCACTTCGAGCGCGAAGTCCACATCCGCCGCCGTCAGGCACATCGGCGGCTTGATGCGCAGGGTGTTCCCCTCCAGTCCACCCTTGCCGAGGAGGACGCCGAGCTCCCGGGCGTGCTCCATCACGGCCAGGGCTTCCTCCTTCGCGGGTTCCTTGGTCACGGGGTCACGGACCAGTTCGACGCCGAGCATGAGGCCCAGACCGCGCACGTCACCGATGAGACGGTGCCGTTGCTGCAACGCTTCGAGGCCGGCCTTGAACCGGGCGCCGATCACCTTGGCGTTCTGCTGCAGCCCGCCCTCGTCGATGGCCTCGAGCGTGGCCAGGCCGGCGGCCATGCTGATGGGGTTGCCGCCGAAGGTGTTGAAGTGGATCCGCTGCTTGAGCGTCTCGGCGATCTCCCGCCGGGTGGTGACGGCGGCCAGCGGCGCGCCGTTCCCGATGCCCTTGGCCATGGTGACGATGTCCGGCACCACGCCCGAGTTCTGGAAGCCCCAGTAGTGCTCGCCGGTGCGGCCAAAGCCCGTCTGTACCTCATCCGCAATGCAGACCCCGCCGTGCGCGCGGGTGATGGCGTACGCCTCGGGCAGGTAGTTGGGCGCGCCGCGGGTGGCGCCGCCCACTCCCTGGATCGGTTCGGCGATGAACGCGGCGATCTTGCCGGGCGTCGAGTAGCGGATGATCTCCCGGATCTCGTTGGCGCTCTTGGTGGCGATCTCTGCCGGCGTCCCCGTGAACGGGCTGCGATAGGGATCGGGGGAGATGGCGTGGTGGATGCCGCTGTTGATCTGCTGCGGGAACTTCCAGGTGTGGTGGCTGGTGGCCGCCATCATGGCGGCGGAGCCGCCGTGATAGCCGTTGCGTACTGCAATGACGTCCTGGTGCCCGGTGTAGGCACGCGCCATCAGGAGGGCCAGGTCGTTGGCCTCGCTCCCGCTGCTTACGAAGTAGGTCACGTCCAGGCCGGGGGGCATCTTGGACGCCAGCTTTTCCGCGAAGCGGGGGAAGTTGGGATGCAGGTAGATGGTGGTCGTGTGCGCCAGCGCCGCAGCCTGCTCCTGGATGGCCCGGGTGACCTTGGGATGGCAGTGTCCCACCGACACTGTGACGATCCCGGCGAACAGGTCCAGGTAGCGCCGGCCGGTCTCGTCGAAGAGGTACTGCATGTGGCCCTCGACGATCATCAACGGCTCCTTGTAGAGCGTGAAGATCGCGGGGTTGGTGTAGCGCTGGCGGAGCGCCAGTACCTCGGCCTTGGATGGGCCGGTGTACGGTCGCGGCCGGTGGTCGGTCGGGGGGAGTGCCGGACGGGCCGGTGCGGTGGCGGTCATCGAGTCCTCATCGGTCGCTCAGTGCTGCCGGGGGACCTCCAGGGATGGCCCCCACTACGCCCTCGTGAGATCCCCGCTCACAGACTGCTACTTCGACATCCAGTTGGTCCCGGCCTCGCGGTTCCACTTGGAGGTGATCTTTCGGCTCTTGCTCCAGAATTCGAGGGAGCCCTTCCCGGTGATGTCCCCGACCCCGAAGCGGGAGTCGTTCCAGCCGCCGAAGCCGAATGGTTCGCGCGGCACCGGGACCCCGACATTGACGCCCACCATGCCGGCGGAGGCGCGTTCCATGGCGCTGCGGGCGGCGCCACCGGACTCGGTGAAGATGGCGGCGGCGTTGCCATAGGGGGAGGCGTTCTCCACCGCGATGGCCTGGTCGAGGTCCTTTGCCCGGACGATGGCCAGCACCGGCCCGAAGACCTCCTCCTGGGCCAGCTTCATCTCCGGGGCCACATGGTCCAGCACGGTGGGGCCGACGTACCAGCCGCCTTCCTTGCCCTTCACCTTGGCCCCGCGCCCGTCCACCAGCAGGGTGGCGCCGGCGGAGACGGCCTCGGTGATGAACGACTCGATCCGGTCCCGGGCCTGGGCGTTGATCACCGGGCCGACGTCCCGGCCCGCGACCATCCCCCGGGCCTGCTCGGCCAGCCGCTGCACGATGTGATCCGTGGCCGAGACTGCGACCATCACCGACGCGGCCATGCAGCGCTGCCCCGTGCACCCGGACATCGCCGCCAGCACGCCGCCGGCAGCCATCTCGGGATCGGCGTCCGGCATGACGATGACGTGATTCTTCGCACCACCGAGGCAGAGCGCCCGCTTGAGGTTGCCGGTGGCGCGGCGGTAGACCGCCTGGGCCACCTTGGTGGAGCCCACGAAGGTGATGGCCTGCACACCGGGATGGTCGCACAGCGCCTCGGCCACGACGCGGTCGCCGTGGACCACGTTGAACACCCCGTCAGGCAGCCCCGCCTCCTTGAGCAGCTCGGCGATCCGGCCCGCCGAGAGCGGCACCTGCTCCGAGGGCTTCATGATGAAGGTGTTCCCCATGGCGATGGCGTTGGGGATCGTCCAGTGGGGCACCATCGAGGGGAAATTGAACGGGTTGATCGAGGCCACCACGCCGAGCCCGACCCGCTCCACCCGGCACTCCACCCCGCGGCTGACCTCCATCACTTCACCGGCCGCCAGTTGCGGCAGCGAGCAGGCGAACTCGGTCAGTTCGATGGCCTTGAGGATCTCGGCGTCGGCTTCCCCGGCCAGCTTGCCATGCTCTTCGGTGATCAGGGAGGACAGCTCGCGCAGGTGCTTCTCCAGCAGGGTCTTGTAGCGGTAGAAGACCTGCACCCGCTCCTTGATGGGAGTGGCGCTCCAGGCGGGAAAGGCGGCGGTGGCGGCCGCCACCGCCTGGTGAACCGTCGCGGCGTCCCCGAGCGGCACCCGCGAGATTGCCTGTCCATCGGCGGGGTTGTGGACATCCAGGAAACGTGGGCCGCCGGCGACAAACTGGCCTGCGACAAAATGCCGAACATCGGCGTACTTCATGGGTGATCTCCTGAGGGGTCCAACGGTCTGGCCGGCGGGGGAGTCTCACCCGTCCCCAATGGGGTTGTCAATGTTATGATTGTGTGGTCCACGGCGCGTCCCGGGAAGGGTACCCCGGGGGCTGGACCTGGGCTGGCTGGCGCGAGGGTTGCGCCCTATTGATGGCAAGCAGGGCCCGAGCGGCACCTTCCAACTCTCTAAGCTCATGGCAGGTCTATGATTAACGCGCTGATGCCGTCCGGCGACCGGGCGGGGCAGATGGCTCCTTTTGCACGCCCGTCGTGGCGTTTCTCCACGCTCCTGGTGGTTGTGGGCGGCCTCATCGCCGCCTGCTCGTCCAGCACCGGCGGCAATGATCCCCAGCATGGGGTGGCGGCGGCGCTGGAGCTGTTCACAGCGCCGCCCTCGACCAGCCAGGTACGGACCCCGCTCAGCCCGGCGCCCGTGATCCAGGTGGTGGACGGCTTCGGGGACCCGGTGGCGCAGGCCGGCATCAGCGTGGCCGCGGCGATCCAGAGCGGTGGCGGTGCCGTGGCCGGGACGGCCACCGTGGCCAGCGACGCCAACGGCCAGGCGACCTTCAGCAATCTCAGCATCAACGGCCTGGCCGGGAACCGGACGCTGCGGTTCACCTCCAACGGCCTGACCGGCATCACCACCGGCTCGGTGGCGATGACGGCAGGGCCGGCCGCGCTCCTCGTGGCCAACAGCACGACGTCGCAGTCCGCGCTGGTAGGCCAGGCGGTCCCGACCAAGCCCTCGGTCAAGGTCACCGACCTCGACGGCAATCCGATCGCCGGGGTGAACGTCACCTTTGCGATCACCTCGGGCAACGGGGCCATGACCGGCGGCGCCCAGGTGACCAACGCCCAGGGCGTCGCCACCGTGGGCAGCTGGACGGCGGACGCCAATCCAGGCGCCAACACCATGACCGCGACCTCGGCGGGGCTGACCGGCAGTCCGATCACGTTCACGGCGACCGGTGCCACCACGATCTCGAACTTCACGATCGACCTGGTCTACATCTTCACGCCGTCATCGGCGGCGCAGGCGGCGTTCGACGCCGCGAAGGCACGCTGGGAGCAGGTCGTCACCGGGGACCTCGCCGATGTGAACATCACGACCCCGATCGACATCGGGCCGTGCACCTCGACGGGGGCGCCGCTCAACGCCTCCGGCCTGATTGACGATGTGCGGATCTATGTCGAACTCAAGGCCGAGGACGGCGCGGGTGGCGTCCTGGCGGCCGCCGGGCCGTGCGTGTTGCGGACGTCCGGCACCCGGCTCACGATGATCGGCACCATGTTCTTCGACACGGCGGACCTGCCAGCGCTCATTGCCAACAATGAGCTGACCGACGTGGTGACCCATGAGATGGGGCACGTGCTGGGGTACGGGACGCTGTGGCAGCCGATCACCGGCCTGTGGCCGACCAACTTCCTCAACGGGGCCTGCACCGCGAATCCGACGTTCATCGGTGCCGGCGCCAACAACGCCTACGCCAGCCTCAATGGCGGCGCCGGCAACACGCCGGTCGAGGGTACCGGCTCCTGCGACCAGAACGGCAACGGCGACGGCACCCGGGACTCGCATTGGGAGGAGACCATCTTCCAGAGCGAGCTGATGACCGGCTTCATCTCCGGCAACGTGCGGCCCCTGAGCGCCACCTCGATCCGCTCGATCGAGGACCTGGGCTACGTGGTGAATCTCAGCGTGGCAGACGCATTCAACATCGCGACGCAACCGACGCTTCGGGACGACCGGAACGCGAGAGTCACGCAGCTCAAGAATGACGTACGGCGCGGCCCGATGTACTACTACAACGAGGACAGCGGCCGGCTGACCCAGAAGCGGTAGGTCGGGTCGGCACACCAGCACGCGAGAGGCCCCGCGCGGTTGGCGGGGCCTCTTCGCGTCCTGGCACGAAACGCGGGTCTGTCCGTTGGGCGGTGGGCCGGCCTGCATCACCCCCGCGTCACACTCGCGACCCCTCCCACCTCACCAACCGGCCCACCTCACGCCCTTCCTGTAACTCCGGTCACGGACGGGACCGCAGGTCCAGGGCCATCTTCTGCAGCGTCGGTACTTCGTTGTGACTCCCAGACAGGCCGGAGTAGCCATGCGTCGGATCCACCGCGCGGCCCTTGTCGTGTCCCTGCTTCTCGCCCCGCTTACCGCGCTCGGGGCCCAGGAGGCGGGTCCTCATCGCGGGTTCTATCTGGGGGCGGGCCTGGGCCACGGCTCGGCACAGCTCACCTGCGACATCTGCCAGGGGGGCCGTGACGGCGGCACCAGCGGTTTCCTCACCGCCGGCTACTCGGTGGCGCGGCGGGTCCGGCTGGGGGCCGAAATCCTGGCGTGGTACAAGGGCGGACAGGTGGATTACCTGCTCACCTCGGCCCAGGTGGTCGCGGTGCTGTACCCGCTGCCGCGGAGCCGCTTCTTCCTCAAGACCGGGTTCGGGGTCGCCAAGTACGCCGCCGAGGACAGCGACGACAGGGTTGCGACCCAGGCCTTCGCCGGCCAGGTCGGGCTGGGGTATGAAGTGCCCGTGGGACGCGGCCTGGCGCTGGTGCCGTTCGCCAATTTCCTCGGGACCACCGGCGGGGACGTCCGGTTCAACGACACCGTCTCCAACCTGTCCGCCAACACCAGCCTGATTCAGGTGGGCATTGGCATTGGGTTGAACTAGGGTGGTCCGGTCTAGATGCCATTCTGAGCTTCGCGAAGCGAAGCGAAGAATCCCTTGGGGGTGAAGAGATCCTTCGCTTCGCTCAGGATGACAGCTCGGCAGTAGCGCGAGAATCACGTGTCCCTGTTCCCGCTGTTCAGGAGGTTTTCGATGCGCGCTCTCTCTCAGCCGCGGCTGACTCTGGCCGCTGGCCTGCCACTCTTGTCCCTGCTGGTGCTCGCGGCCTGCAGTGACGCGGGGTACTCCGGCACCGGGCCGGTCACGGAGACCGGCAACGCGGTGCAGTTCGGGATCTGGACCCCGTCCGCGAGCGACAACTGCACCCAGGCGGTGCACGACCGCTACTCGGTCGTCGGTCCCGACGGCAAGCGCTACAACACCTGGCACCCGCCGGTAGACCCGTCGGGCTGCAGCTTCGGGCACGAGCACGGACGGGACCCGCGCGGCTCGCACCTCCACGGCCAGGTCGGGGCGATTCCCTTCGGACTCGCCAACGAGGCGCTGGAGACCTGGGATCCGCAGAACCCGCGGCGGGAGGATCACTTCGGCCACAAGGTGGACTGGGAGAACGATGTGGAGTTCGTGCGGCAGGATGGCGTGACCGGCTCGATCTTCAGCGTCAAGTGCGACGTGCTGACCAAGCTGCACCAGGGCACCCACTCCAAGGATGCCTTCACCAACAACCTGCACGAGATCGTCTATCACGTCAGCTGCACCGACGGGACCGAAATGCACGTGACCATGATGACGGCAATCGGCGAGGCCGGGGGCTTTACCCGGACCTGCGACGGCCAGCGGGTGGATGTCGGGGCGCCGACACCGGTGAATTCTCCCAACGGCGGCGGCCAGCGGCGCATTCCGGACCGGGCCTGCGTGGACCAGTTCCTGCATGTGGGCCCCAACCAGCGCGCCGACTACAACCGGGCCTTGCACGAGAGCTGGGAGACCTCCAACAGCGTGCGCACCGAGAACGGCCATACCCTGGCGCACTTCAACCCGTACTTCCAGGTCTTCTTCCCCAGCCGCTTCCACGACCCCGCCATCGCCGGGATCACCGGACGGCCGATCGCGGAGTGCGATGTGCTGGATCCGGCCCGGAACACCAATAACGATCTGTGCGCGGAGTCCACCAGCGACGGCGCCCTCACGGGGCTCAGCTACGATGACTCGCGCTCGCAGTTCAACGGGGTGCGGCGGTTCGTGGATATCAACGACAACAACATCGACAACAAGGACGGCACCACCGTCTGGTACACCGATCCGTTCGGCCGCAACGGGCGCAAGCAGCCCTTCCCCGGATCGGTGCGGCAGTGGATCGCGCCGGTCCGGAACGAGTATGGCTTCAACCTGAACGGGCCGACCATCGGCTCCAACCGGGACTACGGGCACTCCACGACGCACGCGCCAAACTAGGCGGTGGGGCGGTCAACACGAAAGGGTGAGGTCCTCTCGGATCTCACCCTTCGTTGTGTTCAGCCTCCCCACCGCCTGTCAAAACCTCCGCAGCGGGACATCTCCGTTCGGCGTGCTGCCGACGAACAGGAGCACGTCGCGGCCCTGGTAGCCGGGAGCGCTGACCCGGACGGCCTGGGTGCGACAGCGATCCACCAGCTTCCGGTCGAACACCAGCCGGTACTCGCCGCGGTCGTTGGCGAAGGTGCCGTAGGGCGTGCCGAGGATCTGGAGGCGCGCGCCGGGGAGGGGTCGTCCGTTGTCTTCCCGAAAGATCCGGCCGGCCACCGCAGCCATCCCCTTGGGGAGGGTCGAGTCTCCCGACTCCTCCGGCGGAAGGGTGCAGCCATCGCTGGGGGCAATTTGCGCCGTCTCCCATGGGCGGTTATCGCGGCTGCCCGAGGTCGGGCCGAGCCGGCTCGACGGGCGGCCAAAGATGCGGCGGGCCTCGGCCTCCAGTGTAGGCTCTCCTGTTGTCTCGGCATTGGGTGTCGCGCTCACACTCGCCGGGGCGGTGTCCTCGTCCCCGGTGTCCTGCTCTCCGTCGGTGCTCGGGTTGGGCCGGAAGGCCTCGTCACGCAATGCTCCCGGCGGCGCATTGGGATTCTGCTCGGGGTCCGGGGTCACGAGGGCGGGAGACCCCGGGGTTTCATCCGGCCCGGAGGTCAGGGGCACGGCCTCGGCCATTTCGGGCGTCACCGAGCGGGCCGCTGGCTCCGGTGGGGTTGGTGGCGCGAAGGAGAGCTGGATCGGGTTGACGACCACCTGAGGACCGGCGTTTGCCCTGTGGCTGTCTCGCGGGGGGGAAGGACGGAGCAGGAAGAGAATCAGCAGGAGGTGAAACACCGCACTGGCCACACCGCCAGCGGTCCACCGGCTGCCGGCGGGCCGGATGGGAAGGGCCGCTGAGTAGGTGGCCCCCGGCGCCGGCCTTCCGCCACGCACGCGCATATGCGGAAATCCAGCCAATCGGGCGTCTCCGGCTCAGTATTTGGTGTCCCAATCCACCTTTGCTGCACGTCGGCAGCGGACGCACATCAGCGTCTCGGGGCGGCCCTCAAATTCCTGGCGGCCGGTGCAATCGGGGCAGACGGCGTAGGTGTTGACCAGTCGGGGGCCGGCCAACGTGGGCCGCATGACCCCGGTGCGGACTACGATGCTCCAACTGTCGGGACGGTTGCCTCGGATCCTGACCTCGGCGCGTTTCACCTTGACCCGGTCGGTGTCCACCTCGAGCACGAGGTGGCCATCGCTGGTCTCCTCCATCACCGGGTACCAGGCCCCGCGGCGGAGCTGGTCCGCCATGCCGGTCGCACCCGTGGCCCAGGCCCGGATGCTCGCCGTTTCGCCGGAGCGGCGGGGAGGAGGAGGAGCGTCCATGCCAAAACTATAGCCCCGTTGCGGCTCCGCCGCACCTGTGGCACCGGCCCCGCCTCCCGTACCCGGGCAGAAGATGTAGATTGAGCGCGGATGTCCTTCTCCTCCACCGCCCTCGCCGACCTGCTGCTGGCGCTGCAGAGCCTGGTTCAGCGGCTCCGCACCCAGCCACCTGCTCACCCCTCGGTTGCCCTCGCGGCCCAGGGGCTGGAGCGTGCGCTCACGCCGCTGCTCAGGGCGCGGGAGCGGCTGGTGATCGAGGTGCGAAGCGTCCAGCTCACCGTGGACGGGATGGAGACCAACCCGGACTATGAGCCGCTTCGCGATCTGGCCATGCAGTGCCGGGAAGCTGGGGTGGGCGCGATCGAGTTCCGGGCCGGCGTGTCCGTTGCGGAGCTGACCGAGGTCCTCGGTACCCTTGCCGCGGGCGCGCCGGTCTCCGCCGCGCAACACTGCCTCCTCCGCCCGCTCCTCCCCGCCGCCGCCGCCGGCCTCGACCCCTGGCTGATCCTGGAGCGGCTGCTGCTGGATGATCCCGAGCGCGCCACTGCGGCCCGACATCCGACCGAACTGGCCATCGCCCTCGAGCTCAATCCCATCGGGGGCCAGGGCGGTGCTCAACTGGTGGGCGCGCTCACCGCCGTGGCGGTGGATGCCGCCGGCGACGCCGCCGGCCGGCGGGCCCTGATTGACTTCCTCGACGCTGCCCCCGCCGCGGCGCTGCGACGGCTTCTCGCTCCCGCCGGCGACCGGGAGGCCCGTCGCCGGTTCCTGTCGCAGGCCATGCCGCTGCTGCCGCCGGAGTCGCTGCTCCGACTGGTGCAGGCGATGGTGCCCGGACGGGAAGCCCGGATCTCCGGCAGTTCGCTCCGGCTGCTCGCCCGGATGACCCGGGACGAGAGCTCCCAGGCCCGTGCGGCCCTCGAGGTGGCGCTCGACTCCCTGGCGGAGGGCGGTGAGGCGGAACTCGGCGGCGCGCGCGGCACCGGATCGCTGGAGCCGGAGCGGGTGCTGACCCTGGCCTTCGAGACCGGCATCGTGGAACGCGGCACCCTGGCCGCCGCCGACCGGATGATCGAGCAGCGCAAGGTGGCGCCGCTGCTCGCCTTGCTGGACACCGTGCCGCGGGAGGATCCGGTGGCCCGCGCCGTCCGGGGTCAGGTGTACCATCCCCGCACCGTACGGCAACTGCTGTCGGCCAGTCCGGTGAACCTCGACCTGCTGGACAAGTTGATTCCCGCGGTCGGGGTGGAGGCGGCGCCGGCCCTCCTCGACGCGCTGGCGCAGTCGGGAGAGCGCCGGGTTCGGATGAAGCTGATGGACCTGCTGGTCCGCTACGGCAGCGCCGTGGGGCCGCTGGCGGCGGAACGGATCACCGGCATGCCCTGGTACGTACAGCGGAACCTGCTGGCGCTGCTCGGCCGGCTGAGTGACCTGCCCCTGGGCTTCTCGCCCGCGCCGCTGCTCTCGCACCGGGATTCCCGGGTGCAGCACGAGGCAGTGGCGCTGGCCCTGACAGACCCGACCCTCCGCGACGCCGCCGTGGTACGAGGGCTCGACGGCCAGCACGAGCCCACGGTCCGGCTCTCCCTGGCGGCATTGGCAGACTATTGTCCCCCGGAGCTCCTCCCCAAGCTTCTCGCCCGGGCCACCGACCCCAGCAGCGGCGCCGAGATGCGCGCGCTGGCGGTCTCGGCGATGGCGCCGGTCAACGATCCTGTAGTCCTCAGATTTCTGCGTCGCCTGGTGGTGGCGCCTGGCCTCACCGGGCTCGGCCGGCTGGCGCCCAAGAGCGCCCCGATGCTGGCGGCCCTTCGCGGGCTCGCCGCGCACTGGAATCAGCATCCCAAGGCGGGACCGGTGCTCGAGGCGGCCCGCCAGTCCAAGGACGCCGAGGTGCGGGCGGCGGGGCGGCCCCCGTACCGGCGTTCCGGTTCCGGCTCCTTCCGGGTGACCCCAGAATGATTGCTGCGGCCCGATTCCTTCGCGCGTTTGGCGATGCCCTCGCCCTGCGGCAACCGGGCGATGTCCGCGCGACCCAGCAACGGGCGGCGGACGAGGCCTGCTACGCCCGGCTCCAGGACCTGCTGCGGGACGACCCGCGGCCCCTGTTCCGGTTCGGCCGGGAGGGGCTCGAGTACGGCGCCCTGCGGCTGATCGAACTGGAATACTGGCCCTGGAGCGCTCCGCTGGCGGCCCGCGGCATCGAACGGCTGGAGTTCACGGCGCTGCCAGCTCCCGGCACCCTCGCGGCGTTCCTGGACTACGCCGCGGGCCTGCTCCCCGACGGGGGGCTGGCGCCGCGCCTGACACCGGACGGGTTGCGGTGGGGGTTGTCGCTGGGCGACGGGGCGCGCCCGGAGGAGAGCTACCCGCTGGAAGAGGAACTCGCGGTGGTGCGCGACATCTTCCGCGGGGTGGAACGGGGCGACGGCGTCCGGGGCGGCGACGCCTCGCTGGTGGCGGTGGCCCTGGACCGGTCCAACGGACACGGGGCGGGCTTCACGCTGCCATTGCTCCAGGTGCTGAGCCGGGAGGAATACCAGCCGGCGCATGCCGTCAACACGGCGGTGCTCGCGCTGGCCGTGGGCCGCGAACTGGAGCTGTCTGCCGCCGACCGCCACGAGGCCGCGCTGGCTTCGCTGCTGCACGACATCGGGATGACCCGCCTCCCGGCGGAGACCCTCGCGGTCGACCGATTCACGCCCGAAGACCGGGCCGTGCTCCGTGGCCACCCGCTGGAAGGTGCCCGGCTGTTGTTGCGTCAGGGGCGGAGCTTCGAGTCGGCCGCCGTCGTGGCCTACGAGCACCACCTGCGTTCCGATGGCAGCGGTTACCCGCGCCTGAGCTACCCGCGCGAACCGCATCAACTGAGCCGGCTGGTGGCCGTGTGTGACGCCTTTGACGCGCTGCTGGCCCCACGCGCCGACCGGCCCGGCCTCGATCCCGCCAGCGCGCTCCGGCAGCTCGAGCGGAGTGCCGTGACCCAGTTCGATCCGGCGGTGGTCTCCGCCCTGGGCGAGGTGGTGCTGCGGGCCGCCGAAAAAGGCACCCTGGCCTTGACAACCCGAGCGATCTAGTCGTATTTCGCGGTTCGGGTTGTTGTCTCAGTCAGCGCCAGGAGTTGCCCCATGACCACTGCCAACACCGTCCCTGCAGCGCCGCCGATCGAGAGCCGCGGCTACGCCCGGCCTGAGGTGCTTGTCTCCACCGAGTGGGTCGCCAGCCATCTGAAGGATCCTGCGGTCCGGCTGGTGGAATCCGACGAAGACCTGCTGCTCTACGAGACCGGGCACATCCCCGGCGCGGTCAAGATCGACTGGGTGACCGATCTCAACGATCCGGTGCAGCGCGACTACCTGGACCAGGGCCGGTTCCAGGCGCTGCTGCGGGCCAAGGGGATCAACGCCGACACCACGATCGTGTTCTACGGCGACAAGAACAACTGGTGGGCGACCTACGCCTTCTGGGTGTTCCGCCTGTTCGGGGTCGAGAAGCTCAAGGTGATGGACGGCGGCCGGGCCCGCTGGGTGGACGAGGGCCGCCCCATGAACACCGAGGTCCCCGCCTACCCGGTCGGCAACATCTCGGTGCGGGAGCGGAACGACGCCGCGATCCGGGCGTTCCGGGACGAAGTCCTGGTCCACGTCCAGCAGCGCGGTCAACTGGTAGATGTCCGCAGTCCTGAGGAGTTCAGCGGGCAGCGGATGCACATGCCGGACTATCCCAACGAGGGAGCGCTGCGCGGCGGGCACATCCCCGGGGCGAAAAGCATCCCCTGGGCCAAGGCGGTGAATCCCGACACCCATTGCTTCCGGCCGGCGGTGGAGCTCAAGCGGCTCTACCAGGAGGAGCAGGGGCTCTCCCCGCAGAAGGCGACCATCGCCTACTGCCGCATCGGGGAGCGCTCCTCCCACTCGTGGTTCGCGCTGACCTATCTGCTGGGGTTCGGCAACGTGAAGAACTACGATGGCTCGTGGACCGAGTGGGGCAACGGGGTGCGGCTGCCAATCGAGAAGTAGCCGTTTCCTCCGTGGGATTCGAACGGCCCCCGGCGGGTGACGCCGGGGGCCGTTGTGCCGGGGCCTGCCGTCCGACGGACTAGTTGCGCAGCTCTGCTGCCATCCGCTTGACCCGGCCGATCATCGCGGTCAGCCCATGCATGCGGGTCATGCCGAGGGCCTCCGAGAGTCCTAGCTGGTCGAGCAGGTCGCCGGGAAGCTCCGCCGCCTCGGCGGGCGGGGCGCCCTTGATCCCCTTGGCGAGCAGGGCCACGAATCCGCGGACGGTGGGCGCCTCCCGCGGGGCGTCGGCATGCAGCACCAGTCCATCGGGTTCCTTCTCCAGAAAGAGAAACACCGGCGACTGGCACTCGGGGACCTGGTTGAGTCCCTGGTCACGGGCCGCCTGGAATCGCTCGGGCAAGGGCGCCAGCTTCTTGCTGTAGTCCAGCAGCAGCTCCAGCCGGGTTTGCCGGTCGGCGGACTGGAAGCGGGAGATGATCCTGTCGAGTGTGGCGGGCATGAGGAGAAGATAGCCTACATGTTCTCCACCACCGCCCGCCCGAACTCGCTGCACTTGAGCAGCTTCGCCCCGTCCATCTGGCGCTCGAAGTCGTAGGTCACCCGCTTCTGTCCGATGGTCTTCTCCAGCCCCTTGATGATCAGGTCCGCCACCTCGTTCCACCCCAGGTAGCGGAACATCATCTCGCCCGAAAGAATGACCGAGCCCGGGTTGACCTTGTCCTGGTTGGCATACTTGGGGGCGGTGCCGTGGGTGGCCTCGAAGATGGCGTGGCCGGTGAGGTAGTTGATGTTGGCGCCCGGCGCGATGCCGATGCCCCCCACCTGGGCCGCCAGCGCGTCGGAGATGTAGTCGCCGTTGAGGTTCATCGTGGCGATCACATCGTACTCCGCCGGCCGGGTCAGGATCTGCTGCAGGAAGGCGTCGGCGATGACGTCCTTGATCACGATGCCGCTCGGCAACCGGCACCACGGTCCACCGTCGATTTCCACGCCGCCGTACTCCTGCCGGGCCAGCTCGTAGCCCCAGTCGCGGAAGGCGCCCTCGGTGAACTTCATGATGTTGCCCTTGTGCACCAGGGTCACGCTCTTCTTCCCCTGGCGGATGGCAAAGTCGAACGCCGCCCGGATCAGCCGCTTGCTGCCCTCCTCGGAGATCGGCTTGATGCCGATGCCGCTGGTGGCGGGGAAGCGGATGGTGTTGGCGCCCATTTCCTGCTGCAGGAAGCGGACGAGCTTCTCCGCCTGCTCGGTCTTGGCCTTGTACTCGATGCCGGCGTAGATGTCCTCGGTGTTCTCGCGGTAGATGATCATGTCCACCAGCTCCGGCTGCTTGACCGGGCTGGGTACCCCGGTGAACCACCGCACCGGGCGGACGCACGCATACAGATCCAGCTTCTGCCGCAGCGCCACGTTGAGCGAGCGGAAGCCGCCGCCCACCGGGGTGGTCAGCGGTCCCTTGATGCTCACCAGATGGTGGCCGATGGCGCGCAGGGTGTCCTCCGGCAGCCAGCTGTCGAGCTGATCCCGGCTCTTCTCCCCGGCCAGCACCTCGAACCAGACGATCTCGCGCTTGCCACCGTAGGCCTTCTTCACGGCGCCGTCGAACACGTGCTGTGAGGCACGCCAGATGTCGGGGCCGGTGCCGTCGCCCTCGATGAAGGGAATGATCGGGTGGTCGGGCACCTGCAGGGCGCCGCCGGCCATCATGATCGTGTCCCCCCGCGTCGGGGGAACCAGAGTGTCGTATTTGGGTGTCGGAGCTGGCATGGGGGCGATGGGGGGTGATATTGTGATCCGGCACGCATTCTGCCTCTCCCAATATACCATGCCATCAGAGTCATCCGAGCAGGCCGATCCCGCCGGTCACGGTCGCAATTCCGCCGCTCAGGCCGGGATTGGGGAGGTGGCGTCCATGATGCTCGGCGTGTTCGACGCCCATCAGGCGCAGTTCCGGCTGGTGACCCGGCGCGCGGAGGGCCGGTTCCTCCAGCGCGACTGGCGCGGGGGGCAACTCGACGCCGCCGAGCGGCTGACGCTGTATCGCCAGTTCGTCGGCTGGTGCGTGCAGGATCTCCGGCGCACCCATGGGGACCTCGGGGCGGATGCCACCTTCTGGAGCCGCCTGCGCGACGCCTATCGTGCGCTGGCGGCCGACCGGCCCGACGCCGAACTGGCGCTCACGTTCTGCAACTCCATTGTGCGGCAATCGGTGCAGCGGACCGCCCCCGATGCCGGCGCGTATTTCGTCGATGGCGACTTCCTCTCCTTGCCGCGGCCGTCCCCCAGCCTCGGCCTCCGGCGCTACGATGGCCGGGGACTCGATGCGGTCTTCCGCGAGGTGCTGGGCGACCTGCCATTCGCCGCCGCCTTTCCGGGACGGGACCGGGATGCCGGCCGGCTGGCGGCCCTGGTGGCCGAAGAACTGGCCCGACAGCCGAGGGGGAGCGGTCTCGAGGCCATCGAGGTCTTCCCGGCGCTCTTTTATCGCAACAAGGGCGCCTATCTCGTGGGTCGCATCCTTGCCAACGGCACCGCCGTGCCGCTGGTCCTGCCGATCGTGCATGATGAGGACGGCATCCGGGTGGACGCGCTGCTCACCACCTCCGACGAAGTGAGCGTGGTGTTCTCCTTCACCCGATCCTACTTCCATGTGGAGGTGGACTGCCCCCGGGCGCTGGTGGAGTTCCTCCGCACCCTCATGCCCATGAAACCGGTGGACGAGCTGTACACCTCACTCGGCTACCACAAGCACGGCAAGACCGAACTGGTGCGCGCGCTGGTGGCCCACATGCAGCTGCGCAACGCCCGTTTCGAGGTGGCCGAGGGCGACAAGGGCCTGGTGATGGTGGTCTTTGCGTTACCGTCGCTCAACGTGGTCTTCAAGCTGATCCGCGACCGTTTCGGCCCGCCCAAGCAGACCACCCGCAACCAGGTGATGCAGAAATACCACCTGGTCTTCGTGCGTGACCGGGTAGGCCGGCTCGCCGATGCCCAGGAGTTCGAGGGGCTGGAATTCGCCCGCGACCGCTTCGGGCCGGGAGTGCTGGAGGAGCTCCTGGCCGAATGCGGGGATACCGTCCGGGTGGCGGGGGACCGGGTGATCTTCCGGCATCTCTACACCGAGCGGCGCGTCACGCCGCTCAACCTGTACCTCCGCCAGGTGGACGAGGTGGGCGCCATCGACGCGGTGCTCGATTACGGGCAGGCCATCAAGGACCTCGCCGCGGCCAACATCTTCACCGGCGACATGCTGCTCAAGAACTTCGGCGTGACCCGCCACGGCCGGGTCATCTTCTACGACTATGACGAGCTCTGCCTGCTCACCGAGTGCAACTTCCGCAGCATCCCCACCGCCCGTCACGACGAGGACGAGTACTCCGCCGAACCGTGGTTCTCCGTCGGGGAGCACGACATCTTCCCGGAGGAGTTCCGCGCCTTCCTGACCCTGCCGGGGCGGGTGGGTGCGGCCTTTCTGGCCGCCCACGGCGACCTCCTCACCGTGGAGTTCTGGCGCGGGATGCAGGAGCTTGCCCGGCGGGGCGAGGTGGTGGACATCTTCCCCTATCGCCCCAGCCGCCGTCTCCGCCAGCCGGGCTGACGCCCCACCGTGACGCGGTTGTGACCCTCCGTGGCGATGGTTCGGTCGCCCAAGCCTGACCAACCGCCCTCGTTGAGGAGCACCGCGATGCGCCGTTCCAGTCTCATCCTGTCCGCCCTCACCGCCTTCGCCCTGCCGCCGCACGCGAGCGGTGGGCCCGTGGCCAGCCGGCTCCCCGTCCCCGCCCGGGTCCTGGCCACGGTGGATGGGGTCGACGTCCGCCAGGGCGGGTTCGGCTCCGCGCTGGCCATGACACCGGGCGCTGCCGGCCGGTTCCTGCTCCTGACCGATCGTGGCCCAAACGTGGACATGCTGCGGGAAGACCAGAAGGGATTCCCCGTTCCCGAGTACTCACCGACCATCGGAGAGTTCCGGCGGACCGGCGAGGGCCTGACGTGGGTCCGGGACATCGTGCTGCGGCTCAAGGATGGCGGACCGATTACCGGGAGGCCCAACCCACCGGGCCCCGGCAGCATCGGCGAATCAGCCGTGACCATGGGTGGGCAGGGCCTGCCGCCCGATCCGCACGGTCTGGATACCGAGGGCCTGGTGGCGCGGGCGGATGGCAGCTTCTGGGTGTCGGATGAGTACGGGCCCTGGCTGCTGCACTTCTCCGCCGACGGGCGGCTCCGGGAACGGGTCGGCCCCTTCGGAGCGCCGGGGCGGGGGCTGCCGATCGTCCTCGCCGCCCGCCGGCCGAATCGGGGGATGGAGGGTCTCTGCGCGGTCCCCGGTACCGGCCGGCTGCTGGGACTGCTGCAGTCACCCCTCGACAATCCCAAGGCCGCGGGGCGGCAGTCGCGCTCGGTGCGGCTGCTGTCCTATGACCCGGCCACCGGCCTGAGTCGGCAGTTCGTCTATCTGCTTGACCACGCCGGGAACCGCACCACCGAGATCGCCGCGGTGAGCGCCACACGCTTCCTGGTCATCGAGATCGACGGCAAGGTGCCCGGCGACTCGGCGGCGCCGTCGGGGTTCCTGCGTGTCTTTCAGGTGGACCTTGGCGACGCCACCGATGTCAGCGATCCCGCCAACGGCGCCCGGGGGCGGCTGTTCGGCGGCCGGGCGCTGGAGGAGCTTCCCTCGGATTCGCTCGCGGCGGCCGGAGTGATCCCGGTGCAGAAGGCGCTCCTGCTGGACCTGCTCGATCCCGTCATCGGCTACCCGCACGCCAAGCCGGAGGGACTCGCCGTGCTCGACGATTACACCATCGCCATTGCCAACGACGATGACTTCGGTATCACGGCCGACGGTCAGGGGGGCATGGCGGCCAACCTCCGCCCCGACGGCGCGCTGGAGACCAACGAGGTGTGGCTGCTGCGGCTGGCGGCCCCACTCCGCTGACCGGCGATCGGTGCCGAGCCTACAGGAGGGAGGGCAAGGGCGTTAGCTTCTCCGCCTCTCTTCCTGGCCGAGTGACGTGACGATCTGCTCCATTTCCGGCGTGACCATCCAGTTCGGCGCGAACGTCCTGCTCAGCGACGTGACGCTCGCGGTCGAATCGGGGGAGCGCTGGGGCATCATCGGCCGCAATGGCAGCGGCAAGACTTCCCTGTTCCGGGTCATCACCGGCGACCTGGTCCCTGAGAAGGGCGCTGTGAGCCGGACACCGGGGCTCAGGGTGGCACTGCTGGACCAGCACCGCGACTTCGGCGGCGCGGAGACCATCTGGGAGGCGGCCGCGGCCCCGTTCCGCGAGCTGCTGGACCTGGAGCAGTCGCTGGACGTGCAGGGCCACGCCCTCGGCGCCGCGGGCGATCAGGCCACCGCGGCGCAGCTGGCGAAGTACGACCGGGACCTTGAGCGGTTCAGCCGGGAGGGTGGCTACGAGATCCGCGCCCGGGTCTCGGCGGTGCTCCACGGGCTGGGGTTCGATCCTGACCAGGCGCACCTGCAGCCGCTGGCCACCCTGAGCGGCGGCGAGCGGGGCCGGCTGGGGCTGGCGTGCCAGCTGGTGGCACCTGCGGACCTGCTGCTCCTCGATGAGCCCACCAACCACCTTGACCTCGACACCACCGCCTGGCTCACCGCCCACCTGCGGGGGCTGCAGGCGGCGATGCTGATCGTCAGTCACGACCGAGCCTTCCTCGATGCCGTCGCTGACAGGATACTGCACCTCGAGGCGGGCACCGGCTTCACGTATACCGGCGGGTACTCCGCGTTCGTCACCCAGCGCGCGGAGCGACGGCTGTCGCAGGAACGGGCCTACAGCAAGCAGGCCAAGGTCATCGCCGAGCAGGAAGACTTCATCCGCCGCAACATCGCCGGGCAGAAGACCAAGCAGGCCAAAGGCCGCCGCCGCCTGCTGTCCCGGCTGCCCCGGCTGTCCCCGCCGCCGGGATCGGACGGCGCCATGGCGGTCCGTTTCCGCACCGTGGCCCGAAGCGGTGACCAGGTGCTCGTGGCGGAAGATCTGCGCGTCATGGTGGAGGACCGGGTGCTGCTGGATCGCTTCAAGGGCGTGGTCCGGCGGGGCGACGTGATCGGTCTGGTCGGCCCCAACGGGACCGGCAAGAGCACCCTCCTCGCCACGATGCTCGGGGAACGGGAAGCACCGGCGGGCCGGACCCGTATCGGTGACGCCACGACCGTCGCGGTGTATCGCCAGGACCTGGGACAGGTGCCGCGGGATAAGACCCTGTTCGATACCATTCACGATCTCCGCCCGACCTGGACCCGGGGGCAGGTGCAGGACCACCTGGGGCGGTTTGATTTCTCCGGCGATTCGGTGCTGCGGCGGGCCGGCTCCCTCTCGGGCGGGGAGCAGGCGAGGGTCGCCCTGGCGATGATGGTGCTGAGCGACGCCAACTTCCTGATCTTCGACGAGCCCACCAACCACCTCGACGTGGAATCCATCGAGGCGCTCGAGGATGCGATCAGCGAGTACGACGGCACCGTGCTGCTGGTGAGCCACGACCGCGCCTTGCTGGAGAACCTCTGCAGCCGGGTCTGGCACCTGGAGCACGCGCACATCACCGACTACGACGGCACCTTCGGCGAATGGGAACTGGCCCGAGCCGAGCGCCGTCGGGCCGCCGAGGCGGCGGCGCGGGCAGCCACCGCCCAGCGGAAGGCGCGGGAGAAGAAGGAAACCAGGCCCGCCGTCACTTCCGGGAAGGCCCAGCAGTCCGCTGAACGGACCGCCCGCCGGGCGCTGGAGCAGGCCGAGGCCCGGGTGCACCAGCTGGAGGCCACCGTGGCCACGCTGACGGAGCGGCTGGCAGCGCCGGGACTCTATTCCGAGGCGGACGGCCCGGCCCGGGCCGCCACGCTGGCCCAGGAACTGGACCGCTGCAAGGCGGAGCTGGAGGTGGCCTATGCCACCTGGGAATCGGCCGCGGCGGAGGCCGAGCGGCTGGGCAGCTGAGCAGGTAACTTGGTTCGCGCTTCTGGCCCCAGGGATTCCACCAGGGAGATTTCCATGCGACGGATGCTCGCCACGCTTGCGGTCATCGCATCGGTTGCCCCGACGCCAGGTGCTGGGCAGGAGCGCGCCACCGCCTGGCAGGGCGCCCGGGTGCTGCCGGTCGGCGGGCCGGAGATTCCCAACGGCGTCCTGGTGGTGCAGGGGGGCAAGATCGTCGCCGTCGGTCCTGCCGGCTCGGTCCGCATCCCCGCCGGCGCCGAAGTGCGTGACGCCCGCGGCAAGGTCCTGATGCCCGGGCTGGTGGATACCCACAGTCACATCGGCGACGGCGACGGCGGCGACCGCTCCAGCCCCATCCAGGGCGACGTGCGCATTCTCGATGCCATCGATGCCCAGGGCGCGAGCGTCCGGCGGGCCCGCAGCGGCGGCGTCACCACCGTCAACGTGATGCCGGGGTCGGGCCACCTGATGAGCGGCCAGACCGTGTACCTCAAGCTCCGCGAGGGTCGCACCGTCGAGGACCTGCTCTATTGCCACGACCCCCTCACCGAGATCTGTGGCGGCCTCAAGATGGCCAACGGCACCAACCCGCGGGGGGCTCCGCCCTGGCCCGGGACTCGGGCCAAGTCCGCGGCGCTGGTCCGCGACAAGTTCGTCAAGGCGGTGGAGTACCGGCACAATCTCGAGCTGGCCCGGACCGACAGCACCAAGCGCCCCGAGCGCGACCTGGAAATGGAGATCCTGGTGCAGGCGCTGGAGGGGCGGCGGGTGGTGCACCACCACACCCACCGCTACGACGACATCCTCACCGTGCTCCGCCTCAAGCAGGAGTTCGGCTTCCGGGTGGTGCTGCACCACGTGAGTGAGGGCTGGAAGGTGGCCCGCGAGATCGCCGCCGCCGGGGTGCCGGCCTCGATCATTCTCATCGACAGTCCGGGCGGCAAGCTGGAGGCAATGGACCTGCGGCTGGAGACCGGGGCCGTGCTCGACTCGGCCGGGGTCCTGGTGGCCTATCACACCGACGACGGCATCACCGACTCCCGGCTGCTGCTCCGCTCCGCTGCGCTGGGCGTGCGGGCCGGGATGTCCCGGCAGCGGGCGCTGGAGGCCGTGACCATCGCCGGGGCGAAGATGCTCGATCTCGCCGACCGGGTCGGCACCCTGGAGCCGGGCAAGGACGCCGACTTCCTGCTGCTCTCCGGTGACCCGCTCAGCGTCTACACCCACGTCGAGGAGACCTGGGTGGAAGGGCGACGGGTGTTCGACCGCGCCAGCCCCGACGACCGGAAGTTCGCCACCGGGGCGTTCCGCCTGATGCGGTCGGAGGCCGGCCACCACGACGATGACGACGCGATGGGAGGAGAGGAGCGATGATGCCGCGACTCGGTGGCCCGGACGCTCGGCGGGTCATGACTTCGGCGGCGGCCACCGCGCTGCTCTTCACCGCGGCCACCGCGCCGGTGTCCGCCCAGATCGCGATCCGCGCGGATACCGTGTACACCATGGCCGGCCCGCCGGTCAGCAACGGTGTCATCCTGATCGGCAAGGACGGCAAGATCCAGTCGGTCGGGCCCTCGGCCAGGGTGCGGATTCCGCGCGGGGTGCGGGTGATCAGCGGGCGGATCGCCACCCCGGGCCTGATCGACGCCCACAGCGTGATTGGCCTCTCGGGGGCCCGCAACCAGGCGCACGATCAGGACCAGCTGGAAACCTCCGACCCGATCCAGCCCGAACTCCGGGCGGTGGACGCCTACGATGCGCGCGAGGTGCTGGTGGACTGGGTCAGGAGCTTCGGCATCACCACCCTGCACACCGGCCACGGCCCGGGCGCCCTGATGAGCGGCCAGACCATGGTGGTGAAGACCCGGGGGGGCAGTGTCGCCGAGGCGCTGGTGGACAGCGCCACGATGGTGGCCATGACCCTGGGACCATCGGTGAGCAGCCGCTTCAGCGGCAAGTCGCCGGGGACTCGCGCCAAGGGCATCGCCATGCTCCGCGCGACGTTCATCAAGGCGCAGGAATACGTCGGCCAGCGTGCCGCGGACGACAGCACCAAGCGGCCGGCGCGGGACCTCCGCCTGGAGGCCGTGGCCCGGGTCCTGGACGGATCGCTCCCGGCGCTGATCACCGCCCACCGGGTCAGCGAGATCCAGGCGGCGCTCCGGCTGCAGCGGGAGTTCGGCTTCCGGCTGGTCCTCGACGGGGCGTCGGAGAGCTACGAGGTGCTGGACGAGATCAAGGCCGCGGGCGTCCCCGTCATCCTGCATCCCACCATGATGCGCAACGACGGCGAGGCCAATAGCGCCACCTTCGAGACCGCGGCGCGGCTCCACGCGGCCGGCATTCCGGTCGCGCTCCAGAGCGGATACGAAGGGTACGTCCCCAAGACCCGGGTGGTGCTGTTCGAAGCGGCCATCGCGGCGGCCAACGGACTTTCGCGGGAGGCGGCATTGGCCACGATCACCAGCGCCGCCGCCCAGATCATCGGCCAGGCGGCGAGGGTCGGCACCCTCGAGGTGGGCAAGGATGGCGACGTCGCGCTCTTCGACGGCGACCCGTTTGAGTACACCAGCCACGTCTGCGCGGTCGTGATCGAGGGAAGCCTCGTCGCGGAGCGCTGCCACTGAGCGGGCCACGGCCCGGCTCCGGGCCACCGACGGGGCTCGCGACCACCCGCCTCACCACCTAACCGCCTACCCACGACTGTGTCTCTCGCCTCGCGTACCCGCCTGCAGATTCTCGGGGCGGCATTTCTCTTCTCCACCGGTGGCGCGGCGATCAAGTCGGCCGACTTCACCAGCTGGCAGGTCGCGGGGTTCCGCAGCGGCATCGCCGCGCTCGCGGTCTGGGCGTTCCTGCCCGCGTCGCGGGCCGTCGGGCGGGGGCGGATCGGGATCACGCTGCTGGTGGCCGCCGCCTATGCGGCGACCCTGATTCTCTTCGTGCTGGCCAACAAGCTCACCACCGCGGCCAACACGATCTTCCTGCAATCCACCGCACCGCTGTACATCCTGCTGCTCGGGCCGCTCCTCCTGCGGGAACGGATCACCGGCCGCAACCTCCTGTTCATGCTGACCGTGGCCACGGGAATGGCGTTCTTCTTCGTGGGGCGGCAGCAGAGCTTCGCTACCGCCCCGGATCCGGTGCGCGGCAATATCCTGGCGGTGGTCTCAGGCCTGACGTACGCGCTGATGCTGGTGGGACTGCGCTGGATGGGGACGCAGGGCGGTTCGCCGGCGGCGGCGGTGGCGTGGGGCAACCTGCTCGCGTTCCTGGTGGCGCTGCCGCTAGCGCTACCGGTCAGCGGGCATGACGCTCTGGACTGGGCGGTGATTGTGTACCTGGGAGTGTTCCAGATCGGGGTGGCCTACGCGCTCCTGACCCGGGCCATCCCTCACATACCGGCCTTCGAGGCCAGCCTGCTGCTGTTTGTCGAGCCCGCCCTCAATCCCCTGCTGGCCTGGGCAGTCCACGGCGAGTACCCCGGCGCGTGGGCGCTGGTAGGCGGCACCATCATTCTCTCTGCCACGGGCGTCAAGACGTGGCGGGATTCCCGGCGCCTGGCCCCGGCATAGACGGCCTCTAGTGGCGGGCGCGCCCGGCCCCCAATCGTCTCTCTCTGGACTCGCCCAATCGCCCAATCGCCGAGCCGCCTAGTCTATCGGCAACCCGCTCGGCACCGACGCCGGTACCTCATCGGAGAGATCCATCGCCGACGGGTCGGTGAGCGCCCCGAGAAAGGCGACGATGTCGTCCACTTCGGCGTCGGTGATGCTGAGTGGCGGCGCCACGATGGAACTCAGCGTGGCCAGGATCTGCTGGTGCACGGCGGGATCGGTCTGCACCGATCCCTGCAGGCTGGCGGGGAGCTGGCTGGCGTCGTAGCTCTGCAGGGCAGTGGTCACGTTGACGTAGTGCTTCACCGCCGCGCGCAGCGTGGTATAGGCGCCGTTATGCATGTACGGCGCGGTGAGCGCGACATTCCGCAGCGGCGGAGTGCGGAAGGCGAAACGATCGGCCGCCAGGCCACTCTGCAGCTGCCGTCCCTCGTCGAGCCCGGCCATGTTCTTGCCGGGTCCCAGTTGCGGGATGGCGATGTTGTGAAACTTCTGGTCGGTGAAGAGCGGGCCGAGGTGGCAGCGGCTGCACTGGGCCTCGCCGTAGAAGAGCAGGGCACCCCGCTTCTGCTGGGGGGTGAGCGCATCGACGTTCCCGCCGATGTAGGCATCGAACGGGGTGTCGATCCGGGTCCATGCGTCGATCTCGAAGGCCGCGATGGCATTGGCGACGTGCTCGATCCCGGCGCTGTTGACCGAAATGTTGTACGCCGCCATGAACAGCGGATCGTAGCCTGGGACGGCCCTGATGCGGGCCATGATCCCGTCCCAGATCCCGGTGAAGTCATTGTCGGCCAGGAGCGCCAGTTCGTTGCCGGCGTCGCCGGACTGGCCCCGCATCTCGTCCCGGTTGAGAATCGGGAAGAGCGACTGCGCGGCGAGCACACTGGTGACGCCGGTCGGGAACGACGCGCCGGCCGGGGTGTTGAACCCCCCGCCCGGGGCCGCCGCCACTCGCGCGTCCCAGAACATCGTGGTCCACTGGGCATAGCCCCGGTTGAACACATCGGGGGCGTGCCGGGCGATCGTGGCGCCGGCTCCGCCCCGGCTGGGGCCTCGTCCGGTGGCGCCCTGACCCACGGCCAGGGCACGATGATCGCCGGTGGTTTCCAGCGGGTGGTGGCAGGTGGCGCAGGAGATGTTGCGGTTCCCGCTCAGTTCCTTGTCGAACATCAGCGCCTGGCCGAGGGTGAACATCTCGGGGGTGGGCATGGTGAGCGGCGGCAGCGCCGTGACGTTCGCGACGGCCAGCAGGTCGGTCAGCCGTTGGTCCACGCTGGGCCCGTTGGACTTCGAGTCGGCAGAACAGGCGGCGAGCAGCACCAGGAGCGGCAGCAGGCCACGGGGGCGAACAGGCATCGGGGGCGTCCGGGTATCGGGTTATCTATCTTCGGCTAATGACGCGTCTCGCGCCAGTCCTGCTCGAAACGGTCCGGGTCCGCCGGGGGGTCGCCCCGTTGTGGTATCTCCACCTCAGGCGGCTGTCGGCCAGCTGCCTGGCTCTGGGGGTGCCCTTTCCTCCCGTCGTGGAGGTCCCGGCCGACGGGCCGGACCGGGTGCATCGGCTGGCGGTCGGGCACGGCAGCCTGGAGGTGACCAGCCGGGAGGTCGGGCCATCGGGACCGCTGGCGCTGGTCACCAGCTCGGTACCGCACGAGCCGTACCCCCACAAGCTGGCGGAACGCTCGCTGTTCGAGGCCGCCGGGGCGGAGTGCCGGCGGGCCGGGGCCGACGACGCCATCCTGCTCAGCCGGACCGGGCTGATCGCTGAGGCAACGATCTGGTGCCTGTTCTGGTGGGAAGGTGAGCGGGTGGCGGCGCCGCCGCTGTCGCTCGGCATCCTGCCCGGGGTCTCGAGGGCCCGGATCACGGAGCTCACCGGACCAATGCTGGAGCGGGCGGTCCCCGGACGGCAGGCGCACCGGCTTCAACTCTTTGCCGCCAACGCGGTTCGGGGCGTGGCGCCGGTGGCCACTCTGGATGGCGCTCCGGTGCCGGGAAACCGGGGAACCGCGCTCTTGGCAGAGCGCTTCTGGGCTTGACCGGGTGGGGGGGGCTCCTTAGGTTCTTGCGGCTTGGAGCAGGGGGGCGGAGACCTCGTGGTGGTTGTAGCTCAATCGGTTAGAGCGCCGGACTGTGGCTCCGGAGGTTGCGGGTTCGATCCCCGTCAGCCACCCTGTATCAAGGAGTGTAGGTCCGTAGCTCAATTGGTAGAGCACCGGTCTCCAAAACCGGGGGTTGGGGGTTCGATTCCCTCCGGGCCTGTGGGGTGCGGCGTTCCGGAGTGGCCAAGCCGCGGGCAGTTCGATACGCCGCTATCGTCTAGGGGCCTAGGACACAGCCCTCTCAAGGCTGGAACACGGGTTCGAATCCCGTTAGCGGTACTGGGGTGGGCCCCAACGGCCCCATCGTCTATCGGTTAGGACGCGACCCTTTCAAGGTCGAGAGACGGGTTCGACTCCCGTTGGGGCTACTCGCAGCAGGCAGGGCAGACGTGAACACCAGTGGGGGCAGGCCTCCGCGCCTGCCCCCTTTGCGCCGCTAGCTCAATTGGCAGAGCAAGTGACTCTTAATCACTAGGTTGTAGGTTCGATTCCTACGCGGCGCATCAACGGCAAACGCCACCCCCACGGGTGGCGTTTGTCATTTGCGCGCCGGTGCCAACCCGGGCTTCGTCCCGGGTCGGCCGGCCGGGACCTCCGGGCCCATTGGTCACCTCCGGCATGTGCGCTGGATCACACTCCGCCGCAGAATGCGACGCCCCGATTTCTGCCGGGCGCGTAAGTGCTGACGCTGTAGGCCGGGCCCGGCTGGCATGCCTCCTGCCCTTCCATCCGCATGTCACCGTTGCCGTCAGGGAAGATGGCGTTCTCTCAGCGCCCAGCGTGGAGTCGTCACATGCGTACAGCTTCGACCAGATCCCCTTCTCTTCGGGCCGTGGCTGTTTCCATGGCCGTCCTGGCGCTGGCCGCCTGTTCCGATGGCACCGGCCCCGCGACGCTGCCCACCGATGGCCGGATCACGCTCAACAACGACCCCGCGGCGCTGGCCTCCCGGGTGCAATACACCGGCGGACAGACCATTCCCATCACCGCCGACAACGCCGTGATGCTGCGCGCGCGCATGATGCAGGTGCCGGTTTCCGCCTCCTTCAAGCTCCAGGCGGTGGTGGCCTCACCGGTGGTCAACGGGCAGGTGCTGCAGGCCAGCCACGTCGTCATCGACGGCAAGTACGCCTTTGTGTCCTACATGACCCAGGGCGAGGTGTCGCTCGGGGCCGTGGAGGTGTTCGATATCAGCAAGCCGGACCGGCCCGCACTGGTCTCGCAGGCCGTCCTGCCCGGCACCGACGTTACCGCCATCGCGACCGATGGCAAATATGTGTATCTCGCCACCTCGACCGATGACACCACGTTCGCCGAGCGCGCGGTGCTGGAGCGCGTGGCGCTCAGCCATGACCGCCTGACGGCCAGTTCCACCCGGGTGGGCTTGCCCAGCTACGCGGCGACCGGCGTGGACATCGCCGGATCCGAAGTCTATGTGACCTCCGGCACCGGCGGTCCCCGGACCGGCGGCCTGACCATCCTTGATTCCAAGACCCTTGCCGCCGTCGGCGCCGATGTGCTCGCCGACGCCCGTGGAGTGTCCGCCGTGGACAAGAAGTTCATCGCGGTGGTGCAGGGCACTCCGGCCCGGCTCCGCCTGTATGATGCCAAGTCCCGGGCCTTCGTCCGCAGCGTCGCCCTTCCCGGCGGCGGCATCCCCGACTCGAAGTCATCGGTGATCCTGGACGACGACTGGGGCTTCGTCGCCACCGGTGAAGGTGGCATGCAGGTGGTGGACCTGGCGCGCGGCACCGTGGGTGCGGCGCTGCCCGGTCCCACCGTGGCGGGCGTGGACCCGGCGGACGCCGTGACCAACGCCGTCAGCCTCTCCAAGGACCTCGTTCTCACCGCCGATGGCGGGGCGGGCGTCGCGGTGACCTACAGCGACCACGGCAAGAAGAAGAGCGGCGAAACCCCTTCCCTGGTGCCGCTGGGACGGCTCGCCCTGTCGGGATCCGCCAACGCAATCGCCTCCGATGACGAGACCCTGTTCGTCGCCAACGGCACCGGCGGGCTCCAGATCCTCGAGATCGACACCAACTGAACGCCGCCTGGCATCCTGCCCCGGTCGCTCCTGCGGCCGGGGCGGTTTCGCGTCCCCTGGGGCCGGATCAGGGCCGGCCCCCCCCCAAGAGGGCTTTGAGAAGCCGGAGGGGCCGCTGGCGTCACTCGGGGGCACGAAAATTGTTACAGTTCAGGTGGGTCATTATCGCCGGTGGGGCCTCCGCCGGGGATCTTTTTCTTCCATACCAGCGCCGGTCCCGGGGAACGCCCATGCGGAATGCCGCCCGAGTTGCACTCCTCGTCGCCTTTACCCTGGTGGCCGCATGCGGTGGCGGTGACGGAAACGGGCCCTCCGATCCAGTTCCAACTTCGCTGGCCGTCAACGGCGGCAACAGCCAGAGCGCTCCGGTTGCCACGGCGCTCCCGGTCGCGCCCTCGGTCATCGTCAAGGACCAGCGCGGCAACGGCATCCCCGGCATCATCGTGACGTTCGCTGTGCAATCCGGCGGCGGCACCATCTCCGGCGCGCAGGCCGTCACCAGCCAGGGCGGTATTGCGCAGGTGGGCAGCTGGATCCTGGGGACGGCCACGGGGGCCAACACCCTCAGCGCCACCGTCCAGGGCCTGACCCCGATCACCCTTACGGCCACCGCCACTGCGGGGGCGCCGGCCGCGCTGGTGTTCATCGCCGCCCCGGCCAGCACCGCCGCCAACGGCGCGACGCTGGCGCCCGCGCCGAGCGTGCAGGTCAAGGATCAGTTCGGGAACAACAGCACCCAGGCCGGGTTCACGGTGACGGCGTCCCTCGCCACCGGCGGCGGCACTCTGGGCGGCACCCTGACGGTAGCCGCCAACGCTAGTGGCGTCGCCACGTTCACCAACCTGGCCATCACCGGCACTGTCGGGCCGCGGACCCTGAGCTTCTCGGGCACCGGCGTACCGGCGCTGGTCTCGGGTGCGATCCAGCTCACTTCAGGCACCGCTACCACGCTGGCCGCGGCCGGCGCTACCACCCTGGCCGGCACGGTGGGGACGGCGGTGGCCTCGGCGGTCACGGTCACTGCCACCGACCAGAGCGGCAACCCGGTTGCCGGGGCCCAGGTCAGCTTTGCCGTCACCGCCGGTGGCGGAAGCATCTCCGGCGCCAGCCAGACCACCAATGCCAGCGGTCAGGCCACCGCGGGGTCGTGGACGCTTGGTACCGTCGCTGGCAGCCTGAACACGATCTCTGCCACCCTGGGCACGCTCCCATCGGTCGTCTTCAGCAGCACCCCGGCGGCAGGGCCGGCATCCCAGCTCCTGATGGTCACGCAGCCGGGAACGGCCTCGGCTGTCAACGGTGCGCCGCTCAATCCGCAGCCCGCCGTCCAGGTCGCTGACCAGTTCGGCAACCCGGTCTCCCAGGTCATCGCGGTCACCGCCGCCATCGCCAGCGGCGGTGGCGCGCTCAACGGGACCGCCACACTCAGCACCGGAGCGGACGGGTCGCTCAGCTTCACCGACCTTACGCTGGTGGGCCTGACCGGCATGCGGACGCTCGGCTTCAGCGCCGCCGGGCTTTCCGCGGCGACGTCCGCCGGCTTCGCGCTTGCGGCCGGCCCGGCCACCACCATGGCGCTCAGCGCAGGTGACGGCCAGAGCGCCACTGTGGGCAGCGCGGTCGCGATTCTCCCGGTGGTGCTGATCACCGACCAGAGCGGCAACCCGGTGAGTGGTCAGGCGGTGACTTTCGCGGTCACCGGCGGTGGCGGCTCCGTGACGGGCGCCGGCGCCGTCTCCGATGCGAGCGGCCTTGCGGCGGTGGGCAGCTGGATGCTCGGCACCGTGACGGGGACGAACACCCTCACCGCCACCGCCAGCCTGACCGGCAGCCCGGTCACCTTCACGGCCACCGGCACGCCCGCGTCGGCCACCGCCCTGTCGCTCGAGACGGCGCCGTCCAGCACCGCCACCAACGGTGCGCCCCTGGCCCAGCAGCCGGCGGTGCAGTTGCGCGACCAGTTCGGCAACCCCGTCAGCCTGGCCGGCACCGTCATCACGGCGGTCATCGGCAGCGGAGGCGGGAGCGTGGCGGGGAGCACGACCGCGATGACCAACGCCGGCGGCCTCGCCACCTTCAGCGGGCTCATCGTCAACGGACTCGTGGGCAACGCACAGGTGCTCAGCTTCTCCGGCACCGGGCTCACCCCGGTGGCCAGCGGCAGCATCACCATGGTGGCCGGTGCGGCTTCCCGACTCGTCATCACCACCCAGCCGTCGGCTGCCGCCGTGAATGGTGTGACCTTCGCCCAGCAACCGGTGCTTCAGGTGAGCGATGCCGGCGGCAACCCGGTGACTGCTGGCGGTGTCACGGTGACGGCAGGCATCGGCTCCGGCGCCGGGACGCTGGGCGGCACCACCTCGGCCGTCACCAGCGGCGCTGGAGTCGCGACCTTTACCAACCTGGTCATCACCGGCCTGGTGGGCAGCCGTACCCTGGACTTCAGCGCGTCCGGCCTGACTGGCGTCACCTCCGGCAGCATTACGATCAGCGCCGGCGCCGCCACTACCATTGCGGCGGCCTCGGTCACATCCCAGTCCGCGACGGCCGGGTCCGCGGTGGCCACGCCCCCGTCGGTGCTGATCACCGACCAGAGCGGCAATCCGGTAAGCGGCGTGAATGTCATCTTTGCCGCTGCCACGGGTGGCGGCAGCGTCACCGGCGGGAGCGTTGCCAGCAGTGCTGCGGGACTTGCCACGGTGGGCAGCTGGACCCTGGGCACGGCCATCGGGCCCAACACGCTCACTGCCTCCGCCACGGGGCTCAGCGGCTCTCCGGTCAACTTCGCCGCCACGGCGACAGCCGCGCCGCCGGCGAACGTGGCCATCAACGCCGGTGACGCGCAGAGCGCGACCGTCGGCACCGCCGTGGCCACCGCGCCGAGTGTGATGGTCACCGACCAGTTCGGCAATCCGGTGAGCGGCGTCTCCGTCACCTTCGCGGTCACCAGCGGCGGCGGCAGCGTGACGGGTGCGACTCCGGTCACCGACGCCGGGGGCATCGCCGCGGTCGGCAGCTGGACGCTGGGAACCCTGGTCGGCGGCAACGGGCTGAGTGCCACTGTGAGCGGCCTGCCGGTGGTGAACTTCACCGCGACCGGCACCGTGGACGCCGCCACCGCCCTGGCCATCAGCGCCGGCAATGGGCAGTCCGCGACGGTCAACAGTACCGTCCCCGTCAGTCCGGCGGTGCTCATCACCGACCAGTACGGCAACCCCGTTCCGGGCGTCGCGGTGACATTTGCGGTCGCCAGCGGCGGCGGCAGCGCCACCGGCACCGGCGCGGTCAGCAACGCCAGCGGCATCGCTACCGTGGGGAGCTGGACCCTCGGCACCGCCGCGGGCGCGAACACGATGACCGCGACCGCCACGGGACTGAGCGGCAGCCCGGCCACCTTCACCGCCAGCGGCACCGCGGGGGCGGCCACCACCATGGCGCTGAACGGCGGCGACGGGCAGAGCGCAGTGGTCGGAACGGCGGTGTCGGTGGATCCCTCGGTGCTGGTGACCGATCAGTTCGGCAACCCGAGAAGCGGCGTGACGGTCACCTTCGCGGTGGCCACCGGCGGCGGCAGCGTTACCGGGGCGACCGCCCTCAGCAGCGCCCTTGGCGTGGCCACGGTGGGGAGCTGGACGCTCGGTACTACCACCGGGGCCAACAGCCTCACGGCCACCGCCTCGGGGCTCACCGGCAGCCCGGTGACGTTCACCGCCACCGGTACGGCGGCCGCCGCCTCACAGGTGGTTATCACCACCCAGCCCTCGGCGAGCGCCCCCAATGGGGTGGTCCTGACCCAGCAGCCAGGAGTCCAGCTGCAGGACGCGTTCGGCAATGACGTGGCCCAGGCCGGTGTCACCGTGACCGCCTCGGTGCTCAGCGGCAGCGGCACCGCCACCGGCACCACCACGGCTGTGACCGGCGCCAGCGGCGCCGCCAGCTTCGCCGGGCTGTCGATTACCGGCCTGGTAGGCAACTACACCCTGAGCCTCAGCGCGGCGGGCCTCACCGGCGCGACGACCGGTGCCATTGCGCTGAGCGCCGGGGTGGCGACTTCCCTGATCCTCAACGCCGGTGACAACCAGACGGCCACCGTCAATACCGCGGTGACCACGGCACCCAGTGTGCTGGCGCGCGACGGAAGCGGCAATCCGGTCAGCGGCGTGAGCGTCACGTTCGCGGTAGCGAGCGGCGGCGGCGGCGCGACCGGTACAAGCGCGGTCAGCAACGCCGGTGGCATCGCCGCGGTGGGGAGCTGGACGCTGGGCACCACGGCCGGCCCCAACACCCTCACCGCGACCTCCGGCAGCCTCAGCGGCAGCCCCGTCAGCTTCACGGCCACCGGCACCCCCGCCGCGGCCAGCAGCGTCGCCAGTAATGGTGGGAACGGCCAGACCGGCACCGCCGGCGCCGCCCTTTCCACCGCGCTCTCGGTGCTGGTGACCGATAACTTCGGCAACCCGGTGAGCGGCTTCACCGTGACCTGGGCGACCCCCAACGGCGGGACGTTCACACCGACGAGCAGCCAGAGCAACGCGAGCGGTATTGCCAGCGCGAGCTGGACCCTCGGGACCGCGGCGGGCGCGCAGACTGCGAGTGCCACGGCCACCGGACTCACTGGTTCGCCGGTGGCCTTCGGTGCCACCGCGCTGGCGGGTGTGCCGGCCGCGGTCAACAAGACCGCCGGGGACAATCAGTCGGCCACCGTCAACAGCGCCGTGGCAGCCGATCCGGCGGTGCAAGTCACCGACCAGTTTGGCAACCCCGTCGCGGGCGTCACGGTGACGTTCGCGGCCGAGACGGGCGGCGGCAGCGTCACCGGGGCCTCGCAGGCTACGGATGGCGCTGGCCTGGCCACCGTGGGGAGCTGGACCCTCGGCACCATCGCGGGCAGCAACACCATGTCCGCCACGGTGAGTGGGGTGCCGGCAGTGACGTTCTCTGCCACCGGCCAGGCCGATGCGGCCACCACCATCGCGGCCAGTGCCGGCAACGGCCAGAGTGCCACGGTCAATACTGCGGTGGCGGTGAACCCTGAAGTGGTCGTCACCGACCAGTTCGGCAATCCAGTCAGCGGCGTCGTGGTGAACTTCAATGTCACCCTTGGCGGCGGCGGCATCGCCGGCGCGAGCGGGGCCACCGACGCCCTTGGTCACGCCACCGGCGGGAGCTGGACCCTGGGCCAGGCGGCCGGGACCAATACCCTCGAAGCCTCCTCCGGCCTGCTCAGCGGCAGTCCGGTGACGTTTACCGCCACCGGTGCGGCCGCAGCGGCCACCAAGCTCACGATCACCACCCAGCCCTCCGGTACGGCCAACAGCGGTGCGACCCTGGCACAGCAGCCGGTCGTGCAGCTGAGCGACGCCTTCGGCAATCCGGTGTCGCAGGCCGGGGTGAGCGTCTCCGCGAGCGCCTCGACCGGGGGCACCCTGTCCGGCACCACCGCGGTCAGCACCAACGCCGGCGGACAGGCCTCGTTCACCGGCCTGGCGCTCAGCGGGCTGGTGGGGAACTACACACTGAGTTTCAGCGCTACCGGGCTGACCGGCGCGACGTCGGGCACCATTGCTCTGAGCCCTGGAACTGCGGCCTCCATCACGATGAATGCCGGAAACAATCAGACCGCCACGGTCAACAGCAACGTGCCGGTGGCTCCCTCGGTCCTGGTACGGGATGCGAGCAGCAACCCGGTGAGCGGGGTGAGTGTCACCTTCGCCGCGGCCACGGGCGGTGGATCCGTCGGCGGCAGCCCCGCCATCACCGACGCCAGCGGTATTGCCACGGTGGGGAGCTGGACCCTGGGTACCACGGCCGGGGCCAACACCCTCACCGCAACCAGCGCCGGTCTGAGCGGGAGCCCGGTCACCTTCAGTGCCACCGGTGTGGCGGGCGCGGCGGCGACGGTGTCGGCACAGAGCGCCACCAGCCAGTCGGGACGGGTGGGGATCGCCGCCACGACGCTCCCCTCGGTGCTCGTCCGGGATGCGTTCGGCAACCCCGTCCCCGGGGAGTCGGTCACATTCGCCGTCACTGCGGGCGGCGGCAGTGTCACCGGCGGCTCGCAGACCACCGATGGCATGGGCATCGCCACGGTCGCCGGCTGGACCCTGGGCAGGACGGTGGTCACCAACACCGTCACTGCCACGGTGGGGGCGCTTCCGACCGTGGGCTTCGATGCCACGGTGACCTTTGAGGTGGCCTCGGTGAAGGGCGGTACCGTGCACGCCTGCGCGCTGACGGTGGATGGCATCGCGTACTGCTGGGGCGACAATGGCGTCGGAGCGGTCGGAGACAGCAGCGGGATGGACCGGCTCTCGCCGGCTCCCGTCGCTACCTCCGTAGCCTTCAGCCAGGCCGGAATGGGCTCGGCCCACTCCTGTGCCGTTTCCACCGGCGCCCTGGCCTATTGCTGGGGCGACAACAGCCAGCGGCAGCTGGGCGATGGTTCCAACGTGGGGAGCCGCCTGGCCCCGGTGGCCGTGGCGAGCGGCACGTATACCAGCATTCACGGCGGATTCGACCACACCTGCGCGATCCAGGTCGCCGGGACCCTGCGATGCTGGGGCGCCAACAGCCAGGGCCAGCTCGGTCGCGGCACCACCGGCGGCGGTCCATTCAACACGCCACAAACCGTCTCACTCGGCTTCTCCTACACCCAGGCGAGCGGGGGGACCTTTTTCACCTGCGCCGTGCGGAGCACCGGTGCCGCCTATTGCTGGGGCGACAACGCCTTCGGCCAGCTTGGCGATAGCAGCACGTCGGACAGGGACATTCCGACCGCGGTCAAGGGCGGCCTGGTGTTCAGTCAAGTCGCCGCCAGCCAGATTCACACCTGTGGCCTGACAACCGGCGGCCTGGTGTACTGCTGGGGCGGCAACATCTCCGGGCGGCTCGGGCAGGATCCTGGGTCGGTTACCGGCACCACCGGCCCCATCCAGGTGCCGGGGCTGACCGGGATCGTCCAGCTGGCGCGCGGCGAGGCACACACCTGCGCGCGCGACGGGGCCAATCAGGTGTTCTGCTGGGGCCTCAACCAGTCGGGCCAGCTGGGAGATGGCAATTCAGGCGCGGGGGTCTTCTCCTACACGCCGGTGGCGGTGCAGCTCCCCGGCGGCGCCGGCTTTACCACGATCTCGGCGGGTTCCCAGTTTAGCTGCGGCGTCACCGCCCTGAACGAACTGTATTGCTGGGGTGAGGGCACGACCGGCCAGCTCGGCGATGGGACCGGTCTGGATCGGCCGCTCCCGACCAAAGTCATCAATCCCTAGCACGCGGGCGGCCCGTGTCCCGCAGCGTATCAGCGGGGCACGGGGGTGGGGGCTGGCATGGCCCCCCCGGTCGGGCCGCGGGGTTGCCTCGCCGCCGGAGACTGGCGAGACTCAGGCACCGCTACGTCTCAGGGCGCCGCCTTCCCGGTCCCGAATGGTATGCCTCGTTTCCTGTTCCCAACCCTGCTGCTGATCCCCGTTTCTCTGTTGTCCGTCCTTGCCCCCATGCGCCCGCCGCCGCGGCCCGCGCTGGTGGTCGTGATCGCCGTGGACCAGCTCCGGCCCGATGAGCTGGAACGCTGGCGGTCCCAGTGGACCGGTGGCTTCGCTCGTCTCCTCAACGAGGGGGCGGTCTTCCGGAACGGACTGCAGGATCACGCCATCACCGAGACGGCCCCGGGCCACGCCAGCATGCTCTCCGGACGGTGGCCCGCGAGCACCGGGATCGTGCTCAATGAGCAGGGCGTTGGCGACTCCAGCGCCCCGTTGCTCGGCGGCGGCGGTCCCGGCGCCTCCCCACGCCGCTTCCGGGGGACCACGCTGGTGGACTGGATGCGCGCCGCCGACCCGGGGCTCCGGTTCCTGTCGGTCTCGGGCAAGGACCGCGGCGCCATCCTGATGGTGGGAAAGTCCCGGGGGGCGGTGTACTGGCGCGTGGGCGGCCGCTTTACCACCAGCCGCTACTACGCCGATACCCTCCCGGCATGGCTCAACGGGTGGAACGCCCGGGGAGGCGCAGGCGCCCTCGCTGGCCGGGAGTGGACCCTGTTGCTGCCGCCGTCGCAATACCATGAGGCGGACTCGGCGCCGTGGGAGCAGGGCAGCCATTCGTTTGTCTTCCCGCACCGCATCTCCCGCGATCCGGCCACCGTCATCAACGACGCCAGCTATACGCCGTGGATGGACTCCCTGACCCTCGATCTTGCCCTGGAGGGGAGCGCCCGGCTCAGGCTGGGCCGCCGCGGGCGGCCCGATCTGCTGGCGATTTCGCTGTCGGCGGTGGATTACGTCGGCCATCGCTACGGTCCCGACAGCCGGGAGATCCACGATCATCTGCTCCGGGTGGACCGCTGGCTGGGTACCTTTCTCGATTCACTGGCCGTCCAGGCGGCACCGGGCCGCCTGCTGGTGGTGCTGACCGCCGACCACGGGGTGACTCCCTTCCCGGAGCTGGCCCGCGCCCAGGGCCGAGACGCCGGACGGATCCGGCTGGGCGCGCTGGTTCGGGAGCTGAACGAGCAGCTTCAGCGCCGAGCCGGCGACAGCGTCGGCCTGGAAGCGGGGAGCGGCATTATCTATGGGGACATGGAACGCTTGCGCGCTGCCGGGATCTCTCCCGAAAGCCTGGCCACGGCGGTGCTGCCGCGGGTCTGGCGGCTTCCCGGGGTGGCGGACGCCTGGACCCCGGCCACCCTCGATGGGGCGGCACCAGTGAACCTGCACGCCGCCCGCTGGCGCCGCTCGCTGCCGCGGGATTTCCGCTGGCTGGTCGCCGCGCGGGCAAAGCCGGGCTGGATCTGGTCTGATGGCGATGGCTCCACCACCCACGGGACCAGCAACCAGGATGACGTTGGCGTGCCGATCATCTTCGCCGGCCCCGGAGTCCGGGCCGGACAGTTTCCCGACACGGTCCGCACCGTGGACATCGCGCCTACACTGGCCCGGCTGCTCGGCGTGAAGCCGGCGAGCGGCCTCGATGGCCGGCCGATCCGAAAGGCTGGCCCGTGACCGACTTTCCCGTTCTCCCCTGTTACCCCTGCCCGCACCAGTCCAGCTGCTGCAGCTACGGAGTGACCCTCTCGGCCGCCGAAGCCGCCGACCTGAGCGCGCGCTACGGGTCCGACAAGGTGTACCTCAGCCGGTGGGGAGAGTGGCGCACCCGGGTGCGGGGCGGAAAGTGCATCTTCATTGCCAACAACACCTGTACCATCCACGCCGACCCGTCCTATCCGGCGGTCTGCCGCGCCTTCCCGTGGACCGATGCCGAGACCGGCGGCGCCTATGAATATGACCAGACCATCTGTCCCGAGTTCGTCGCCAGACCCGAGCTGCTGCTGCTGGGGAAACCCGACCGCCCACGGCCGTGACGGCTACAGTGAGCCAGCCACCACTCCCCCCCTTTTCCGGAAACGCCCCATGAAGGCTTCTCTCCCGCTGCCCGTCGTATCGATCGCGCTGCTGCTCGCCCTCGTCGCCCCCACCGAGGTGGCCGGACAGGATCCGGCACTGCTCCGCCGGGCGGAACGGCTGCTGGAGCAGACCATCCTCATTGATGGGCACAACGATCTTCCCTGGGAGATTCGCACCAACCCGAAGGCGCCGGGAGACGTCGAGGCCTACGACCTGCGCCGACGGGCGCCGGGACACACCGACCTCGCCCGGCTGCAGGCCGGCCGGGTCGGGGCACAGTTCTGGTCCATCTACGTCCCCGGCGAGATCCGGGACAGCGGCTACGCCCGGGTGCAGCTGGAGGAGTTCGACATCGCCCGGCGGATGATCGCGCGCTACCCCGAGCGCCTGGTGCTGGCGCTCACCGCCGACGACATCGTCCGGGCGCGGCGGCAGGGGAAGATCGCCTCGCTGCTCGGCATGGAGGGGGGCCACGCCATTGAAAATTCCCTGGGGGCGCTCCGCGCCTACTACGACCTCGGGGCGCGGTACATGACGCTCACCCACAACGTGACCCTCGACTGGGCCGACGCGGCGCAGGACACCCTCAAGCACGGCGGGCTCACCCCCTTCGGGCGGGAGGTGGTGCGGGAGATGAACCGCCTCGGGATGCTGGTGGACCTTTCCCATGTCTCGCCCGGGGTGATGAGCAACGTGCTCGACATCGCCGAGGCGCCGGTGATCTTCTCCCACTCGTCGGCCTACGCCCTCACCCCGCACAAGCGCAATGTCCCCGACTCGATCCTGGCCCGCCTGGGCCACAACGGCGGGGTGGTGATGGTGACGTTCGTGCCGTCGTTCGTCTCGGAGGTCACCCGCCGGGCGGAGGTGCTCATCGACAGCGCCGTCACGGCCGTCCGGGCCGAGGTGAGTGATTCCGCGGAGCGTCGCCGCCGCATCGCGGAGTTCCGGGCCGCCCACCCGGTGCCCAACGCGACCATCGCCGACGTGGCCGATCACATCGAGCATGTCCGCAAGGTTGCCGGCGTGGATAATGTCGGAATCGGCAGCGACTTCGACGGCATCGAGTACGGGCCCACCGGCCTCGAGGATGTCTCCAGGTTCCCGGCGCTGTTCGCCGAGCTGATGCGGCGCGGCTGGAATGATGCCGACCTGAAGAAGCTCGCCGGGGAGAACGTCTTGCGGGCCCTGCGCGGCGCGGAGGCGACCGCCACCCGGCTGCAGCGGGAGCGGCCGGCATCCACCGCGGTCATCGGCCGCTAGCCGGGCACCGGAACGACCGCGGGGCGCGGCAGGGAAGCCCTGCCGCGCCCCGCGTCCATTGCTGCCGGGCGCCCGTCAGTGCAGGGTCACGCCCAGCCCGAAGGCCACGATCCGCTCGTCGTGGTTGCGGTACCGCTGCGTCTGGAAGTCCAGCAGCGGTGTGATCGACACCTTGCGGCCCACCGGGATGTCATAGCCCAGTCCCACGGCGATCGCGGTGCCGTTCTGGTGGCTGAGCACCCGGTTCGAGCCGCTGTAGACCTCGAGGTCATCCCGCGCCCAGCCCAGGCCACCCCGGAGCCAGAATCCGGTCGCCGGTGCCGGATACCACTGACCCACCACCATGACGCTGGCGAGCGAGCGGTCGTAGTTGTTGCCGTAGTAACGGGCGCCCCACACGTTGCCCTCGACCCCAAGGAGGAATGAGCGGCTCACCGTGCCACCCAGCTTGAGGAACGCCACCCCGCCACCCTTGTCGTCGCTCCAGCCCAGGCCGTCGTTGGCGTCGAACGACTCCGACCCCGCCCCCAGCCCGCCGGACAGCCAGAACCCGCTGCGCCGGCTGGAGGGCTGATCCGACACCTCCCGCAGCCCGCAACGGCAGTCGTCGCGGTCCCGGTCGCGATCCTTGTCCCGATCCCGCTGGGTGCGCGGCCGGTCATCGCGCGGGGGATCTTCGTCCTGCGCCAGGAGGGAGGAAGGAAGCCCCAGCACCAGCAGGGCAAGCAAGCAGTAGTACAGGCGTTTCACGGGCGGCCTCCTGATCAGTGGTTGTCGTCGAAGGTGAGAGTGAGTCCGAAATTCACGATGCGCTGCCGGTAGCCGTAGGGTCCGGCCACGTGCATGCGGATCAGCTCGACGCTCGGCCCGAGCCGGAACCCGCCGCCGATGGGTGCCTCGTAGCCGGCGCCCACGCTCCAGGCCAGGCCGACGTCGGTGTTGATTGCGGCATCACAGCCGCAGCCGTCGTCGAACCAGTTCTGCCACCAGCTGTCCTCCCACTCCAGCACATAGGCCCCGATCCCGGCGCCGGCTCGGACATAGAGCCCGGTGCCCGGGAAGGGATGGAGGCGACCTCCCGCCATGAAGGTCGTCACGGTTTCGACGGTGCCATTCTGGGTGAAGTTGAACCAGCCGAAGAGATCGAGCTCGAGTCCCAGCGAGGGCGCCACCAGCCCGCCCACGGCGGCGGAGATGGTCGGCACGGTCTGCGTCGGGGAGTAGGTCAGTGGTGAGGTGTTGCTCGCGACCCCGACGCCCGCTGCGCCCAGTCCGAACGAGGCATACCACGGACTGGACCGACGAGGACCGTCGTCGTGGCGGACTTCACGCAGGCCCGGATTGTCCTCCTGCGCTGCCAGGGGCGGACCTGCGATTCCCAATACCAGGACCATGAGGGCGAGGGGGCGCATCTCCTGAGGCCTCCGGCTGGTTTATGTTGCGTCGTGTCGGCTGCGGGACGCATGGGTCCAAAGCAAACCCGGGGCCGTTTCAGTCGCGTGCTCGTAAAGCCATGACTGGCAGCAGGTTATGGCACTGCCCAGTGTTCTTCTGCCCCCCGAAAACGTCTCGAATCGGAGACTCGAGTGTCCTCGTTTGAGCACCGCGGCACCCGTTCGCCACTCTTTTTCGGGCTGGCCGTCGTTGTGGCGCTGGTGTGCGCCCGACTGGGCTTCTGGCAGGTGTCCCGGCTGCAGGCACGGCGGGCGCTGAATGCCACCGCACTGGCCGCGCGTGCGCTGCCCCCGGTGGCCCTGGACGATCCGGTGCAGGCGGCGCAAGCGGCGGTCGCGGGGCTCAACAACCGGCGGGTGCGGGTGACGGGACGGTATGACCACGCCGCCGACGTGGTGCTGCGGGGTCAGAGCGAGGGCGGCGTGCCGGGGGTGCGGCTGATCACGCCGCTGAAGCCGGTTCGGGGGGACACGGTCATCCTGGTGCAGCGCGGCTATGTCACTTCGGCCAATGCGCGGACCATCGACCCCGGACCGCTGGCCGAAGAGGGGGTGCGGGCGGTGGAGGGCATTGCGTTCCTGCTGCCTGACAGCGCGGCGGGAGAACCCCGGGAGGAGGACGGCCGGCTCACCTGGCGGCGTGTCGATCTGCGGGCGCTGCGGGAGCGGCTGCCCTACCCGGTGGCGAATTTCCTGGTGCTGCAAACGCCCGACTCGAGCCTGCCCCGGTTGCCGCGGCGGGACGCCATCCCGCTGCTCGATGACGGTCCGCACTTGAGCTACGCGGTGCAGTGGTTTTCGTTTGCGATCACCGCGCTGGTGGTGGGGTCGTTGATCGGCCTGAAACGTCGCGGCTAGCCGCGTCAGGTGTGTTGGTGTGGCGCAAGTCCGCATCTGTCTCGCCTCTCCCGCACGACTGTTGCTTTCCTGCCACAATCGCCGTCGCGGTCGGCCGGCGGCTGGGGCGTCATCTCCTAGCGGCAGAACCACTTGGCTGATAGGCTATGCATCCCGGCCTCGGCATGGCGCCTGCCCAAGACCTTTCCATCTATAGCCCACTGGTGGTCGTGCTCCGCTTTCGTCCCCTTCGCCGTCTCCTGGTTCCGCTCCTGGCCCTCCTCGCTGCAGTGCGCTGCGGCGGGGGGGATGTCACGTTGCCGGAAGAGGGACTTCCGACCGCAATTGCGATCATCGGGGGGGATGCCCAAAGCGCGGTGGTGGGGGTACGGGTCACCGATTCGCTGGTCGTCCGGGTCACCGACGCAAGACAACGCCCGGTGCAGGACCAGCGCGTGGCATTCCAGACGATTGCGGGCGGCCAAAACGCCGACCTCATCCCCGACACCGCCATCACCGACGCCGACGGCCGAGCCCGGTCGGTGTGGGTACTGGGCACGCTGGCGGGTCCCCAGCGAGTCGAGGCGCGGGTGGTGGCGAGTGGTCCAGCCGGACTCCTCAAGGCCACCTTCAATGCCACCGCCCTGGCCGCGGGCGCGGACACCCTCATCGCCGCCGGCGGCGACAACCAGACCGGCACGGTGGGTGCGCTCCTGGTGGACTCGCTGGCGGTGCTGGTCACCGACCCTTTCGGCAACCCCATCGCTGGCGCTGTGGTCGCCTGGAGTATCCCCGGCGGACAGGGGAGCCTGAGTTCCAGCTCCACCACCACGGGCGCCGATGGCCGCGGCGCCGTGACCCGGCGGCTGGGCACTTCGGCAGGTGCGCAGAGTACCACCGCCTCGGTGGCGGGACTCAAGGGATCCCCGGTCACGTTCAATCACACCGCCACCGCCGGCGGCGCCGCGCGGCTGGTCAAGCTGCATGGCGACAGTCCACCGCAGACTGCGCCCGCCGGCTTCCAGCTCACCGACTCCCTCGTGGTCCAGGCGCAGGACGCCAGCGGCAACGGGGTACCGGGGCTGAGCGTCATCTGGGTGGTGACCACGCCGTCGGGTGGGTCGGTCACCGCGCAGAGCAGCGTCACCGACGCGCAGGGCCGCGCATTCACCTTCTGGAACCTCTCGCCGGTGGCCGGGGCGAACACGCTGACCGCCGCGGTCACCGGCCTGGCCCAGGTCCAATTCTCAGCCACCGGGACCAGCGCACAGCCGGCGGCGATCCAGGCGCAGTCGGTGGCGTCGCAGAACGGCACCGCTGGCCAGACCGTGAGCGCCCCGCCGTCGGTCAAGGTCACCGACCAGAACAACAACCCGGTCGCCGGGGTGACGGTCACCTTCCTGGTGACGCAGGGTGGCGGCAGCGTGTCGGACGGCGCGGCCAGCGGCGGCAGCGCCTCGGTGGCTACCACGGCCGGCGGGATTGCCACGCTCACCAGCTGGACCCTCGGCACGACCGCCGGCAGCAACACCGTGACCGCCACGGCGGCGGGCGGCGGGATCGCCGGCAACCCCGTCAGCTTCACGGCGACCGGCAATGCCGGGCCGGCGGCCCTGGTGGTGATCACCATCCAGCCACCGGCGCTGGCGCAGAGCGGCGTCATCCTCCCGACGCAGCCCGCCGTCCAGCTGCAGGACGCCAACGGAAATGCGGTCGCCCAGGCTGGGGTGCAGATCAGCGCCCAGGTCACCGGCGGCGGGGCGACCCTGCGCGGCACCACTACCCTTGCGACCAGCGGCGCCGGCGTGGCCGCCTTCAGCGGTCTGGATCTCTTCGGCCCTGTGGGCAGCTATACCCTGCGCTTCAGCGCCACGGGCCTGCTGCCTGACACGAGCACCGCCGTGGCGCTCGGCGCAGGGCCCGCCGCGCAGCTAGCGGTCGGCACCCAGCCCTCCGCCACGGCGGCGAGCGGTGTGCCCCTGGCCCAGCAGCCGTCGGTCCAGGTGCGCGACGGGGCGGGGAACCCGGTGGCGCAGAGCGGGATCACCGTTACCGCCGCCATCGCGACCGGCGCCGGGACCTTGTCGGGCACGCTGACCGCGATCAGCAACGCCGCCGGACTGGCCAGCTTCACCGATCTGACCATCACCGGCGCTTCCGGCAGCCGGACGCTTGGGTTCAGCGCCCCGGGCCTCACCGGGGCCAGCTCCACCGCCGTGGTCGTCGGCTCCGGTACCGCCACCGCGCTGGCGCTCGCCACCCAGCCCTCCGCGACCGCCCAGAGCGGTTCGGCGCTGGCGGTGCAGCCGGTCCTCCAGCTCCGCGACGCCAGCGGCAATGCGGTGCCGCAGGCCGGCGTCTCGGTCACGGCCGCGGTCTCGGCCGGCGCCACGCTCGGTGGTGTCGCGACCGTGCTCACCGACGCCCAGGGCGTGGCCACGTTCGCCGGCCTGTCGCTCAGCGGCCCGTCGGGGAATTACACGATCGATTTCACCGCCAGCGGGCTCGCCGGGGTGACCTCGAACGCCATCGCCCTCGCGGCCGGAACCGGGACGCGGCTCACGATTACCACCCAGCCCCCCGCCAGTTCCACCAGCGGCGCGGTCCTCTCACCCGCCCCAGTGGTGCAGCTGAGGGACGCGGCCAACAACCCGGTGAACCAGGCCGGGGTGAACATCACCGCGACGATCGCCACCGGCGCCGGCGGCAGCCTGGGCGGGACCGTGACGGTGGCGACCGACGCCAGCGGCGTGGCCACCTTCAGCAACCTGAGCATCAGCGGCCCGCTCGGCAGCTACACCCTCGACTTCGGCGGCGCAGGCCTGACAGGCGCCACCTCCACGGCGATCTCTCTGGCCGCCGGGGTGGCGGCGAAACTCCGGCTCCTGGTGCCGCCTTCCGCCACTGCCCAGAGCGGCGTCCCCCTCACCACCCAGCCCTCGCTGCAGGTGGAGGACGCGGCGGGCAACGCGGTCGCCGTGGCGTCGGTCTCCGTCACCGCGGCGATCGCCAGCGGCGGCGGCACCCTGGGGGGCACCGCGAGCCTCAGCACCGATGCCCAGGGGCAGGTTGCCTTCACCGACCTCGCGATCAGCGGCCTGGTGGGTACGCGGACCCTGAGCTTCTCGGCCAGCGGGCTCACCCCGGCGACGTCGGGCAACATCGTCCTCTCGGCCGGTCCGGCGGCGGTGCTGGCCAAGCAGGCCGGCGACAATCAGACCGCCGTGGCCGGCTCGCCGCTGCCGGTCAATCCGACGGTGCTGGTCAGCGACGGGAGCGGCAACCCGGTCGCGGGGGTGAGCGTCGGCTTCGTCGTGGCCAGCGGGGGCGGGACCGCGCCGGCCACGGCGGTGACCAACGCGAGCGGGCTGGCATCCGTCAGCTGGACGCTCGGTACCTCGGCGGGGGCCAATGCCCTCGACGCGACGGCCACCTTCACCGGCGGCCCGACCACGGTCACCTTCACGGCCACCGGGCAGGCCGGCAGCGCCGGCCAGCTGGCCATGGCCACGCAGCCCTCCGCCACGGCCCAGAGCGGCGCCGTCTTTGCGCAGCAGCCGGTGATCCAGCTGCAGGACCAGAACGGCAACAACGTCACCACCAGCGGCGTGGTCATCACGGTGCAATCCAGCGGCACGCTGGGCGGCAACACCGTTGCGGTGTCATCGAACGGCATTGCGACGTTCACCAACCTCTCCCTGACTGGACTGACCGGGAGCTATCAGCTCGCCTTCACGGGCACCAACCTGACCGGGGTCAGCTCTGCCACGATCACCCTGACGGCCGGCGCCGCCAGCAGGCTGGCGGTGGTCGCCCAGCCCTCGGCCTCCACGCCGAGCGGGGTGCCGTTCGCCCAGCAGCCGGCGGCGCAGGTGCAGGATGCGGCGGGCAACGCCGTCGCCACCAGCGGCCTGCAGGTCACCGCCGTCATCAACAGCGGTCCGGGCGGGACGCTGGGGGCGGCCGGCCGGTCGGTTGCCACCGACGCCTTCGGTCTCGCCACCTTCCAGTCGCTGACCCTCACCGGTCCGGCCGGCAGTTACACGCTGCTCTTCTCCGCCGCCGGGCTTTCGGCCGATGTCTCGACGGCGTTTGATATCACCGCCGGAAGCGCGACCCAGATGACCGCGGCGTCCGCCACCGCTCAGTCGGCCACGGTCGGCACCGCGGTGGCGGCACCGCCCATGGTCCTGGTGCGCGACAACCAGAACAACCCCGTGGCAGGGGTGGCCGTCACTTTCCAGGTTACCGCGGGCAGCGGTTCGCTCAACGGGACCACTCCGGTCACCGATGCGCAGGGGCTCGCCGCAGTGACCAGCTGGACCCTGGGCGCGCTGGCGGGGACCAACACGGTGACGGCCACCGCGGCCGGCCTTCCGACGGTCACCTTCAACGCCACCGGCACCGCCGGCACCGCCACCGACATCGTGCTCAACGCGGGGAACAACCAGACCGCCACGGTGAATACGGCCGTCACAACTGCGCCCTCAGTCAAGGTCACCGACGCCGGTGGCAATCCGGTCAGCGGGGTGAGCGTCACCTTCGCCGTGGCCGGTGGTGGGGGGAGCGTCACCGGCGCCGCCGCCTCCACCAACGCCAGCGGCATCGCCACCGTGGGCAGCTGGACCCTCGGCACGGTCGCGGGGTCCAACACGCTCACGGCCACCTCGGGCACGCTCACCGGCAGCCCCGTCAGCTTCACGGCCACCGGCACCGCCGGCAGCGCCGCCACCCTGGCGATCAACGCCGGTAACGGCCAGAGCGCCACCGCCGGAAGCACGGTGGCCGTCGCGCCGTCGGTGCTGGTGACCGACGCCTTCGGGAACCCCAAGAGCGGAACCAGCGTCACCTTCGCCGTGGCCAGCGGCGGCGGCAGCGTTACCGGCGCCGTCGCGGTCAGCAACGGCAGTGGCATCGCCACGGTGGGCAGCTGGACCCTGGGCAGCACCGCCGGCAGCAACACGCTCACCGCCACGTCCTCCGGACTTGCCGGGAGCCCGGCGACCTTTACCGCCACCGGGACCACCGGAGCCGCCAGCACCATCACGCTGTTCGCTGGCAACGGGCAGACGGCGGTGGCCGGCAGCGCGGTGGCCACGGCGCCGGCGGTGAAGGTGACCGATCTGGGTGGGAATCCGGTGAGCAACGTGCCGGTCACGTTTGCGGTGACCGGCGGCGGTGGCAGCGTCCAGCCGGTGACCTCGGTGATTACTGATGCCGGGGGCATCGCCGCGGCCACCAGCTGGACGCTGGGCACGACCACCGGGGCCAACACACTGTCGGCCACCGCCTCCGGACTGGCCGGCAGCCCGGTGAGCTTCACGGCGACCGGTATCGCCGGGGCGGCGACCCAGCTGGCCGTCACCACCCAGCCGTCCACCTCGGTGCAGAACACCGTCGTGTTCGGAACCCAGCCGGTGGTGCAGTTGCGCGACGCCAACAACAACAACGTGAGCCAGGCCAACGTCGGAGTGACCGCCACCATTGCCACGGGTGGAGGCAGTCTCGGCGGTGTGGCCACGGTCAACACCAACGCCAGCGGCCAGGCGGTCTTTGCCGGCCTTTCGATCACCGGAACCGTCGGGGCCCGGACCCTGAGCTTCACCTCCCTTGGACTCGCCCCGGCTACTTCCGGCAGCGTCACCATCACCGCGGGGCCGGCCACGACGCTGGCGATCAACGCCGGCGACAACCAGTCGGCGGGCGTCGGGACCGCCGTCGCCGTCCCGCCGTCGGTGCTCATCACCGACGTGAGCGGCAATCCGGTGAACCTCGTGGCGGTGACCTTCGCGGTGACGTCGGGCGGTGGCGGCATCACCGGCGGGAGCGCCACCAGCAACACGAGCGGCATCGCCACGGTGGGGAGCTGGACCCTGGGCGGCGCGCCCGGGAGCAACACCCTGAGCGCGACGTCGGGGAGTCTCTCGGGGAGTCCGGCCACGTTCACCGCCACTGGCACCACCGGCTCCGCGACCAAGCTCGCCGTCATCACCGCCGCCCCGACCTCGGCGCAGAACGGCATCGCCTTCACCACCCAGCCGGTGGTGCAGCTGCAGGACGCCCTCGGTAACCCGGTGGCCCAGGCCGGGGTCACCGTGTCCGGGGCACTCTTCTCGGTGACCCGGACGCTGACCAACGGCAGCGCCGTGACCGACGGGGCGGGGCAGGCGATCTTCAGCGGGCTCGCGATCAACGGCCTGACCGGCACCGACAGCCTCAGCTTCATCTCGACCGGGCTCACCTCGACGCCGCGGACCCTGCTGACCGTGACGGCGGGGACCGCGGTCAAGCTCGGCATGAACCGCCAGGCCTCCACCACCGGACAGAGCGGCGTGGTGCTCGCGGTCCAGCCGAGGACCCAGGTCCAGGATATTTCTGGCAACAGCGTGAGCGTCACCGGGGTGCTGGTGACCGCGACGATCGCGTCGGGACCGGTAGGCGCCGTCTTGACCAACCCGACAGCCACGACCGTATCGACCGGTCTTGCCACCTTTGCCGGCCTGGCGATCTCCGGTCCGCCGGGCACCTACACCCTGCAGTTCGACGCCACCGCCGCCGGCTACACTCCGGTGGTGAGCGGGAACATCGTGTTGTCGGTCGGACCGGCCTCGCAGCTGACGATCACCACCCAGCCGCTGGCCAGCGTGGCGAGCGGCACCGCGTTCTCGCCGCCGCCGGTGCTGCAGATCCGCGACGCCTATGGCAACGCCGTGCCGACGCTCGGTATCTCGGTCACGGCGTCGATCGCCTCGGGGCCGGGTGGCACCCTCACCAACGCCGTGGCCACCACCGACGCGGCTGGGGCGGCCACGTTCACCGGCCTCACGCTGAGCGGCACAGCGGGCGACTACACCCTCTCCTTCGTGACCGGCACCGGGCTCCCGCCGGTGGTCTCGAACACCGTCAGCCTCAGCGCCGGCGGCGGCAGCAAACTCGGCGTACTCACGCAGCCGGCGGCATCGGCGGTCAACGGCGCGGTGTTCACTACCCAGCCGGTCATCCAGCTGCAGGACGGAAGCGGGAACCCGGTCAATACCGCGGGTGTGAGCGTCACCGCCAGTCTCGCAAGCGGCGGCGGCAGCCTGGGCGGCACCACGACGGTCACCACCAACGGCAGCGGCCAGGCGAGCTTCACCAACCTGAGCATTACCGGCCTGGTCGGAGACCGCACGCTGCTCTTCGCCGCCGGGGGCTACACCGGGGTCACTTCCAGCGCCATCACCCTGACGGCCGGTCCCGCGACCCAGATCGCGGTCAACGCGGGGAATACGCAGACCGCGGTGGCGGGGACCACCCTGCCCACACCGCCGTCGGTGATCGTCCGGGATGCGAGCAGCAACGTGGTCAGCAACGTGAGCGTGACCTTCGCGGTGGCGAGCGGCGGGGGCTCGCTGACCGGCGGCAGCGCCACAACCAATGCGAGTGGCATTGCGACGGTGGGCAGCTGGACCCTGGGCACCACCGCCGGGGCCAACACCCTGACCGCCACGTCCACCGGCCTGAGCGGCTCACCGGTGACCTTCACTGCCACCGGCATCGCCGGCACGGCGACCCAGATCGCGGTCTCCGCCGGCAACGGCCAGAACGCCACCGTCGGGACCGCCGTCGCCACGCCGCCGTCGGTTCTTGTCCGGGATGCCAACAACAACCCGGTGAACGGAGTGACGGTGACCTGGCAGGTGACTGGCGGAGGCGGCGCGGTGAGCGTGGGGACCGGCGGGACCACCAACACCAGTGGCATCGCCACCGTGTCCAGCTGGACGATGGGCACGGCGGCCGGCGTGAACAACAACACCATGACCGCGACCGCCAGCGGCGTGGGCACTCCCGCGACCTTTACCGCCACCGCCACGGCGGGCACGCCGGCCAGCGTCACGATCTCCGCCGGCGACGGTCAGACCGCCACGGTGACCACCGCCGTCGCCACGGCGCCGTCGGTCCTGGTCCGGGATGCCAACAACAACCCGGTGAACGGAGTGACGGTGACCTGGCAGGTGACCGGCGGCGGCGGCGCCGTGAGCGTGGGGACCGGCGGGACCACCAACACCAGTGGCATCGCCACCGTGACCAGCTGGACGATGGGCACGGCGGCCGGCCTGAATAACAACACCATGACGGCCAGCGTCAGCGGCGTGGGCACCCCCGCGACGTTCACCGCCACCGCCACGGCAGGCACGCCGGCCAGCGTCACGGCCTCCGCCGGCAACGGGCAATCCGCGACGGTGAACACCGCCGTGGCCACGGCGCCGTCGGTTCTCGTCCTGGATGCCAACAACAACCCGGTGAACGGGGTTACGGTGAGTTGGCTGGTGACCGGCGGCGGCGGCGCGGTCAGCGTGGGGACCGGCGGGACCACCAACGCCAGCGGTATCGCTACCGTGGCCAGCTGGACCCTCGGCACCACGGCCGGTCCCAGCAACAACACCATGACCGCCACCGCCACCGGCGTGGGGACTCCGGCGACGTTCACCGCGACCGCCACCGCCGGCACGGCCACCCAGATCGCGGTCAACGCCGGCAACAACCAGAACGCCCCGATCGGCACCGCCGTGGCCACCGTGCCGAGCGCGCTGGTCACCGATGCCTTCGGCAACCCGGTCAATCTCCACTCCGTCACCTTCGCGGTCACCGGCGGCGGTGGTCTGGTGAACCCGACGTCGGCCGTGCTGACCAACTCCAGCGGCATCGCGTCGGTAACCTCCTGGACCCTCGGTTCCACCGCGGGCACCAACACCCTCTCGGCGACGGCCACCGGGGTGGGGACTCCGGCGTCATTCACCGCCACCGCCACCGCCGGCGCCACCACGACGACGATCACCAGCATCGCACCCGATCCCTCGGTCACCGGCGAGTCGGTGACGGTGACCGTCACCGTTTCAGCGTCCGTCGGGACGCCCACGGGCACCGTCGCCGTGACCGATGGGGCCTCGGTGGCGACCTGCAACGTGACCCTCGCTGGCGGCACCGGCAGCTGCGCCATGGCGCTGGCCAGCCCCGGAGCCCGGACCATCACCGCGACCTATGGCGGCGATGCCAACTACGCCGGCTCCAACGACACCGATCCCCACACCGTCAACCAGGCGGCGACAACCACCACGATCACGGCCCATACCCCGGATCCCGCGACGGTCGGCACCGCCTACACGGTGGACTGGTCGGTGGCGGTGACGGCGCCCGGCGCCGGGACGCCCAGTGGCAACGTGACCGTGAGCGACGGGACCGGCGGGAGCTGTGTCGCGGCCGTGGCCACGGGCACCTGCCAGCTGACCTCGGCCAGCACTGGCACCAAGACGCTCACCGCGACCTACGCCGGCGACGCCAACTTCCTGGGCAGCACCTCGGCGGGCGTGACCCACGTGGTGGATCCGATCGCCACCACCACCACGATTACCAGCGTGAGCCCGGCGAGCATCATCCTGGGTGAGCAGACCACCGTCGGCTTCACGGTGAGCGGCGGCGCCACCGGCAACGTCACCATCAGCGACGGCGCGGTCGGCTGTGTGGCGACCGTCGCCGTGGGGAACTGCAGCTTCACGCCCACCTCCGCCGGAGCCAAGGTCATCACCGCCACCTATGCCGGGGATGCGACGCACGGGGGGAGCAGCGACACCGACGCCCTGACGGTCGCCGCCTTCGGTGCCCCCGACGCCGGACAAACCACCGCCCAGGTGCCGGGTGCCGGGCAGGTGGGCCTCGTCACCTCGAGCTCCGTGCAGCTGCGGGACAACCTGGGCAACCTGATCACCACCAGCGGCGGCAACATCATCGCCGCCAGCATCACCAGCGGGCCCAACACCGGCGCCCTCTTCACGGTGACCGACAACAGTGACGGGACGTATGCCCTCGATTACCTGCCGCTCGTCGGGGGCGGCACGGACAGCATCGAGATCACCCTGTCCGGCACCCCAATCGGCGGGAGCCCCTACTCGAGCACCATTCCGTAGGGTGGGCTAACCCATGCTCGCGCAACGGGATGACGCCGCTCCACCGGAGAGTTGACCCCCCGACCTCCGCCCGCTAACTTCTCCGCCCGCGCCCTGGTGGTGAAACTGGTAGACACGCTATCTTGAGGGGGTAGTGCCGTAAGGCGTCGCGGTTCGAATCCGCGCCAGGGCATACAGCGACGCTGGCGTCGCTGTTTTACTTTGTAGGCAGTCGCCGGTGTAGCTCAGGGGTAGAGCACTTCACTCGTAATGAAGGGGTCGTGGGTTCAATTCCCACCGCCGGCTCTCGTCCACCGCCCGTTCCAGCACTGCTGGCGGGCGGTTGCCGTATCCTCCTTCCGCTGCATCGCCATCGCCGCCTGGACCAGGCGCCGAGTCACCGCTCACTCACCGCGAGAGCCAGTAGGACATCTTCACCAGGAAGGTGTCGTTGGCCCGCCGCCGAAACAGCTGGTCGAGGTCACCGCCAAAGGAGCGCCCGCCCTCTGCCGGTGCGAATCCCTCCCGTCCCTGGCTCCACACCAGGAAGAGCGTCGAGCCCGGCCGGTACTCCCACCGGAAGACCACGTTGGAGCGGAATTCCTGGAAGTTGAATCCGCCCGGGTTGGAGGTCACCACCGGGTCGCCGTAGGCCTGGTACCGGTGGCGGTAGTCCGCCGCTCTCGGCTGGTCCAGCTCACGGACGGCGGTGTAGGTGCCCTTGGTAATGAAGGGTGAGGCGTACACCTGCAGCGTCGCCTCCGGCGTGAAGGTGTAGTTCAGTCGCCAGGTGACGCTGAGCGTGCGCTGTTCAAGGTGCGCGAACGTGAAGTGGTCCGCCCCCACCGAGTCGGCAAAGGTGCCGAAGTACTGGTTGTCGTCGCGGTTGCGGGCCCAGCCCGCGCTCAGCGAAGTATTGAAGCGGCTCGACACCTTGAACGACAGCTCCGGTGACAGGCTGAGTCGCTCCGAACGTCCGCCGTCGGCCCGAGAGTAGTTGAGCCAGAATCCGGGGACCAGCGCCCGGCGGCCGTCCCCCTCGATGCCGAGCCACGGCGCCACATAGAGATCCTGGCGGATCGCCGGCCCGCCCCGGGCGCAGCGGTCACAGTAGGTCGTGCCGAGCTGGCCGATGGTGCCGCCGGCGCGGAGCCACCAGCGGTTGGTCCACTGGATGTGCACGTTGCTGTTGAACGCCCGCTCGGTGGGCAGCCCGTCCGCGGTCCAGTACTCCCAGTTGTTGAAATTCCAGCGCAGCTGCTGAAACACCCCGTTGGGATCGCGGAAGGCGAGGTTGGCCCACGAGGTCCAGGCCATGAAATCGGCCTGACGCAGGAAGCCGATATCGTTGATCTCGAACCCCGGGGTGCGCCGCTGGAAGGCGGTCTCGAAGATCAGCCGCCGCCCGCCCACCTTCGCGAACCGCAGCTCGAGGTTCGACCCGGACAGCGAGGTCCGGGTGGAATCGAACTCCAGCGGGCCGTCCGGCCGCTGGTACAGGTGCACCGGATCCCGCTGCGTGCGGGCGATCGCCTCGGCGGTTCCCGCCACCCGGCTGGCGGCGAAGGAGCCCGACACTTCGTACTGACCGGCGAACCGTCGCCGGGCGTCGAGCCCGCCGCTGTAGGCGCTTCCCCGCAGGTACGGCTCGCTGGCGGCGTCCAGCGACCGGTGCACCGCTGTCCCGATGAACCCGAGGCTGGCGTTGCCATGGTCCAGGTCCTGGTTGCCGCGCACCACCATGTAGTTGGTCGTGGGCTCGAGGGTGGTGTCCCGCCCGGTCGCCACCCGGTCGTTGACGGCGTCGAAGACTCCGAGCGAGAACCCGCCCGGCGTGCGGCCGGTGAGCTTCGCGGCACCGAGGATGCGCGTGGCGGTCGGCGAGGACCGGTTTCCGTAGGTCCCGCCCAGCTGGGGCGAGCGCCCGATGCGCCGGGAATAGAAGAGCCCCTCCCCGGTGTTGCAGTCCACCACCACCACGCAGTTGACGTTGTAGGTGAAGAGGCCCTTCCCCTCCACGAAGAACGGCCGCTGCTCCCAGAAGAAGCTCTCGAACGCGCTGAGGTTGAGCTCGGAGGGATCGGCTTCGACTTGCCCGAAGTCGGGGTTGACGGTCGCGTTGAGCAGCCAGTTGGAGGCCAGCCGGTACTTGAGGTCTGCCCCCAGAGTGAATTCCTGGTCCCGGGCGTAACCGCCCGCGTCCGGCTTCTCCACGTTCTTGGTCACGAAGTAGGGCGCCAGCTCCGCATGGCCCGGACTGGCCAGCCCATGAAGACCCGCCAGTTCGCCGAACTGCGATACGAATCCCGACCGCGACGGCCGGAAGAGCGGCCAGGTGACCGTCTCGGTGTGCCGCTGAATCACCCGCCAGATCAGCACCCCGAAGACCCCGTCTCCCCCCGCCGGGTAGTGCAACTGAGAAAGCGGAATCCGGTATTCGGCCGTCCAGCCCAGGGAGTCGATCCGGGTGGCGGCGTCCCAGACCGCGTCCCAGGCCTGGTCCTCGTTGCCGTCGTTGTAGATGGCATAGTCCGACTTGACCCCCGCCGGGTTCACCGAGAACTCGAATCCGGTACGGCGGTCGTGATAGGGATCCAGCATCAGGATGACATAGTCCGACGCGGTCTGGTCGTCCCGGCGGGAGAGCAGGCTGATGATGCTGTCGGGATGCGGGTCATAGGAGCGCACAAACACGTACAGGCTGCGCGCGTCGTAGGCGATCCTCGCCTCGGTGCGGTAGCTGGGCGCGGCGCCCTCGCTGGGCCGGGCCTGGACGAACTGATCAATCACGGTCGTGGCACGCCAGATGGCGTCGTCATCTCGTCCATCAAGGACCGGCGCGGTGGGCGCCAGGGTGGCCTCGACTGCTGTGGTCGGCCCGGGAACCGGCGGGAGCCGTGGGATCACGGCCTCCGCCTGGGCGAGGAGCAGGATACCGAAGAGTGCCGACATGATGACCCTTGTGGTGGTGGCGTATTGGACAGCGTCAACGGGCACCAGGGTTGGCGACCTCTACGGGAAGGGCCGGGGCCGGGGTTCGGGCCAGGGCCAGGGACCCAGGCCGTGGCGGCCGGTGATGCCCCGGATGGCCGCCTGGCGCACCTCCGGGTCCTTCGACTCGAGCAGCTCCGTGAGCCGCTCGGAGCGCTCTCCCGACTGGATCAGGGCCCGGATCAGCGCCCGCCGGGCGGTCGCGTCCTGTTCCTTGGATAGCGCGGTCCTGAGCGCCGGAATCGCGGCGCCATCCTCGATCTCCGACAGCGCCCACGCCGCCCGTAACCGGACACTGGCGTCGCTGTCGCCCAGAGCCTCGATCAGGGACTTCGGCGCCGTGCTCGCCTCGATCTGGCCCAGCGCCCAGGCGGCGGTGGCCCGTACCTTGGCGCTCCGGTCCCTGCCCAGCACCTGGCCCAGTCCCTCGGCCGCGCCCGCATCCTCCAGCTGGCCCAGGGCCCAGACCGCGGTTTCCCGGACGCTCTCGTCACCGTCGCCGCGGGCAGCGGCGAGCAGCGGCTCGGCGGCCTCCCGGGCTTCGATCTCACCCAAAGCCCAGGCGCTCATTTCGCGGACCTCGGCGTCCCGGTCGCTCTTGAGGGCGGCCGCGAGGCCGCTGACGGCCTCGGGCGCCTCGAGCTGGCCCAGCGCCCAGGCGGCGGTCCGCCGGACGTCCGCGTCAGTGTCGTCGCGGAGAATCCGCAGCAGCGCCGGAATGGTGCTGGTGGAATCGAGTCGGCCGAGTGCCGCCGCCGCCGTCGCCCGGACCAGCGGGGCCCGATCGCCCAGGGCGGCTGACAGCGGACGCACCGCGCGCCCGTCGCCGATGCGGCCGAGGGCCCAGATCGCGTTGGCGCGGGCGCCGGTGGCCGCATCGCGGACCGCTCGCATCAGCGCCTCCACCGCGCCGGCCGGCTCCACCAGCCCCAGGCCGAGGGCCGCGGCGATCCGCATGGAGCTGTCGGGCGAGGAGAGCCGTTCCACCAGCCCGGCCGAGACGACATCATCGTCCTGGGTGCCGAGCAGCCGGACCGACAGCTCCCGCACGCACGGATCGGCGGTGGCGAGGCTGGCGAAGAGGAACTGCACATCCGCCGGCGGCAGCGGCCGGCGCCACTGCTGCCGGTCGTGACGGCTCGCCGGCCGGGCCAGCGGCGTCGCCGGCGCGTCGTTCCAGCCCCAGCCACCGTTCCCGACCGCCCGGGCCGCCAGCGCGCAGATGGCCGGCGGCGCACCGTTCGCCTGGATGATGATTTCCCGAATGCTCTCGAGCGCTTCGTCGGGCAGCGTCCAGGACCGGGGTACCGGCACCGCCACAATGGCGGCGGCCAGGGTGAGTGCGGTCAAGCGAGGCATCTGACAACTCCCGTGTCGGGGTGGGCGGGTCGATTCGGACCCGCAGTCTATTGCTGATTTTTCAGCACACTCGAACAACAAACAGGCGCTCGCGTGGTCCGTCCCAGCGGCGAGCGCCCGCCGCGATCTGCCGTCCCGGCTAGGGGAAGGGTCGCGGTTGCGGCCGGGGCTGCGGCCAGGGGCCGCCGGGATTGCCCCCGGCGAGCGCCGTCACGGCCATGGCCCGAATGTCAGGATCCTCGGACGTCACCAGCTTCTCCAGCGTCGGCACCGAGCGCTCGCCCAGCGCGGCCAGCGCCCGGATGATCCCCTGCCGCACCGCCGGGTCGGGCTCACGCTGGAAGGCCGCGTCGAGCCCAGCGGCGGCGTCGGGGTCCCGGATCTGGTAGAGCGCCCAGGCGACCGATTCCCTGACATCGCTGGACTTGTCGCCGAGGGCCGACACCAGTGCCGCCGGGGCCCGGTCAGGCCGGCAGCTTCCGATGGACCACGCGGCCACCTCCCGGACGTCGGGATCGGGATCCCCGAGGACGGCGACCAGGGCATCCAGCGCCGCCGCATCTCCGATGCTTCCCGCCGCCCAGACCGCGGTAGCCCGGACCTCGGCATCCTTGTCCTGGCGGATGGCGCGCACCAGCGCCTGGGTCACCGTCCGTTCGCCCCGGGCGTGGGCCAGCGCCCAGGCGGCCATCTCCCGCACGTCGGCATCGGCGTCACCGGTCACGGCGGCGGTGAGGGCCTCTTGCGCCACCGCCACCCGGGCGTACCGCGCCAGGCCCCACGCGGCCACCCGCCGCACTTCGGCGCTGCTGTCGGTCTTGAGGCTCCGGGCCAGGGTCGCGGCTCGTTCATCGTCAGGCTGGCCGTCCGCCCCAGCTCCGGCGGTCGCCTTGGTGGATTCACTGGCGGAACGGCTGGACGACTGGACCGCCCGCTGGGCGCTCCACCTCTGCGTCTGGCGGTGCCGGGTCGCCACGCTCTCCGCTACTGGCGTCACCGGTGCCTCGACGGGCTGGGGCCGCGCCGCCGGCACGGGGGTGCCCGGGACGACGACGGGAGCGGCGGCGGCCGGCGTCGCGGGCGGCGCGCCCTGCGGCGGGGGACTCGTCCGCGGCACCGGGGCCGCGGCGCCGATCAGGATCGCGAGGCCGGCGAGCCCAAGGACGGCCGAGGCGGTTGTCAGGCGGCCCGGGCCGTGCCGGTGGAGGTCCGGATTGAGGATTGCCAGCATGCGGCCCTCGAATTCCTTGCGGTGAGCCATGGCGAGCGCCACGGCGGGTGTGCGGTGGTCCCGCACGCAGGTGACGATGTCCAGCAGGTGCTCGGCGTAGTCGCTGGGCCGGGCCCCGAAGACCAGGGCCAGGTCGTCGCAGGCCCGCTCGCTCTCGGCGCGGAGCTGCCGGGCCGCGGTCCACACCAGCGGGTGGAACCAGTAGAGAGCGCAGGCCACACGGCCCAGGGTGTGGCCGATGAGGTCCCGCCGGCGGACGTGGCCCAGCTCGTGGATCAGCACCGCGCTCCGGCGTTCGGCGCTCCAGGCCTCGCTTTCCGCCGGGAGCACGATCGTGGCGGAGAGGAATCCCGCCGCAAACGGCATCTTCACCTCGTCGCTCTGCACCAGGGTGGGTGCCGCCTCCAGCCCCAGCCGGTCGGCGATCTCGTAGAGTGGACCCTGCCAGTCAGCGTGCGCCAGCGGACGGCCCCGCCGTACGATGCGGCGCACCGACCAGGCGCCGTGGCCGAGCCAGGCGAGGATGCCCAGCGCCACCACCCCCCAGGCGAGGAGCATCCAGTGTGGCTGGCCGGCCGGAGCATCGTCGAGCGTCACGCCGGCCTCGGACGTCCCGGCGGTCTCCGTCACCGCCTGGTCCGGCTCCACGCCCGGCCCATTCAAGATCATTACCGTGGCGGAACCTCCCGCCGTTGCTGGCACCGCCACGGCGGGGAGAATCGGAAGCCGGAGCGGGGCCAGCAGCGCGATGCCGGGGAGCAGCAGCAGGCCGCCGAGGACGACGAGCCAGACCAGGTGACGGGCACCGGCGGAGGCGCGCGCCATGGTGCGGGTGACGGCGAGCGCGACCACCAGGAGCAGGGTGATCTTGAGGAGGATCACCAGGGCGGCAAGCGCGGTGGCGGAATCCAGCGTCACTCCGAACAGGTCGGACAGGAGTATGGTCATGGTGGCCTCTAGCGCTCGCTGAGGCGGGCGCGGCGGATCTTGTCCCGCAGCCGGGTCAGCTCTGCGTCGGTGACATCGGCGTCGGAGAGCCGCAGCAGGGCGGTGACCGCCTGTTCCGGCGAACCGGCAAAGTAGGTGCGGACCACGTGGGCCAGCGCATCCTCCCGGGCCTGGTCGGTCGGCCGGGCGGGGAAGTACACGTACCGGGGGCCGTCCTCCCGATAGGCGATGAGCCGCTTGTCTCCCAGGATCCGGAGAATGGAGCGGACCGCCGAGTAAGTCGGAGGATCGGGAATGGCGCGGAGAATCTCCGCCACGGTGGACTCCCCGCGCCGGTGCAGGATCTCCATGACCTGCCGTTCGCGCCGGCTCAGGTCTTCCGTGGGGGCCCGTTTCGGCATCAGCATACCTCCGTCCCGGTGGCGCCTCACCGGCCCGGGATGGGCGGTGAGGTGTGCTGATATTTCAACACTGCACCACAAAAGTCAAGAGCACCACGGCCAGTGACGGCCGCGGTGCCCGGAAAGTCCTCGGTCCATGACGAGCGGCCCTCTCCTTAATGAGAAACCGCTCCGCGCCTACATCCCGTATTTCTTGTACAGCCAGTATTCCGGGCCGGCCAGGTCTTCCGGCCAGTCTTCGAGGCAATCCTCGGCGACGTCTTCCTCCTCGGTGTCGGCCCAGATGCGCCCGGCCTCCACCTCGGAGCGCCACGATTCATCGTCTCCGGCATGGGCATCGCCCCGCCAGGCGTCGCGGTCGGACCAGCTCTCGTTGCCCGTCTCGGGCTCCCATGGCTCCGGCATACCGTCTCCCTTCTCCGTTCTCCCCCACTATCGGCAGGGGGTACGGCCGGGGTGAGGCTGCCAGACGCGCGGGGAGCGCGGCGGGCCGGACTGGGCCCTACGCCTCCTGCAGCATCACCTCCCGCACAAACCCTGCGGGAATCGTGCCGAACCGCATGAGCCGTTCGTGGAATTGCCGGGCCGAAAACCGGTCGCCCTGCCGCTGCCGGAGCGCCTCGCGGAGCGCCAGGATCTCGTTCTTGCCCAGATTGTAGGTGATGGCCTGGGTGGGCCACTTGGAATAGCGGTACATCGCCCGCTCGGCGCCTTGCATAATGCTCCGGGCGGTCGGGTCCGATTGTGAGGCAGCCCGGGCTCCCGGATAAAATGCGACGTGGGTCACAAAGTAGTCCACCGCCTCGTCGTAACTCATCCGGCCGGTGTGGATGCCCACGTCCACCCGGACCCGCACCGCCCGGAGCAGCTGGCCCTGCAGCTCGTACAGCCGCTCCCCGGCGGTATAGAAGCCGTGGGGCCGCCCCGCCACCGGCTCCGCCATCAGCTCCTCGGAGTAGAGCGCCCAGCCCTCGGACGCCATCGAGTCCTGCCACATGGCGGAGGAGTCCTCCACCGCGCCGGGGGTGAGCCAGCGGATGTTGCTGATTTCGCTGGCGTAGCGGGTCATGTACTTGTAGTACCAGTCGTGGCCCGGGAAGCCCTCGTGAATGGCGGTGTCCGCCACCGAGGCGCGGTTGTTGAGCTTGAGGGCGGCGGGGTCGTTGTCCGTCGGGGTGAGGTAGAACCGGCCGACGCCACTCTGCTTGAAGGGCGGGGCGGGGTAGTAGGCCGCGTCGATGGTGCTCCGGAGCACCGGCGGAGTGGGCGAGACCTCCAGCCGGTAGTCGTCGGGGACGTCGAACAGCCGCTGCTCGCGTCCCCACGCCACCGCGCGCGTGCCCGCGTCCCGGTACCACTGGAACAGCTCGTCGTCGTCGCGGGGAGAGTCATGGGCCAGGTACTCGGTGACGGCGCGGGTGGAGGTGCGGCGCTCGGCCTCACTGACCCACGGCAGGGGGAGCCCGCCCTCATCCGCCACCTCGCGGGCCACCGTGAAGAGCTCCTCCTCGTAGCGGGCCACCTGCTGCGCGCCATAGGCGAAAAGATCCTCGACGTTCCGGTCCACCTGCAGGCAGTGCTTCAGGCGCCAGGCGTATTCTTCCTCCCCGACCGCGAAGCGGTCGGTGACGTCGCTCTCGGGGTAGGTGGAAAGCAGGAACCCGGCGAACCCCTCCCAGGCGTCGGCCGCGACCCGGGCGGCCTCGGCAACCTCGTTGAGCATCGCCGGGGCGAAGGGCCGGGTGCCCAGGAATCCCCGCGCGCTCTCCGGCAGGGTCTTCCTGAAGTATTCGGCGTTGGCCTTGGAGCCGGCCACGCCGTCCCGCTCGATCATGCGTCGGTCGGGCAGGTTCCCGTCCCTCACGCCCTGGGTCAGGTTGACCTGCGCCGCCTCGAGGTAGGCCGGGATGGCCCGCAAGCGTTCGACCACCATTCTCCATTCCACCTCGGTCCCTCGCGCCGCCGCCGGCGCTGCGCCCGCGGTCGAATCGGCCGCCCGCCCAGTTGGAGTGTCGTCCGTCATCCCCTGGATCTGCCAGTCGATGCCCCGGAACGGCTCCGCCACGTAGGTATCAATGGCCCGCTGGTGCGAACGGCGCTCGCCCGACTGGCGCAGCAGGAAGGCGATCTGGGCGCCGAGCACCGCGTGGTCAATCCCGGCCTGGGGAGAGAGCGCCTCGGCGGCGATCCCGGCGCGGGCGGTTTCGATCTCCTGGTAGAACCGCCGCTCGGCCGTGAGCGCCTCGGGGCGCCAGTCGCGCAGCCGCCCGTTGATGCGAGAGAGGCTGGGGTCGTAGCCGTCGCCGCCCAGGTAGGTGGCGGTGACCGGATTGAGCTCCAGCGCGCGCAGGAAGTAGCGGTCCCGGATGGCCAGGAAAGCCCGGTCATCGGCCGAAGCGCCGGAGCGACAGGAGAAGAGCTGGGGGAGGAGCCCGACGGCGAGGGCGGCTTGGCCTGAGGCCTCGAGGAAGCGGCGACGGTGCATGGGCGGAGGGGCTGTGGTGACCGGCAGGGCGCCGGGGCCGAACGGGAGCGCAGGATGAAGATGGCGGGGTCGGGCCGGTGGCGGAATGCCGGTGGATTGGCGAGGGGAGCGGTTGGCGGAGTAGCGCTGGTGCAACGCCGCAGTCCGCGGCAGTCGTGTAAGTTGTTGACAGATGGCTATTTAGCGAAATCGGCCCAGACTGGTACGCCTTCTGCCCAATGCAGGACCCGGCGGGGCTGGCCTCGGGGAGTATTAGCGGATTGCCGCTTGGCGGAAGGGTCCAGCGGTGGTCATCCTGAGGCTGGCCGCGCACTACTGAAGGGGTGATGGAGGCGTCAGCTCTGGGCTGGCGACACCGTTCCCCAGGACTTGCGATCGGCTCCTGAAAGGGGGCCGATCGTGTTTCCGGGAGCCCGCGATTCTCCGCGGGGACCGCGTTCACCGCGAAGACGCCACGATGGGGCGGCCGCGAAGGCGACGCGCCCCGGGGCAATCTCACTCGGATCTGAGGGGTTCACCGCGAAGACGCGAAGGACCATGATGTGGCGTCTCCCCACCAACCCGCGCGAAGCCGCAACGGCCCCCCGGGCTACCGCCGACGGAGGGCCGGGGGTACCTTACCGGCCCTTCACGGTCCGCCCCTTCGCCGTCTCGCCCCTGCGGGGCTCGCGGTCTGCGGGGCGTCAGGGGGTCGGACGGATACGTTGGTTGGTGTACGGGACGTAGCGCAGCCTGGTAGCGCACCTGAATGGGGTTGACCTCCCTCGCTGCCGCTCGGTCGGTCCGCCCCTTCGCCGTCTCGCCCCTGCGGGGCTCGCGGTCTGCGGGGCGTCAGGGGGTCGGACGGATACGTTGGTTGGTGTACGGGACGTAGCGCAGCCTGGTAGCGCACCTGAATGGGGTTCAGGGGGTCGCGGGTTCGAATCCCGCCGTCCCGATCGCGAACGAGCAGGCCACTTGGCCTGCTCGTTTCGCGTTCGGCCCGCCGGGATTCTTACCGTCGCCACTCCCCTCCGCGCGAAACCCCGAGCCATGAGCGGACCTTCTTACGTGCTTCACAATGCTATATGCCTATAGAGTAATAGATTGGTAGCGGCAACTCGAACCCCGATCGGCGAGCCGGGAACTCCCGACGCGGGATTCCGCACCCTTCCAGCAAAGGAGACTCCCCATGACACGCAAACTCACGATCCTGGTCGGCCTGATGGCGGCCGCCAACGGAGG
>CAYUYF010000011.1:0-87002 GCA_964449145.1 uncultured Gemmatimonadaceae bacterium | reverse complement strand
GCACCAGCGGCCGGAGGTCCGGCGGGATGACCGGCACCACGTCGAGGATCATCCAGGCCGGGTTGTTCGGCAGGTCGCCGGAGTCGCCGGAGCTGAGGAGCGCGTCCACGATCTTGAGCCGCTTCAGCATCTGCTTCTTGCGGTGCTGGCTCGTCTCGGTGGACACGCCGGCGCGGAGCTCGTCCGCGAGCTTCTTGATGTCGATCCGGCTCAGCAGCTCACGCACCGCCGGGGCGCCGGTGTCGGCCTTGAACATGGTGTCGCCCATGTCGCGCGCCTTCTGCTTCATGGCGAGGAACTCGTCCTCGTCGAGCAGCTGGTTGTGCTTGACCGGCACCACCTTGCCGTCCACTTCCGTTTCCTGCTTGCCCGGCTCGATGACGATGTAGTTCGAGTAGTAGATGACCCGCTCGAGCTCCCGCAGCGTGATGTTCAGCAGGTTGCCCATCGGCGAGGGCAGCGTCTTGAAGAACCAGATGTGCGCCACCGGCACGCTGAGCTCGATGTGGCCCATGCGCTCGCGCCGCACCTTGCTCAGCGTCACCTCCACGCCGCAGCGGTCGCAGATCACGCCCCGGTAGCGGATCCGCTTGTACTTGCCGCAGTGGCATTCCCAGTCCTTGACCGGACCGAAGATGCGCTCGCAGAACAGCCCGTCCTTCTCCGGCTTGAAGGAGCGGTAGTTGATGGTCTCGGGCTTGGTCACCTCGCCCCAGGACCACCAGTACCGCTGCCCCTGGAGCTCCAGCCGCTCGCGTTCCTTGCCGTCACGCGGGCCGCGGATCTCCTCCGGAGAGGCGATGCGAATGCTGATGAAATCGAAGCTGGAGCTCTTGGGCTCCCGGCCGCTGCGAAAATCGATCATTGGTCCCTCTGCGTAGAATCCACATCGGCGTGGCGCCCCGTCGGACCGACGGGACGACCGGCCGCTGGTCTGTTACTCGTCGCCATCCGCGGTCGTGCCCAGGGTCACCTTGAGGCCCAGCGCCTGGAGTTCCTTCACCAGCACGTTGAACGATTCCGGAATGCCTGGCTCGGGCAGATTCTGCCCCTTCACGATCGCCTCGTACACCTTGCTGCGGCCGTTGACGTCGTCCGACTTGACCGTCAGCATCTCCTGCAGCACGTGCGCCGCCCCGTAGGCCTCCAGCGCCCACACTTCCATTTCGCCGAAGCGCTGGCCGCCGAACTGCGCCTTGCCCGCCAGCGGCTGCTGAGTGACCAGCGAGTACGGGCCGATCGACCGCGCATGGATCTTGTCGTCCACCAGGTGCGACAGCTTCAGCATGTAAATCGTGCCGACCGTCACGTCGCCCTCGAACTCCTGCCCGGTGCGGCCGTCCCGGAGCCTGGCCTTGCCGGTGGGGGTGAGCCCGGCCCGGCGGATCAGCTCCTCGGCGGCGCGCCCGACATCCTCCGGCTCGCCCTTGCCACCGGCCAGCACCGCCAGAGCCGAGTAGCCGCCGGCCTCCAGCAGTTCGGGCGGGCTGGTCTCGGCCTTCTTCTCCAGCTCCCGGACCACCTTCTGCAGTTGCTTCTGCTCCGCTCCTTCGGCCTCCCCCAGCCGGAACTGGTGGTAGGCCAGCTCCTGCCGGACCTGGGCCTGCTCCCGGCCGGCGAGTTCCCGCGCCGCAGCCGTGAGGAAGGTCTTGAGGGCGCCGTACAGCTCCTTGGTGACCGGCAAGGCGTTGCGGTGCGCCAGGTCCGCCACACCCGCTTCGGTGAGCAGCAGCGTGGACTGGTGCAGGTCGGCCACCACCTTGGCGATGGTCTTGGCGTCCGGGTCGGGCGCGGTCGGCTTGAGGCTCAGCGCCTGGCCCGCCCAGCGTACGCCCGCCAGGCGGAGCAGCACGCCGATCTCGTGCTCGTCGGCGCCGCGGAACACCGGGGTCTTGGCCTGGAAGCCGAGCAGCGAGGCACACCAGCCCAGGTGGGTCTCCAGGATCTGGCCCACGTTCATGCGGCTCGGCACGCCCAGCGGATTGAGCACGATGTCCACCGGCCGGCCATCCGGCAGGAAGGGCATGTCCTCTTCCGGCACGATCCGCGCGACGATGCCCTTGTTGCCGTGCCGCCCGGCCATCTTGTCGCCGACGGACACTTTGCGCTTCTCGGCGCAGTACACCTTCACCAGCTGGATGACGCCCGGGGGCAGTTCATCCGGCTGGAGGATCTTGTCGATCTGGTCTTCCGCCTTCTCCTCCACCTTGGCCCGCTCGCGGGTGGCCAGGTCGATGGTGGTGCGGACCCGGTCATTGGCCGCCTTGTTGGCCAGGCGTAGGGTCTTGAGGTCGATATCGTCGAGGTCCAGGTCCTCCAGCATGCCGGCGGTCAGGCGGGTGCCGGCAGGCACGGCTTCCTCGACGGTGCCGGCCTTGAGCATCAGGGCCACTTCCTGGCCCACGAGCAGGTGCCGCAGCTCCTCGAACATCACGGCGCTGATCCGGGCCTTTTCGTCGGTCTCCACCCGGCGCACTTCGCCGATCCGCTCGCCGCGGTCCTTCTCCACGACCTGGTCCTCGACCCGGCTGAAGATCTTCACGTCAATGACCACGCCCTTCATGCCGGGCGGAACCTTGAGCGAGCTGTCCTTGACGTCCTTGGCCTTCTCACCGAAGATCGCCGTCAGCAGCTTCTCTTCCGGCGACAGCTCGGTCTCTCCCTTGGGCGTGATCTTGCCCACCAGGATGTCTCCCGGCTTCACGTGCGCGCCGATCCGCACGATGCCCCGCTCATCGAGGTCCACCAGCGCCTCGTCGGAGACGTTGGGGATTTCCCGGGTGATCTCCTCCTGGCCCCGCTTGGTGTCCCGGACGTGCAGCTCCAGCTCCTGGATGTGGATGGACGAGTAGACGTCGTCCTTCACCAGGCGCTCGGACAGGACGATGGCGTCCTCGAAGTTGTGCCCGTACCACGGCATGAACGCCACCAGCACGTTGCTGCCGAGGGCAAGCTCGCCCGCCTCGGTGGCCGCGCCGTCGGCGATCACCTGCCCCTGCGCCACCTTCTGGCCCAGCTGCACCAGCGGTCGCTGGTTGATGGCGGTGTCCTGGTTGGTGCGCCAGAACTTCCGCACCCGGTAGCGGTCGTGCTGGGTGAGCCGGGCCAGCGGGATGGTCGGGTCCACCTTCCCCTGCTCCCCGGAATCCACGATGATCTCGTCCGCCGTGACCCGGGTGACGGTGCCGCCCCGCCGGGCGACGATCACCGCGCCGGAGTCCGCGGCCACCTTCGCCTCCAGCCCGGTGCCCACCGTGGGCGACTGGGGGAAGAGCAGCGGCACCGCCTGGCGCTGCATGTTGCTGCCCATGAGCGCGCGGTTGGCGTCGTCGTGCTCGAGGAACGGGATCAGCGCCGCGGCGATGGAGACCAGCTGCTCCGGGGCCACGTCCATGAAGTCGATCCGGTCCGGCGCCAGCAGCGGGTAGTCGTCGCCCTTGCGGCAGAGGACCAGGTCCTCGCTCAGCTTGTTGTGCTCGTCCAGCTGCGCGTTGGCCTGGGCCACCGCGTAGCCTTCCTCCTCGCTGGCGGACAGCCAGCGGATCTCGTCGGTCACCTTCCCGTTCTTCACCACCCGGTACGGGGTCTCGATGAAGCCCAGGTCGTTGATCCGGCCGTAGGTCGAGAGGCTGGTGATCAGGCCGATGTTCGGGCCTTCCGGCGTCTCGATCGGGCACATCCGGCCGTACTGCGAGTAGTGCACGTCCCGGACCTCGAAGCCCGCCCGTTCCCGGGTCAGGCCGCCCGGGCCCAGGGCCGAGAGCCGGCGCTTGTTGGTCAGCTCCGCCAGCGGGTTGGTCTGGTCCATGAACTGCGACAGCTGGGAGCTCCCGAAGAACGCCTGGATCACCGCCGAAACGGTGCGGGCGTTGACCAGGTCATCGAGCGAGATCTTTTCCGGATCGGAGTTGATGCTCATGCGCTCCTTGACCAGCCGGGCCATGCGCGAGAGACCCACCGAGAACTGGTTGGCGATGAGCTCGCCCACCGACCGGATGCGGCGGTTGCCGAGGTGGTCGATGTCGTCGGTGAAGCCGCGCCCGTCGTTCAGGTCCATCAGGTACCGGATGATGGCGATGAAGTCCTCTTCGGTGAGGACGGTGTGGTTCGACGGCGTGCGGAGCTTGAGCCGCTGATTGATCTTGTAGCGGCCCACCCGGCCGAGGTCGTAGCGCTTGGGATTGAAGAACAGGCGCTTGAGGGCCTCCCGGGCGGTCTCCAGGTTGGGGGCTTCACCCGGGCGGAGCAGCGCATAGATCTGCTCCAGCGCCTCGGCCTCGGAGTGAGTCGGGTCCTTGGCCAGGGTGTTGCGGATCAGCGGGGACTCGCCCCGGCCCGCCGGCAGCAGCACCTCGACCTTGGTGACCCCGGCCTTGCCCAGCTTCTTGCGGAGGGTGTCGGTCAGTTCGCTGCCGCCCTCGGCCAGCACCTCGCCGGTCTCGGGATCGGCCACATCGAACGCCAGCACCTGCCGGGCGCGCTCGCGGGTCGTGGTGGGCTGTTCGTCATCGCGCAGGTCAATCGAAGTGTACCCGGCGAACACGGTCACCTTCTTCACGCCGACATGCCGCAGCGTGTTGAGCCGCTCGGGAGACAGCTCCTCCCCCACGGCCGCCAGCGGGGCGCCGGCCGGATCCTCGGGGTTGGGGACGTCGGCCGCGATCATGGCCCCGGACAGCTCGCGCCGCTCCTGCCGGCCCTCGAACTTGCCGGTGATATCCAGTTCCTTGGTGGCGAAGAACAGCCGCAGGATCTCGGCGTTGGTGCCGTAGCCGAAGGCCCGGAGCAGCGCGGTGGCCGGGAACTTCTTCTTCTTGTCGATATGGACGTAGATGACGTCGTGGATGTCGATGGTGAACTCGACCCACGAGCCCCGGAACGGAATGATCCGGGCGCTGAACAGGAGCTGGCCGTTGGGGTGGGTGTCCTCCTCGAACACGACACCGGGCGAGCGGTGCAGCTGGCTCACCACGACCCGCTCGGCGCCGTTGATGACGAACGTCCCGAGGGGCGTCATGATCGGGAGCTCCCCGAGGTAGACTTCCTTCTCGATGGCGTTCTTCAGGCGCCGCTGCCCGTCCACCTCCTCGAACACGTCCAGCCGGAGCGTCGCCTTCAGCGGCGTCGCGTAGGTCATGTCGCGCTCGATGCACTCCTCGACGGAGTACTTCGGGTCGCCCAGCTGGTAGGAGATGAACTCCAGGCTGTACTTCCCGTTCACGTCGGCGATCGGGAAGAGGTCCCGGAACACCCGTTCAAGGGAGACATCCTGGCGCTCCCCGTGCACGTCATCGGGCACGAGCAGGCTCTGGAAGGCCCGGGTCTGAATGTCGAGCAGGTTGGGCATGACCATGCCCACGTCCCGCTTCGAGAACACGATCTGGGGTCGAGTTGCTGTCATCGGATACACTCGCGCAACACAAATGGCCCCGTCGCGGGCCCCCCTGCCGGTTGCCGGGGAGCCACGCGGGGCGCTGAGAATCTCAAGGTTACTGCGTCCGTCCAGCCGTCATGTCGCCTCACCGAAGTAGGATTCGAAGGCCATGTCCTCGACCGGTCCGGCCCGACTGGCCGGCACCGGGTCGTGACAGGCATTCGGCCTACTTCAGCTCGACGACCGCGCCCTGGTCCTCCAGCTTTTTCTTCATCTCGGTGGCCTCGGCCTTGGTCACGCCTTCCTTGATGTTTCCGCCGTTGTCCACCAGCTCCTTGGCCTCCTTCAGGCCCAGGCTGGTGAGTTCGCGGACCACCTTGATGACCTGGATCTTCTTCTCGCCGCCGCTCTTGAGGACGACCGCAAACTCGGTCTGCTCCTCCGCCGCCGCCGCTGCCCCCGCGCCCGCCGGCGCGGCGGCCGCAGCCATCACGGTGACGTTGAACTTGGTCTTGAAGGCCTCGATCAGGTCGGCCAGTTCGAGGACGCTCATCTTGCCAATCGCCTCGAGAATCTCGTCTTTGCTCAGCGTGGTGGTGCTCATGTCCGGGTTCTCCCTCAAGCGTTAGAGGCTGCAGCGCGCTGCTCGCGAAGCGCCTCGAGGCAGCCAGCAAATGAAGCCACAATGTTGGTCATCGTCCCTGCCACCATCCCGAGCAGCGTCTGCCGGTCGGGGATACTGCCCAGCCGCTGGATATGCGCCGACGACACCGGCGCCCCGTCCACCAGGCCGGCCCGGATGCCCGGCTTCTGGAACTCCTTGGCGAACTCGGTCAGCACCTTGGCGGCCGGCAGCGGGTCGGTCGACAGCACCAGACCCGTCGGGCCGCGGAAGTGCTCTTCCAGTCCCTTGACGCTGTTGGCGAGCAGGGCGCGCTCGGCCAGCGTGTTCTTGACCACCACGTACCGGGCCCCGGCCACCCGCAGCCGGCGGCGAAACTCGGTCATCCGCGCCACATCGAGCCCGTGGAAATCGGTCACGTAGATATTGGGCGAGGCCGCGATGGCGGTGGTCAGCGCATCGACCTCGGCCTGGCGTTCTGCCTTGCTCATCGGTACACCGCCGTGTCTAGCCGGACGCCCGGGCCCATGGTGCTCGACACCGTGGCACCCCGGAGATACTGACCCTTCGCCGCGGCCGGTTTCGCGCGGACGATGGTTTCCATGAAGGCCTGCAGGTTCTCGGCGAGCTGCTGCTCGGAGAAGTTGATCTTGCCGATCGGCGCGTGGACGTTGCCGGTCTTGTCCACCCGGAATTCGATCTTGCCGGCCTTGATCTCCCGGACCGCCTTGGCGACGTCCAGGGTGACCGTACCCGCCTTGGGATTCGGCATGAGGCCGCGGGGGCCGAGGATCCGACCCAGCTGGCCCAGCTGGCCCATGACGTCCGGGGTGGCCACGATGACGTCACACTCGAGCCAGCCGTCCTTGAGCTTCTGGACGTACTCGATCCCGGCGAAGTCGGCGCCCGCCGCCTCCGCTTCCTTGACCTTGTCTCCCTGGGTGATGACCAGCACCCGGACCGACTTGCCGGTACCGTGGGGCAGGACCACCGTGCCGCGGACGACCTGGTCGGCGTGCCGGGGATCCACGCCCAGGCGCACCGCCACATCCACCGTCTCATTGAACTTGGCGAAGGCGGCCTCCTTGACCAGCTTCACTGCGTCCGAGATGGGGTACTCGCGGGCCCGGTCCACCCGGGCGACGGCGACGCCGAACTTCTTCCCGTGGGCGCGCATCAGTCGATCACCTCCACGCCCATGGACCGCGCCGTGCCCGCGATCATGCGCATAGCGCTGTCGAGGTCCGACGCGTTGAGGTCCACCATCTTGATTTCGGCGATCTTCTTCACCTGGGCGCGCGTGACCCGGCCGACCTTGGTCCGGTTGGGCGCCGCACTGCCCTTCTCGAGGCCGGCTTCCTTGAGCAGGAGGTTCGGCGCCGGCGGGGTCTTGGTGATGAAGCTGAACGTGCGGTCCTGATAGACCGTCACGACCACGGGGATGACCATCCCCGACTGGCTCTGAGTCCGGGCGTTGAACTGCTTGCAGAACTCCATGATGTTCACGCCATGCGGACCAAGGGCCGTGCCCACGGGCGGGGCGGGATTCGCCGCGCCGGCGGGACACTGCAGCTTGATGACTGCGGTGACCTTCTTGGCCATACCTCTCCTTCGTGTCGCCGGGGGAGACCCCCCTTGGCTGCCGCAGTGCCGTGCGGTCGCGGTGGTACGAACTGGTCAGGCGTGGTGCCCGCGCCCGGCCGTCTGCTTCCCTAGTGGCCCCGCAACTGCAGGTAATCCAGCTCCACCGACGTCGGCCGGCCGAAGAGGCTGACCGACACCTTCACCTTGCCCTTGTCTCCCAGGACCTCTTCCACCGTGCCGGAGAAGTCGCAGAACGGCCCCTCGGTGATCTCCACCACCTGGCCCACCAGGAACGGGATCTCTTCCTTGGGCGCCGACTCCGCCACCTCTTCTGCGATCCCCAGCAGGCGCTTGACCTCGTCTCCCCTGAGCGGCTGCGGGAACTTGCCGGAGCCGACGAACTTGATCACGCCCTGGATGCTGTTGATCACGTGCAGCGACTCCTGGTTCATGAGCATCTCGACCAGGACGTAACCGGGGTAGAGCTTCCGCTCCACCGTGACCTTCTTGCCGTTCTTGATCTCCACGACTTCCTGCACCGGGACCAGCGCCTGGCGGATGTTGCGCTGGTCCTCCGGGCGCAGGTCCTGACTGATGCGCTGGGCGATCAGCCCCCGGACCTTGTTCTCGTGCCCGGCCGTCGTCTGGATCGCGTACCAGCGATACTCGGGAGCGTCACTCACCGCGTCAGCGCCGCCACCCCATCCACCAGGATGAGGTTCAAGAGCAGGTCCATCCAGCCGATCGCCAGCCCGAGGATGATCGACATGATGACGATCATCCGGGTAGCCTTGACCAGCTCGTCCTTGGAGGGCCAGGTCACCTTGCCCAGCTCCGCCCGGACCGCGCGCAGGAAGTCGGCGGTCCCGTGCGCCAGTTGCGCCGCGCGGGAGGGGGCCTTCGCGGACACCTCCGTGCTCACTTCGACTCCTTGTGCGTCTTGTGCTGATTGCACCGCGGGCAGTACTTCTTCCACTCCACCCGCTCAGGATGCTTGCGCCGGTTCTTGTCCGTGAAATAGTTCCGCTCACGGCACTCGGTGCATTCCATGATTACTTTTTCACGCGGCATGATATCCTCAGGCTGACTGCGCTATGCTGTGGCCGTCCGCTACTGCCCTGCCCCCTCCGGTGCGGCGGCGCCTGGACCGGAGAGACCGCGGATAGCGCTCCAAGCTCGCGACCGGGATCGAACCGGTGACCTCATCCTTACCAAGGATGCGCTCTACCGACTGAGCTACGCGAGCGGCTGCCTCTACAAGCGGGCGACGGGGCTCGAACCCGCGACATTCAGCTTGGAAGGCTGACGCTCTACCAACTGAGCTACGCCCGCGAGCCTGATGCCCCCCACGGCAACTCCGGCATGCCCGACGGCTGCATGCCCGTCATGGTGGGGGTAGGATTCGAACCTACGTAGCGCAAAGCGCGGCAGATTTACAGTCTGCTGCCATTAGCCACTCGGCCACCCCACCGTGCGCTCGCGTCCCGCCCGCCTCACAACTCCACCGCAGAGCTGACGGAGGGAATCGAACCCTCAACCGCCGGTTTACAAAACCGGTGCTCTGCCAGTTGAGCTACGTCAGCGGGTAGCCAAAACGGACAGAACGGTATGATAGCTAGTGACTTAGGGACATGTCAACGGGGCCCCATGCGCCGGACCTCTGCCGTGCCGTCTTTCCTGTCCCGGACCTCCCAGCCCGCGCCCTTGAGAAGGTCCCGGATCCGGTCCGCTTCCTTATAGTCCCGACGGCCCTTTGCGGTCAGCCGGGCCCCGGCCCACCCCAGGGCCCACGCCTCACCCGCCGCCGCATCCGCTGGGGGCGTCTCGGTCAGGCCACTGGACTCCGCCGGCTGGCCGGCGGTACCTGCGATAGCCACGCCACCGGCGCCGCCCCCCGGCAGCACATCCAGCACTCCCATGGCCCGCTCCCAGGCCGCCCGGTCAGCGGCCCCGGGCGGGAGATCCTGATCCAGGAGGCGGTTCCCCTCCCGCACGGCATCGAACAGCGCCGCCACCGCCTGCGGAGCATTGAGGTCGTCGTTCAGCGCCGAGTCGAAGCGGCCGGTAAGATCCGCCGCCCAGCCCGACCACTCGTTCGTCGCCCCCCCGGTCCCTGGCGCCGCCTGCCGGAGCCGGGCGTCGAACTCGCCCAGCCGGCGGCTGCCCTCCCGCGCGGCCGCGAGCGCTTCATCAGTCAGGTCCAGCTTCTGGCGATAGTGGGTCTGGAAGGTGAGCAGCCGGATCGCGCCCGCGTCCACCCCGTCGGCCTGCAGGTCCCTCGGGGTGGTGATGTTGCCGAATCGCTTGGACATCTTGGTGCCGCGGACGTTCAGGAACTCGCCATGCATCCAGAGGCGGGCGAACTCTTCCTGCCCGGTGGCGGCGCAACTCTGGGCGATTTCGTCCTCGTGGTGCGGAAAGATCAGGTCCACGCCGCCGGCGTGGATGTCGAGCACCTCCCCGAAGCCGTGGCGCTCCAGCAGGGCCAGCGCCATCGCCGAGCATTCGAGGTGCCAGCCCGGTCGGCCGCGCCCGAACGGCGCATCCCACGCCGCCGCCACCGCCTCGTCCTCCGGACGGGCGGCCTTCCACAGCACGAAGTCCTGCGCGTTCTCCTTGTCGTACTCGTCGGTGCTGACCCGCCCGCTGGCCCCCGCCTTTAGGGATCGCCGGTCCAGCTGCGACAACCGGCCATACGCCGGGAAGCGGTCGATGGCGAAATAGACCGATCCATCCTCGCCCCGGTAGGCCGTACCGCCCGATAGCAGCCGCTCCACCAGGTCGATCATGGCCGGGATGAAGTCGGTGGCACGGGGGTACTCGTGGGCGGGCCGGATGCGGAGGTAGTCGCGGTCCTCGAAGAAGGCCGCGCCGAAGGGGGCGGTGAAGTCCCGGATGGCGATGCCCCGCGCTCCCGCCTCCTTGATGATGCGGTCGTCCACATCGGTGAGATTCATGATGTGGAGGACCTCGTACCCGCTCGCCTCCAGCCAGCGGCGCAGCAGGTCCTCGAACAGGAAGGTGCGGAAGTTCCCGATGTGGGCGTAGTTCCAGACCGTCGGCCCGCAGGTGTACATGGACACTCGGCCGGGATGAATAGGCTCGAAGCGGTCCACCGAACGCGAGAGCGTGTTGAAGAGCTGCAGGGGCATGCCGGTCACTCCCCGTCGCCGGCGCGGGGCGCCAGCGGGCCGGGCGTCGCGCCCGGCGACTGGGGGCGGGGCTGCACGACGTGCAGGGTGCGCTGCGGGAAGGGGATTTCGATCCCTTCCCGGTCGAGCCGGGACTTGATCCGGCGCCGGAACTCCCGGGCGACCGCGAACTGTTTGCCGGGCGTGGTCCTGAGCAGCACCCGGATGGTCACCGCGCTGTCGGCCAGGTCGTCCACACCCAGCACGTCGGGGGGGCCATCGAACTGCGCGGTCCACTCGGCATCCTCGGTGAACCGGGTGGCCTCGTCCCGGAACACCGACAGCGCCCGGTCCACATCGGTGCCATACGCAACCCCCACGTCCACCACCGCCCGCGACCAGTTCCGGGTCTTGTTGCTCACCATGGTGATCTGGCCGTTGGGGATCATGTGCAGCACGCCGTGCAGGTCGCGGAGCACCACCAGCCGCAGCGTCATCCGTTCAACCACGCCGGACTTGCCGGCGACCTCGATAATGTCGCCGACCGCAAACTGCCCCTCGAGCAGGTAGAAGAACCCGGCAATCACGTCCTTCACCAGGCTCTGGGCGCCGAACGACACCGCTAGGCCCAGAATGCCCGCGCCCGCCAGCAGCGGACCGATATCGATGAAGACGTTGAAGGAGAGGAGGATCCCGAGGCTGATCAGCAGGGCCAGGCTGACGCTGCGCAGCAGCTGCGACACGGTGTGGCCGCGCTGCTCCCGCTCGCTCATGACCGAGTCGTCGCCGTCATCGACCACCCGCTCGATCCGGCGGGCGATCAGGTGCACCACCCGCATCGCCAGGTAGCAGAACAGCCAGATGCCCCCGACCGACAGGAGCCGGCGCAGGAGCTCGTCGGCGTCCAGCCGGAGCAGTTCCGCAATCCTGTTCAGCCACTCGGGAGCCGCGGCGAGCTGTTCCAGCACGTCAGACCTCGGGTTGCAGGCAAACCAGGCTCAGGGGGACGGAACATAGGGCCGCCCCCGCCGCCCTTCAACCCGGATCAGAGCCCGACCTGCACCCCTCCCAGGACGCTCAGGAACTCCTGGGTGCTCACCTGGGCGACCCCATCCAGGTCGGTATGGAGGCGGGCCTCCAGCAGCAGGCTTATCCGCGGCACCCCCAGATGGAAGACGGCGCCCGGACCGATGCTCCCGCCCAGCGAGGTGGTCCCGCCCCCAGAGACCGGCGCGTAGCGATAGGCTCCGACCCCCAGCGCAAGATACGGCTGGACCGGTCCGGCACCGAAGGCGGAGAACCGCACGAACCCGCCGAGGATGCGGACTTTTCGGTCATATCCGAGGGAGTGTTCCGCGACCTCACCGCCAAGAGCGACACCGCGCAGTCCTACCCCGATGGCACCCTGACCTCCAAATCCGCCACCGCTACCGGGGCCAACATCGTTCAGGCTGAATCCGGCGCCCGCCAGCCCGGCCACAAAGAGCCGTGACTGGCCCGATGCCCGAGCCGGAACCGCGAGGAGGATCAACAGGGGAAGCAGCGCGAACCGACGACTCGACATGGGAACCCCGGGGACGGGAATAGGCGGGCAGGGCGAGCGCGGCGTCGGCCGGCCCCCAGCAGTCCGAACGAAGGAGGAGACGACGAGGCACCGCCCCGGATCACACTGGCCGGGGTTTGGGTACTGGGGGATCGAGCGGCGCGTGTACCGAAATGACGGAGCCCAGCCGCGGCGGCACCAGGCTACAGGACAGACCGCGGCGGCCGGACCACCAGGGTGGGATGGAGCGAGCCCCGGATGACCTTGTCGGCCACGCTGCCGATGACCAGCCGCTCAAACCCGCCGGTGCCGTGGCTGGCCAGGGTCACGAGATCGGCCTTGAGGGCCTCCGCCTGTTCCAGGATCGCCGCGGTCGCGACGGTCCCCTCCGCCACGTGGGTGGTCACCGCAACTCCTTCGGCCTTCAGCCGTCCAGCGAGTCCCGAGAGGTACCGCTCCGCCGCCTCGCGCCGCTTGGTTTCGGTCTCCGCCGAGACCGGCATGAGCATCAGCCCGGCCGGATCGGCCACCGGCAGTGCCGGCTCCACGACCAGCAGCAGCGCGTATTCCGCCTGGAACGGCTGTCCCAGGGCGGTGGCTGCGGCAATCGCCTGCTCGGCGAAGGGAGAACCATCCAGCGCGATCAGAATCCGCCGGAGCCGCGGCTCGGGCGGGGTTTGCCCCACCGGGCGCACCAGCAGGAGCGACACGTGCAGGCGCCGGACCAGCTGGTCGGCGACGCTGCCGAGCCAGAATCGGCTCAGCGGACCGCGCCCGTGGGTGGTGATCACCACGAGGTCGGTGCCCGACCCTTCGATCTCAGTCTCGAGGGCGTCGGCCACCGGGCCGTCGAGGAGCACGGCGGTCACCGGGACATTCGCCTGGTGCTGCAGCCGCTCCACCACGCCATTCAGGTAGCCCTGTTCGCGGACCCGCGCCTCCTGATCCAGCTGGGCTTCGATTTCCGGCACCTCCAGAGCGGTCGCGAGGGCGGGCACCGGGTGATGCACCAGCGCCACCCGGAGCAGCGCTCCGGCATTCCGGGCGATGCTGAGCGCCAGCGGCAGCGCCTGCTCCGCAAAGGGCGACCCATCGAGCGGCACCAGCAACGAGCGGTAGGGAGCCTGTTGGAGTTTCATGATCGTCCCCCAGATAGAGCCAGTATGAAGGTGGCCTGTATTCCATGAAGAATCCATGAACGGCCAGCGAAAGCGAGCCCGGTACGCAGATCCGGGAGTGGGGCGACGCCGCGCACTCAGCGCGTGCCGAGCCACAACCCGAAGGCACTCGCCGCGCCGAGCAGACCGAGCCCGGCCGCGGCGAGCCGACGCAAGCGAGCGGATCCCAGGATCAGTGCCGCCGCCAGCTTGAGACAGGTGTTGGCCAGCACCCCCACCGCCACCGCCAGCGCGGCCAGCGCCACTTGCCCAGGCTGCCCCGCCAGGCGGGTCATGGACAGGGTGAGGGCGTCCATGTCGGTGAGCCCCAGTAGCCCGGCCGAAGCGAGGACTCCAGCAGCACCGAAGTGCTCCCGGACGAAGACCATGACCATGAGTACCGCCTGGAAACCGGCGGCCAGCAGGACCGCTGTCCCGAGCCGGAGCGGGTTGCGGTCGGGCGGCAGGTCGGACGGCCGGGGGGCGGCGCGCCGTGCTCGCCGAAGCCCCGCGGCAACGATCCCCACGCCCACAAGGAGCGGGGGGAGGAAGAAGGGGATCAGGGCCAGGGCCAGCGGTGGCTCGAGCACCAGGGCCAGCCCGAACAGTCTTGGCAGGAGGACAGTGCACGCTCCCACAATTCCCAGCGCGAGCGGCGCCGCGCGCCCGGGCTCGCCGTGACTCTGCCGCGAGAAGGTGAGGGTCACTGCCGTGGAAGAGATCAGCCCGCCGAGCATGCCGGCCACGGCAGTGCCGTGGGTGTCATCCACCAGGCGCCGGGCGAAATAGCCCGCGAAGTTGAGCCCGGAGACGATGAGCACCACCAGCCACAGCTCGCGGGGACGAATCCCGCCGAGTGGCCCGAAGGGGCCTTCCGGGAGAATGGGAAGGAGCACCAGCGCCAGCACCGCGAACTGCAGCGCAGCCCGGAGTTCGACTTCATCCACCCCACGCACCAGCCGGTGGATGGCGCTTTTTTCCCTGAGGACAAGCACCAGGACGGCCACCGTCGCGGCGGCGAGGCGGAGATAGCCCAGCCCGGCCAGCACCGACAGCGCAAGGACGGCGAGCGCCGCCGCCTCGGTGGTCCCGTCCACGGCGTCCTCGCCGGCCGCGCGGGCGACCACCGCGTACGCGGTGACACAGAGCGCCCCCGCCCCGGCCAGCAGCGCCGCCGCGACGAGCGAGAAGCCCCAGTCAAGCAGCAGGCCGGCGACGCCGCCCGTTGCCCCGAGCAGAAGAAATGTGCGGGCCCCCGCGAATCGCGCGGACGGCCCGCTGGCATGTCCCGACCACTCCCGCTCGATTCCGACGGCCAGCCCCACAAGGCCAGACACCGCCAGCCGGAGTGCGGGCTCCAGTTCTGGAGTGATCGTTCCCGCCTTTCCAGTCCGGCGCTAGTGGTTGTGGGCGGGTTCGCTGCCCTTGCCCTGACCACCCTTCGGGCAGTCCATCTCGCCCATCCCTTCCCTATGCCCGCCGGACCCTCCGCCCATCATGCCCTCGTGCATGTGCCGCTGCATCTCCAGATGGTGCCCCACCAGGGTCGCGAGCACCTCGGCCATGGCGTTCACCTTGCGGGTGCCGGTGGCCTGATTCATGACGCGAGTCAGGCTGTCCAGCCGGGTACCGAGGCTGTCCATGCGGGCCATCATCGCGTGGTCCATCATCCCTCCGCCCTGCCCCGCGGACGCGCCAGGGGCGGCGTCCATCTGACCGCCGTGCTGCTGGGCGGTGAGCGCAGTGGTCGCGGCACAGGAAAGAACCGCCAGGAACACGAGGGTGCGGCGCATAGGAGTTTCCATTCTGAGGTCAGTCCTCATTGAGCATGACGTCCGGCACCCGCCGACGCGGCGTGGGCCGGCATTGCTTGCCGTACCCCAGGCGGAGAATCAGCTGTGGCTCGCCCTCCCGGCCGAGCAAGGTGCGCACCCGCTCGCGGAGTTCGGCAATCTCGATCGGCTGGTTGAGATAGGAGACCGCGACCGCGTCGGCCTGCAGGCTGAGCAGCGCGCCGGCAAGGCCCTGCCCCGCGCGAAGCCAGGCCCGCGGGCTGTCTTCCTCGGTCCAGAGTATCGCGAGTGCCGGCGACCCAAGGGCCAGCTGGCGATCCCGGGCGGCCCGGCCATCCCCGACGTCGAAGGTACGGATGATGAGCGGCCCGACAGCTGAGGCGAGATCCCCGATGCCGTGGGCGTAGCCGGGCATGCCATCGCGGCTGGTGCTCCGATTGGAATGCACCCAGGCCGCCAGCTCCCGGCGGAACCGGCGATCGGCCAGCTGGGCCTGGTCTCCCTCGGCGATGAGTTCGGCCAGCGCCGCACGGTCCTGCTCGCCGGTGAGGGTCTGCAGCCAGGCCCCATCCTTCTCGGTCTGATTGCGGGCTCGGCCCAGCACGACTTCCGGCACTTCCCGTGGCTCGAATGGGAAACGGTTGGTGCGCCGCCCGAGAATGGCCCGGAATAGCTCATGGTCCCGTTCCGAGGGCTGTACCGGTTCGTCCAGCGTCACCCGGGCCAGCAGGTCGGGCTGGTCACGTTCGGGGAAGAGCGCCACGCGGCTCCCTTGACCGAAGTGGGTGAGGGTGGCCCGGACAAACCGCAGTGCGGCGCCACAACTGATAATGAGTTCGCGATCCTCCGGATCCACCACCGGAAGCGCCCGGGAGCGGTCCGCCAGCAATTCCAGCGAGTTGCCCTCTACGCGGAAGAGCCAGGGCTGCGAGTTGTGACTCGAGGGAGCGAGAACGGCAAACCGCAGCACCGCCCGGAATTTCTCCTCCGGCGTCCCGGTGAGCGGGTACTCGTCAATCGCCTCGGCCCACGGGTCAAGGGAGGTGTCGTTCATGAGGGAAAGGATACGGGAACCCGTTGAGCCGTGCTTGATTTCAGTCTGAAGGGTTCTTCATGATTCCTCCCTGGCGGGCCACGGCGGGCTCAGCCTGGGTGCCGACGGGAGGCGGCCAGGAGGAAGAGCGCGGGGAGCATCATCGCATACACCGCAAACATGGTCGGCACCGCGCCGATGGCGGTGGCCTCAAGGACCAGGAACCCGGCCAGGGCGAGCAGCGACAGCCCGGCTCCGATCCGCTCCCGCCACCACCCGAGCAGCATCCCGGCGACTGCCGTGACGAGCAGCACCAGCTGCACACGGATGCGAGTGTCCAGGGCCGGAAAGTGGGGCGGTGCATGCAGCCAGAAGGTGGCGAACATGATGGCCACCACGAGGCCGGTGACCCGTCCCAGCCAGCGAAACATCAGTGTCATGCGCATGGTCGTCGGCTCAAAGAGGAATGGTAAGGACGGCGCAGGGCGCTTCATGTGCCAGACGCCTGGAGACACTGCCGGCCTCCAGCACTCCAGGCGGCCCGCCGCGATGGTACCCTACGACCAGTACGTCCGCCCGGGAACTCTCGACCTCCCGGATGACCTCATCCACTACCCGGCCGCGATGTACCACGACGGGGGAATCGCCGCCGGAGGAATGATGCAGCTCCCACGCGCCGGACCCGAGGCTGGTAGAGTGCCGGATCTCCTCGAGCGCCGCCATGAGGCGGGTGCTGCGACCGGTGGGCAGGCGGGGCGCGGCGCGCTCGTTGTCGTAGACCGGCTCCACCGTGACCGCGCGCAGCCGCGCAGAGATGGCCCGGGCAAACTCGATGGCCGGCAGCAGCACGGACATGCCGCGTTCGGTGCCGTCGATGGCGAGCAGCACCCGGGCAAGCGGCAGGTCGCCGGCCTGCACGAACAGACAGGGGGTGCGGCTGCGGCGGGCCACGGAGTCCGCGGTATCGCCCAGCATCCGCCGCTGCATGTCCGACCGGCGCTTGCGCCCCAGGACAACCAGGTCCGCCGCGCCGGTCTCGGCGAATCGCCCGATCTCGATCCCCGGGATCCCCACCGCCAGGGAGACATCCACCTTGGGCGGGTGGGCGAGCTTCTTCATCTGGGCGCCCACCATGGCCCGCAAACCGTCCAGGATGCGGGGGGCAATGGACTCGCCGAGAAGCCGCTCAGCGACCGATAGCACCGTCACCCTGCCCCCGGTGCGCTCGGCCAGGCGGGCCGCCGCCAAGACGGCCGCCCGGCCTTCCGGTGACTCATCGGCGGCCGCGACGATGTGTCGGAGCTGCATCAGCGGAATATTCGGGAACATGGGGTCACGGCTCTTATGCTACGAACCGGTCCATGAAGCGAGCGTGAGAAAGCCCGGAATACCCGGCTCGCCCCAACCCGTTGGGGCGACTAGAATTACCGACCATGCGCAAGGACGTTTCCGACCGCCCGGCCCACCCGGCCGAATCGAGAATCCGGCTGGAACGGCTGGTCGCGGCCATGCCGGCCCTCATCACGGAATTGTCGCTGGACGGCGTGCTCCAGCGGGTTGCGGACCTCGCCGCGGACCTCATCGGGGCACAGTACGCCGCCGTCGGCATGCTGGCCCCTGACGGCCGCTCCCTGGAAACCTTCACGACCGCGGGCCTGACCCCAGAGGAGCGGGCGCGGATCGGTTCCCTGCCGAAAGGACACGGGATCCTAGGGCTGGTGATCCACAAGGGGCACAGCGTCCGCCTCGCCGACCTTGGGGCCCATCCCGCCAGCGTCGGGTTTCCGGCGAACCACCCCCCGATGCGTTCTTTTCTCGGGGTGCCGATCGTGGGGAAACGGGGTGTCCTCGGAGACCTGTACCTCACCGAGAAGATCGGCGGGGGGGAGTTCACCGCCGAGGATGAGCACTTCGCCACCCTGCTGGCGTTCCTAGCGGCCGCCGCCATCGAGAATGCCAGACTGCACGAGGAAAGCGCCCGGCTGCTGGAGGAGGTTCAGCAACTCCAGCGCTCGCGGGAGCGGTTCTTCGCGATGGTCAACCACGAGCTCCGTAACTCCCTCGCGGCTGTCTTTGGGTGGGCCGAGATGCTCACAAGGAAGAAGGACCCCGCCACCGTTCCCCGCGCGGCGTTCGAGGTGCTGGATTCGGCCGAGCAGGCCATCAGCCTGATCAATGACCTGCTGGACCTGTCACGGCTGGATGAGGACCGTCTGCGGCCGGTGATCCGGGACGTGGATTGTGGCGGGGTGGCGCGCCAGGCGATCAGCCGGGTGACCCCGACAGCGGATGCCAAGGGGGTGGCCCTGGAGGCGCGGGTACCGGAGGAGTTCCCCATCTGCCGCACCGATCCGCACCGAGTGGAGCAGATCCTCGTCAACCTCCTCGCAAACGCCATCCGGCACACCCCCCAGGCCCGTGGGGTGCGGGTGCTGGTTGAGGCCCAACCGGGCAAGGTCGTTTTCCTTATTGAGGACGAGGGACCGGGAGTGCCGGAAGAGGATGTGGACCGGATCTTCGATATCTACCAGACCAAGGCGGGGGATGGGGCGAAGGGGAGCGGGCTCGGGCTTCCCCTCTCCCGCCGCCTCGCTCGGTTGCTGGGCGGTGAGCTGCGGGCGGAGCACCGGGCTGGCGGTGGGCTCTTTGTCCTGGAACTTCCGGGGCCTGTTTCGTGAAACAATCTTCACGATTGGTTGGCGTTGGGTTCATTCCCCGAACCCTAGGTTTCCCCTCATGAAAATTCTCGTCGTGGAGGACGACCGGAAGGTCGCCGGGTTCATCGAGCAGGGCCTGAAGGAAGAGGGCTATGTCGTGGACGTGGCCACGGATGGTGAAGAAGCCACCACCCTGGCCCATGTGTACGAGTACGACGTGATCCTGCTCGACGTGGTTCTGCCGAAGAAGAACGGGTTCCAGATCGCCATGGAGCTTCGGCGAGAGGGCCGGAACACCCCCATCATGATGCTCACCAGCCGCGACGGCGTGGAGGACATCGTCCGGGGGCTGGACGCGGGCGCCGATGACTACCTCGCCAAGCCGTTCCGGTTCGACGAGCTCCTCGCGCGGATCCGGGCCTTGGCGCGGCGAGGTGGCGCAGAGCGGCTGGAGGTCCTCCGCTACGGTCCGCTCACCCTGGACCGCCTGCGCCATGTGGCCCTGGTGCACGACCGGCCACTGGACCTCACCCCCAAGGAGTTCCAGATCGTGGAGTTCTTCCTGCTGCACCCCGAGCAGGTGGTGCGCCGGACCACGCTGCTGGAGAAGGTGTGGGACATGCACTTCGACCCGGAGAGCAACGTGGTGGACGTGCACGTCGGCAATGTGCGGCGGAAGCTCCACAAGGCGGCGGGCGAGAGCCTGATCCAGACCGTCCGGGGAGTGGGGTTCTCGATGCGCCGGGAACCGGCCGGGGCCGCCATTGAGGAGAAAGAAACGCAGGTTTCATGATCGCTCGCTGGCGCGAGCCGGCGCTCGCCCTGCTGGTCATCGTCATCGGCCTCGCCCTCAAGGCGGGGCCGTACGCTGTCTGGGGTGGGCACATCTGGCTTGGCGGGCTGGTAGTGCTGGGCGGCGTGGTGGTGTTCCGTACGATGCGCGGGATGCTGGCCGGGCGGTTCGCCGCGGACCTGGTAGCGACGCTGGCCATCCTCACGGCCATCCTGCTGGACCAGCCGCTGCCGGGGCTGGTGGTGGTCCTCATGCAGACTGGCGGGGAGGCGCTGGAGCACTACGCCGCCGGCCGGGCCTCGCGGGCGGTGGCCGCCCTGGAGGCGGCGGCGCCGGAGGTGGCGCACCGGATTGGTCCTGCCGGCCTGGAGGAGATCACGGCCGAGCAGGTGCGGCCGGGCGACCGGCTGCTGATCCGGCCGGGCGAGATGTTTCCCTGCGACGGCGAGATCCTCGAGGGCCGTTCGCAGGTGGACCAGTCCCGCCTCACCGGCGAGCCGTTGCCGCTGAGCGCCAGCCCCGGTGTGCGGGTCATGAGCGGCAGCCTCAACCTCGACGGGCCGCTCACGCTCACGGCCACCGCGCTGGCGGCCGAAAGCCAGTATGCGCGCATCGTCCAGCTGGTACGCAGCGCCGAAGGCAGCAAGTCGCCGCTTCAGCGCCTGGCCGACCGCTACGCGGTGGTGTTCACGCCGGTGACGCTGGTGGTCTGCCTGCTGACCTGGCTCGTGGCCGAGGACCCGCTCCGGGTCCTCGCAGTGCTGGTCATCGCGACCCCCTGCCCGCTCATCCTGGCGGCGCCCGTCGCCATGATCGGCGGTATCAACCGCGCCGCGCGGCGCCGGGTCATCATCCGCCATGGGGAGGCGCTGGAGCGACTCGGGCGGTCCACCGTGGCGCTCCTCGACAAGACCGGCACGCTGACCATCGGGCGGCCCGCGGTCACCAGCGTCGAGCCACAGCCGCCGTTTTCGGATTCCGAGGTGCTGGCGCTCGCCGCCGCGGTGGAGCGGGGATCGGGCTACCTGCTGGCCCGGTCGATCGTCCTTGCGGCCGAGGAGCGAGCACTCACCATCCCGCCGGCGGTGGAGATCTTCGAGACCCCGGGCCAGGGCGTGCGCGGCCAGGTCGGCAGCCGTGAGGTGCTGGTCGGCGCGCGGAGCTTCCTCGCCCTAAGCTACCCGGGCATGACCCTCCCCGATGGCGACGGGGATGGACTCCGTGCCTGGGTGGCGGTGGATGGCCGGGCCGCCGGCCAGATCGAGTTCGCCGACCGGCTCCGGCCCGAGGTCCCGGCGCTGGTCAGCGCGCTCCGGGCGCTGGGCCTGCACCGCGTGATGCTGGTGACCGGCGACCACGCCGGCCATGCCCACGCCGTCGCCCGGCTGGCAGGGATCACGGAGGTGGAAGCCGACCTGCTCCCGGCCGACAAGCTCCGCATTGTCGAGCGGCTGGAGGCGGAGGGAGAACGGGTGCTGATGGTGGGGGACGGAACCAACGACGCCCCCGCCCTCTCCCGGGCGAGCGTCGGCGTCGCGCTGGCGGCGCACGGCGGTGGCATTACCGCGGAGGCGGCCGACGTCGTGGTGCTGGCCGACGACCCCAGCCTGGTGGCGGAGGCGGTCGCCATCAGCCGGCGGACGGTGACGATCGCGCGACAGAGCGTGTGGGCGGGCCTCGGGCTCTCGGGCCTGGGCATGATCGCAGCGGCCTTCGGCTACATCCCGCCGACGCTTGGCGCGGTGCTGCAGGAAGCGATCGATGTCGCCGTCATCCTCAACGCGCTCCGGACCAGCGGAGAGTAGCCGCCCGATGAGCCGCCCGCCCTACCGATCCGGCGAGCGGCCAGTGGTATATTCCCTCCCCGTGAACCCCGCGTCAGTGCCCCAGCCCGCCCGGCCGCTGCCCCCGATTCCCCACAAGCGGGTCATGTTCTCCCGGGCCGTGCGCAAGCGCTGCCCTGTCTGCGGTGGCGGCCCCCTGTTCGTCGGGTGGTTCCGGATGAAGGACCACTGTCCCCAGTGCGGCATCCGGATGCGCCGGGGCGAGGACGGCTACACGCTCGGGGCGCTGTGGTTCAACCTGCTCCTGGCCGAATCCGTGACGATGACGATCTTCGTGACGACTCTGGTCCGGACCTGGCCCCAACCACCGTGGGACACCCTGCAGATCGCCAGCCCGATCGAGGCGATCGTCTTTCCGCTGCTGATCTGGCCCTTCGCGCGGACCCTGTTCCTGGCCTTCGACCTCAGCATCCGCCCCCCCACCGCACGGGACCTGACCTGAGCCTGACCTTGCCGTGCTGACCCCGAAACTCGTCTCGATCCTCCGCGAGGGCTACACCCGCCGGCAGTTCGGCGCCGATCTTGGCGCCGGCGTCATCGTCGGCATCGTGGCCCTGCCGCTGGCCATCGCCTTCGCCATCGCGAGCGGGGTGACCCCCGAGGCCGGCCTGATCACCGCCATCATCGGCGGGTTCCTCATCTCGGCGCTGGGCGGGTCCAAGGTGCAGATCGGCGGACCGACGGGGGCCTTCGTGGTGGTGGTGTACGGCGTGGTGCAGACCCACGGCCTCCCGGGCCTGGCCTTGGCCACGCTGATGGCCGGGGTGATCCTGATCGTCTTCGGGGTGGCCCGGCTGGGACGCACCATCAAGTTCATCCCTTACCCGGTCACCACCGGTTTCACCGCCGGCATCGCCGTCATCATCTTCTCGAGCCAGGTGCGGGACTTCCTCGGCCTTCGGTTGATGGACGTCCCGGCGGACTTCCTGGCCAAGTGGGAGGTCTTCGCGGCCAACGCGGGGAGCATCAATCCCTGGGCGCTGGGCGTGGCGCTGGGGTCGCTGGGCATCATCGTCTGGTGGCCCCGGGTGAGCCACCGGCTGCCGGGCCCGTTCGTGGCGCTGGTCGCGGCGACGGCCGCAGTGCAGCTGTTCGGCCTGCCGGTGGAGACCATCGGCGACCGATTTGGGGAGATCCACATCGGCATCCCCACCCCGCACCTGCCCCCGGTGTCGGTCGAACTGCTGCGGAGTCTCGCCGCCCCGGCCTTTACCATCGCCATGCTGGCCGGCATCGAGTCGCTGCTCTCGGCGGTCGTGGCGGACGGCATGATCGGCAGCCGGCACCGCTCCAACATGGAGCTGGTCGCCCAGGGCATTGCCAACCTCGCTACCCCGTTGTTCGGGGGCATTCCCGCCACGGGGGCCATCGCCCGCACCGCCACCAACGTGAAGAACGGCGGGCGCACGCCGGTGGCCGGGATCGTCCATGCCCTGACCCTGCTGCTGATCGTGTTGTTCTTCGGCCGCTATGCCCGGCTCATTCCCATGGCGGTGCTGGCGGCGATCCTGGTGGTGGTGAGCTACCACATGAGCGAGTGGCGGCGCTTCCGGGCCGAACTCCGCGCGCCCCGCAGCGACGTGGCGGTCCTGCTCGTCACCTTCCTCCTCACCGTGCTGGTGGACCTGACGGTGGCGGTGCAGGTCGGCATGGTGCTGGCCGCATTCCTGTTCATGAAGCGGATGTCGGAGGTCACCAACGTGAGCCTCCTCTCCGCCGATCAGGGCGAGGGGGACGAGGCCGAGCCGCTGGATCCCAACGCGACCGCCCTGCGTCGCATCCCGGAGGGGGTGGACGTCTATGAGATTGACGGGCCGTTCTTCTTCGGGGCGGCGGAGTCGTTCAAGTCGGCGGTCGGCAATGTCGCCCGGAAGCCCCGGGTGCTGGTCATCCGGATGCGGCGGGTGCCGGTCATTGACTCCACCGGGCTGGCGGCCCTCCGCGATGTGGTGCTGCGCAGCCGGAAGGAGGGCATCCTGGTGATCCTGGCTGACGTGCACTCTCAGCCGGTCGTGGCGCTGACCAACTCCGAGTTCTTCGCCGAACTGGGGGAGAACAACCTCACCGGCAACCTGGACGAGGCACTCAACCGGGCCCGGACCTACCTGGGGCTGTCCACCGAGGAGCGGCCGGCGTTCGCCGCCCCGACCGTGGCCCGGGAAACGGACCACGGGGAGCGGCGCAAGCGACCGAGATTCTAGCACCGCCTGAACGTTCCTTCATCCTTCCTCGCACCTCGCTTCACAGGCTCTCCCCTACTCTTCTGTCCGGTCGGCCGCCTGCTTGGTGGGCGGCCGCTGATGTTCCTGCGAGTGTCCGCCAGCCGCCCCGAGCCAGGCGCGGGAACCGATCATCCACAGGCCGGTGACGAGAATGAGCGCGGCGAAGACCCGGCGGCGCCAGACACTGGACAGGATGACCCGGCGGAGGCCCAGCGCCGCCGCCGTCAGTGCCGGGAGCGTGCCGAGCCCGAAGGCGAGCATCACCAGGCCGCCGGCGACCGGGTCCGCCTGGGCGATAGCAGCGCCCAGGGCGGTATACACCAACCCGCACGGCAGTAGTCCGTTCACAGCACCGAAGAGGAGATGGGCCGCGGATGAGGTCGAGCCGGCGGCTCGAGCCCCGGCTGTGACCATCCCGGGCGGCACCAGGCGCGGCTCCGGCACCAGGCCGGCCAGGGCCAGGGCAAACCAGACGAGCAGGACGGTGGCGAGCGCGGCAGGCAGCCAGGCGGGTCCAGGGAGGAGGTGACCGGCGGCGCCGGCGATGGCGCCGAGCGTGGTATAGGTCAGCACCCGGCCGGTGTGCCAGGCGGCCAGTCCCCCGCGCCCGCGGGTGCAGGACGCGGCAAAGGCGCCGCACATGCCGATGCAGTGGAGGCTGCCGAAGAGACCGGCCAGGACGGCCGCGGCGAGTATGGCAATCATCTCATCGAGGGGGGAGGAAGCAACGCCGTGGAATATACCGGGGTGCGGAGCCAGGAGGAGACCCGCTACGACGATGCGATCGTCAAGCTGTTCCTCACGGCGACCGTCACATGGGCACTGGTGGGCATGCTGGTAGGCGTGTGGATCGCCCTGGAACTCGCGTGGTGGCCAGCCAACCTGGGCCTGCCGTGGACCACATTCGGCCGGCTCCGTCCGCTGCACACCAACGCGGTGATCTTCGCCTTCGGCGGCAACATCTGCTTTACCGGCATCTACTACTCGCTGCAGCGGCTGCTGAAGTCCCGGATGTACAGCGACGCCCTCTCCCGGCTGCACTTCTGGGGGTGGCAGCTGATCATCGTCGCTGCGGCGATCACCCTGCCGCTCGGCCTGACCCAGTCCAAGGAGTATGCCGAGCTGATCTGGCCCATTGACCTGCTCATCACGGCGGTGTGGGTCATCTTCGCGGTGAATTTCTTCGGAACCCTGGCCATCCGGAAGGTGAAGCACCTCTACGTGGCGATCTGGTTCTACATGTCCTTCGTGATCACCATCGCGGTGCTGCACATCGTCAACAGCCTGGCCGTGCCGGCGACCCTGACCCGCTCCTATCCGATCTTCGCCGGGCTGACCGACGGGCTGGTGCAGTGGTGGTACGGGCACAACGCGGTCGGGTTCTTCCTCACGACCCCGTTCCTCGGCCTGATGTACTACTTCCTGCCTCGCATCGCGGAGCGCCCGGTCTACAGCTACCGGCTGTCGATCATCCACTTCTGGGCGCTGGTCTTCCTGTACATCTGGGCCGGGCCGCACCACCTGCTCTACTCGGCGCTGCCCGAGTGGGCCCAGACGCTGGGAATGGTCTTTTCCATCATGCTGCTGGCGCCCTCCTGGGGCGGCATGCTCAACGGCCTGCTCACCCTGCGGGGCGCGTGGGACCGGGTGCGCACCGACCCGATCCTCAAGTTCCTGGTGGTGGCCATCAGCTTCTACGGCATGAGCACGTTCGAGGGCCCGATGATGTCCATCCGGGCGGTCAACAGCCTGTCCCACTACACCAACTGGACCATCGGGCACGTGCATTCCGGCGCGCTGGGCTGGGTGGGGATGATCTCCTTCGGCATCCTCTACTGGCTGGTACCGAGGCTCTGGAACCGGCCGCTGGCCTACCCGCGCTGGGCCACGACGCACTTCTGGCTGGCCACCATCGGCATCGTGCTCTACACCGTGTCCATGTGGGCCGCGGGGCTGACCGAGGGGTTGATGTGGCGCGCGTTCGATGACGCCGGCCAGCTCAAGTACCCCAACTTCGTGGACATCGTGAACCAGCTGCACCCGTTCTACTGGCTGCGGCTGATCGGCGGGACGATGTACCTGGTGGGCGCCCTGATGATGGCGTGGAACTTCATCCGGACCGTCCGGGGAGCCGCCGTCGAGCGGACTCCCGCGGCCGTCCCGGCGGCGGGCTGAGGAGACGACCATGAGCGACACCACCGCACGCGGCTACACCGCCGCGCACCGCACTCTCGAAGGCAAGTCGGCCCTCTTCGCGGTCGTGACGACCGTTGCCATTCTGATCGGCGGCCTGGTCGAGATCGTCCCGATGTTCAGCACCACGGCGGGGCCGGAGCAGCTGGCCGGGGTTACCCCCTACACGCCCCTGGAGGTCGCAGGCCGGGACATCTACATCGCGGAGGGGTGCTATACCTGCCACTCCCAGATGATCCGCCCGATGCGGGCCGAGGTGCTGCGCTACGGCGAGTGGACCCGCGCGGGCGAGTACGCCTATGACCACCCCTTCCTGATCGGCTCCCGCCGGATGGGGCCGGACCTGCAGCGAGTCGGCGGCAAGTACCCCGACGCCTGGCACTACGAGCACATGCGCGATCCCCGCAGTACCTCGCCGGGCAGCGTGATGCCGCCTTACGCCTGGCTGCTGCGCCAGCGATACGACATCGCCGACATCCAGGCCTCGCTCCGGGCCCTCCGCAAGGTGGGAGTGCCGTACACCGAGGAGGAAGTCGCCGGCGCGCCCGAGGCGGTCGATCGCCAGGCGACGGAGATCGTCGCCCGCCTTGAACAGGCGGGGATCACCGCCGAGCCCGACCGCCAGATTATCGCCGTCATCGCCTACCTGCAGCGGCTGGGCAAGGACGGCAAGGCGGCCCTCGCCGGCGCGGCCCGCCCGGCAGCCGAGGGAGGCGCCCCGTGAACCCGCTCCTCCGGGAGGCCGCCGCGAGTGTTCGCCTCGGGTGGGTGCTGGGCCTGATGACGGTGCTTTTCCTTGCCAGCTTCCTGCTGTGGATCTGGTGGGCCTACCGGGGCAAGAACCGCGAACGCTGGGAGGCGGACAGCCGCCTCCCGTTCAACGACGGAGGCGAGTCGTGAGCAAGGCACAGCTGCGAGACCAGGTGCTCGGCCACGCTGACGAGGCGGACGGCATCGAGGAGTACGACAACCCGATGCCCAACTGGTGGCTGGGCCTGTTCTACCTGACGATCATCTGGGCGGTGGTGTACGTGGCCCATTACCACTTCATCGCCAAGCGGTCGCAGCCGGGGCACCTCGCCGCCGAGATGGCGGAAGCGGACCGGCGCTGGCCCCGGGAGGCCGCCGCCGCCCAGGCCGCGACACTGGTCATCAGCGACGACGCGGTGCACGCGGGCGAAGGGATCTACCAGGCCAACTGCGTGGCCTGTCACGGCGCCGACCTCAAGGGCGGGATCGGCCCCAGCCTGGTGGACACCGTGTGGATTCACGGCGGTTCGCCGGAGGCGATCCTCGCCACCATCACCAATGGCGTCCCGGAAAAGGGGATGCTGACCTGGGGACCGATCCTCGGGCCGGAGAAGGTGGCGCAGGTGGCCGCCTACGTGGTGCACCAGAATCGAGAGGCCGGGGACGACTAGCGTCGAACGTCGCCCGGTCGCCGGGGTCACAGTCAGGAGTGTCGGAATGCTGGGTTTCACGCAGAAGCGCAAGTGGATCTACCCCCAGGCGGTCACCGGGCGCTGGCACGACCTGCGCAAGTGGACCTTCGCCGCCCTGCACCTGATCCTGTTCCTGACGCCGTGGATCCTGGTCCGGGGCAATCCCGCGCTGCTGTTCGACCTGCCGGCCCGGCGGCTGTTTGCGTTCGGCGCGATCTTCACCGCGTCCGACACGATCTTTCTGCTGTTTCTGCTGCTGTTTCTGGCCTTCAGTCTGTTCTTCTTCACCTCGCTGTTCGGCCGGCTGTGGTGCGGCTTCGCCTGCCCGCAGACGGTGTTCCTCGACAGCCTGATCCGGCCGCTGGAGGAGCTGCTTGAGGGTGGCTGGGTGGTCCGGCGGCGGCGGGACGAGGGGCCGTGGGGCTGGGACAAGATCTGGCGCAAGGCGGTCAAGTGGTCGCTCTTCGCCGTGATCTCCGTGGTGATTGCCATGGGCTTCATGAGCTACTTCGTGCCGGCCCGCACCCTCTGGTCGGGCCAGGGCGGCAGCACGGGGTACTGGCTGGTGGGGATCTTCAGCGCCGTGTGGTACCTGGACCTGGCCTGGTTCCGGGAGCAGTTCTGCAACTACCTCTGCCCCTACGCCCGCTTCCAGAGCGCCCTCACCGACGGCGACACCCTGCTGGTCCAGTACAAGACTCCCCGGGGCGAGCCCCGCGGCGGCGCCGATGCCAAGACTGCCGGCCGTTGCATCGAATGCAACAAGTGCGTCGTCGTGTGCCCCCAGGGGATTGATATCCGCGATGGGTTCCAGCTCGAGTGCATCGCCTGTGCCGCGTGCATCGACGCCTGCGACATGGTGATGCACAAACTGGGGCACGAGGGCCTGATCCAGTTCGGCTCGGAGAACCAGCTCCAGGGCGCGCCGAAGGTCCGGAAATTCCGGCCCCGGACCGCGGTCTACGGCGGGCTGCTCACCGGGATCGCCGCGACGGTGGCGATCCTGCTGGTGGCCCGGGCGCCCTTCGATGCCGCGGTGCAGCGCGCCCCCGGGATGCTGTTCACGGTGGACCCGGACGGCTACGTGCGGAACACCTACCTGCTGCGGATCACCAACAAGACCGCGGCCTCCGGGGCCGAGCCGTTTCATGTGACGGTGGAGGGCATCCCGTCGGCGTCGGTGCTGGTGCAGGACATCTCGCTGGCGACCACCGAAACCCGTACGGTACCCCTGATCATCCGGGTCCCGATCCGTGACGACCTGCCCCGGACCATCCCGATCGCCGTCCGGGTAGCCTCACCCACCCAGGAAGTCCTGCTGCCCGCCACCTTCAAGACGGGAGGGCACCTTGCCAGCCAGTAGCGCATCGGGCCGTCACTGGCCCTGGGCCATTGCGATCGGGCTCCTGCTTGTAGTGGTGATCAACGTGATGTTCGCCTATGTGGCCATCACCGGAGCCGATGACGTTGTTCCGTCATACCGCACCGAACCCCGATAGCGCCGGCTTTGCGCCGGCACCGGATGCCACCGCCCGCTGTCCGCACTGCGGCACCGCGGTCGAGGGAGAGCGCCCCACATACTGCTGTACCGGCTGCGAAGTCGCCGCCGCCATCATCTGTGGCGCCGGGCTGGAGCGGTACTACGCCGACCGCACCGCCCTCCCGCCACGCCCCGCCGCGCTTCCGCCCGGTGACTGGAGCGCCATCCCGGTCACCACCGACCTCGCCGGATTCTGTGAGGCTCGCCTGGCCGTCGGCGGACTGCGCTGCGCCTCGTGCGTCTGGGTGACCGAGCGCGTGCTGCAGCGTACGCCTGGTGTCATGGCGGCCATGGTGAGCTACGCCTCCGGGCGCGCCACGGTGCGCTGGAATCCCGGCCAGGTGGACCTGGGCTCGATTGTCCGGCGCATCGCCGCGCTGGGCTACCAGCCCCGACCACTGGGGAGCGAGCACCGTCCCGATCACGGCCTGCTGCTGCGGCTGGGGTATGCGGTCTTCGCGGCCATCTACCTGATGGGCTTCTACGAGGGGCTGTACGCCGGGTGGTGGTACGGCGCGATGGACCCCCGGTATGCCGCCCTGTTCCGCTGGGCCAGTCTCGCACTGGCCACGCCGGTCGCCCTGTGGTGCGCCGAGCCGTTCTTTCGCGGCGCGTGGAACAGCCTGAAGCAGGGCGTGCTCCACATGGACCTGCCGGTGGCGCTCGGCGTCACGGTGCTCTACGGGCACGGTCTGCTGGCCACGCTGTATGCCCGCGATGGCTATCTCGATTCCCTCGGCATGCTGGTGGCGCTGCTCCTCGCCGGCCGGGTGATGGAGGCCCGCGGCCGCCGCCGGGCATCCGACGCGGCCAGCGCGCTGGCCGGGACGGTGCCGAGAACTGCGCGCCGAGTCACGCGCTCGGCGACGGAGACGGCGGCGGAGCCACCCGAAGACCTCGACGGGGTGGAGACCGTGGCGGTCGCTGAGTTGCGGCTGAGGGACCGGATCGACGTCGGCGCCGGCGAGGAGTTCGCCGCCGATGGCCGGGTGGTCGAGGGTTCCGGGCAGGTGCGGGCGGCGCTCATGACCGGGGAAGCCGACCCGGTGCTGGTCGGCCCTGGAGACCCCGTCGTGGCCGGCACGCTGCTGGTGGACGGCGCGCTCACCGTGGAAATCGACGCGGTGGGTCAGGACACAGTGGTGCACAAGATGGCCGCCTCGCTGCGGGCCGCCCAGGACGCCGGGATGGCGCCCACCTCCGCCGACCGGATCGCCCCCTGGTTCACCGCCGCCACCCTGCTGATCGCGGTGATCACCGGCCTGGGCTGGTACTTCGGGAGCGGACTCGACGCGGCGGTGGCGAACACCGTGGCCGTCCTGGTCGTGGCCTGTCCCTGCGGGCTCGCCCTGGCGCGGCCGCTCGCCGCCGCCGCCGGACTCGGCGCGGCGGCCCGCCGGGGGCTCCTGCTCCGCTCGTCGGACGCGCTCCTCGCGCTCGGGCAGGTGGACTTGGCCGTGCTGGACAAGACCGGCACCGTCACCCACGGTGCGATGGCCATCCTCCACGCCGATGACGCGGTGCTGCGAGTCGCGGCGGCGCTGGAGCGCTACAGCTCGCACCCCATCGCCTCGGCGATCGTCGCCGAAGCCGCCCACCGGGGCATTCCACTGCCCCAGGCCCGGGAAGTGGTGGAGACGGCGGGGCACGGCATCCGGGGTGTGGTGGACGGTGGGGCCTGGGAGCTCGTCTCCGCCGGACCGGGCGAGGTCATCCTGTTCGGCGGCGACCACCAGACCGGGCGGATTCGCCTCGGAGACGCCGCTCGCCGCGACGCGGCCCGGAGCGTGACCGCGCTGCATCGCCTGGGGGTGAGGACCGCCCTGCTCACCGGCGACCACCCGGACGCCGCCACCGCCATCGCGGCAACGGCTGGCATCACCGAAGTCGCCGCCCGCATGGCCCCCGAGGCCAAGGCATCCTGGATCCGGCGGCGGCAGGGCGCGGGGCATCGCGTGCTCTTCGCCGGCGACGGCCTCAACGATGGCCCCGCGCTGGCGGCCGCCGACGTCGGCGTGGCCATGGCCACCGGCTCGGCCAGCAGCGTGCTGGTCGCCGATGGCATCGTTTCAACCGCCTCCCTGGCCCCGCTCTCAGCCGGGATCCGCGCGGCGCGGATCGTGGAGCGGCTGATCCGGGAGGGGCAGCACGTGTCGGTGCTGTACAATGCCCTGGCCGTGGCGGCGGCGGTGGCAGGGCTGATCAATCCGCTGGTGGCGGCTGTGCTCATGCCGTTGTCCAGCAGCGTGGTGATCTGGAACGCCGCCCGGGTGGAGCGGATGATGCGGACCGGCGACTGATGCGGGCCCTGCTCTTCCTGTTGCCCATCACCATGGCGCTCGCCGGGCTGTTCGTGTGGCTGTTCCTGCGGGCGGTCCGGGACGGGCAGTTCGAGGACCTGGACGATCCGCCGCAACGCATCCTGCACGACGACGACTGACCTGTCGCAGGCACCGTTCACCCCGCCTTGCAGCGACCTTCATGAGGCGTGGGCTATGATGAAGCGTGCCTGAATTCCGGAGAACATCATGCGCCGCCTGCTTGCCCTTCTGCCGCTGGTCCTGCCCCTGTCGCTCCAGGCGCAGAATCCGCCGACGCCGCAACCGGCGCGCCCCCCGCAGGTGACCGACTCCGCCATCGCGCGCGGGTCGGCGCTGTTCCACGGGAGCGCCAGCTGCTCCACCTGCCACGGCGTGGCGGGGGCGGGCACCGACAGCGCACCGGCCCTGGCCCAGGGGGTCTGGATGCACGGGCCCGACAGCTTCGAGGGCATCCTGACCCGGGTCCTGCATGGCGTGCCCAAGGCCTACTCGACCCGTGACGTGGCGATGCCGATGCGGGGCTGGGCCGCGATGAGTGACGAACAGGCCCGCGACGTGGCGGCCTACGTGTGGCAGATCAGCCACGGGGCGCGGCCCCGGTCGCCATCGTGAGGAAAGTTTCCCGGTCGGTTGCACCGGGCTTCAGCGCCATGCCCTTAAGTTAGTTCCCGCCATCCGAAGGCTGGGACATTCCAACAGGAGGGCGTTATGAAACTCACCAAGACCCCCACCGGCGTGCCGACCCTGGTTCGAGACATTGACGACGTCTTCGATCGGATCTTCCAGGCACCGGTGGCATTCCCGAACATGGCGTTCGAGCCGTTCCGGCGGCCGATGGAGAACGCCTGGATGCCCGCGCTGGACCTGACCGAGACCGAGAAGGAATTCGTGATCCGGGCCGAGGTGCCGGGTGTCCCGCGCGAGAACCTCGATGTGCACCTCGAGGGCGAGATCCTCACCCTCACCGGCCACCGTGAGAAAGTGGTGCGGGAGGCCAACGAAAACCTGCTGTGGGAGGAGCGGGAGACCGGCCGTTTCGTCCGGAACATCCGCCTGCCCAAGGCGGTGGAGGCCACCAAGGTCGAGGCCCACTACACCGACGGCATCCTGACGGTCCGGCTGCCGAAGGTCGCCACCCAGGCCAAGAACAAGATCCTCATCAAGGCCTGACGCCCGACCACGCCGCTCACCGCCCCGGCCTGCCTCAGCCGGGGCGGTACTTTGTGGAGGCGCGAGAGCAGCGCCTAACGACACGGCCGCCCCGGCAGCACACGCCCACACCACACGAGTGACGCCGAGGCCTTTACACCCCCACTAGATTGCAGGGAGCATCACACTCGTGATGTGTTCGCGAACTGCAGATGGAGGCATAGACATGACCAAGACAAAGGAACGACTGCGCACGGTGGCCAAGAAGGTTGCCCGGAGCGCGGGCAAGGCCGTCCTGACCGCCGAAAAGAAGGTTGAAGCCGGGCTCCGCCGGCGCAAACGGCAACGGACCCTCAAGCGCGCCGGCACGGTCGGCGTGGCGGTGGGCGCCGCCGCCCTCGCGGCTACGGCGGCCGGCTTCGCCGGCCGGGCCATCCACAAGCGTCTCAAGGCCCGGCGCGCCGGTTCGATTGGCGCCGCGATCCACCTCCCCGTCGACATGGAGCTGGCCACGGCCCGGGTGACCGACGCCCTGCGGAACGAGGGCTTCGGGGTGCTCACCCGCATTGACGTGCAGGCCACCTTCCAGGAGAAGCTGGGGGCGGAGATTGCTCCCTACCTGATCCTGGGTGCCTGCAACCCCGGTCTGGCTCAGCGGGCGCTGGCTGCCGACAGCGAAGCGGGGCTGCTCCTGCCCTGCAACGTCACGCTGGAGGAGGTGGAGGAGGGCGGCACGCTGGTGCGGATCGCCGATCCTGCGGCGATGCTGCAGGTCGGAGCGCTGAAGACCAACCCGATCATCCGGGAGGTGGCTGGGGAAGCCGTGGACCGGCTGCGGCGAGTGGAAAGCCACCTCGCAGCGAGCGTCACGGCGTCGGCAACGGACTGAGCGGGGAGCGTTTGCATGACTGATCGGGCCAGCCCTGGAGCGCGTACTGTCTGGTGCAGGGCTGGCCCGATGTGCATCCCGCCCGGTGGACCGGGCGGCGCGTTACGGACCGGTGACCACCGGCAGGTCCGGCCGACTGCGGCGGACCATGTTCCGAACGTCGAATCGGGTCGTCTGCACGAAGTTGGCGTCCCGGATGCAGGCCGCCGGCACACTATCGGGCTCGTACAGGAGCACCCGGGCATCGACGAGGTCGGTAAGTGCCTGGCACAGCTCGGGCCCGGCATTGGGGGCCGCGAAGACGACCTGCGACGCCCCGGCGGTCCGTAGCGCCTGTACTGCGGCGGCGATCAGCACCGGTTCGCTCAGGCCATCGTCCCCGAGCACGACCGTCAGGCCAGCCACATCCACCGGCGGGGCGCCGCCCCGCCAGGCAGAGGCCTCCTGCTCGACTTCCCGCTGGCACCGCTCTACCATCCCAGCCACGTAGTCGGCGGGGAGTGCCATGGCGGCGACCCGGTCCGGCAGCAGGAGCGTTGCCCCGGTGGCCACCGCCCCGAACACCGACCGCGCCCGTCCGGGTACCTCCAGGCGGCTCGCCGTGATGATGTCGAGGGGCGCCTCATACAGCCGGGCGATTTCCGCCGCGACCCGCACGCCACCGGGCGAGAGCGCTACCACGACCACATTGGAACCCTTGACCGTCGGCATCAGCCCCATCGCCAGCCGTCGGCCGGCCTCGATTCGGGTCAGGATTACCATTGTACACCTCGCGATCAGGGGACAAGACAATTTCACACCCAGTGCATGAGCACACCATGAAGGGGTGGTGAGGCGTGCCAGCCCTTTCTCGCTGGCTGGTCAAGTCGGGATTCTGCTGCCTGGCGCTCGCGCTCCTCGTGGAAGGGCTGCTCGCCCGCCCGCGCAGCCTGCTGTCAGGATTGCCCGACGCCGCCCTCCAGCTGGGCGCCATCCACCTGCTCACCGTCGGGTGGCTGCTCCAGCTGATAACCGGCGTGGCCTTCTGGATGTTCCCACGGCATCCCACCCGCCCGCCGCGTGGAGACGCCCGACTCGGCTGGGCGGGATTTGCCCTGCTCAACACGGGCCTGCTGCTTCGGCTGATCGGGGAACCATGGATCGGCATGGGCGGACCCGGCTGGCCGCTGCTGCTCTCGGCGCTGCTCCAATTCCTCGCCATCGTCCTGATCGTGGGCCTCCTCTGGCCACGCATCCGCTGATGCCGGTGCTCACCCGCTTTCTGCTCAAGTTGAGCCTGCTGGCGCTGCTGGCTGGCTCCGCCATCGGTGCCTGGCGCCTGGCACACCCGCTCACGCCCGGGGTCAGCTGGCGGGCGGTGCACGTCGAGCTGATGCTGTTCGGGTGGCTGGTGCCGTTCGTCCTCGGGACGGCGTACTGGATGCTGCCGCGGTCCGCCCATCCACCGGACCGCGGCAATCCGCGGCTCGCCTGGGTGGGCGTCCTGCTCCTGACGGCGGGGTTATCTGGGGGGGCGCTGGCCCGGCTGGGGGGCGGAGGGCCGAGCTGGGAATACCTTGCCGCCGGTGCCCGGAGCGCCGGTATCCTGCTGCTCCTGCTGCTGCTGTGGCCCCGGGTCAAGCCCTTCCGAAACAGCCTCGCGTAGTCACCCTCCCCAGGGCGGTGGCCGCCGCCGCGTGCGCCGGCTCTCAGGCGCCGCGCCGCTCCCGCACCAGATCCGCCACGGTGGTCTCGCGGAAGAACTCCGCCTGCCGCTCCGCCACCGCCTTCCAGCGGGAGTGGGCGGCGCAGGGGGCGTGGTCGCTGCAGGTCGCCCGGCCCATGAGGCAGGCGCGGCGACCGGTGACATCATCGAACGGCCCCACCACGTCCAGCAGCGTGATCCGATCGGCCGGGCGCGCCAGCTGGAAGCCCCCGAGCTTGCCCCGGGCCGAATCGAGAATGCCGAGCTTGGCCAACTGATGCAGGGTCTTGGAGAGGTAATTCTGGGGAATCCCGAGATCGGCCGCCAGCCGGTTGGCGCCGACGGACACCCCGGCAGGTTGCCCGGCGATGGTCAGCACCGCCCGAAGGGCGTACTCAGCGGTCTGCGACAGCATGATCGGGCATCCTGCGGGCCTGGGGAAGATGAGAGCGGCTTCATGTTTCAAATATCATATGTTCATGTGCAAATCAATAGCTTACCGGCACTTTCGCAAGGGCGTGCGTCCTGCCGCGCGCCCTTTGCCAACCGAGACAGAAAGGAATCCGGTTATGCGTCGTTCGTGGAACAGCCTGACCCTGGTCGTCCTGATGGCGGCCCTCGCCGGGTGCGGCGGGAAGGGGGACGCGCCAGCGCCGGCCGCGACCGGCCAGGCCGGCGGCGGTGCGCCGGGCAGCGATCTCACCCCGTTCCAGCTGGAACACGGCATCGGTCCGGTGACCGCGCCGGTCGAGCTCGGCAAGATCGACGAGGAGATGGCCGAGCAGGGTGAGCAGCTGTTCGAAGCCAAATGCGCGCTGTGCCACAAGATGGAGGAACGCTACGTGGGCCCGGCGCTGGCGGCGGTGACCGAGCGCCGCAGTCCCGCCTTCATCATGAACATGATCCTCGACCCCGAGGCGATGTACACCCGGCACCCGGTGGCCCGGCAGCTCCTGGCCGACCACATGACCCAGATGCCGAGCCTCGGCCTGACCCAGGAGCAGGCCCGCCAGGTCGTTGAGTACCTGCGGACCAAGGCCCCAACCCACGCCGGCAGCTGACCGGACACAGGAGGAAGGAAACCCATGCATCGCATGAACACGTGGATTCGCAGGGCTGCCACGGGCGTGGCGCTCATGGCCGCCATCGGCGTCAGTGGGTGCGGCAAGACCACCAGCCAGGCAGGCGGGACCGGTGATGCCGCTTCCCGGGTGTATGTGGCCCCGGGGCAGTACGACGAGTTCTACGCCTTCATGTCGGGCGGGTTCTCGGGCCAGCTGTCGGTGTACGGTTTGCCGTCCGGGCGGCTGTTCAGGGTCATCCCGGTCTTCGCGCAGGACGCGGAGAAGGGCTACGGGTACAGCCAGGACACCAAGGCCATGCTGGAGACCAGCTATGGCTTTATCCCCTGGGATGACGCGCACCACCCATCGCTTTCCATGACCAATGGCGAGCACGACGGGCGCTGGATCTTCATCAATGGCAACAACACGCCGCGGATCGCGCGGATCGACCTGAGCCTCATGGAGACCGAGGAGATCATCGAGATCCCGAATGCCGCCGGCAATCACGCCTCGCCGTTCACGACCGAGAACACCGAGTATGTGGTGGGGGCCACCCGGTTCAGCGTGCCGACGCCCCAGCGCGACGTCTCGATCAGCACCTACAAGGAGAACTTCGACGGGCTGATCTCGTTCGTGGCGGTGGACAAGGCGACCGGGAAGATGTCGCTGGCGTTCCAGATCCACATGCCGGGCTTCGATTATGACCTGGCCCGTCCGGGCAAGGGCCCCTCGCACGGCTGGGCGTTCTTCACTTCCTATAACACGGAGCAGGCCAACACCCTGAAGGAGCGGAACGCTTCCCAGAACGACAAGGACTACATCGCGGCCGTCAACTGGAAGCGGGCCGAGGAGTGCGTCGCGGCCGGCAAGGCGAAGGCGATGCCGGCCAGATACATGCGGACCCACCGCGGGGCGGATGGCATCGCGGTCGCCGAGACCCTGACCGGGTCGAAGGTGCTCGAGGTGGCCGACTGCCCCAACATGGTCTACTACCTGCCGACCCCCAAGTCGCCGCACGGCGTGGACGTCAATCCCACCGGTGAGTTCATGGCGGCGGGCGGCAAGCTGGCGGCCCTCATTCCGGTGCACTCCTTTGCCAAGATGAACGCGGCGATCGCCGCGCGGGATTTCATCGGTGAGGCGGGTGGCATCCCCATTCTCAAGTACGAGTCCATCCTGTCCTGCGAGGTGAAGGACGCCGGCCTGGGACCGCTGCACAACGAGTTTGACGACCAGGGGAACGGCTACACGTCGATGTTCCTCTCCTCGGAGATCGTGAAGTGGCGGGTCAGCGACTGCGCCATCCTGGACCGGATCCCGACGTACTACTCGATTGGCCACCTGATGGTCCCGGGCGGCGACACCCGGAAGCCCTACGGGAAGTACGTGGTTGCCCTCAACAAGATCACCAAGGACCGCTACCTCCCGACCGGCCCGGAACTCACACAGGCGGGGCAGCTGATCGACATCACCGGCGCCAAGATGAAGCTGCTGCTGGACTTTCCCATGATCGGCGAGCCGCACTACGCCCAGGCGATCCTGGCCTCGAAGATCAAGGACCAGCAGGTGCGGACCTTCTCGCTGGCGGAGAACCGCCATCCCCGCGCGGTCAAGGCGGAGAAGGACGTGAAGGTGGTGCGGGAAGGACGCACGGTGCACGTGTACATGACCATGATCCGCAGTCACTTCGCGCCCGACAACATCGAGGGCGTGCAGATCGGCGACAGCGTGTACTTCCACCTGACCAACCTGGAGCAGGACTGGGACGTGCCGCACGGCTTCGCCATCACCGGTCAGCGTGATGCCGAGCTGCTCATCATGCCGGGCGCGACAAGGACCAGTCTGTGGGTGCCGGACCGCGTCGGGGTGTTCCCCTTCTACTGCACCGACTTCTGCTCCGCGCTGCACCAGGAGATGCAAGGCTACATCCGGGTGTCGCCCAGAGGTTCGAGCGTGGCCCTGACCTATAACGCGCCAGCGCAGTAGGGCCCGGGCGGACTGGGGGCCCACAGCGGCCCCCAGTCCGCCAGCGCAAGGAGTGCCGTGCCGCCGCCATCAGCCACCGGGGTGGCGGTTTCCAATGTCTTGCGGAGGATTCACGTGATGCACCGTTCCAGTCGCCTGTTGCTCGCCGTCGCGGCGCTGGCCCTCGGGCTGGTGTTCGTCCTGCCGCTGTGGCACATCTCCCTGGAGGCGCCGCAGTATCCCGAGGGGCTGGGTCTGTACATCTCCGTCAACCAGATCCGGGGGGAGAAGCCGCAGGACCTGAACAGCATCAACAATCTGAATCATTACATCGGGATGAAGGTGATCACGCCGGAGGACATCCCGGAGCTCAAGTTCATGCCGTGGCTGGTCGCCGGCCTGATCGGCACTGGCCTGGCCGCGGCCGGGCGCGGCCGCCGGGTGTATCTCTACGCGTGGGTGACGGTATTCGCACTGGGGGCGGCGGCGGGGCTCGCCGACTTCTACCGCTGGGGTTACGATTACGGCCACGATCTGGACCCCCACGCGATCATCAAGATCCCCGGGATGAGCTACCAGCCTCCGCTCATCGGCAACAAGCAGATGCTCAACTTCAACTCCAGCTCCTGGCCTGCCGCTGGTGGCTGGGTCGCCATCGCCGTACTGGCCATCGGCGTGGCGCTGGTGATTCGCGAACTGCGCCATGCGCGACGGGCTCCGGCCGGCGTGGCGGAGCTCGCGCCCGCCTGAGCGGTCGTGATCCCTCGCACGGCCCGGCTCCTGTTCCTGGCGGTCGCGGGCCTCGTGGCCTGCGGCCGCCAGTCGCCCAGGGGTATCGCCTACGGCGCCGAACCCTGCGGGCACTGTCACATGACCATCGCCGAACCCCGCTTTGCTGCTGAAGCGATCACCCCGACCGGCAAGGTGGCGGTCTTCGACGACGTCGGCTGCCTCGCCGCCTGGCTGGCTGGAGACGGGGGGGACGCCACCGGCTGGGTGGTGAGCTTCGTGGACGGACAGACCTGGCTCCCGGCGGACTCGTCGGTCTACCTCCAGAGTGACGCGCTCCGCACGCCCATGGGCAGCGGCCTCGCGGCACTCCGCCCCGGTGGAGAAGCCGACAGCGTCCGCACCGCGCTGGGGGGCGAGCTGCTCAGCTGGCCGCAGGTCCGGGCCCGGGGCCACGCACACGGCCCGGGTCAGAGCTGATGGTCCCCGCCCTCTTCCTCTCCCTGCTGCTTGCTTCCCCAGCCGCGCCGGAGTCCACCCTGGTGGTCCGGCCCGGCTCCGGACTCCCCACCGTGAGCGCCGCGCTGGCGGCGGCGCGCGCCGGCGACACGATCGTGATCGAGGGCGGTGACTACCACGAGCCGCTGCTCCGCATCACCCGGCCGGTGACCATCCTGGGCCGGGGCGCTCCGGTGCTGCACGGCGGCGACCACGGCATTCTCGCCATCAGCGCCGACAATGTCACGATCAGGGGCCTGGTGCTTCGGGACGTCACCCCTTCCAGTATCGAGGACCGGGCGGCCATCACCGTCACGGATGCCCGTGGGTGCCAGATCGATGGGAACGTGCTGCAGGACACCTTTTTCGGGATCTACCTGTCGAGTGTGACGGGCTGCCGGATCCGCGGCAACCGGATCGGGGGGAGCGGCATCCGGGAGGTGTTGGCTGGCAACGCGATCCACGCCTGGAGCTCCTCACACCTGATCATCGAGGACAACGAACTGCGGGGCCATCGCGACGGCATCTATTTCGAGTTTACCACCGATGCCGAGGTGCGCCGCAACCTCAGCAGCCACCAGCTCCGTTACGGGATCCATTTCATGTTCTCCCAGCGGCTCCGCTACGAGGACAACCAGCTGCTGGACAATGGCGCCGGCGTGGCCGTCATGTACAGCCAGCACATCCGCATGACCGGCAACCGGATCGAGCGCACCCGCCGCAGCGGAGCGTACGGGCTGCTGCTGAAGGACATCACGGACAGCCGGCTCGAGCGCAACCACTTCGTGGAGAACACCGTCGGGCTGTTCGCCGAAGGCACCAGCCGGGTGACCTTTCAGGACAACGAGTTCGTGGCAAACGGCTGGGCGGTGCAGGTGATGGCCAACGCGGTGGACAATACCTTCTCCCATAACCGCTTTGAGGCCAACTCCTTTGACGTATCCACCAACAGCGCCCACGCGGCCACCCAGTTCCGGGAGAACTACTGGGACCGCTACAGCGGCTACGACCTGGACCGTGACGGCTTCGGCGACGTGCCCTATCCACCGGTCCGCCTGTTCGCGGTGGTGGTGCAGCAGAACGCCCCGGCCCTGATTCTGCTCCGCAGCTTCTTCGTGTCGCTGCTGGACGCCGCGGAGCGGGTGGCGCCGGTGCTCACCCCGCAGACCATGGTGGACGCACGGCCCCTGATGGCGTGGAACCAGCCGTGAACGCGGCGGCGCCGGTCATCGAGGCGACGGGGCTGACCAAGCGCTTCGGGCGGCTGGAAGTGCTCCGTGGTGTGGACCTCCGGGTGGAGCCCGGGCGGATCACCGGCCTGGTGGGCCCCAACGCCGCCGGCAAGTCCACCCTGCTCAAGGCGGTCCTGGGCCTGGTCCGGCCCGATGGCGGCACGCTCCGGGTGCTGGGCCATTCCGTCAACGGCGGTGAGGGCTACCGCCACGGGCTGGGCTACATGCCCCAGGCCCCACATTTCCCGGACAACCTGACCGGCGCCGAAGTACTCCAGATGCTGCAGGACCTGCGGGGGGCTGAGAGCGCACCGGACGACACCCTGCTTCGTGGCTTCCACCTCGAAGGAGAGCTGATGAAGCCGGTACGGGTCCTCTCCGGCGGGACCCGGCAGAAGCTGTCGGCCGCCATCGCGTTCCTTTTCCGTCCGTCGCTGCTGGTCCTGGACGAACCCACCGCCAGCCTCGATCCGGTCGCCAGCGGCGTCTTCAAGGAGCACCTGCTGGAACGGCGAGCCGCGGGCACGGCGGTCCTGCTCGCTTCTCACACCCTGAGCGAACTGGAAGAGATCGCAGACGACATCATCTTCCTGCTGGACGGCCGGGTGCAGTTCCATGGCCCGGTGGCGCAGCTGATGGCCCTCACCGGCTTCGCCCGGCTGGAACGCGCCATCGCGGCGCTGATGCAGCGGCAGGCGGCCCGATGAGCCCCGCCCGCAAGATCCTCGGATATCAGCTCCGCGACATCGCCCGCAATCGGTGGGTGCTGGCCTATGCCGTGCTGCTTGGAGGCCTGACGGAGGCGCTCTATCGCCTGGGCGGCGACGGAGGACGGGCGGTGCTCTCGCTCCTCAATGTGGTGCTGATCTTCGTGCCGCTGATCTCGCTCACGTTCGGGACGCTGTACCTCTACGGCGCCCGCGAATTCATCCAGCTCCTGCTGGCCCAGCCGGTGGGGCGGCGGGCGATGTTCGCGGGGCTGTGGAGCGGACTGGCGGTACCCCTGGCCGGGTCGTTGGTGGTGGGCATCGGCCTGCCCTTCTGCCTCCACCTCGGGAGCGACGACGTTCCGGTCCGCTCGCTCCTCATGCTGCTGGGAACCGGGGTGCTGCTGACGGCGGCGTTCACCGCCATCGCGTTCATGATTGCGCTCAGCATTGAAGACCGCGCCCGCGGGTTCGGAGCGGCGCTGCTGGTCTGGCTGGTGGCCGCGGTGCTCTACGACGGCGTGGTCCTGCTGGTGGTGGTGAGTTTCAGCAACTACCCCCTGGAGACGCCCCTCCTGGTCCTGACCCTGCTCAATCCACTCGATCTTGGGAGAATCCTGCTCCTCCTCGACCTGGATGTGGCCGCGCTGCTTGGGTATACCGGGGCGACCTTCCAGCGGTTCCTCGGCACCGCGCTCGGGGCGGGCGTGGCGGTGGCGGCGCTGGCACTCTGGACGGTGGTCCCGCTCTGGCTGGGGAGGCGACGGTTTGAGCGGAGAGATTTCTAGGGGACGGCTCGCCGGGCCCATCGCCGGCACTGCGGCGCAAGCGGCCTGCGACGAACGTGTCCCTAACTGATCGTCCGCCGGACGAAGCCCCGCATGCCGAGCCAGCCGAGCCCGATCGTCTGCAGGGTGAGCACGGTGAGAGACACGATGGGCTTCATGTGCGGCAGATCGGGGGTCAGGGCCGCACGGAGCCCTTCGCTCATGTAGACCAGCGGATTGACCAGCACCACCAGCTGCAGCCAGGGGATCGGCGCGAGGCTCGCCCAGGGATAGTAGACGCAGCCGAGAAACGTGATCGGCACCACCACCACCGCGAACATCAGGCCGATCTGGGCTGGCCGCACCCCGGTGCCCAGCACCAGGCCGAGCGCCCCGGCCGCGAGGCTGGCGAGCAGCACCATGATGATCAGCAAAGGCCAGCTCGCCACCCGGATCGCCACCTCGGTGGCGGGGATGAAATACACCAGCGGAAACACAACCACTCCGGCCACGATGCCCTGCACCGCCCCCACCACGATCTTCTCCAGGGCCACCAGCTCCACCGCCACCGGCGCCAGCACCCGGTCCTCGATTTCCCGGGTGCCGCCCAGCTCCATGGCCAGCGGCAGCGCTACGGCCGAGATCGCGGTGAAGACCATGCCCACCGCCACCAGTCCCGGCACCACCACGGTGGCGTAGGTCATCCCGCCGCCGGGGTCGAACCCCTGGCCGATTCGCGGGAAGACATAGGTGAACACAAAGACGAACAGCAGCGGGTTCATGACGGTGCGGACCATGAGCGGCGCGAAGCTCCGCCGCAGTACCGTCAGGTCCCGGAGCAGCATGCCATAGAGCGCCGCCCACCGGCTGACCGGGACGGCCTCGGGGAGCCGGTCGGAGCCGTCAGTCACGGAGGTCTCGCCCGGTCAGCTGGATGAACACGGTTTCCAGGGTGGCGGGGTGCACCGCGAGATCCCTGAGACCGAAGGGCAGCGCCGCCTCGGCAACCCGCGGCACCAGCCCCTCCGCAGCGGTGACCAGCAGCCGGACGCCCTGCGCCGTGCGCTGGGCTTCCCGCACGGCGGGGAAGGCGGCCAGGCGCGCCAGCAGCGGCTCATCCACCCGGTCCAGCGACAGTTCAATGACGGTCTCGGCCCCGGCCCGCCGCTTGAGTTCGACCGGGGTCCCGACCACCAGGACCTTGCCGTGGTCGATGATCGCGACCCGGTCGCTCAGGCGGTCGGCCTCTTCCATGTAATGGGTGGTAAGCAGAACGGTCACCCCGGCCGCGCGGAGGCCGCCGATCAGTCCCCACAGCGCCAGCCGGCTCTGGGGATCGAGGCCGGCGGTCGGCTCATCGAGAAAGAGCATGCGGGGCCGGTGGGCGATGGCGCGGGCCAGCTGCACCCGCTGCGCCAGCCCCCCGGACAGGGTGGTGGCCATCGAGGAGGCGCGGTCGGTGAGCTTGAAGCGTTCCAGCATCTCGTCGCTGCGCTGCCGCGCCTGAGCGCCATTCATCCCGAAGTAGCGGCAGTGATAGTAGATGTTCTCCCACACTGTGCAGGCGCGGTCGAGCGTGTTGTACTGGGTGACGACGCCGATGCGTTCCTTGACCCGGGTCGGCTCCGACCGGATGTCGAGCCCGTCGACGATCACCCGCCCGGCACCCGGCCGCACCCGGGTGGTGCATATTCCCACCGTGGTGGTCTTGCCGGCGCCATTGGGGCCCAGCAGCCCGAAGATCTCGCCCGGCTGCACCTCCAGATCCACCCCCTGAAGGGCGTGCACTTCGGGCGGGCCGGCATAGCGTCGGGTCAGTCCCTCGATGCGGAGTGCCGGCTCGGCCATGCGGACCGGCTCAGGCCGGCTGGGCTGCGCGGCCGGCGCGAGCCTGGCGGTAGGCCTCGCGGGCCCGCACGACGGCGTCGACCAGCGGCGCGGAGTCGAAACGGACCGGATCGGTGCACGGCAGGCCGGTCTCGCGGGCCGCCGCCTCACAGGCGGCGCGGGCTTCCGCCTCGGTCATGTCGAACGTGTTCAGGGCGATCCCGATCGTCCGGGTCGGGTGGACGAACCCGGCCACGGCCTCGTACAGGCGGACGTACTCCGAGAGGGGCGGAATTCTGAGCCACGCCGCCTCCCGGTAGTCTCCGATGTACTGGCGCGTGGCCTGATGGCAGAGAATCAGGGCGTCGGGGCAGGCGCCGTGCAGCAGGCCACAGGTCACCCCGCTATACCCGGGGTGGTTGAGGCTCCCCTGCCCCTCCACCAGAACGATGTCCGCGTCCTTGCTCCCCTCCAGCACCAGCCATTCGGCGGCCCCACCGATGAAATCGGCGACGACCGCGTCCACGGCGACGCCCCAGCCTTCGATCATGATTCCGGTTTGCCCGGTGGCCACGAACCTGGTCCGGAGGCCACGGTCGTTGAGCTGCCGGGTGATCTGCAGCTGCGCGGTCATCTTGCCGACGTTGCAGTCGGTCCCCACCGTGAGGATGACAAACGGTTCCACCGCCTTGGCCCTGCCGGAGGAGATCGGGAGGTGGGGCGGGGGCCGGCGGAAATCGCGAATCTCGACGCCCTGCTCGCGCGCCCGGGCCGCCAGCGCCGGGTCATCCCCGAGGAAAGTGTGCAACCCGCTCCAGATCGAGCAGCCGGCATCGATCGCTTCCAGCAACCAGGCCCGCCAATCCTCCGGCAGGCGGCCCCCCATCGGCGCGATGCCGATCAGCACCACATCCGGTTTCCCGAGCAGCCCCTCACGCATGGAGGCCACCACCGGCGTCCCGCCACCGAAGCCCAGCACATCCTGCACGGTCTGGCCGGCGTGTTCTCGGTCGAGCACCGCCACGATCCGGTCGGGCCGATAGCGGATCACCGAGTTGGCGGTCTTCGAGGTGAGGGGACCGAACTCGCCGTCGGCGAGCACGAGGTAGCGCGGGGTGGCCATGGGTCGGTGGATTGGGTGAAAGATCTAGGTGGCCAGCAGCGACGGCGATCGACTTTCAGGAGCCGGAAAGTAACGCCGCCGTGTCTGGCGGCCAAGCAAAAGGGGCCGGATCACTCCGGCCCCCGGGAGAGCAGTTCGCGGCTCGCGGGCCTACTTCTTCTCCTCGTCGTCATCCACCAGTTCGGCATCCACGGTGTCGCCCTTGCCGAGCTGCCGGGCGCCCGGCTTATCACCGGCGCCGAGAAGGCCCATCTTGTTCTTGAGCTCGAGCAGCTGCTGGTCGGCGCTGCCCTTGTACTCCAGGCTCTGGAACTGCTGCATGAGGGTATCTCCCTCGAACTCGTTCTGGAGTTCGGCCGCGGCAATGGCCTTGCGCTCCTGGTGTTCGATCTTCTCGCTCATCCGCTCGAACGACTCGAACGCCGACTTGTCCGACATCCCGGACATCGTCTCCTGGATCCGCTGCTGCGCCTCGGCCCGGCGGGCCCGGGCGATCAGGATGTTCTTCTTGCGCTTGGCCTCTTCGATCTTGTCGTTCAGCTGGCGCAGTGAGCCCTTGAGGTTCTCGGTCTCGGCCTTGTGCTTGACCCAGGTCTCATGCAGCTGCTGCGCCCCCTGCAAGGCCTCGTTGTAGCGGAGGAGGGCCTGCTTGGCGAGGTCGTCCCTGCCCTCCTGGACCGCCAGCATGGCCCGGCGTTCCCAGTCCTCGGCCTGCTTGCGCATGGCCTCGGCGTCGGCTTGCAGCTTTTTCTCGTCGGCAATGGCGCTCGCCACCTGCTGCTTGGCCTTGGCCAGCTGACCCTTCATGTCGGTGATCAGCTGGTTCAGCATCTTCTCGGGGTTTTCCGCCCGGGAGATGAGGTCGTTGAGGTTCGACCGGAGCAGTGTCGAGAGACGGTCAAAGATCCCCATGCGGTCTTACTCCCGGTACGGCGCCAGGGCGCCGAGGTGCGTGGCCAGGGCGAGCGTCATGGAATCGAAGCTCGCCTCAAACTCGACGAAATCGAGATTCTCCAGCTCCAGCGTGTCCACCAGTACCACGCGATCTCCCTCCAGGCCATAGGCGCCGTGGACCAGCTCCTTGGCGTTGTAGCCGAGCAACTGCCGGAACAGCGCGCTCTGGCGCTCTACCCCGCGGGGCAGCGGCATCACTGTGATCCGCAGAATCACCACCGGAGGCGCAAGGTGCACCAGCACCTCCGCGCCGGAGGTGGTCCGGACCACCCAGATGCCCGGCTCGGGCTCCTGGACCTCGGTCGTGCCGCTGTCCAGCCGGTCCAGGAAGCCCTCGATGTCCTCTTTTCCCGTCATGCGCCCTCCCAGGCGGACCCGAATGAAGGCAATCTAACCGCGCACCGCATCGGCGGCCTCCGGCGGGGTATCGGCATCCTGCAGCGCCGGCTTCCGGGCCTCCACCAGCACCCGTTCGGCGAAATCCACCCGCTCCTCCAGCTCCATCAGACGACGCCCCAGCCCGCCTACCTCGGCCAGTCGGGCGGCGACCGATTCGTCCAGCTCGTCCGGCCGGGCATGACCCCAGGACTCGATCCAGCGGCCGAGCGCCTTCCCGATGGGGCCGAACGTCAGGCCCAGACCGGTCAGGCCGATAGCCAGCCAGAAGGCGAAATCCCCAATGCCGTCTCCCATGTCAGTCCTCGGGTCCGACGGATAACCGGCCGGCGTCCCGCTGGCGGGTCAGTAGCCGTTCGGTGAAGTCGAGCCGTTCCTCCAGCTCGAGCACCCGGCCTTGTGCCATTTCCAGTTCGGCGACCCGGGCCTCCAAGTCCAGGACCCGCTCCGCCTGCACCTCACCGGTCGAGTACTCGGCCCGGGCCGCCAGCGCCCGCCGGCGGCGCCACGCCAGCACCACGAGCGAGACGCCGAACGCGATCGCCACGCCGGCCTCCTCGTTGGGAGCGATCGACGATAACAGTACGCCGGCCGCGATGGTGACCCCAACGTGGATCAGGACATCCAGGAAGTCGAGCCCCACGTATTTCTTGAACATCAACGCCCCTCCGCCCCCGGACCCACGCGCGGAACCTCTCGCTGCTGGGCCAGCAACCGCTCGGCGAAGTCGAGCCGTTCTTCCAGCTCCGCGATCCGGCCGCGGGTCGAGTCGGCATCGTCGAGCCGGGCTCGCAGGTCAGACATTTCGGTTTCCAGCGATGCCGTGGCGGCGGACCGGCCGGCATCGAGTCGCCGGACCACCGCGTTGGCCAGGGCGACGACGACGTACACGAGGCTCCCTGCCCCACCGATCGCCAGCATCATGCCGAATAGCTTCAGGACGTCATCCATTAGACTTCTCCCCGCCCGAGGCGCTCTGGCTCACGCCGCTGGGCCAGCAGCCGCTCGGCGAAGTCTACCCGCTCCTCCAGCTCCATGACCCGGTGCTGCAGCGATTCGGTCTCCGCCAAGCGGGTCCGGAGCTCCTCCAACTCACCGCGAAGCGCGGGGTCCATGGTGCCGCGGCCCTCGATCCGTCGGCCGATTGCCCGCATGAGCGGGTACAGCACCACGGCACAGGCCGCGAGGAAGGCCAGGGCGATGATCACCGTCACCTGCGGCGGCAGGGTCACCCACGGCGCCGGCGTCGGAAACTGCGACACGATGACCGGGTCGGGAATCTGGAAGTCCGGCATCGGCGGCGGCGCCGGTGGCGCAGTGACCTGCCACATCAGGACTGCCCTCCCGGTAGTCGCTGCTCCTCCCGCTGGGAGGCGAGCAGGCGCTCGGTGAACTCCATCCGCTCGTGCAACTCGGACACTTCCAGCCGCAGCCGATCGACCTCCTCCACGAGGGCGGGCACGGACGAATCGTCACCGTGGGGCTGGTTGCGGATCCGGTCGGCGATGGCCCGGCCGATCTCCGATTTCGACAGCACGAACAGCATGCCGCCGCCGAAGACGATGATGATGAACAGCACCCCTTCCATGCTAGCCCCCCTCCGGCAGCCGGTCTCGGTCCCGTTCCTTGGCGAGCAGCCGCTCCGTGAAGTCCACCCGCTCCTCGAGTTCCAGCACCCGGCCGCGCAGCTGCTCCAGCTCTGCCTGCAGCTCGGGCGGCAGCTGTCCCTCCTGCCCGATGCCCCGGTTCCAGCGCTTGTAATACGCCGCCGCGAACATCCAGCCGACCGGGAGCACAAAGGTGAAGAAGCCGATAGTGACGACCGTCTCGGTATCCACCTAGGCCCCCCCGGCCAAGTCGCGGCCCTCACGCTTTTCCGCCAGCAGCCGCTCGCTGAAGTCCATCCGTTCGTGCAACTCGACGAGTTCCTGCCGCACCCGGTCCAGCTCCTCGTACACTGCGGGGTCCGGCGCCGCGGGCGCCCCACCGCCATGCCGGATCCGCTCGGCAATCGCCCGGCCGATGGGGCTGAACGAGATCGCGACCAATGTGCCGCCACCGAAGATCAGGATGAGCGCCAGGATGTCTTCCATCAGTTCCGGCTCTCTTCCTGGCGGGAGCGGCCACTGGAGAGCAGGCGCTCGGTGAAATCCAGCCGTTCCTGGGTTTCCGACAGCTGCTGCTGCATCGCGTCTACCTGGTCCCTGAGTGCGTCCACCGCCATGAGGACGTCGTGATCGGGCTGCCCGTGCTGGCCTTGGATGCGGCGGGCGAGCGCCTGGCCCACCGGGCCCCGGCCGAGGGCGACGAACCCCCAGGCCATGAGGCCCATGGTGATGATGCCCGTCACCATGCCCATGATCGGGACCACGGCGTTTGGGTCCATCCTCACCCCCCTCCGGGCAACTGGTCAGGAACCCTGGCGCGCGCGAGCATGCGCTCCGCAAAGTCCAGCCGGTCATGCGTCTCGGCCAGCTGCTGCTGCAGGCCCTCCACCTGATCGCGAAGGACGGCGACCGCCTGGGCGAGGGCCGGATCGCCTTCCTGCTGCTGGGCCTGGATCCGGCTGTGCTGGACCACTCCCCAGACGATCGATCCGACCACCAGGATACCCGTCACCATTCCCGAAATGGCCACAAGGGCCATCGTGGGTTCCATGGCCTACCCCTTCAGCTGGTCGGGCGCCCGACCCTGCGCCAACAATCGTTCACTGAAGTCCAGCCGCTCGTGGGTCTCCAGCAGCTCCTGGCGGACCTGATCAAGCTCCTGGCGCATTTCTGTGAGCTCGATCCGCAGCTCCTGCACATCCCCCCCACCTGCGCGGGCCCGGATCGAATGGGCGATGGCCTTGCCGATGTCCCCCCGGGAAATGAATACCAGGGCGACCGAAAGGAAGAAGGTGATCGGAATGAGGACCTCGGCTGCGCCCATTCCCTGCCTCTGAGTTGCAAAGTGTGAACCGACGGACGCGCGAGCTCCCAGACACTCGGGCACGTACGGTGGCACGTTTCAGGATGTTTCATGCAAATCCAACCTCTGCCGCTCCTCGCGGGCCCTACTTCCCAGCCTTTCCCTTTATCTGGACCAGCCGCCCCTTGGCCAACTTCCGGCCCGTGGGGGTCGCGGCCAGTCCTCCACCGGCGGTCTCCCGATACCGCACGTCCATGTTGCGGCCGATCTCCCCCATGGTGTCGATGACCTCGTCCACGGGAATGGGGAAGCGGACCCCGGCCAGCGCCATTTCGATCCCGGCCAGGGCCATGGCGGCTCCGGTGGCATTGCGGTAGACACAGGGCACCTCGACCAGGCCTCCGAGCGGATCGCAGACCAGGCCGAGCGAACCCTGCATGGTCAGGGCGACGGCGTGCACCGCCTCGGTCGGGGTGCCACCAAGCAGTTCCACTCCGGCGGCGGCGGCCATGCCGGCGGCGGCCCCGGTCTCCGCCTGGCAGCCACCTTCCGCACCCGATAACGACGCCCGCACCGCGACCACGGCGCCGACGAGTCCCGCCGTGGCCAGGGCCAGCACCAGCGCCTGGTCGGTCACCGGCCGGTGCTTGGCAATGCCCAGCAGGACCCCCGGCAGCACCCCGGCGCCGCCGGCGGTCGGCGCGGCGACAATGACCCCCATGGCGGCATTCACCTCCTGTACCGCAAGCGCCCGGGCGATGGCGTCTGTGAAGACGGTCCCCGCCAGCGGGCCGACCGCCCTGGTGACGAGCGCGGCGTCCCCGCCGACCAGGCCGCTGACGCTCCGGAGATCTCCCGGGAGCCCCTGGTTCACCGCGCCACGCATGACCTCGAGTGCCCGCCCCAGGGCGTGCTCCACCTGTTCGCGGGTCCGCATCCCCGCCTCGACCTCGGCGCGCAGGCCCAATTCTCCGAGGGAGATACCGGCCGCTTCCGCGTCGGTGACGGCCTCCTCCAGTGACTCGTACTTCATGCGACCCTCGGGATGGCGCGAAGCAGGCGAACGGCGGTGAGGGCCCGGATCACCTCGATGGCGGGCTGGCTGGCGGGCTGGTCCAGCTCGTAGATGTGGATCGCATCCCCGCCCTTCTGCCGCCGGGAGACCTTGATCGTGGCGATGTTGTCCCCCGAGCGGGCCAGCGCGGTGGTCACGGCCGCGACGATTCCCGGCACGTCCATGGCCACGAAGATGAGTGCCGGCAGCGCGCCGGTCACCTCCACGGCAAATCCGTCAATGTCGGTGATCTTGATGCGGCCTGCTCCGAGCGAGGATCCGGTGACCGAGACCCGCTGCTCGGCCCGCACCACGCTGATCCGGGCGGTATTGGGGTGATGCTCACCACGGAGCTTGGCATTCTGGAAGGTGATGTCGAGTCCGGCCTGCTCCGCCAGCTCGAGGCTCTGCCGGAGGCGCTCGTCATCCGGCGCGAACCCCATCAGGCCCCCCGCAATGGCCCGGTCGGTCCCATGACCGGTGCCGGTGCGAGCGAAGGAACCGTGCAGCTCCACCTGGGCCCGTTCCGGCTGTCCACCGATCAGTTCCCTGACGAAGAGCCCGATCCGGCATGCACCGGCGGTATGAGACGACGACGGCCCGACCATCACGGGACCGATGATATCAAGGAGGGAAACCATGAAGGGAACTTACGGTACGGAGGGGGTGCAGGCAAAGGGCAGCGACGCGGGCGGCGGCGCCGCCCAGAAACCGATGGTGTCAGGTGGGGCTGCGACCAGCCGCTACATCAGTTCGACCTCGCGGATGGACCCCAGGCTCATGGCGATCTCGGTCGAGTCATCGCCGAGCGGGTGCAGGTAGACCTCGTGGGCCGTGAGGTGGGTGTCCACGCTCGTCGGGATGCCGGTAACCTCGGTCCGGTCGGTCGTGACGATCCGCACGGCCTGATCATGGCTGCCGGCGTAGCCCAGCACGGAGACGATCTCTTCGTAGGTCATCGCAACCCCCTGACTGAGGGACTCCTCCAATGTAGGACCCTGGCCGGTCATCGCAATCGGCCCTCCGGGCTGCGGGCAGCGAGGGGGAGGCCACGCCGCTGGACGCTCACGGCCGGGGGTGCGTGTCCGCCGACCTGAACCACAGCCCAGCCGCGCGGCGGGGGGACTCAGTTGGTCAACGGCCCGGCGGGTGGCGCCTGCGGCATTGGCCGCGGCGGGCCCAGCGTCTCGTCGATGAAACTGGTAAGCAGGGTGCGCAGGTGCACGGTGGTGTTCCCGCCGAAGATTCCGTGCGTCCGGTTGGGGTAACTCATCAGGTCGAATTGCTTGTCGGCCTTGACCAGCCCGTTGATCAACGACTCCGAGTTCTGGTAGTGCACGTTGTCGTCGCCGGTGCCGTGGACGAGGAGGAGCCGGCCGCGCATCCGGTCCACGTAGCTCAGCGGCGAGCCCGCATCGTACCCTTCTGTGTTGTCGGCCGGCAGGCCGTTGTAGCGCTCGGTGTAGATGTTGTCGTAGTACTTCCAGTGGGTCACCGGTGCCACCGCGATGGCCATGCTGTACACGTCGGGCGCCTGGAACAGGCCGTTGAGGCTCATGAACCCGCCGTAACTCCAGCCGAACAGGCCGACCCGGCTGGCATCCACGTAGCTCCACGTTTCGAGCACCCGGGCCGCCGCCGCCTGATCCTGGGTCTCCACCACCCCGAGCCTGCGGTAGATGATCTTGCGCCAGTCCCGTCCCCGCATCCCGGTGCCCCGGTTGTCGATGCTCGCGACGAGGTACCCCTTCTGGTTGAGCAGGGTGTACCAGAGGTAGTTGGCGCCGCCCCAGGCATCGAGGACCGTCTGCGATCCTGGGCCGCCGTAGTTGGAGATGAAAAGCGGGTACTTCCGGTTGGGGTCGAAATCCGCCGGTTTCATGATCCAGGCGTTGAGTTTCACCCCGTCCCCGATGTCCAGTTGCACAAACTCATGGCTGCCGCGGCGGAGCGCCTCGACCCGCTGCTTGAGCTGGGCGTTGGCCACCAGGGTCCGGACGACCTGATGGTCCGGCAGCCGCACCAGCTCGGTGACCGGCGGCACCCCGAACCGGGACCAGGTGTGCAGGGCCACACCCGCTCCAATGGCCACGTTGTAGCCGTGGATACCGGCCTGCTCCGCCGGGGAAAGCCGTGCGGCGGTGCCGCTCCCGTCCAGTCGGGTGCGGTAGAGGTAGCGCTGGGTCGGATTGCCCGGCGAGGCGATGTAATAGAGCCAGCCGCCGGCCTCATCCACCGCGGCGACACTGGCTACATCGAAATCGCCGGGTGTGAGGAGAGTAACGGTTGCGCCATCCCGCGAGACCCGGTAGACGTGGCTCCACCCATCGCGCTCACTGACCCAGAGGAAGCTCCGACCACCGTCCAGCCAGTCCCAGTGATCCACCACCTCCACCCAGGCGCTGTCCCGCTCCACCAGGACGGGATGGACCCGGCCACTGCGCCGGTCGCCCAGGAAGACGGTGTTGGTGTTCTGCAGCCGGTTGAGCTGCTGCACCGCCACTTCATCGCTGCTGGCGGCCCACTCCATCCGGGCCAGGTAGTGGTTGCGGGGATCTCCCGGGATGTCCAGCCAGCGGGTCGGCCCGCCCGAGGCGGCGACGATGCCGATCCGGGCAGCGGAGTTCTGGTCCCCCGCCTTGGGGTACTGCACCGGCACGACCGTCGAATACAGGGAATCGGTGGTGTTGATGAGGTTGAAGTCCTGGACCTGATCGGCGTTGAGCTGCCAGTAGGCGATGCTCCGGCCGTCGGGACTCCACCGCCAGCCGTCGGCGTAGCCCATCAGCTCCTCTTCATAGACCCAGTCGAAGGTCCCGTTGATCATGGTGCGGGAACCGTCACGGGTGAGCTGGGTGATGCGTCCGCTCGCGAGGTCCTCGACATACAGGTTGTTCTCCCGCACATAGCCAACCCGGCGGCCGTCGGGCGAGTACTTCGCGAACATGAGGGTGGACGGCGCCGCCTTGGACCCGCCCAGCTTGCGGAGCTTGCCGCTGGCCAGGTCAAGGGCGTAGTAGTCACCCCGGGTATTGAGGCGCCAGACCCGCTCGGTATTGGTGAAGACCAACAGCTGGCGCTCGTCGGTGGACCAGGAATACTGGTCTACCACGATCGGGAGGGTATCACCGGCGGGAATCAGACGCTCCGCCGGCACCAGCACGCTCCGCTCCCCGGTCTCCACGTCATAGCGGACCAGGTCCTGGCCAGCGCCCCGGTCCCGTGACCGCTCCAGAGTCGTGTAGGCGTTGCCGCCGGCCAGCCAGCGTGAGGGGCCGAAGAACTCGGGCCGGAAGTCGGCGCTGGCGTAGATCCGACTGACCGACAGCAGGCTCGAGTCCTGTGTCTGGGCCAGGAGGGCGGTCAGCCCCTCCGCGAACACCAGGACCAGCACCAGCGGCAGGAGGACAGGGATTCGCGGTGGGCAGTGGGAGCGCGTCATCGGGCTCTATCCGTTGAGTAGTCGGGAAAGTGCGCGGCCGGGGGCACGACGCGGCGCGGCGCGGGTGGTTTCAGGACGGGTGAAAGAGCCGCCGCAGGAAATGGCCGGTGGCGCTTTCCGGAACGCCGGCGACGGTTTCGGGGCTGCCTTCAGCCACGACCCGGCCGCCGCCCTCACCGCCCTCGGGGCCCAGGTCCACGATCCAGTCCGCCGTCTTGATAACATCAAGATTGTGCTCGATCACCAGCACGGTATTGCCCTTGTCCACCAGCCGGTGGAGCACCTCAAGGAGGAGGCGCACATCCTCGAAATGGAGCCCGGTGGTGGGTTCATCGAGGATGTACAGCGTCCGCCCGGTGTCGCGCTTGGCCAGTTCAGTGGCCAGCTTGACGCGCTGGGCCTCGCCACCGGAGAGCGTGGTGGCCGCCTGGCCAAGGTGGATGTAGCCCAGGCCAACGTCGTTGAGCAGTTCGAGCTTGTCCGCGATGCGCCGCTGATTGGCGAAGAAGTCCAGCCCGTCTTCGACGGTGAGGTCCAGCACCTCGGCGATGTTGCGGCCGCGGTAGCGGACCTCGAGTGTCTCCCGGTTGTAGCGCTTGCCCTTGCACACTTCGCAGGGCACGTACACGTCCGGGAGAAAGTGCATTTCGATCTTGACCAGCCCGTCACCCTCGCACGCCTCGCACCGCCCGCCCTTCACGTTGAACGAGAAGCGGCCTGGGCCGTAGCCGCGGATCTTGGCCTCGGGCAGCTGGGTGAAGAGTTCACGAATCGGGGTGAATAGCCCTGTGTAGGTGGCGGGATTGCTGCGCGGTGTCCGGCCGATGGGGCTTTGATCGATGTCAATGACCTTGTCGATCTGCTCGAGCCCCTCGAGCCGGGTGTGCAGCCCGGGAATCACCTTGGCGCGGTAGAAGTGCCGGGCCAGCGCCTGGTACAGGATATCGGTGACCAGCGTGGACTTCCCCGAGCCGGACACCCCGGTCACCGCCACGAACAGGCCGAGGGGGAAGTCCACGGTCAGGTTCTTGAGGTTGTTGGCCCGGGCGCCGACGACCCGGATGCGCTTGTCGCGGCCGCCGAGACGGCGTCCCGCCGGCAGGGGGATCCGCAAGTCGCCCCGGAGGTAACGGCCCGTCAGGGACGTGGTATGGCCGAGGACATCGGCCACCGTTCCCTCGACGACCACCTCGCCGCCGAATCGGCCGGCCCGGGGGCCGAGATCGACCACGTGATCGGCGGCGCGAATGGTGTCTTCGTCGTGCTCCACCACGAGCACCGTGTTGCCGAGATCGCGCAGGTCGCGGAGCGTGGCGAGCAGGCGCTCGTTGTCGCGCTGGTGCAGCCCGATACTGGGCTCGTCGAGCACGTACAGGACGCCGGTGAGCCGGGAGCCAATCTGGGTCGCCAGCCGGATGCGCTGGGCCTCGCCGCCGGACAAGGAGCCCGCGCCCCGGCCCAGGGTGAGGTAGTCGAGCCCCACGTCTCGCAGGAACCGGAGCCGGTCGGTCACTTCCTTGAGGATGGGGCCCGCGATGCCGGGATCGAGCCCGGCGGGCGTGCCTGGGCCGCGCACGGGGAGCGCGGCGAAGAAGTCGTGCGCGGCCGCGATGCCGAGGGCCACGATGTCCCCGATCCCCTTTCCGCCGACGTGCACCGACAGCGACTCGGGCTTGAGCCGGTGGCCGCCGCAGTCCCGGCAGGGCTCCTCCACCATGAACTGATCCAGGCTGGTCCGCACGGAGTCGCTGGAGCTTTCCCGGTACCGGCGTGCCACATTGGCGACAATCCCCTCCCACTCGCTCTCGTAGTCGTCCCGGCTGCGGGCCCCCTCGACCTGGAACTTGAGCTTCTTTCCCGGCACCCCGTAGAGCAGCGCCTGCTGCGCCGCCGGGGAGATCTCGGCCCACGGCTTGGCGACATCAAACTTGAGCGCCCTGGCCAGGGTCGGCAGCACCACCTTGCGGAGGTAGCCGGTCGGCTCCCCCCACGGGAGCACCACGCCTTCGAGGATCGAGATACTCGGGTCGGCCAGGATCAGTTCGGCGTTGACCTCACGCCGGACCCCGACCCCGTGGCATTGCGGGCAGGCGCCGAAGGGGGAATTGAAGGAGAATTGCCTGGGCTCGAGTTCCGGGAAGGACAATCCGCAGGTCGGGCAGGCGAGCTTCTCGGAGAAGATCACCGACTCCGCGGTACCGGAGCGGGCCGCCGCGTCTGGTCGCCGGGCCGGCTGACCGCCCGACCGCCTGACTTCGACCAGCCCTTCGGACGCCTTGAGCGCCGTCTCGACCGAATCGGCCAGCCGGGCCCGGTCGGAGGTGCGCACCACCAGCCGGTCCACCAGCACGGCGATGTCATGATTCTGGCGCCGGTTGAGGGCCGGCACGTCGCCGAGGTCGTAGGTCTCGCCATCCACCTGGACCCGGACGAACCCGCGCTGCCGGATGTCGTCGAACAGCTCACGGAACTCGCCCTTGCGGCCCCGCACCAGCGGCGCGAGCACCTCGATCCGGGTGCCCTCCGGCCAGGTGAGAATGGTCTCGGTGATCTGGGTGGCGCTGGAGCGCTCGATGGGGCTGCCATCGTTGGGACAGTGTGGCACCCCGGCCCGGGCCCAGAGGAGCCGCAGGTAGTCGTAGATCTCGGTGACGGTCCCGACGGTGGAGCGGGGATTGTGGCCCGCGGTCTTCTGCTCGATGGCGATCGCCGGCGACAGCCCTTCGATCGCATCGACGTCGGGCTTCTCCATGAGGCCCAGGAACTGCCGTGCGTAGGCCGACAGCGACTCCACGTAGCGCCGCTGGCCCTCGGCATAGATCGTGTCGAAGGCAAGCGAAGACTTCCCCGATCCCGACAGCCCGGTGATGACCGTCAGCCGGTCGCGGGGGATAGTGACGGAGACGTTCTTGAGGTTGTGCTCGCGGGCACCGCGGACGACCAGGTATTCCTGCGCCATAAGCCCCGCAACGTAAGGGGGCAGACGGGGTGGATTCAATCCTCGGGGATCTGGAGTTGGGACTTGAGCGCGCCGGCCGTGGCTGCTCCCCCGCCCACCCCGCGCCCGCTTATACTTCCGCTCCATGTCCACACTGCGTTCTCGGGACCAGGGCAGCGAGTCGATGTTCGACGAGCTGCTGGGCACCCAGGGTCTGGAGGGAGACCCGGTGCCGGATGAGCCCGATGCCGGCTTTCCGCTGCGACCGTTCGCCGCGCTGGCCCCGCAGGACGACCTGGTCGTCACCGAACCGCGGACCGACGAGAGTCCCGCCGCCCGGCTGTACCGGCGGGCGGCCGAAGCAGCCAGCCGGGGCCGCACCAGTGAGGCGATTCACCGCTACCGTGAACTGCTCCAGCTCGACCCCGCCCACGTCGCCGCGCGCAACAACCTGAGCCAGCTGCTCGATACCACTGGTGACCCGGCCGAAGCCCTGGAGCAGCTCACCGCGGCCGTTCGGATGTCCCCCGATGACGTCAATTTGCTGGTGTCCCGCGGCGCGATCTACGGTCGCCTCAAGCAGTATCCCGAGGCGGAGATCGACCTCCGCCGCGCCCTGCGGCTTGCCCCCGATCTCATGGCCGCCCACCTGTCGCTGGGCCTGACCCTCTGGCGGAAAGGGGTGCCGGCCGCCGCGGCAGAATCGCTGCGCCGGGCCATTGCACTCGAACCGGCGCACGCCGCCGCCCATCACTACCTCGGCGAGGCGCTCAACCAGGCCGGAGACTACCAGGGCGCCCACGCCGCCCTTGAACGGGCGGCGGAATTGGCCCCCACCCAGGGCCGCACCCTCCGGCTGCTGGCCCGAGTCCTGGACCGCCTGGGCCGCCCCGAGGACGCCCAGGAGATGTATCGCCGGGCCCGAGAGGCCGGCGACAGCTGACCGGATCCCCGCACCTTTCACTCACACGACACCTGAGACGATGAGCCGCCGCTCCCTCGCCGTGCTCATCCTGGCCCTGTGGTTTGGGGCGCTCGGCTGGCTGGTCCAGCGGCATTGGCTGGCCGGGCCGACTGCCAGCGATCTGGCCAGGTGGCCGGTGCCGCCCGGTAACGCCTTCCACGCCGTTCGCCTGGGTGACCGGCAGATCGGGCTGACCTCCCTCACCATCGACACCGTGCCGGAGGGCCTGCGGGTCACGGAGCTGGTGACCATTGACCTGCCACGCGGGCAGACCGACCTGCCCCGGCGGAGCAGCATCCGGATCGAGGCGACCTACAGCCGCGCGCTCCGGTTGCAGGGCTGGAACAGCGATCTCCTCACCGCACAGGGCCGTCGCAGCAGCCGGGGCACGGTGCAGGGCGATACCCTCCTGACCATCATCAGCTCCGCGGCCAGCGGGCCGGCCGAGACCCTCGCGGTTGCCGTGCGCCGCCCGGTGGTGCTGCCCCATGCGGTGCCGCTGGTTGCCGCCTCGCGGGGCCTGCCGCGGGCCGGGGACCGGCTGAACGTGGCGGTGTACGATCCGCTCGAAGGGGAGATGCGACTGGAGCGGGTGAGTATCGCCGCGGAATCGCTGTTCGTGGTGCCGGACAGCGCCATGTTCAGCGCGGATCTCAAACGCTGGATTGTCGCCCATAGCGACACGGTGCGGGCCTGGCGACTGGATTCCGACGAGTACGGGCTGCCGATGCACCGCTGGATCGACGCGGCCGGGATGACGGTCCAGACCGAGTATCCCCTGGGCGCGGTGATCAGCCGCTCCGCCTTCGAGATCGTCAACATCAACTTCCGGGCGCTGCCGCCAGCGCCATGGGACACCACCCCCGCCGCACCCAGCTATCGGCTCCAGCCCGGCGCACCGGCCCCCCGGGCCGCCCTCACCGTGCTGCTCTGGCTGGCCCCGCCGGGCCCGTTGCCCGACAGCATTGCATCGCTCAACGGGGGGTGGCAAATCCGCACCGGCGACACCGTCCGGGTGCGCCGACCGACCGCCGCCTCCGAGCCCGAACCGACCCCCGAACCCCGGGGCGTGTTGCCGGTTGTGACAGCGCTGGATCCCCGGGAGGCCTCGGTGGCCCTGGCGACCGTCCCTGCGGCCGCCACCCCGGAGGCAGCCGCCGAGGCCCTGGCCAACTGGGTTCGGCGAGCCATTACACTTGAGGATGGCGCGGGGCTTGCCAGTCCATCCCGGATGCTGGCCACCCGCCGGGCCACGACCCAGGGGCGGGTCCGGCTGCTGGTGGCCCTGCTGGCGGCCGCCGAGATCAGGGCGCGGCCGGTGTGGGGACTGGTCCGGGTTGATGACACCTGGCAACTGAGACCCTGGGTCGAGGCATGGACGGGGCAGTGGCGGCCACTGGACCCTTCCTACCCCGGCGCCGCCGGGTCCGCGCGCCTCCGGCTGGGGACCTCCGGGGAGGCCCGATTGCTGTACCTGGCCCTGGCGGCGGGCCGCTTGCGATTCGAAGTCCTTGAGGAGAACCGATGATCCGCCTAACCAAGCTGAGCAAGAAATACGGCAAGTTCACCGCGGTGGACGGCATCGACATGGAAATCCGGCGCGGCGAGCTGTTCGGTTTCCTCGGGCCCAACGGCGCGGGCAAGACCACCACGATGCGCATGATCGCCGGAATCCTCCAGCCGACCTCCGGCAAGATCGAGATCGCCGGCGACGACATTGCCGTCGACCCGATCCGGGCCAAGAGTCGGCTGGGCTTCATCCCCGACCGTCCGTACGTGTACGACAAGCTGACCGGGGCGGAATTCCTGCGCTTCGTGGCCGCGCTCTACGGCCAGGAGGGCGAGGTCGTCGAGCGCCGGATGGAGGAGCTGCTTGACCTGTTCGAGCTGATGCCGTGGAAGGACGAGCTGGTGGAGAGCTACAGCCACGGGATGCGCCAGAAACTCATCATCTCCAGCGCCCTGTTGCACCGGCCGGAGGTGATCGTGGTGGACGAGCCGATGGTCGGCCTCGATCCCAAGGGGCAGCGGTTCCTGAAGGAGCTGTTTCGGGCCTTCGTGGACCGGGGCGGGACCGTGCTGATGAGTACCCACACCCTGGACACGGTCGAGGAGATGTGCGACCGCATCGGGATCATTGTGGGCGGGAAGATCCTGGCCTGCGGCAGCATGGCCGAGGTCCGGGCCCAGACCGAGGGCGGTGACGCCCGGCTGGAGGAGCTGTTCCTGCGGCTGACCGGCGGGGTGATCGAGCGGGAGATGGACCTGATACTGGAGTAGGCGGCGGCAACTGGGCGATTGGGCGATTGGGCGATTGGATGCTGAGCCCAGCGCTGCCGGTCTCCCGACTGCCGCACCTCCAATCCTCTAATCGCCTAATCGCCCAATGACTGCCCTCCCCCAGCCCACCCTGCAGACCATCACGACACCCAAGTGGCGGTCGGCGGTCAATCGCCTGCGGCAGGAACGCTCGGGTGGCAACGGCAAGTTCGTCCTCCTGCTGCTGGTGGCGCTGGGGTTCTGGGCCGCGGTGTTCGGGATGTCGTTCCGGATTCTCCGCTATATCCAGTCCAGTGGCGAGGTCGGCGTGCCGCTGGCGGCGAAGTTCCTGAGCATCGTGCTGCTGTCCTTCGCCTCCCTGCTGCTGCTGTCCAACCTGATCACCGCGCTGTCGAGCTTCTTCCTGGCCAAGGATCTGGACCTGCTGGTGTCCAGCCCGGTGGACTGGCTCCGGCTCTACCTCGCCAAGCTGGGCGAGACACTGCTGCATTCGTCGTGGATGGTCGTGCTGATGGCGGTACCGATCTTCACTGCCTACGGCCTGGTCTTCCGGGGCGGCCCGCTGTTCCCCCTGGTGGTCATCGGCGCCCTGATTCCCTACTTCATTCTCCCCTGCGTGATCGGCTCGGCCATCACCCTGATCCTGGTGAACATCTTTCCCGCCCGCCGTACCCGGGACCTCCTGGGCCTCATCGCGGTCGGTGCCTTCGGCGGCCTGGTGCTGTTGTTCCGGCTGATCCGGCCCGAGCGGCTAGCCCGGCCGGAGGGTGTTCGGAGCCTGCTCGACTACCTGTCGGTGCTGCAGACGCCCACCAGCCCATTCCTGCCGAGTGAGTGGGCCACGTCCATGATCATGAACTGGCTGCAGCAGGTAGGAGATCCCCTGCCGGTGGTGCTGCTGTGGACCACAGGGCCGGCATTCGTGGTGCTGGGGGCCCTGCTGCACGCCCGGCTCTACGCCGAGGGATTCAGCAAGGCCCAGGAGGGGGCGGAGCGGTTCGTACGGGGCAAGGCGTGGGGCAGCGTGTTCTCCCGGCTGTTCAGCCGGATGCCGGCCGCCCGCCGGGAGTTCGTGCTGAAGGACCTGCGGCTGTTCTTTCGCGACACCACCCAGTGGAGCCAGCTGATCCTGCTGGCCGTCCTGCTGGTGGTGTACGTGTTCAATATCAAGTCGCTGCCGCTGTTTTCGGGGGAGCAGGTGCCGGTGTTCCTGGTGTCGCTGGTGGTGTTCCTGAACCTGGGCCTCGCCGGGTTCGTGCTCGCGGCCATCGCGGCGCGCTTCGTCTTCCCCGCGGTCTCCCTGGAGGGGAAGCAGATGTGGCTGCTCCGGTCCAGCCCGCTCGACCTCAAGGCGCTGATGTGGTCCAAGTACTGGACCGGCACCGTGCCGCTGCTCATCCTGGCGGTGGCCATCACCTTCAGCACCAACCTGCTGCTCCAGGCCTCCACATTCATGATGGTCATCAGCCTGGGGACGATCATCATGCTCACCTTCGCCATCAGCGCCATGGCCCTGGGCATCGGCGCGCTCTATCCCCGGTTCGACACCGAGAATGCGGCCCAGATTCCGACCAGCTTCGGCGGCATGGTGTTCATGATGGCCGCCATCGTGCTGCTGGCCGTGGTGCTGGTCATCGAAGCGACGCCGGTCATGGGCTACCTGCGGCTTCAGCTCTCGGGAGAAGAAGGGGTCTGGGGACCGTGGATGGTGATTTCCCTCCTCGGCGTCGTCGTGTTGTGCCTGGCCGCCACGATCATCCCCCTCCGCGTCGGACTGAAACGCATGGAGGAGATGGAGTTCTAGCCCGCCGCAGCATTCGGTACCCTGCCTGCAGAGAAATGACACCCGGCTGAACCTCAGCCGCTCCTACCTTGGGCCCGCCGTCACCCTCGCGTGCCGTCGCGCCAAGCCCCAAGGAAGGAGTCCCCAATGTCTCCCGCATCCCGCCTCCTGCTCGCCACCGCGCTGGCGGGCACGCTCAGTGCCTGTGAGGCGCCAGACCCCGCCAGCCCCACCCATTCGCCCAACCCTCGCGCGGTCCGGCCAGATATCACCGTCTCCGCGGAGACCCAGCAGCTGGAGGGTGCCGCCCGCCGGCTGGCCCTGGCCCTGGCGGATCCCGAGTTCCGGGCCCGTTTCCGGGACCGCCTGGCGCGGTCACCCTACCGGGAGGGGAAGCTGCACCTGCAGCGGACCCTGGAGGCCGGCGGCGCCGTGGAGCGCCGGGCGATTGCCCGCCTCACCGGAGAGACCCCGGAGGTCACCGACTCGGTGTACCGGTCGGCCCCGGCGCTGGAGGTGTACCTCCCCGTCCCCGGGCACCGGGCCATCTGGCAGGGAGATGCCCGGTTCCTCGTGGCCACCGCAGCGGCGGACGGAGAGATCCCCGTCGCCTTCGACCCCCAGGGCGGCCGGCATCTGCTGGACCCGACCCGCCCACCCAAGACCCCCGTGATCGCCGTCGTGCCGGTCGAGACCGATTTCGATGCGATCCCGGCAGGAGGTGCGGTGGGCGGCAACACAACCTGCCCAGACCCTGCCACCTGTGGCGGGAACGGCGGTGGGGGCACGCCGACCCCCGGCCTGTACATGACCAAGGCCCACTTCGAGGACGATTTTGAGGGTTGGTTGAAGGGGAGTCCCGAGTTTGAGATCCACATCATGGGGCAGAAAGGGAGCACCGACTCCCTGACCAGGCTTCAGTGCGCCGGCGAGCACAGTCTCGGGCTGTACCAATGGGATGGCGGGACCAACTGGAGCGGCAACGTGCTGCTGTTCAGCCAGAGCCAGATCGACAGCTACAAGGCGGCGCACCCCGGGGAGTCGTTCCGGATCCTCGCGCTGGAGGATGACGACACCTCCTGCGTGCTCAAGACGGACCCCAACCGCTGGGCCACCTTCGTCGGCAGCCTGGGACCGTTGTACCAGGACGTCACGGGTGCCGTGGACTCCGGCAGCGTGAACAAGATCGTCAAGGCCGCCAAGAGCCTGCGGGATTTCCTGGCCGCCCTTGGCAACCTCATCAAGACCAACGACGACCTCATCGGCAACGCCATGGAGGACAAGGTGGTCAATGAGTACCACGCCGGTTTCAACTGGGTCCTCAAGGCAGACGCTGATGACACCAATGGCTGGATCAACCTGATCATGCGATAGGTCGCCGGACCCTGGGGGGCGGCCGCCTCTCGGCGCGCCGCCGCCCGCACCACAAACACTCGTGGAGGTGACATGCGCTCGCTGCTCAGCACGCTCACGCTGCTCTCGCTCGCCGCCCAGCCGGTCTCGGCCCAGGCGCCATCTGGGGACGCCCGCTGGACCCTGCGGCTGGCCGTCTCCCGGGACGCGTTCACCGGGGCCTCCGCCGACACGTCCACCTTCTCCGGGACCCGGGTCGAGGTGGTCCCCACGCCCCGGCTGGCCATGGAGGTGGGTGTCGGCCGGCGGGTGGGTCGGTGGGAGGTCGGGATTTCGGGCGGGTACGCCGGAGGCGGGCTTCGAGCCGCCACCGAGGAGCTGTTTCTGGACGAGCGGACCGGTGGTGTGGACCGGTACCGGGCCAGCCTGATGATTCGCCGGGAGGTGGCCCGGTGGGATGCGGCCGCGCTTTCAGTGGGAGCCGGTGGCTTGCTGGATCATTGGAGGGTGTCGGACCTGGGAGACCGTACCACGCTGGGACTTCGTGGCGGATTGATCCTGGCAGTGCCGCTTACCGCAGGGCTGGCGCTGGAGAACACGGCCCTGGTTGCGGTGGGGGGCGCGCCGTTCAAGAAAGCGGACCTGCCACCGGACGCGGTGGTCAAGGCACTATGGACCTGGAGCTTCGGGATGGCGCTGCGGATTCTGCCCTGACCTACGCCCCGGTGGCGGCGCCGCATCCCTCGCAGAACCGGCTGCCAGGCACCAGCGGCGCCCCGCAGGCCGCACAACCCCCCACGGCCAGCGAGCGACCGCAGCCCGAGCAGAACAGGGCATCGCTCTCGGGCCGCGGGCCACAACTGGGGCAGCGGATCGCGGCAGACTGCAGCGTCCTGACCCGCGCCGCGATCATCGCCTCCACCGGGTCACCGCCAACCGGGCCTCCCGGGGCCGGGAGCGCCGGGGAGTCGGGGGGATCGGTGCCGGCAGTCCCGGAGTGCTCGGCGGTGGGGCCCGGGTCCCGGCGGAGAACCGCCAGTGCCTCTTCGGTGTAGCGTGCCTTCAGGGTTCCGTAGTCGGCATCGGAGAGCTTGCCGGTAGCCCGGTCAAACTCGATTTCCTTGAGGGCGGCCAGCGCCATGCCCTTCGGGGTCTCCTCGAGCTCTTCCGGCTCATCGACGCCCACCGGCGCGGCCACGCCGCTCCCAAGCAGCGGCCCGGCGATGAGCCCGATGACGGCCAGCGCCACCAGGGCCGCAGCAACCGCTTCGTAGATCACTGGTCCAGCTCCCTCAATTCGCGTTGCAGGCGCTCGAGCTCGGCGGACGTGGCAGGAGGCGCGGCAATCACCCCGGCCATGGCGCCAGCCGGCATGTCGGACGCGGCGCCGGCCGCCAGCGCGGCCCGCTGCATGGTCCGGCGCCGGAGCACGACGACCATGACTCCCCCCACCAGCAGGATCAGCAGTCCTGGCACAACGTAGCCGGCGATGTTGAATCCCTCCGGTTTGGGCGCCATGAGGACGTCCTCCCCGTATTTCTCCACGAAGGCGGCAACGATTTCATCCGCGGACTTGCCCTCATCCTCCAGCGCCAGCACTTCCAGGTGGAGCTGGGGGGAATAGGTGCAGGTAAAATCGGTGGTGCGGCAGGTGTAGATGTCCAGGGTACAGCCGCAGGTGCATTGCAGCCGGTGCTCCACCGCCTTGACGAACTCATCGTTGTCGCGGCTCGTGGCCCGTGGGCGGGACCGTCCGGCGGCGGCCGGGTCGCGCAGGGCACCCGTCTCTCCCTGCCCCGAGAGCGGCTCCTGCTGGGCCCGCGCGCGTCCGGCCACCCCCGTCAGCAGGCCGGCCGCAGTGCCGAGCCCGAGGACTCGGCCGCCAAGCATGGTGAGGAACGCCCGACGACCGCTCATGCAGCCGTCCCCGACCCGGCGAGCTGCACCTCGTACCCCGCCTGCGCGGCCCGGGTGACGCCGGGGCCCGCCGGTCCGCCCGGCCACATGGTGATCAGGCCGCCCGCCACCAGCACCACGCCACCAATCCACACCCACAGCACCAGCGGGTTCAGTGAAAAGCGGTAGACCGCTTCCTCGGTGCCGGCCACGGAGCCGGCGTACACGATATAGAGATCCTCCTGCAGCGTGCTACGGATACCCACCTCCGTGGAAGGCTCGAAGGACTTCTGCCGCACCCCGGGAGCCGGCTCCGAGAAGTGTTGCCGCTTCTCGGAGTTGATCACCCCGATGGACCGGCCGTCCTTGGCCACCTGCACCGACGCCTGCGTGACCACCCGGTTGAGCTGCTCGAACTGTGACACCCCGAGGTGGGTAAAGGTATAGGTATGGCCGAAGGGGCTGCGCAGCGTGGCGCTGTCGCCGGGGCGCAGCGTCGCCTCCATCTCCACCTTGAACGCCATGCCCGCGAAGGCCACGAAGTAGATGACCATGGCCACATGGACGATGTAGCCGCCATAGCGCCGCCGGTTCCGCGCCACCAGCTGCAGAAAGGCCGTGGGCCAGGATTCCTGATACATCCGGTGCCGCGCCGTCGTCCCGCGCACGAACTCCTGCACCAGCGTGCCGGTGGTGAAGCCGCCAAGGGTCAGCGCCATCAGCGCGTAGAAGTTCCGGACGCCCAGGAGCAGCAGGGTGACCCCGGTGAGGGCTCCCGCCACCAGGGGCCAGGTAAACTGCCGCTTGAGATTCTGGGTGGAGGCCTTGCGCCAGGCGATGAGGGGACCGATGCCGGTCAGGGCCAGCAGCAGCAGGCCCAGCGGCACATTGACCTTGTTGAAGAAGGGCGGACCCACGGAAATCTTGGTGCCGCGCACCGCTTCCGACAGAATGGGGAAGAGCGTGCCCCACAGCACCGAGAAGGCGATGCCTACAAAGAGCAGGTTATTGAAGAGGAACGCGGCCTCCCGGCTTACCATGCTCTCCAGCGGGACATCCGCCTCCAGCTTGTCCCACCGGGTGTACAGCAGCGTGAAGGCCAGGATACCGCTGGCCAGCAGGAAGCCGAGGAAGAAGTACCCGACGTTGGACTGGGTGAAGCTGTGCACGCTGGCAATGATGCCGCTGCGGGTGATGAAGGTGCCGAAGATGCTGAGCAGGAACGACCCGATGATCAGGGTCATGTTCCAGCGCTTGAGCATCCCCCGCTTTTCCTGGATCATCACCGAGTGGAGAAAGGCGGACATCGTCAGCCACGGCAGCAGACTGGCGTTCTCCACCGGATCCCAGGCCCAGTAGCCGCCCCAGCCGAGCTCCACATAGGCCCACCACATCCCCAGGGTGATCCCGATGGAAAGAAACAGCCAGCTCATCAGGGTCCACTTGCGGATCGCGTGGAGCCACCCGGTGTCCACCCGCCGGGCCAGCAGCGCGGCGATGGCAAAGGCGAAGGGAATGGTGATGCTGATGTAGCCCAGGTAGAGCATCGGCGGGTGGATGATCATGCCGATATTCTGGAGCTGCGGGTTGAGGCCGTTGCCGTCCGGCGGGGTAAAGGGCAGGCGCTCGAACGGGCTGGAGGCGAACAGCATGACCAGCACGAAGAACACCACGACACTGCTGGTGACCGCCGCCACGTACGGCATCAGGGAGCGGTAGCGGGCCGGGGTCAGCCACTGGGCCACCGACGCGAAGCTGGCCAGCACCACGGACCAGAAGAGCAGCGAGCCCTTCTGCCCGGCCCAGAACGCGGAGACGATGTAATAGTCCGGCAGGTTCCGCGAGGTGTAGCTGGCCACATACTCGATATTGAAATCGTGGGTAATCAGCCCGTACCACAGGGAGAGGGAGGCCACCACCAGGACCCCGAACAGCGCATGGACCGCCCGGGTCACCGAGAGGGCCAAGGCTGGGCGGGCGTGCCAGCGGCCCGAGAACCCGACCACCGCGGCCCATCCGCCGATCAGGAGAGCGGTCCAGAGGGCGAATTGTCCCAGCAGCGTCATGGCTTGGTGCCTCCTGTGGCGGCACGCGCCGCTGCGAGGAAGTCCTCGAGCGAGCGGGGGTGTTCGGCGTATTCGGGTCGCTTGGCCGCGACCTCGGCGTCATAGTGCTTCAGGAAATCCGCGTAACTCCGGGCCAGGGCCGCGTCGTTCTTCTCGAACCGCGCGATGGTACCCTGTACAATTATACCGAATAGGTGGGATCGCTGGTTGGCCAGGATAGTGTCCGCGAGGGCCCGGGCACCGGCCATGTCTCCGGTGTGCAGCCGGATCAGCGCGGCATGGTAGCGGGCGTCTGCATCGATCTGATCCAGCATCCCGTAGGCGGACAGCGCCATCGGCGAGAACGTGGTCACCGTGGCCTCATCGCCGCTCTCGGACGCCCGCATGATCCGGTTGTAGAGGCGATCGAACCGCTCCCGCGGGGTCATGTTGGAGATGTCTGTGACCGCCGCCCCGTCGCCGGCGGCGGCGAAGGGGGCTGCGGCTGCCGCAGGGGATGGCTCCCCGCCCCGCCCGAGGCTCAGGATCAGCCCCCCCACCAGCGCCACCGTGACACCGCCGGCCAGGAACCAGAGCAGCGGGGTCTGGGCGCCCTGCGCAGGTCCGCCGGCGGTGGAGGAGGTGCCGCACTGGCCGCAGAACCGGGCCCCGGCCGCCATCCCGGTGCCACAGCGACTGCACTGGTCGGTGCCCAAAGCCACACCGCAATGGCGGCAGAACCGGCCGCCGGTGGACTTGCCGCAGGATGGACAGGTAGTGGGGCTCAAGCAGGACTCCAGAGAAAGCTGATGCCGAACGGTCGCATCGTGGAAAGGTGGATGGACCCCTCGGCGGCCGCAAGCGGGATGGCACACCCGGCCTGCCGACCATGAAGGGGTTCTTCACTCGTAGTTCAATGTTTTCGTGGCTGCCTCACGGACAGCTCTCCCTGAAGAAAGTCTCACTGAACTTTCCATTGCGTGTGCGCCCGTACCGCGTAGACTTACAGTCGAACCCACCACATTCACAGGGATCCGCATATGCGATTGCCTCGTCAGCCCAACCTGGGGCCCATCGTCCTGGCCTTTCTGGTCATGGTATGGCTCGGAGCCTGTACCGACACGGTCTATCGCGACCGGCCGCCGTTCAATCCCCCGCCCGATGCAGCCAGCGGATTCCTTGGCTATTTCAGCGCCTCGACCGGCCAGACCACCTGCGGGAACTGCCATGTGGATCACCAGGGTGACTGGGCCAAGCACGGCCATGCCGATGCCTTTGCGACCCTGGAGAACTCCGGGCATGCCCAGTCCTTCTGCTACGGCTGTCATACCGTGAGCGAGTACGGCAATACGGTGGACTCGGCGGCCGGCTGGAACAAGGTGCAGTCCGTGGCATATCACGATGTGCAGTGTGAGAGCTGCCATGGCCCGGGTGAGACGCACGTGACCACCCCGGATGGCAACACATCGCCGCTGGCCAGCATTCAGGCCGACACCGGCCTGCTCGGATCGGGCACCTGCGCCGAGTGCCACTCCGGCGTCCATCACCCGTTCGTGGAGCAGTGGCGGGAGTCGCGTCACGGTGAGGCGAACACGCATGCCTCCACCAACGCCAGCTGCCAGCCGTGCCACGAAGGCCGCGGCGCGCTGCGGGCCTGGAATGTGACCGGCAATTACAAGGAAAAGACCGACGTGGTCACGCTCGCCAACGCGGCGGGCATCACCTGCGCCGTCTGCCACGATCCGCACGGCAACGACAATCCAGGCGAGCTGCGCTTCCCGATCAGCGATCCGACGCTCGAGAACAACCTCTGCATGAAGTGCCATGCACGGCGCTTCGAGCCGATCACCACCTCCAACACCTCCGGCCCGCATGGACCGCAGGGCCCCGCACTTCTGGGCACCGCCGGCTGGTGGCCGTCTGGGTCGGACACCACCCCGCAGGCGACCACCCACGGCGACCCGGCGGCCAACCCGCGACTCTGCGCCGGCTGCCACGTTACGGCCTTCACGGTGACGGATACCTCTGGTGCCTTCCAGCTGCAGTCGGTCGGGCACCTGTTCCGCCCGATCCCCTGCGCCGATGCCCAGGGCAATCCGCTCCCCGGATCGGACAACACCTGCGCCTATGACGCCGTCTCCCGCAACTGGTCCACCTGCGTGAGCAGCGGCTGCCACAGCTCCACGACCGCGGCCGTCAATGCGCTGGACGCCAGCCGCACTGTGCTCCAGACCCTCGTGGCCCAGCTCTGGGTAGACGTGGACGGAGATCGGCGGGTGGACTCCGCCACGGATGGCGGGTATCTGTCCTTGGTTCCGACGGCCGAGTTCAATACTACGGACAACGCCCTGAGCGTCGCCGAGGGCGCACTGTACAACGTCCAGCTCTGGGGCGAGAACTTCGCCAGCCACCCGGACAAGTCCTTCGGTACCCACAACCCGTTCCTGGCCCAGCGCCAGCTGGCGGCCACCATCGCGGCCATGAAGGCCCAGTACCCATTCCTTCCTGCGCCTCCCGCCGCGATCCGTGCCTTGATGGCGGAGGGGGTCGCCAAGGCCAAGGCCAGAGGACCTGCAGTTCCGCTCAGCTCGCGCTGAGTGCATGATTCAGTACCTCGCCGTCCTACGCGCCCCGGCAAGGACCTCCTTGCCGGGGCGGTTGTTCTCGGAGTCCCCGTGATCCAGGATGTGACACCCCAGCTCCCGATCCACCCGATCGACTCGACCGTGGACGTGCGCCCGCTCGGGGATGTCGTCACGCCCATTATCCAGTTCATCTTCCAGCAACCACCCTGGGTCATGTGGGGTGGCGTGGTCCTCGCAGCCATCGTTGCGTTCTTCATCCTTCGCTGGCTGTGGCCCAAGCGCCAGGACATCATCTCCTGGGTCACTACCCGGAACCGGACCGTCAAGATTGCCATGGTGGGAGCCGCCGGCTTCCTGCTGCTGGCGGCGGCCGGCGCCGGCTTCGCCGGCTACCATTTTGTGGAAACCGACTCCCGGTTTTGTAATGGCTGCCACATCTTCGTGCCCAGCGGCCAGGCCTGGGTCCGGCCCGACACCGGCTGGTACAGCCTGGTGCCGAAGCTCGAAGGCAAGCATGACACCATCAACTGCCACACCTGCCACCCGCTCAAGCCGTTCAAGGAGGGCGTCAAGCTGGTCTTCTGGATGTCTGGCGCCCGGGACGAGCACATCCCAGAGCACGCCAAGGTCCCACGCAAGACCTGCGAGAGCTGCCATGTGAAGGGCGCCGCCAAGGAGACCTGGCAGGCGGTGGCCTCCACCGCCGGCCACCGGACCCATCTGGAGTCGGACTCCTCGGCCCTCAAGGACAAAGTGGAGTGCCTCACCTGTCATGCCCGCACCGCCCATCGCTTCCAGCCGGCGGATACCACCTGCGTGCAGCAGGGCTGCCACCTGACCGACGAGAGCCGCATTCAACTGGGCAAGATGGCCGGTCAGTCAGACCTGCACTGCACCCTCTGCCACCAGTTCACCAAGCCAGTCGTGGCCCTCGCGAGTCGGGACTCCGCCGCCGGGGCGCTCCGCCCCAACCTGGACCAGTGCCTCTCCTGCCACCAGATGAAGGGGCTCCTGCCGGGGTTCAATCCCGATCGCGATCCGCACAGCGGCACCTGCGGGATGTGCCACGACCCGCACAAGCAGGCCACCGTCGCGGCCACCAGGACATCCTGCGCCTCCGCGGGGTGTCACGCGGACTGGCGCCGGGAACCGTTCCACACCGGACTGACCCACCGCAAGGTGGCCCAGGACTGCGTTCTCTGCCACCAGCCCCACGCGGCCCGGGTGGATGCCAGCGACTGCACCGGCTGCCACGACGAGGTGCGCAACCGTCCCGGCAGCCGGTTCAATCCACCCGCCGCGTTTGACACGACCACAACGCTGCGGCAATCGCTCGGCGCACCCAGCCACGAACCGCCCATCGAGCGGGAGAGCAAGGTGAAGGGGGATGCGCCGCCCGGTGACGACCCTCCCCCGTGGGGGGGCCCGAGCACGCGGTCCCCCCTGCCGAGCGACACCTTTTCACATCCCCGTCACCAGAAGCTGGCCTGCCTCACCTGCCACGTCACCACGACTCCCCGGGCGCGGCTGACCTTCGAGGCCCCGCGAGGCTGCCAGATCTGCCACCACGAGGGACCGGGGAAGGATGAATGCGCTACCTGCCACGAGCCGTCCGAGCAGCTGACGCCCGCACAGGTCGAGGTGACGGTCACCGTTCCCGACCAGCCACCGCGACGGCGCCCGGTCGGTTTTCGGCATGACACCCATCGCGACGTCCGTTGCCAGGACTGCCACCAGCAGCGGGTGAGCCTCATCGCAACCGACTCCGTAGCCAGTTGCCAGGGTTGCCATGTACCGCACCACGAGACCGGACGAGACTGCGCGGCCTGTCATCAGACCCCGGCGATCACCACCGCGCACCAGCGCCCCGTGGCGGCGCATGAGGGGTGCGATGCGTGCCACACGCCCGCCCGCATCCGCGAGCTCCTGCCGGCGCGCACCTTCTGCCTGACCTGCCACACCCCCGAGACCGACCACTACGCACCCACGGAGTGTTCCACCTGCCACCTCCAGGCACACCCGGAGGAGTGGCGACCCCAGCTGTCTCGAGGGGAGTCCGGATGAGGCGGGCGGGCATTCGGGACCGAAGCCCTGCTCCGTGGGCTCGCTGCGCCACGGTGGCGGCCCTGGGACTGGCGCTGGCCTGGGCCCGGCCAGCAGCGGCGCAGGACTACCTGCTTCGGCTGGATGCCCGGGCCCAGACCGTCAGCTACCGCGGGGTGCGGCTGGACAGCATCCCCGTCGGTCAGGCAGTCCCCTCCCCGTCGGGCGGCCTGGAGAGTCCTGACGGGTTCGCGGTCAGCTGCGGTACCGGCGCCACGTTCTGCCACTTCTACCGGCCCGGGCCGCAGCAGAATGGCGGTCCCCTGGTCACCAACGCCGACCTCACCGCCTGGGGGTTCGGGATCCGCGGCCTGAGCCTGCACGCCAACGCCCGGTTGGGACTCGACCTCGGAGACTCTGATGTCTGGCCGGGCACCAATCCCGCGACCCAGCTCAACGAGGCGTACGCAGAGTACGCCACCGAACGGTTTACCGGGCGCCTGGGACGCCAGCTCGAACGCGGGCGACTCGGCTATTCCGGGTTCGACGGTGGCCGGGCCACCTGGCGGTTCCTCGGGGCCGGCCTTTCGGCCTCGGCGTACGGCGGCCTCGGGCTCTCCCGCGGTTCCGCGCTCCCCGTCACGAGCGCCGCGTTGAATCCGCTCGACGACTTCCAGCCCCGCCAGCGCCAGTTGGTCGTGGGTGCGGGCGTCGAATGGCAGGCCGACATCCTCGAAGCGCACGCCGAATACCAGCGCGAGGTGGACCGGGATACCCGGAACTTCGTCTCCGAGCGTGCCGCGCTCTCGGCAACGTTCCGCCCATTCGTGGGCTGGAGTCTCACGGGCGGGACCGAATACGACTTTGCGCGCGGCTGGTTCGGAACCAGCGACCTGGCCCTCCGCCACGGCCGCGACGGTATCGGTGGTGCCGTAGGAGTGCGTCGCTACCGGCCGTATTTCGACCTTTGGACGCTCTGGGGGGTCTTTTCCCCCGTGCCCTACACCGCGTACAACGGCTCGCTATGGGTCAGACCGCTCCGGGGACTGGAGCTGCGCGCCGGTGGTGAGCGGTATCGCTACGACGACTCCGGCGCCCTCACTCCGCTCGTCGACGAGGAGCGGAAGGGGTGGCGCTGGAACGCCAGTGGAGGCTACGCCCTGGGTACTCACTGGAACGCGGACCTGGGGTATCACGCCGAGTTCGGCCCGGGAGCGGCATCGAAGGGCTGGGACGCAAGTTTGAGTTGGCGTGCCTCCCAGGCACTCTCGCTGACCGCTGAAGCCGGCCACCTGGCCCGGCCGCTGGAGTTCCGTTTCTCCGATGCGGCGCTCAGCTGGGGCGGACTCTCGGCTGAAGTCAGGCCCACGGACCGGCTGCGCCTGACGGCAGGCTTGGTGCGGTATCAGGAGGATCGGCGCCGCCCGGACGCAGCGCAGTTCGACTGGTCCCAGACGCGGCTCCGGGCCGGCCTGTCCTGGCTGCTGGGCTCCAGTGCGGACCGGATGCCCCTCCCACCGGCCCGACGGAGAGAGAGCAGATGAGGCGCGCCGCCGCCCTCGCCCTGGCAGCGATGCTGCTGCTCCTCACCGCCACCGTGGTCGGTGGGGCGGCCAAGGATGACTTCGACCACGAGCAGCACCGGAAGCTGTTCCCGACCTGCGGCAGCTGTCATATGGGAGTCACCGACCCGAGCCGCCCGGTCCTGCCCTCGGCGGCCTCCTGCGCGAGCTGCCACGACGGCCAGATCGAGAAAACGGTGGACTGGAAGCCGAGGACCGGCGCCCGGCCTGGCAACCTGCGCTTTACCCACATGGATCACCAGGCCGCCGTCCACGAGGGCCTGGGTGCGGACTCGAGCCTGGCATGCGGCGCCTGCCACACCCCGAGCGGCACCGGTTGGATGACGGTGCAGCGGGCGGTGACGGGGCAGTGCCTCAGCTGTCACGGAATCAGGGTGGCGCACCTTGAGGCGCCCGACACCGCCTGCGCCACCTGCCACGTGACCCTCGCCGAGGCCAGGGCGCTCCCCCGGGCACAGGTCGCCTCCTTCAAGGCGCCCGTGTCCCATGAGGCTGAGGGGTTCGGCACCGCCAAGGGTCATGGCAAGCTGGCGCTGCCTCCCGCCGGCACCCCGTTCCAGGTGTCGCCCAGCTGTGCCACCTGCCATGCGCGAGACTTCTGCGCGTCCTGCCACGTGAACGCACCCGAGGTCAAGCTCATCCAGGCGCTGGCCCCGGATGCCCGGTCGCTGGCGCACAAGGCGGAGCTCGAGGCCCCGGCCAGTCACTCGGAGACGCGGTTCCTGACTCGGCACGGTGCGGCCTCCCGCCGAGATATCACTGCCTGTACCACCTGCCATACCGCAGAAAGTTGCGTGGCCTGTCACCGCTCCACCCCGGCGGTGGCTCGCCTCCTGCCCGCCGCAGGGCCGGGACGCGGCGCCGGGGCGCGGATCGTCCGGACCCGGCCCACCAGTCACAATCCCGGCTTCGCCGACAGCCACGGCCCCATGGCGAGCGCCACCCCGGCCAGCTGCAGCGCCTGCCACGCCCGCACCGAGTGCCTGGACTGCCACCGCCCCAACGCCGGCGGCTCGGGCAGCTACCACCCCGCCGGGTTCCTCACCCGCCATCCGGCCTCGGCGTACAACCGGCAGTCGGACTGCACCGAATGCCACAACCAGGCCGAGTTCTGCGCTTCCTGCCACGTGCAGGCTGGGCTTCGCTCCACGGGCACCATCGGACCGGGGTACCACGATGCCGCGAGCGCGTTCCTCGTGGGGCATGGCGTCGCGGCTCGGCAGTCCATCGAGAGCTGCGTGACCTGCCACACTGAGCGGGATTGCCTGCAGTGTCACTCCGCCCAGGGGGGACGCCGCTTCAACCCGCACGGCCCGGGCTTCGACCCTGAGCGGCTTCGCCGGCGCAACCCGCAAACCTGCGCGGCCTGCCACGGACGGGCCATTCCCACCGGCGACGACTAGTCCACGGACCCCACCGGCGCACGGTGAGCCGAAACGACAGCGCGGGCGAACCCGGAAGGGTCCGCCCGCGCTTGGACTATCTGCTGGCCCGGCTCAGGCCTGCTTGCCCATCTCCTTGTACTGCGCCTCGTAGCGCGATCCGCACTTGGCCAGCAGCGTGGTGGCCCGGAAGACGCCGTCCCGCCCGAGCCGGCCCTCCACGACGACCTCGATGTCCTGGGCGTCGGTGAAGGTGTCGGGTGCCAGGCCGCGATAGGTGACGGGGTAGGTCTGGGCGCCGTCGGTGACCTGGAATTCGATCGTCTGGGTCGCGGCATCGCGCTTGACCGTGCCCGGTACCACGTTGGCCTCCATCTTGAGGCCGGTTTCATACAGGCCAGGATCTCGGGCGACCCGCTGAGCCAGCTCCGAGGGCTTCATGGAATACTGCCCGAATTCCTTCACGCCCTGCGCCATCAGCACCGCGACGCTGGCGACGATGATCCCGGCTCCGAGGAGAAACTTGTGCCCCGCCTTCATGATTCGCTCCCTGATTAGGCTGTTCCCAATATAGCGTCGTCAGGCCACTTCGCGCCCCTCCCGGGCGGCCTCGGTCAGCTCCTGCCGGCCCATCCTGACCCCGATGGACTCCAGGAAGGCGTTGGGCGGTGTTCCGCCAGCGAAGATCCACACGAAGTCATTGGGCAACTCCCGGTGGCCGCCCGGAACCTCCAGCGTGACACTGGCGGGACGAATCTCCGATGGCTGGGAGTTGAACAGCACCTCCAGCAGCCCCTTCCGCATGAGCTCCCTCACCCGCTGGTCGTTGCGCTGTTTGAGGCGGGAGAACACGTCCTTCCGGTAGGACAGCGTCACCTTGTTGCGCCGGTCGTGGGCCAGGCCCATCGCCGCCTCGACCGCGCTGTCCCCCCCGCCGACAATGAGGATCCGCTGGTCGCGATACGCCTCCGCGTCCAGGAGGCTGTACATCACTTTGGGAAGCTCCTCCCCGGGGACACCGAGCTTGCGGGGTGTCCCCCGGCGGCCGATGGCCAGGATCACGCTCAAGGCCCGGTACCGGCCACTGGTGGTGGTGATTGTGAAGGCATCATCAGGTTCCTTCTGGACCGCCTCCACCCGCTCCCGGGTCCGGACCTTGAGCCCTGCCTTCTTCGCTGCGCGCTGCCAGAACGCGAGCAACTCCTCCTTGCCGATCTCCAGCTTGTTGAACTTCCCGCTCAGGGGAAACTCCACCGGGCTGGTCATGACCAGCTTCTGGCGCGGGTACTTGGCCACCGTGCCACCAAGGTCCTCCGCCTCCAGCGTCAGGTAGCTCAATCCCCGCTCTACCGCCCGCAGGGAGGCCGAAAGCCCCGCGGGACCCGCCCCGACGATGCACACGTCCACGAAATCTCCCACGCGCCGCCGGCGCAGCGCCGGCAGCCGGCCCGCAATCAGATCGACGCAGTCGCGGCCCTGGTTGACGGCGTTCTTGATGAGGGCCAGCCCGCCCAGCTCTCCCACCACGAAGAGATTGCCGAGATTGGTCTCGAGTTGTGGCGTAAGCGCCGGAAGGTCGGCACTCATGCTCGGCGGTGCCATGACGATCTCGATGGCGCCCACCGGGCAGGCATCGGCGCAGAGCCCGTGGCCGATGCACTTCTCCGGCTGGACCAGGGCGGCCTTGCCGCCGAGCACCGCCAGCACCTCCCCCTCCGGGCAGACGCTCACGCAGGCCCCACAGCCGATACACCAGGTGACATCAATGTGGGGGTGCTGGGCCTGGGGGCCGGTGGTCACCAGCATGGCGTGCTCGGCGGAGACGCGGGCTTTTCGCTCGCGCCGGCGGAAGCCACGGACCTGCACGACGAGGGAAACCGCGAGCAGGATCGCGAAAGCCAAGTAGAGCGTGCTGTCCATGAGGTCCTTCTCAGTGTGCATCGGATCGTTGCAGCTGCAACGGAATGGATCAACCACCTGGAGCCGTGTGCCGTCTCACATCTTCAAACAGCTGCCGACAATAGAATGACTTACGCGATGGCGCGCTGTGCCGCATCGCACGAACTGCTTCTTGCAGTGTGCAGGCGCCATGCCGCGGCGCCATCGCTGATTGGCCCGTCGTTCTCAATTCCCGATCCCAGATGCCCCCGATGCAGCAGTCGACCGTTCGAAAGAGTTCGCCGTCCATTGCCACGGGCAACACCCAGTCGCTGAGGATCGGCGGTCCGGCGCAGGCGGGGGCGCCCGCGCGTCCAGGGAAATCCCTCCGTGGGGTCTGGCTGACGATCGGACTGACGCTGCTGGGCACCTTCGCGGGAGCGGGGTACTACTTCGCCCCGATGGCGGAGCGGGTGCGTTCTCCCCTGCACCCCTGGCTCCGGCCATCGGGCTACGTGGGACAGTCGGCCGGGATCCTGGCGCTGCTGATCTTCCTGTTTCTCTGGCTCTACCCGCTGCGGAAACGGTTCCGCCGGCTGGCCTTTACCGGTTCCATGGCCCGCTGGCTTGACGTGCACGTGGCCCTGGCGCTGGTCCTGCCGTTCATCGGCGCCATTCACGCCAGCTGGCGGTTCGAGGGGATCATCGGGCTGGGGTTCCTCTCCATGATGATCGTCTGGGCCAGCGGAATCGCCGGGCGATACCTCTACGTCCACATCCCCCGCAGCGCGAGCGGCCTCGAGTTGAGCGCCGAGGAGATCGCCGACGAGCGCCGGGGCCTGCTCCAGGAACTCGCCGGCGTCTGCGGGCTGCCGGTCGCTCAGGTCGAGGCCCTGCTCCGCTCGGATCCTTCCCCCTGTGAAGGGCTGGGATTCCGGCAAACTGCCGTCCGCATGATCCGCGACGATGTGGACCGCTGGCGAGCCGCCCGGCGGCTGCGGCGGGTGACCACCCAGCAGCTGGGCGGCACGCGACTGGACCGGCACCGGCTGGGCCGGGTGCTGGCGCTGGCGCGCCGGGAGATGTCGCTGACCCAGCAGGCCCGCATGCTGGAGGCCGCCCACCGGATCTTCCGCTTCTGGCACGTCGTCCATCGCCCGTTCGCCGTAGCCGCCCTGGCGGCGGTGCTGGTGCACGTGGGGGTGGTGGTGGCCATGGGCGCGACCTGGTTCTGGTGAGCCCGTGCCCCGTCAGGGACTCCTCCTCATGCTCATGACCTGCCTCGTGGCCGCCCCGCTCCAGGGACAGATCTCACCGGGGCCCCTGGCGCGGCCCCACCGCACCCTCGAGGGGACGGCCAACTGCGTGAAGTGCCACAGTGGAGGCCGCAACGCGCTCTCGACGCAGTGCGCCTCCTGTCACCGCGACATCGCCTGGCTGGCCGAGCGGGAGCGCGGCTACCATGGCACAGCGTCGGTCCGGGCCCAGGCCTGCGCCAGTTGCCACCCCGATCACGCCGGGGCGGGATTTGAGCTGGTGAAGTGGCCAGAAGGGACGCCGGAGCGGTTCGACCATCGGCGCACCGGCTGGCCGCTGGAGCAGAGCCACGCCGAGGTGAAGTGCAGCGACTGCCACGCCCCCCAGTTCCAGGTGGGGCCGGCGCGGCCCCTGTCGGCCGGCAAGGACGGTGGTCACTGGACCGGGCTGGAGTCGGGGTGTGCCAGCTGCCACGAGGACATCCACCGTGGCGCGCTGGGCACCGACTGCCGTCAGTGTCACGACGCCGGGCGCTGGGAGGCGACACCGGGGTTCCGCCACGACACCACCAGCTACCCGCTGACCGACAAGCATCGCAGCGTGGCCTGCGACAAGTGCCACCTCACCGCCACCCTCGCCACCAAGCGCGACCCCGCCGGCCATCCGGTCCCGGTCTATCGCCCGGTGCCACATCGTTCCTGCGCAAGCTGCCACCGAGACCCGCACGCGGGCCGCCTGGGGGAGTCCTGCACCGGATGCCACAGTACCCGGAGCTTCCAGGAGATCAGCCAGGACAACTTTGATCATGACCGCACCCGGTATCCGCTGAAGGGCAAGCACGCCAAGACGAAGTGCTCGGCCTGCCACGGCGACTTCTCCACCGCGGCACAGAAGAAACCGGCCTACGCTGCCTGCGCCGGTTGTCACGCCGATGCTCACAACAAGACCGGGCAGCTGGCGGGCCAGAGCGAAGATTGCGGCACCTGCCACACCCTGGACGGCTTCTCACCGGCCCGCCTGACCGTGGCCCAGCATGCACGGACGGCGTACCCGCTCGAGGGCAAGCACGCGCAGGTTCGCTGTGCGGCCTGTCACGGCAAGACCACCGGCGCCCAGGCGGCTCGCTGGGGCAGCGCCCGAGTCGTGCTTCAGCCTCCCTCGGCGACCTGCCGCTCCTGTCACGCCGAGGACCATGGGACGCAGCTGGCCGCCCGCCCTGACCGGGGCGAGTGCTCGGTCTGCCATACCCTGGCGGGCTGGGCCCCGAGCCGCTTCGGTGCCGAGGCCCACGCCCGGCTCCGGCTTCCGCTGGAGGGCCGTCACGCCGACGTCAGCTGCGCCGCCTGCCATGGAACAGCCCGCCCGGGCCTGCCGCCGATAGCGGGTGACGCGTCGCTGGGCCGCGCCCGGTTCAAGTTCCGGATCGCGGAGGTGACGTGCGCGGCCTGCCATCAGGACCCGCACCAGGCGCGCTATGCGGCGGGCGGCGCGTTGCCGGTCGCCGGCGGGTGTGCGGCGTGCCACGACGCGCGGCAGTTCCGGCCCGCCAACATGTCCATCGCCGCCCACGCGAACTACGGCTTTGCGCTCGATGGGGCTCACCGCGCGACGGCCTGCGGCAGCTGTCACACCACGATCACGGCCACGGCCACGACCCGTCCGGCGCTGCTGCGACAGGCGGCCGTGCGTCCGCTGACGTTCGAGACCAGCCGCAGTTGCAGTGAATGTCACAAGACGCCGCATGGCGCCCAGTTCGACGCCCGGGCTGATCAGGGCCGCTGCGAGTCCTGCCACAGCACGGATCATTTCACGCCGGCGGACCGCTTCGACCACGACCGCGATGCCAGCTTCCGCCTCGGCGGAGGCCACGAGCGGGTGCCCTGTAACCGCTGCCATCCCAGCGACCCGACCGATGCGACGCGCTCCCAGCTGCGCTATCGCCCCGTCTCCGGCAAGTGTGAGAGCTGCCACGATGGCAAGGAGGCCCGATGAGAACGCTGCGCTATGTCGCCCTACTGCTGCTGACGCCGGCCTGGCTGACGGGCCAGGAGCGTACCCGTTCCCCTCACGGGGAGCTGACGGTGGCCTGCAGCGTCTGCCATCAGTCGGACAGCTGGACCGAGGTCCGGATCCGGGCCGGGTTCGACCACAATCGCACCGGCATGCCCCTCTCCGGGGCGCACGCCTCGGCCAGCTGCCGGGGCTGCCATGAATCATTGGACTTCAAGGGCACCCCCAGCACCTGTGCCAGCTGCCACCAGGATACCCACCTCGGTGAGCTGGGCGGCGACTGCAGCCAGTGCCACTCGACGCGCAGCTTCCTCGACCCGGGCGTGATGACCCGGGCCCATCAGCTGACTCGCTTCCCGCTGGTTGGCGCCCATCGCGCGGCCGACTGCACCGCTTGCCACACCCCGGCCTCCCAGGGGCAGCTCCAGTTCGTCGGGCGGGCCACCGACTGTCTCAGTTGTCACCAGGCCGATTACCAGGGCGCCCGCGACCCCGATCATACCGGCGGGGGCTTCCCCACCGACTGCGCCCAGTGCCACGCCGTGACCCTGTGGACCCAGGCGCGGTTCAATCACGACCAGGCCGGCTTTCCGCTCACCGGGGCGCACCGGGCCACGCCCTGCGACCAGTGTCACGTCAACAGCCGCTTCACCGGCACGCCGTCGGCCTGCGCCAGCTGCCACCAGGCCGACTACGACGGCACCACCGATCCGGTCCACGTGCAGGCCCAGTTCTCCACCGACTGTGTGGCATGTCACACCACGTCATCCTGGAGCGGTGCGGCGTTCAACCACAACCTGGGCAGCTTTCCACTCACCGGGGCACACCGGACCACGGCCTGCGACCTGTGTCATGTCAACAACCGCTATAGCGGCACTCCCACCGATTGTGTGGCGTGTCACCAGCAGGTGTACGACCAGACCAGCAACCCGGCCCACCAGCCCGCGGGCTTCCCGACGGACTGCGTCTCCTGCCACACCACCACTCGCTGGGAGGGGGCGACGTTCGACCACGATGCCCGCTTCTTCCGGATCTACAGCGGCAAGCACCGGAGCGAATGGGCCAATTGCGCCACCTGCCACACCGTCACCGCGGATTTCACCCAGTTTACCTGCCTGACGTGTCACGAGCATAACCAAGTCAAGATGAACGACACGCACAGAGGCAAGCAGGGATACCAGTACCTCAGCACGGAGTGCCTGCGATGCCATCCCCGCGTGTGACCATGCGCCGCCTCGTCTGGCTGGTGGCAGCCCCGCTCGTGGGTCCGTTGGGGCTGGGCCTCGCTCGGCCCCCGGCAGCGGCCGCCCAGGCGGCCACGGAGCGGACCGCGACCGTCAGTTACCTCGCCGGCGCCACGATCTACGTGAAGGCCGGACGGGATGACGGGCTGGTGGAGGGGCAGCAGCTCACCCTGGTCCGGGCAGACTCTGTCGTCGCGACCCTCGTGGTGCAGTTCCTGTCCTCGCGCCAGGCCGCCTGCACCGTCCTGCGCGGCACGGCGGACATCGTCGTGGGCGATTCCGTCCGCTACGTCGCTCGCCCCGACACCCTACCCGCCCGAGTGGCCACAGCCCCCCGTCCCGCCCGCGGACGCCGGGGCGGACCGGGGCTTCACGGCCGGATCGGGGCACGCTACCTCGTGGCTGAAGAGGAGGGACCCGGCGGCGGCTTCCGGCAGCCCTCGCTGGACATGCGCCTCGATGGCTCGGCACTGGGGGGAACGCCGCTCGGCCTTGCGCTAGACGTCCGCACCCGGCGCACCGCCAGCACTCGGACCGACGGGGCCACGGAGGTGGATGGCAACACCCGGGTGTACCGGGCGGCGGTCACCTATCATCGCCCCGGATCCACGTTTGGCATGACCGTGGGCCGCCAGTATCTCTCAGCGGTCACCGCGGTAAGCCTGTTCGATGGTGGGTTGATGGAACTGCGGTCTCGACGGGTGGCCGCGGGCGTCTTCCTCGGCACCGAGCCCACCCCCCAACTCGGGGTGAGCAGCGCGGTCCTGGATGCCGGGGCCTACGTCCAGTGGAGCAGCCCCGCGAGCGGACAGCCTTCATGGTCCCTTACTGCCGGCGGCGTAGGTTCATATGCGGAGGGCGCCTCCAACCGGGAGTTCGGCTTCCTGCAGGCGAGTCTCTACACCCGGACGGTCTCGCTGCAGGCGATGCAGGAGATCGACTACTACCGCCCCTGGAAGGTTGACCAGGGAGAGACACCGTGGTCGCTCACCAGCAGTTATCTGAGCGGCTCCCTGCGTCCCGCCCGGTGGCTCTCGATTCACGCGGCGTGGGACTCGCGGCGGCGGGTCCGCCTCTACCGGGACGCCACGGACCCGGCCCTGGCCTTCGACGACGCCTATCGGCAAGGGGCCTGGGGTGGCGTCACCTTGCGGGGCCGGCGGGTCTGGCTGGGCGGAGACGCCCGGCGTTCGAGCGGAGGGAGTGCCGGTGAAGCCACCGCCTGGACCGCGACGGGCGGCATCGACCGTCTCACCCCGCTCCGGCTGCGCCTCAGCGGCCGCGGCACCTGGTACCTGACCCCGGCCGTCACCGGCCGGCTCTTCACGGGGAGGGTGGCTGCGGAAGTCGCCAGCCCCATGCAGGTTGAAGTCCAGGCGGGCATCCGGTCGGAGAACTCGCGACTCGAGGGGCCAGCTGACCGGCGGTTTACCTGGTGGGGGGCGGACCTGGACCTTACGCTGGCCGGAGGCTGGTATCTTTCACTCTCCGGTAACCGGGAGTACGGGCCAGAGGGTGCGATCACCCAGTGGTACAGCGGCCTCACCTGGCGGTTCTAGGACGCGGTGCGGGCGGACCATTCGCAGGACGGAGGTGCCGGCATGACGGACGACAGCGAGAACAGGGTTCCCTGGATCGCCTCCATTTTCCGGCCAGGCTACAAGGTGGCCAGACCAACCATCCTGGCGCTTGGTCGCCTGCTTCGGGGTGAGGCGTCCCGTGATGGGACGCCTGCGCCGCCCGCCTCGGAGGTCTCCAGCAGCGAGGCCATCCCACTGAGCGCAGTACCGGGACTGGCTGATATCGGCGGAGTGGTCAAGATCGAGACCGAAGATCACGCCGAGCTGGGGATTGCCCGGGTGGGCCGGAGCAGCTTCGTGGGATTCCGGCTGTCCGACGCCGAGCTGGAGGAAGTCGCGGTGGACTACGACGACCAGACCGGCACCCTTCGCATCAGCGGGGCTGCCCCCAAGCCGCCGGCGATCTGACCCGCGGGTGGCCGAATCCGGGGTTCCGGTCCGGTGCCTCAGCCTCCGAGCAGGAACCCCGCCCCGCACCCCACCGCATACAGCACGAAGGCCAGCAGGCTCATTGCCTGGGCCGGCACGATCTGCCGAACCTCGGCGGGCGCGCGGGCGAGGATCAGCATGGCGCGGGTGGCGGGCACGACGGCGATCAGGCCGATGAGCGTGCTCCTCGGCGCTCCGAGCAGCGGCAGGCATAGCGCCAGCAACAGCGCCAGCACGACCACCCCTGCCAACAGCCAACCGCCCCGCACCCGGCCCAAACGCACGACCAGCGTTCGCTTGCCAGTGGCGGCATCGGCGGGGAGGTCGGGGAACTCGTTCGCCAGAAGAAACGCGGCGATGAGCAGGCCGAGCGGCAGCGATGCCAGGACGATGGGCGCGTCGACCACGCCCCGCTGGACCAGGTAGGTGCCGGAGGCGATGAGCGGGCCGTAGCAGAGGGCCACCGTCAACTCACCCCATCCCCGGTAGGAGAGCCTCAACGGTGGAGCGTGGTAGAAGAACGCCCCTGCCGTGCCCACCAGGCCGAGCCAGAGCACCCCCGATGCCCGACAGGTCACCAGCAGCAGGCCGGCCGCGACGGCAGTGCCGTACCCGGTCAGCGCGATCCCCCAGGTCTCGGTCCGGCTGAGCAGGCCGTCCACCAGGACCCGTTTCCCACCGGAGAAGGGGCTCCGATCTTCCGGCCGGATGGCGAGGTCGGTGCCGGAGTCGAAATCGTAGATCTCCCCGGACGCGTTCTTGGCTACCTCCAGGGCAAAGATCCCGGCCACCGTGAGCGCCAACCAGCCCCAGGCGAGCGGACCGGCGGCGGCCGCAGCGGCGGCGCCGAGAAACATCGAGGCGAAGGACGCCAGGGAGATCTTCGGATCCGCCAGCCGCCACAGCCCGGCAGAGAAGCTGCGACTGGTGGGCGGGCCGGTCACGGCGTGTCCCGATGGCGCGCCCAGGCGAGCGAGGTGGCGATGGCCCGCCGCCAGCCAGCCCAGCGGCGCTCCCGATCCGACGGGTCGCCGGCCGGCTCGAACCGCTGGAACTTCCGCCCGGCCAGGAACTTCTCCACCGAGGGCCATACGCCCAGCGCGAGTCCAGCCAGGCCCGCCGCCCCGAGCGCGGTGGTCTCGACGTTGTCGGGCCGCTCCACCGGAGCCCCGAGCAGGTCCGCCTGACACTGCATGAGCCAATCGTTGGCGGCGGCCCCGCCGTCCACCCGGAGGAGGGTGAGCGGCCTCCCCGCATCGGCGGTCATGGCGGTGGCCAGGTCGGCGCTGGAGAACGCCATCGCCTCCAGGGCGGCCCGCACCAGGTGGGCACGGCCGCTCCCCCGGGTCAGGCCGACGATGGTGCCCCGCGCCTCACTTTCCCAGTGGGGCGAACCCAGCCCCACGAAGGCGGGCACGAAGTACACCCCGCCGGTATCCGTGACGCTGCGGGCCAGCGCCTCCGTTTCTGCCGCCGTCCCCACGAGGCCGAGACCGTCCCGGAGCCACTGTACCGCGGCCCCCGCGATGAACACGCTTCCTTCCAGCGCGTAGGCGGGCTCCCCCCGGGGACCCGCCGCCGCCGTGACCAGCAGTCCGTTCCGGCTGCGCGGCATGGCCTGCCCGGTGAACGTGAGCAGGAATGCACCCGTACCGTAGGTGTTCTTCCCCTGACCCGGCTCGACGCACCCCTGGCCAAAGAGCGCCGCCTGCTGGTCACCGGCGATGCCGGCAATGGGCAGGCTCCGCCCCAGGATCGCCGCGTCGCTCTCGCCCACATGGCCCGATGAGGGCATGATGGCGGGCAGCAGGTCCCGCGGAATTCCGAACAGGGCCAGCAGTTCGTCGTCCCAGTCGCGCGCCGCCAGGCCGTACAACTGGGTGCGGGAGGCGTTGGTGTGATCGGTGACATGGTGCCGGCCACCGGTGAGTCTGGCGATGAGCCAGGTGTCGATCGTCCCGGCGGCGAGTTCGCCCCGCTCGGCCCGGCGACGGAGTGCCGGATCCCGGAGCAACCATTCCAGCTTGGTGGCGGAGAAATACGGATCCACGACCAGCCCGGTCCGCTCCTGGAGCATCGGCTCGATTCCGGCGGCCTGCAACTCGCGGCAGCGGTCGGCGGTCCGGCGGTCCTGCCAGACGATCGCCGGGGCGACCGGCACCAGATTGCTCCGGTCCCAGAGCACGACCGTCTCCCGCTGGTTGGTGATGCCGATCCCGTCGGGCATCCCGCCCGCCTGGGCGATCGCCTCGCGGGCGGCCTCGATGGTCACCCGGAAGATTTCTGCAGGGTCGTGCTCCACCCAGCCGGGCCGGGGGAAGTACTGGGTGAACTCGCGGTAGCCCCGCCCCAGGATTCGGCCGTCCTGATGGACGAGGAGCGCAGTGGATCCGGTGGTGCCCTGGTCGAGGGCGAGGATGGCGGACATCCACGGAAAGTGCAGCCAACCGGCGGGGCGGACAAGCGTGGGGGCTCAGACCGCGACCGGCACCTCGCCTTGCGTACCCACCGTGCGCAGGAACCCCTGGAAGATGTCCGAGCGCCAGTTGGCGGTCATGCCGCGCATGAGGGTGATGGCCTCCTCGTGGGTCATGGCCGCGCGGTAGCTCCGGCTGGTGGTGAGTGCGTCGTAGACGTCCACGATGCCGATGATCTGCGCGCCGACGGGAATCTCGTCGCCCCGCAGCCGGTCGGGGTAGCCGGTCCCGTCGTATTTCTCGTGGTGCCAGCGGATGATGGGCTTGATGTCCCAGGGGAACTCGATGGCCGCCAGCAGCTCGACGCCCCAGACCGGATGCATCTGGATGACGGCAAACTCCTCCTCGGTCAGGCGGCCCGGCTTGTTCAGGATCTCATGCGGAACCTTCACCTTGCCCACATCGTGGAGGTAGGCGCCCAGCCGGATGGTCGTCCGGGCATCGTCATCGAGGCCCAGGGCCCGCGCCACCTGGTCGGCATACCCGGCCACTCGCTCGCAATGCCCGAAGGTGTAGCTGTCGGAGGACTCGATCGACTGGCCCCAGTCGAGCACCACGGCGAAGTAGGTCCCCTCCAGGTCGCTGACCTTGGCCTCGACATCCACCAGGTCCAGGTGGGCATCGAGCCGATGGAACAGCCGGTAGGCGCTGTTGAGGAGGGTCAGCGCCTCCTGGTTGCGGGCCATGCTGCGATAGAGCCGGGCCAGCTCGCGTGAGGCTTCCGCCTCACTGAGCACCGAGCCGTTCTGCACCGCGGTCTCGATGGCCACCTTGAGCCGGGCCTCGGCCAGCGCCGGCCGGCCGGTGTCCCGATAGACCATCCCGATGACGCGGTAGGCGTCCGCCTTGTCCATGCGGGAGCCCAGCTGATCGAAGATGGCCAGCGCGGCCTCGGCGCTCTGCCGGGCCCGGTCATAGTCCTGGCGGGCCAGCAGCACCTCGGCGTGATTCAGCCGGCACAGGCCCTGGAGGTGCACTTCGCCGGTGCGCTCGGCGATGGCCAGGCTCTGCTCGTAGTAGCGCTCCGCCGCTTCCCACTCGCACCGGTCGGCGCTGATCATGCCCAGGTTGTGATAGGCGATGGCACAGCCCTTTTCGTCGCCGACCAGCTGGCAGGCTTCGAGCGACGCGGCGTAGTGCGCCAGGGCGCCGTCGTGATCGCCGTGAATCGTGGCCAGGATCCCAAGGTTCTGCTCGATCCGACTGCGCAGATCGGGCCGGGCGCCCCCGAGGACCAGCGCCTCGGTGAGAAACTCCCGCGCCCGCTGCATGGCCCCGCGCTCGAACTCGATGCCCCCGAGGGTGTTCAGCGCCTCCGCGGCCAGCTCCCGGTCGCCATGCGCGAGGGCACTCTCATAGCTCTGCGTGCAGAGCTCGCGGGCCCGCTCCGGCTGGTTCTGATGATGACAGATGACCCCGAGCCGCCGGCTCGCCTCCGCCACCACGGCAATCGCCCCGGCGGTCTCGCCCAGGGCGATGGCGGTCTCGTAGGAGGCGGCGGCCTGTCCCAGCCGGCCGCCTCGCTCGTGCACCCGCCCCTCCGCCAAGTGATCAGCGGCGCCCGGCCGGTCCACCATGGGACCGCGCCGGGCGCCGCCGCGCGGCGCACCGGGAGTCCGCCGCCTCGTGCTACCAG
>CAYUYF010000010.1:0-87989 GCA_964449145.1 uncultured Gemmatimonadaceae bacterium | reverse complement strand
GCTCGAGGTAGCCGCCGCCGTGATTGCGGGAGTTGGAGAGGAGGAGGAGGTGCATCAGCCTAACGGGGCCAGAAGGGAGAGCCTTCGTGGGTGAAGGGCGTGTTGGTGACCTGGATGGAACCACCGATCCCGTCGGATGGCACCAGCCAGATGTCGCCGACATCGCTCACCGCCTCGCCCAGCACGAAGGCGATCTGCTGGCTGGTCGGTGACCAGGACAGGTCCGTAAAGTACCGGCCATTCATGTACGAGTGCAGTAGCAGCGTGGCGGCCCCGCCGGTGGTCGGCATCCGCCAGAGGGAAGCGAGCGTGTCACCAGCGCTGGCACCGAGGGCATATGCGATCGAGCCTCCGTCCGGCGACCAAGCCTGACCGGTGATAGAAGCATTGGTGCTCACCAGGAGGTTCGTGGTGTCCCGTGTGTACGTATCCAGCCGCGTGAGCCGATTGGCTAGCACGCCGTGAACCTGGCCGGTCCACCGCACCAGCAGATACCGTCCATCCGGGGACCAGCTGAAGCCTGGATAGTCGGCAAACCAGTACCGCTGCAGATCACCCCCGTCCGCATCCATGACCCCGAAGCCGTCCGGCGTGCGCGCAAACGCGATGCGACTCCCGTCCGGCGACCAGGCTGGTCCAGACCCCCTCTCACCCATCCTGGCGCTGAGATCAATATCATGGGTGCCGTCAACGAACCGGGAGTGGATCGCCCCAAAACCGTTTCCATAGGCTATGCGGGTCCCGCCCGGTGACCGGGCTGGCAGAACGCTGCGGTCCGTGACAATGAGGTGCCGCGGAGTGGTGGCCAGGTAGAACCCATCGGTGGTCGTGTCCCACGAGTTCCAGATCCGATACTGAAGCCCGGGGGGAAGCCGCGCCGGGCAGTGCACGGTGAGCGTCGTGGTCGCCTCGGCGCCGGCCGTTACCGTCACGATCGTCGCGATCGGATCGGGGCCACAGTGGGACATCCAGCCGGAAAACCGAAGCCGATGCTGTCCGGCCGTGAGGCCGGTGAGGGTCAAGGAGCCATTGACCGGCAGGGGATGGGTCGCCGCCTGATCCACGTCCAGCGAGTAGCCGTCATCGTCTGGTGCCGGCCCGGTGGTCACCACCATGAGGGTGAGTGTGCCGGTGTCCGGCCCCTGGCCGGCACCCGGTCCGTCATTGCCGCACGCGACGGCGAGCGCACACGACACCACGCCGATGATCGGCGTCCCGAGTTTCATCACGATTATGGTCCCCGGTGTACGGCCCTGCCGATTACGGCAATCTATCCTGTGAGCTCTGCTACTGGCTGTCAAGCAGTCGGGCTCGCTCAGCGCGACTTCTTGAGGACCGGCACCTCCCGGGTCATGATGTCCATCTCCTCCCGGGTGGCCAGCCGGGGCAGCGTCGAATCGGCCTCGTCCGCCGGCGAGAAGTTGGCGGTCAGCTCCGCCGGCAGCAGATGCCTGATGGAGTTGGCGTAATACTCGAGCAGCGGCCGCTCGCCGGGGAGGATGACCAGGTTGTCTCCGTCGGCGAGCACCAGGCGCCGCAGGGCCAGCATCCGCCAGGCCCGCTCCCACACCTCGGTAATCGGCAGCTCCTGGCGCACCACCTTGGCGTTGAAGCTCCCCAGCCGGTCCCGGAGCTCGTCCATCCGCTCCAGCACCCGTGACCTCGGCACCACGCTGGCGCCGAAGGAGAGGAGTGCCGCCGCCGCGAGCGGCACCGGCGTCACCGGGATCACCTGGCCGATCCGCTCCAGCGCCGCCTTCGCCAGCCGCTCCACATGGGGCAGCCGCTCCGCCTTGGGGAGCGCCAGGATCCCCGGCGGCTGGTCCTTGAGCCACTCCCGCACCGAGATCGGCGCGCCGAAGGCGACGGCCACCCGGCCGTAGCGCTTGATCCGTCCGGTGAAGAGCCGGGCGGTGTTCCAGGTGACGTAGTGCCCCACCTGCGCCAGCCGGGTCCAGGCCGAGAGCTTCCGCCGGCCCACGATCCGCTCCCGGATGAGCGAGCGGTCCTCCAGCACCCGGTCGTAGTTCATGCCGATGGGTACCAGCCAGATGTCGCGGTCGAAGCTCGGGTCCTCGGTGGTCCGCACGATGTAATCCAGCAGCCCGATCTTGACCGGCCGGAGCGCGCCGTCGCGGGAGAGGCCCCCCTCGGGAAAGATCCCCTGGGTCACCCCGTTCATGGTGATGAGCTGGACGTAGCGTTCCAGCACGGTGTGATACAGCGGCTCCCGGTACTGCCGCCGGATGAAGTAGCTGCCGAAGCTCTTGAAGACGTACTCCAGCGGCCAGATCCGGGCCCACTCGCCCACCGCATAGCTGATGCTCACCATCCGGGCCAGCACGTAGGCCACCACCACGTAGTCGGCGTTGCTCCGGTGGTTCATCAGGTAAACCACGACGTCCCGCCGGGGGATGCGGTCGAGCCCGGCCTGATCCCGGTACTCAATGGAGGACTTGTACAGCAGGTTGATCAGCAACCGGGAGAGGTTGTAGCCCAGGCGATAGTACGACAGCACGCTGAAGAAGGGGACGATCTCGTCGACATACTCGTTGACCTTGATCCGCACCTGGGATTCCGCCATCCCCTGCTCCGCTGCATGCCGGGCAATGGCCGCCTCGATGACCCGATCGGCGAACAGGACTTCGCGGATGCGGTCGCGCTCCACCAGCTTGTAGCGGTCAATGCGGGCGCGGAACTGGAACAGCGCATGCTTGGCCCAGCGCCGCAGCCGGCGCCGGAGCACCGCCTTGGTGGCCAGCACGATCGTCACGGCGAGCACCGCCGCGACGAGGAGGATGAGGAGGATCAATAGCCAGGGAGGGAGGGACACGCAGGATAGAGTATCGCGGATTGCGGTGAGGGGCTAGCAGGGGTTGGGCGATTGGGCGATTGGGCGATTAGGGGATTGACTTGAGGCTCCCAGTGCCAAGAGCCCGGGGCAGGGACCCACCAACCCACTCCCCCGATCCCTGATCGCCCAATCGCCCAATCGCCTACCCCCGCTTGGCCTCCTGGTACGCCATCCCCTTGAGACGGGAGACCCGCATCGCGATGGGCGGGTGGCTGGCAAAGATGTCGGCGAAGCGGCCCTCCTTGGCGGAGAGCTGGCTGGCGCTCGGGTCCACGATGCACAGGTGCGCGGCGCCGCGGGTGATGGCGCGGGTGGGCTCCCCCGCGGCGGCGAGCTTCTGGAGCGCCGAGGCCAGCGCGGCAGGGTTCCGGGTAAACTGGGCTCCCGTCGCGTCGGCGAGGTACTCGCGCTTCCTGCTCACGGCCATGGCGAGGAGCCGGGTGACGACCGGCGCGATGATCAGGGTGAGCACCCACAGCACCAGGATGATGATGCCGATGGGGCTCCCGCCCTTGCCCCCGCCCCGCCCCCGGCCGCCGCCCCGACCGGAAATGTTGCCGTAGCGGAACGCGCGGCCCAGGCCGTCGGACATGAGGGCCACGGCCCCGACCATGGCGGCCAGCAGGGTCATCAGCCGGGTGTCGAAGTTCTGGATGTGGGCCATCTCGTGCGCCACCACCCCCTGCAGCTCGTCGCGGTCCAGGCTGCGGAGCAGCCCCTCGGTCACCGCCACGGAGGCCTTGGATGGCTCGACGCCGGTGGCAAAGGCGTTGGGGTCCGCGTCCGGCACCACGAACACCCGTGGCCGGGGCAGTCCCGAGGCGATGGCCATCTCCTCCACCACATTCAGCAGCTGCTGCTCGGCATCGGAGGTGGGTTCGAAGATCTCCTTCGCCCCGGTGGCCCACAGCACCCGCTCGGAGCCCTTCTTCCACGAGTACCAGCAGATCCCCCCGGCGATGAGGCTCGCCACGATCCCCACGAACGGTATCGTGTGCCGGTACCCGCCGTCCGCCTCCCGGGAGAGCAGGTAGAACGCGATGTCCCCGCCGAACCCCACCCACGCGAAGAACAGCACAAACCCCGCCACCAGCCAGGCCGAGCGGCGGCGGTTGGATTCCTGCTGCGCGAAGAGGTTGGCGGGGGCGGTCAAGGTGGGCGAGGGGGCGAGGGGGCGATTAGGCGATTGGGCGATTGGGCGATTGGGAGATTGGGAGATTGGGCTATGATGTGATCAGGCGATTGGGGTAGTGGCAAGAGCGTGATGCCGCTCGCCACTACCCCAATCGCCCAATCGACCAATCATCTATCTCCCTCCCAGATCCACCTTCGGCACCGCCCGCTCGGCGGCGTCCTCGATCTCCCAGAGATCGGCGGGGGTGGCCTTGGCGAGGCCGGCGACGAGGTTGGTGGGGAACTGCTGCTGCGCGGTGTTGTAGCCGGTGGCGACGTCGTTGTAGAGCTGCCGCGAGAAGCCGACCTTGTTCTCGGTGCTGGTCAGCTCTTCCTGCAGCTGCTGGATGTTGGAGGTGGCCTTGAGCTGGGGATAGGCCTCACTCAGCGCGAAGAGCCGGCCCAGCGCCTGGGTGAGTTCTCCCTCCGCCTTGGCCACCTGGGCCACGCCGCCGCCGGTGGCGCTGACCGCCTTGTTGCGGGCGGAGATGACGGCTTCGAGGGTGCCCTTCTCGAAGTCCATGGCTCCTTTGACCGCATTGACCAGGTTGGGGATGAGATCGTGCCGGCGCTTCAGCTGGACGTCAATCTGCTTCCAGGCGTTGGCCACCTGGTTCTTGAGGGCGATGAGTCTGTTGTACGCCGAGATGACCCAGAGGACCACCACGACGAGGACCACCAGCATTGCGATGCCCATGCGGACTCCAGCGGGAGAGGAGTGAGTGCTCCGGGTCTGGTCAGATGTTCTCGCCCAGGCCGTCAACGGCCCGACGCAGCGCTTCGACGATGGTTTCATCGTCCAGCGCGGGGAAGAGCGGGTGCCGCTCATCCAATATCAGCTCCGCGCCGGGACCGAGCGACACCCGTCGGCAGAGATTGCCTTTCCCGCGGCGGGCGGGGCTGCTGCCTTCGGCGCTGGTCCACGCCAGCAGCGCCCGGCCCACCTTGCCGCGGGGTTCTCCCTCGGGCACCGTGAGGGGCAACTGGTCGGGTGGCGGGAGCCGCGTCCCCAGGGCGCCGGCCACCCGGCGTTCCACCACGTCTCCAGGGAGGCCGACGAGGTCCTTCTCGAGGTTCTCGAGGGTCGCACCTTCCATCTGCTGCAGCTTGATGGCAAGCACCTGCAGGAGGTGGCGGTAGGCGTAGACCGCCGCGGTGCCGCGGCCGGCCGGCGGACTGACCAGCTTGCGGGCCACGTAGAAGCGGATGGTGCGCTCGGTGGGCCGAGACGCCGACGCGGCATTGACCGGGAAGACCGCCGAAGTCTCGAGGATGGCGCCGGCCAGGACGGAGAGATCGCGCAGGCTCCACGGCGCGAGGGCCGCGTACTGGCGGAGCGTCGCGAGGGCGTCTGGCGCTGCTGGAGCGGGCACGGCGAGAGTCACGGTGGTCGGCACGCCTGCGGTTGGGAACGCTAGTATGGCCAACCCTGCAGGCTGGGGCAAGTGGCCCGCGTTGTTTCGCGCCGGCTCGCACAATCCGGGGGCGGTGGCGCACGACCGCGCGGCGTAGACTCCCTTCCATGCCACGCGGAACGACGCTGCTGGAGCTACTGGTAGTGCTGGTGATGGTTGGCCTCGCCGCCCTGATCACCGTCCCGGCATTCATGCGGGTCCGGGACCGGCTGGCGGTGGAGTCCGCGGCCCAGGCGCTGGCCGGGGCCCATGCCCGCGCCCGGCTGGTGGCCGTTTCCGAGCGGCGCAACGTGCTGCTCACGCTGGCCGCGGACTCCCTGGTGCTGCACGCGCTGGAAAGCCCTGCGGACACGGTGGAGCGGTGGCGGAGCGCCGGCCCGTCGGTGGAGGGGGTGACCACCACCGGCCTGCCCCGGCGCATCGGCTACGCCCCCAGCGGCATCTCTCTCGGCTTTGCCAACGGGACCTATACCATCACGCGTGGCGGCGCCCGGCGGCAGGTCATCGTGTCTCGTTATGGCAGGGTGCGCATTGTCTGAGCGGTGGGAACAGCCGGGAGCGGCGGCGGGTCACGACGGCACCGCCGGCCGGGGAAACCCCGGCGTGCAGGGTCAGGAAATCCCTGGCCCTGTACCCCATCCGCCAGCGGCGTCTGCCGCCGGCAGAAAGAACGGGCACCGCCGGCCGGTGGGCTGTCGGGGTGGAGCTACTCGGCGTCCGGGCTTGCCGCGTCGCCGCCGCCATTGAGCCCGTACTTGCGGACCTTGGCCAGCAGGGTAGACCGGGCAATGCCTAACAGGTGTGCGGCGCGGCGCTTGTTGCCGCGGGTGTAGGCCAGGGTCCGGGCAATATGCCGCCGCTCCACCTCCTCGAGCGGTTCGGGCTGGATCGGCTCCCCAGGGGCGATCGCTTCCCGCAGATGGGTCTGGTCCAGCCCCGGTGTGGTGAGCGCCACGAGGGCATGGTCCAGGCCCGGCGTGGTCAGGGCGCGGACCGCCTCTACCGGGTCGCCGAGCGCCACCGGAGTATGGCCGGCAGCTTTGAGCACCGCCGCCAGGCTCTCCCGGCGGGCCTGATCGGGGTCGAGCAGGAGAATGTGAGAGTTAGGCATGGGATCACTCCCGGCAAAACGAGAATCAAGGCGACCGCACGAGTTATGAAACCGGACACCCCCGCCGCTGATCGGGGGACGACATCCGTTCCCCTGACTGACACTGATACACCCCGACCCGAGCCTCAGCCCGAGCTTTGGGGCCACCACATGACCCATCCAGGCCTTTCCGACCTGCCCCATGGCGCCCGGGTCCGCGGCCCGTTCCTCGTGACCGACGTGGAGGCGCGGGGGGTGGACAACCCCTTCACCGTGCTCACACTGGGCAACGCCGGCGGGCGGATCCAGACGGCGCCCTTCTGGGCCTCGGATCGCCAGCGCATCGCCGGAATCAGCCGGGGAGATGTGGTGCTCGTCGCCGGCACCGTCCGCCCCTACCGGGACCAGCGCCAGCTGGCGGTGGATTCGATCCGTCTCCTCCCCCGGGACCAGGTGGACTGGGCCGGCCTGCTGCCCTCCGTGGGAGACGTCCGCCCCTACTGGCAGGAGGTGGATGGCTGGCTGAGCCAGCTCTCCGCGCCCCGCCTCCGCCGCACCCTGGCCCTTTTTTACGCCGATGCCGAGTTCCGAGCCCGTTACGGCCAGTGTCCGGCCAGCACCTCGGGCCACCATGCCGAGCTGGGCGGCCTGCTCAAGCACACCTGCGAGGTGGCCCGCATCGCGCTCGCCACCGCCCGGGAATTTCCGGCCGCGGACCCCGAACTGCTGCTGGCCGGCGCCCTGCTGCACGACATCGGCAAGCTGGCCAGCTACCGCTGGGAGGGCGGCTTCGAAATGACCGTGGCGGGCTCGGTGCTCGGCCACGTAGTGCTGGGCGCCCTCCTGCTGGACCAGCGGGTCCGGGCCGCGGACCCTACCCCTTGTACCCCCGAAGAGCTGCTGCTGTTGCAGCACCTGATCCTCTCACACCACGGCAAGCTGGAGTTCGGGGCCCCGGTGCTCCCGCTCACCCTCGAAGCCGAGATCCTTCACTTCGCCGACAACGCCAGCGCCAAGGCCGCCAGCATGGCGTCGGCGCTCGCGGCGGCGGAGAACTTCCCCGGGGGGGCGCCGATCAGCGCCCGCGGCATCTGGCAGATAGACCGCCGGCGCGGCTGGCGCGGGAAGAGCGACTGGGGTCGCGCGTCAGCACCTGACCCCTAGCGCGGCCAGCTATCGGGCATCCGCCCCGGACCGGCTCTTCATGGCGCGCTGCCGTTCCTGCCAGAGCCCCGCGATCCCCAGCCACATCAGGCCCACCGCCAGGTACATCACGCCACTGGGCAGGCCGCCCTCAACCGGCAACGGACAGAATCCGGGCAGGCACCAGGGGCCATCGGCTCCGGGCATCGGCGATGTTGCGCCGGCCGGAAGGGTTGCGGCGAGGGCCCACTGCACGGAAACAGCCATAGCTCAGAGTAATCCCGAGTACGAGGGTCGGCAAGAATTCGGGCCGGGTCGGGAAAACGAAATGACCGCCGGGCTCGGGGGCCCGGCGGCCATCTCTCACTGTGACCCGTCTGGGGACGGTGCTTTTCGACGCCGTTCTTCTTCCATCGCCCCTACCAGCTGAGTGCCGGTGGTTGGGCGGGAGGAGCCCCATACGCTGATTCCCGAGCTGGATGGCCATCCGAGCCAGGTTCATCACGGTGAGCGCTGCGAGTCGGGCCGGGTCGCGGACCGTCCTCTCGCACTGCACCCCGAGGCGCCAAATCGGGGCGGGAAAGGCGCGCGACTGGCCTTTCCTGTTCAAGCCGGGGCGATCACCGGGTTCACGGACCACCTGAGCCCTTGCCGACTTCGGCAGTCTCCCCCGAATTCCCGCCTGAACACGCCATGGTTCGCCAGCCGAGCAAGGGGCTCGACCACGTTTCCGCATGACGGTTGAGGCAAAGATAGGGGCGCCGAAAAACCACGCAAGCGCCTGTCTTTCTTCGGGTTACGTTGTGTGGAGAAGCCGAGATGTGGATAGCTAAGTGCGAGTGCGGCTGAGACCTCTGTGGATCTCCACAACATTGTGGAATTGTGTATCCACATTGATCCACAATGTGCCGGTCACCGTCTCTGTCCGACGGGCGAAGGCCGCTACGACTCCAGTCCGACCTCCACGTACCGGTAGTCCACCTCCGCCTCCTGGGCGCAGAGGAGGCAGCCGGCCGCGGACGCCGCGAACCATCCGCCGACCAGCGTCCGCGGCTTGTCCAGTTCCGCCAGGATCGGCCCCAGCCAGCGGCGGAGGTGCCGCAGTTCCGGGGCCCGCCGGCCGAGCATGGCGATGAGCGATCCCACTCCGCTGGTGGCGCGGAGGAAGTGGGCGACGGCGTGGGCCCGCTGGCTGAACTCGACCGCCTTCACGCCCGGTTCGTCGAACAGGACCTTGCCCTCGAAGACATCCATTGGCGGAGCGTCGAGGCGGGGTCCGAGATAGATGAACTGCCGCTGGCCCTCGATCTTGCGCTCGATGACCGCCGCGGCGTTCTCGCTGGTGAGCCGGGCGGCGTGGAGCATGTCTTCGTCGAGCAGCACCCCCGCGGCCTTGGTCCATTCCAGCGCGGCCAGGGCAATCTCCAGCGGGCAGCCGACCGAATCGTCGAAGGCCACCAGCCGGGGTGCTTCGCCGGCCCGGAGAATGAAGTGGGACAGCGCCTCCGCCCGGTCGGAGAAACTGCGGATGGTCATGGTTTGAGGCGTCGTCATGGCAGGGAATCTACGGGCTGTGCGGCACGCTGAACAGTCAGGCGGCCGGGTGCCGGCGGCGGGGCATCCGCCGCCGCCCGGCCTCACTCACGACCCTAGGGTGTCAGCTCGCTTCTCGCGTCCACCTTCACGATCCACAGCCCGCTGTTGATATCCGCCACGTAGATGTAGCCGTTGCGGTAGATCGCGCCCCAGGCGTTGGCGGAATTGGGGACCAGGCCCTGCTTGTCCCCGGTCACCACGTGGGCGATTTCCCGCCCCTGGCGCAGCAGGTCACCCCGAAGTTCGCCGGAGATGTCGAGGACCCGGAGGCCGCCCTGGTAGTCGCCCATATAGAGCGTGTCGCCGGCCACCCAGACGTTGTGGGAGCCGCCATCCTTGGGCTCATAGTGGGCCACGATGCGCGGTTCCCGGATGTCGGACACGTCCACGACGTGCAGCCGGCCGTAGGCACGACCGAGTCCCAGCGGGCCGCTCCCCTCCGTGGGCCGCGGCTTGGCGGAGAAGACTTCGTCTCCCACAAAGACGTATTTGCCATGCCGCCAGGCGGTATGGGTGCCCCGGATGAACCCTGGCCCGCCCACCGCCTCGACGTCGCGGTAGAGCGCGTCCAGGTCGTACTTGGTCTGGCTCACCAGCCGGGGATCTTCCGGGCTGCCGCCGACGATGCCGTTGCCGACATCGAGGATGATGAGGCCGTCGTTCCAGTAGGAGAGGTAGGCCAGGCCGTCCTGCACGTCCACGTCGTGCACGTAGTTGCCGAGCAGCTCCTCGCGGGGCTGCCAGCGGGCCACCTGACGGGGCTGGTAGGGGTCGCGGATGTCGACCACCCGGAGCGAGCCGGTGGCATCGTCGGTGAGGTACACGTACCCGCGATAGATGAACGTGGAGTGCACCCCGCCGGAGACGGTCTCGGTGAAATCCGCGATCGGCCGGGGATGGGCGGGATCCTCGAACGAGAGCACCACGATGCCGTTCTTGCGGCTGGAGCTCCCCTCGCGGGTGAGGACGCCGTACTTGCCGTCCTCGGTGGTCATGAGGTCGTTGACCACCCGTGCGTCCACCACCACCGAGTCGGTGATCACCGGCGCGGCGGGATCGGCCAGGTCAATCGCGTAGATCCGGTCGCCGATGGTGGTGAGGTAGCCGTGGCGGCCATCGGGATGGAGCCAGAACTCCGCCGCCGGGAACTTGATCGGCAGACGCCCCACGAGGGTGGTCGGCCGCCGGACGTCCCGCGGGCCCACCGTGACGATCGCCTCGGCGGTGCGTCCCGCGAACTGGCCGTAGACCCGGTACACCCCGGGCTCCTCGGCGACGAACATGCCGTCCGGGTCGATGCGGGCGGATCCCTGGCCCACCAGCCACTCCGCCTCGGCGCCGCGCAGGAGGCGGGCGCCGGCTCGGGCCACGAAGCTGAAGCTGACCACGTCCCCGGTGCGCACCCGGACCGCGGATGGCTCCAGCTGCACCTGGGTCACTGGATTGGCCTGGACCGTGACGCTGAACTTCTCGGTGGCCCGGCCGGCGGTGGCGGTGACGGTGGCCCGGCCGGCGGCATTCGCGGTCAGGCGACCATCGGGACTCACACTGGCCACCGCGGGGCGGTCCGAGGTCCACAGAATCTCATCGCGGCGCCGGTCGTTATTGGCGGCGTACGCGGTGGCGTTGAGGGCCAGCGACTGACCCGCGTACAGACTGGCTGGCTTGCGGTCTATGACGATTCTTGCCGCCGGCCCGGGAAGGATGGTCACCCGGCCGGAAGCGGTGGATGCCCGTCCACCGCCCTTGGGCCGGACCAGAGCCGCCACGGTGATGCTTCCGACCGCACCAGCGGAGACGAGACCATCGGTGCCGACGGTGCCCTCGAAGGATCGCGGCCCGCTGGCGAACCAGTTCACCGTCACATCCGGGAAGACCCGACCGCCGGAATCGTAGGCCACGACGCTCAGCCGGATGGTGTCGCCCACGACCACCGCCACATCGGCTGGCTGGACCACCACCCGTGCAATCGGGGACGCGGCGGGTCTGGGGGGGGCCGGGACCGGCGGAGCCGCAGGCTGCTGGAGCGCGGCGAGCATCGTTAACAGGTGCATGGGTGGGACCCCCGGTTGAGGAGCAGGAAGGAACCAATTTAACGGGCCGCGACGCCGGCACAGCCCCGGGCCGGGACTTCTTGACAAGGCGAGCGCCGGACTGAACCTTATCCGCATGGTCGTTGCAGCCCGAACCGCCTCCCCCCACAACGCGGGAATTTCCACCTCATCGTACGCGATGGGGGTCTTGCCTTTGCCCCGGTCACCCCGACCGGGGAAGTTCCGGAGCCGGTGAGCTCCCAAATCCGAGGTAGGAGCAATGGCGAAGGGTACCGTGAAGTGGTTCAACGACGCGAAGGGGTTCGGCTTCATCGCCCAGGAAGGCGGCAAGGACGTGTTCGTCCACCACACAGCCATTGCGATGGAGGGGTTTCGTTCCCTCGCCGAGGGTGATCAAGTGGAGTTCGACATCGTGGAAGGCCCGAAGGGACTGCAGGCTTCCAACGTCCGCAAGGCGTAACCTCGCACGGTTCCCGACGCCGATCCGGGCCCCGGAACGCGCCGCGCATGGCGCGGTCCGGGGTCCTTGCACGTCGCGGTCGCAGGTGCGGCCACGGGCGAGTGCTCCTACTATTGTGGGGTGATGCCCGGCCTCCCGCTGATCCCGCTGTTACTGCTGGCGCTCCTTCCGGGCCGCGCTCCTGCCCAAGCCCATCCTCCCCAACCCCTGAGTTTCCTCGGATTCGAGGCCGGCGCCCGGCTGGCGAGCGTGGACGGGCGGCTGCGGACGCTGGGCGGGCGCGGCCTGCGCTGCGACCGCGCCCGGCGCGACCCACGCGTCCAGGAGTGCCGGGGGTTCCTGGTGGATTCCATGGTGGCCCAGCCGCTGTCACTGTGGCTTTCAGCCATGGACAGCGCCGCGGGCATCATCACCGTGTCCGGTCGGGTCACCGGCGTGGACATCGACCGCTGGAAGCGTTCCCTTGAGGCCCGCTATGGCGTGGTGGGCGCGCAGGTCCAGGGCGGCCAGTGGATGATGCAGTGGGTGTGGCAGGGCCGGATGCTCAGGCTGACCTGGAAGATCGAGCAGGGGGTGCGGGTCGCTTCGGTCAGCCTGGTGGATGGCGGCGTGCTGGACCGGTGGGGCCGGGCGCGCGCCGCGGAGGCGACGGCCGCGGAAGGGGGCGCGGTCAGCCCATGAGTCTGACGAGGAAGCTCCCCTCGCCCGGCTCCAGCTGGAAGTCCCGCACCAGGCGGCCCTCCGCTTTGAGCTGACGGAGCAGGGTGCGCACCCGGGTCCGGATCGGCGCGCCGCCCCCGCCCTGACCCCGACCGGTGATGATCCGGACCACCCCGCCGCGGCGGGCCGAGGCCTGGGCGTGCAGGAACCGCTCCACGTTGCCGATAGCTTCAAGCACGCGCTGGCCGTGCAGATCCATCTGGTGAGCCGGAGCGCGTTCGGTCCAGTCTGGCATGCCCAAAGATGGGGCGGCACGGGATTGCCCGGCAGGGGACCTCTTGCTAGCGTTGTTCATAGTTTTCCCTCCCCTGGAGTCATCCGTGAGCGCATTCGAGCGTCGGTGCGACCGGCGCGTCACTCTCGTGTCCGCGGTCCTCCTGCTCCTCGTTGCCTGTTCTCCAGATGGTTCTCCCATCCGCATTGGGCTGGCGGGGCCATTCACCGATCCGGTCGGCGCCCCGATGCTGCGCGCCGCGGAGCTGGCGGTGGACGAGATCAACCAGAGCGGCGGCATCAACGGCCGGCCGATCGAGCTGATCGCCCGGGACGACTACGGCGACCCCGACTCCGCCGTCAGCGCCGCGACCCGGCTGGTGGAGGCCAACGTGGCCGCGGTGGTCGGGCACGTCTTCTCCGGCACCACGCTGGCCTCCGCGCCGGTCTACAACGCAGCCCGGATCACCCAGATCTCGCCCTCCTCCTCCTCGCCGCTGGTGACCCACGCGGGCGAGTACACCTTCCGGGTCTGCCCGAGCGACCTGCAGCAGGGCGCCTCGCTCGCCCGCTTCGCGGCGGAACGGCTGGGCTTCCGCCGGGGCACCATCCTCTACCTCAACGACGAGTACGGGCGCGGCATCCGGGCCACCTTCGCCAGCGAGTTCTCGCAGCTGGGTGGCACCATCGACGCCATGGACCCCTACCTGGGCGAGTCCCCGGATGTGGGCCCCTTCCTCGAGCGGCTGGCCCGGCGGGGCACCAGCCAGTTCGTTTTCATCGGCGGCAACCTCGGCGAGGCCGAGGTGGCGCTCCGGCTGGCGCGGGCCCGGGGCATCCGGGTCCCGTTCATGGGCGGGGATGCGCTGGAGGGCCTCGAGGCGGCCGGCGCCCTCGCCGAGGGCACCTACATCTCCAACGCCTATCTGGCCAGCTTCGACACGCCGAAGAACCGGGCGTTCGTGGCGGCCTACCGGGCGCGCTTCCCCACCGCGCCGCTGCCCAACCAGCCGGCGGCGGCCACCTATGACGCGCTGTTCCTGCTGCGAGACGTCCTGACCCGCACCGGCACCGATCCGGAGGCGATCCGGGCCGCCGTGGCGCGCATCGGGCCGCACGATCCCCCCTTCGCCGGCGTGACCGGCGAGATTGCCTTCGACGAGAACGGGGATGTGCCCCGGCAGCGAGTGGTGATCGGGCAGGTGGAAGGTGGACAGGTGCGCGCGGTGGAGGGCCTGTGATTCTCACCCGCAGCCTCCGGCGGCTCAACGGGCTCGCCATGCTCGGGATGAGCCTGCTCATTCTTGGCATGGCGATCCTGAGTGTCTCGTCGCTCCGGACCATCACGCGCCAGACCACGGCCGACATCATCCAGCTCCAGGCTGGGACGAGCCTGGGCAGTTCTCTGGTGTCCTCGGTGCTGGGGGAGATCCGGGCGGCCGAACAGTACCTGCTCACACCCAATCCGGCGGTGAAGGCGCAGTTCATCGCCACCGGGGATTCCGGCTACGTCTACCTCACCCGGCTGCGCGACCTGCCGGACCTGAACCAGGCCGAGCGCCGAATGATCAACCAGGCCGCCTCACGGCAGGCCGAGCTCGAGGTGGCCTACGCCACGGCGCACGCACTGGCCGACATCGGCCGCACCGACGATGCCAGGCTGATCGCCGCCCGGGCCGGCACCGCCACCGACAGCCTCATCTCCGTCGTGCAGGAACTGAACAACGAGCAGGCGGCCCACGTGCGCCAGCGGGCCAGTCAGCTCCAGGACCGGGCCGGGTTCCTCCAGAAGCTGCTGATCCTCGGCACCCTGCTCGCCCTGATCCTCAGCGTCTCGGCCGGGGTCTCGGTGATCCGGCTGGTGGACCGGCAGATGGGCAGGCTCAGCGATGCGGCCGACCGCTTCGGCGCCGGCGACCTCCGCCCGATACAGTTGGGGCAGATGCCGGAGGAATTGCTTCGCCTGGCCGGCGCCATGGACAACATGGCCTCCAGGCTCCGCGCGGTGGTCAGCGCCGTGGTGCAGGACGCGGTGCAGATCTCGGGCAGCGCCTCCGACTTCTCGGCGATGAGCGAGGAGATCGCGGCTTCCAGCGGGGAGATCTCCGCGGCCATGGTCAAGATCTCCAGCGGGGCCGAGCACCAGGTCCAGGGCGTGCGCGAGGCCGATCAGCTGCTCGGCCGCCTGCGCGAGTCCTCGGCCAACAACGCGGAGGCCGCGCAGAAGGCGGTCCGCCTGGCCGAAGAGATCCGCCGGACGGCGCTCCGCTTCCGCGCCGACGTGGACACTGCCCGCACCACCCTGCTGGATGTCCGCGGCGTGGTGCAGACCTCCTCGCAGCAGGTCCGGGCCCTGGTGCAGCAGTCCGACTCCATCACCAACTTCATCGACCTCATCAAGCAGATTTCGTCGCAGACCAACCTGCTGGCCCTCAACGCCGCCATCGAGGCGGCACGGGCCGGCGAGCACGGGCGGGGGTTCGCCGTCGTGGCCGAGGAGGTCCGCCAGCTGGCCGACTCCAGCGCCCGGGCGGCGGAGGAGGTCACCAAGTCGGTGGAGTTCATCCGCAGTCAGGTGCGCGAAGTCGCCGAGACCATGCAGGTGGGCACCACCAAGGTGGCCGGGATCGAGAACGTCGCGCAGGCGGTCGTCCAGGGGCTGGACAGTATCGGCACCGCCATCAGCGAAGTGCAGGCCTCCGCGACCGGGCTGGCGCAGCAGGCGGTACAGACCCGGGACATCGCCGGGGAGCTGACGGAGCGGACCGCGCTCGTGGCCCGGGCCGCCTCCGAGCACGCCTCCTCGAGTGAGGAGGTATCGGCCGCGGCCGAGCAGCAGAGCGCATCGACCGAGGACATGGCCTCATCCTCGGCTTCCCTGCTGGATGCCAGCACCCGGCTGACCAAGCTGGTGGCAGAATTCAAGACTTGAGGTGAAGCGGGACCCACGACGTGAGAAGGGCGGGCCGATGGGCCCGCCCTTCTTGTTCCAGCTGGCCCGGTCGGGGCTCAGTGCTTCTTCTTGGCGGCCTTCTTGGCCGTGGCCCGTTTGGGCTTGGGTTTGGGCTTGGGCTTGGCTCTCGCCTTGAGTCGCGCTGCGGCGGCGTGCGCCTTGCCCTTCTCAGCGGCCTTCTCCGCCCGCCGCTGCATCGCGTCCCGAACTTCCTGAAGGACCCGTTCACCTTCGTCGGTGACGACCAGGTTGCGGCGGGTGGCGTACCGGATCAGTTCCTCCGCATCGGCAACCTGGAACTCGCCGAGGCGGGCACCAGCCCGGATCACATTGAGCATCGCGTCGGCCACCGGACTCCGCAGCACGTTCGCTATGCCCGGCAGAGTCTCCAGCAGGGTGGAGATCTGGGAGGCGCCAAGTTCCGAAGCCAAACGGCCTCCTGAGTGGGGCGGGGGACCGATCGACCGGTCATGTACCGGTCAATCTGGCGGGGAACGTACCACGGCACGGAGCAGACAGTCAAGAATTGTCTGATGAGTAGTAGATGCAACTTCTAGTGGCGGAGCGCATTCATAGGAGGGGGCTGGTCCTGGCGTCGCGGCTAGAGCCCGACCCTGAGGAGAGTGGACAGCTCCCAGCCCAGCACCGACTTGGTCCCGTTTGACGTCGGTGTCTCGACACTGCCAAAGTCCATCCTGGCGCTCGGCACGAGGGCCAGTCGGGGCGAAACCTGATAGCGGAGCGCACTGCCGACCCCGATCAGCTTGCCGCTGCCATCCTCTGGGGACCAGAACCGGCCCTCCAACAGCGGTTCCAGCCGGGCGTTGGTCCCAAGCCCCCAGCTCCCCGACACGCCCGCGGTAAACACGTTCTCCTTGCCGCCGGTGGCGGTGCCGGAGCCGCTGCGGTGGTAGTTCCAGGCGTAGAGGGCGATCGTCCCGGCGCCTGCCCGGGTCGAGAACTCACCATCGACCAGGATGCGGTTTCCGGGGTCGAAGGTCCCCCCTCCGGCACCGGAGCCGGTCAGCTGGTCGTTGGCGAAGGTGCTGTAGGTGGCCCCCAAGGCCAGCCGCCCCTGCCCGACCAGCCGGTCGACGCCGACGCGAACCCGGCTCTCGACACCGGGCTGGTAGCGGACGTTGGAGTTTGCCGACCCGCTGAAGGGCTGGTACTCGGCGCTCCAGCGCACACTGGCCGCCAGGCCGAGGTTCCAGGCGCCGGCGGTGATGGCGCCGGCGAGTCCCGGCGTGAAGGAGAATCCCGACCCGTAGGTGTTCACCGGGAAGAGCAGGAAGTTGGAGGCGGAGCTCGCGGCGACCCCGAAGCTCTGCAGGCTGGTAGTCTCCGGGCCAGTGGGAAGGTTCACCATCAGGCTGGCGACGACGGCGTCGTTGCCGAAGACGTAGGTGCCCCGGACCTGGGTATCGGTCAGATCCTGGAAGCTCTCGTGGCTCCCGCCCAGTCCTACGAAGGTCGTGGCGTAGTAGGTCCCGATATCCACCGAGAACCGCTGTCCGAGCGGGACCACGGCGCCGATCGGGAAGGCGAGCTGGCGGACGTAGTCCACGCCGAACCCGCTCTCGTAGCTGTACGAGCGGAAGGTCGCTCCGCCGATGACGGTGGCCTCGGGGAACAGGCCCTGGGCCTGTAGCGAGGCCGGGGGCGCGGCGGCGAGCAGGGCGGCGGAGGCCGCAAGGATGAGTGCGCGCATCAGGGCCGGGTAATGATGATGATGATCGTGCCGGTGAGTCCCGGCTCGATGCCGTCGCCGCCGAGAGTCTCGGGCAGCTGAGGCCGACTGGTGGGCTGGCGGGACACCGGGCCGCTGCCGACACGATAGGTGAGGGTGGAGCCAACACTGGGGACGGTGTTGAGCACCCCAGTGCGAAGGATCGGGCCCCGGCCGCCGGGGGCCTGGGGGCCGGCGTCGGCCGGCCCGGTCGGGCCGATCCGGGTATCGATCCCGGCGAAGACCTGAGGGCTCAGCGAGAGCGCCTGGGTCACTCGCTGGGTGGCAGACTGCCGGTCCCGGGCGGCGCGGAAGTTGGGGTCCCGGGCCACGGCGGCGCTGAAGTTGGCGTTGGCGGCCTCATAGTCACCGCGGTCCTCCGCCTCGAGGCCCCGGCTGAAGGCCAGGAAGGCCTGCAGGTCTGCGGTGGGGCGCTCGCTCAGGGCGCGGCGCTCCGCCGGCGACAGGGTGATGCCCATCTGCTCCACCAGGCGGAACATCACCTGCTTCTGGAGTGCGAACAGCTGCTGTAACTGCTCATCGCCGGTACCGCTGGCAATCACCGACGCGTTGATGGCGTTGACGACAGAGGCGTCCAGCCGGATCTGGGTGCTGCCGGGAACGTCGGACACCGCCCCCTGCACCACCCGGCTGGCACGCAGCATCCGCCCCGACCGGGCGCCGGTGGAGGGATCGGTCCGGCCGCTCTCGGTGAGGGCCATTTCATCCACCAGCGCCTGGACCCGTTCGCGTTCAAGCAGCGTGAGCTGGCTGAGCTTGGACAGGTCGGTGATCATCAGGTGGGTCATGCCGCGGGAGAGGGGGCGGATCTCCTCGTTGCTGCCGGTATAGCGGAACGGGAACACCGCCACCGCATTTTCGGTGGCCGGCTGGGTGCTCAGGAGCGATTCCTGGGCGATGGCCCGCCGGGCCGCCACCCGCAGTTCCCGCCGGGTGAGGAGTTCCAGCCGATCCGCGATCTCGCCCCGCTGGCGGTCGTCCCGGGCCTGGCCGGAGGCGGTGGTGTAGGCCACACGGGCGGAATCGAGTTCTCCCAGTTCCTCCCAGGTGAGCCCCAGATAGACGTGCGCACCGTAGTTCTGCTTGTTGAGCGTCAGGGCGCTCCGCAGGATGTCCCGGGCGCGGCCGTACTCCTTGCTCTCGAAGTAGGCGATGCCAAGCCGGGTCATCAGGCCCGCATCTCGGGGGCTCTGCTGCTGGGCCGCCTCGAGGGCCGGGAGATTTTCGGGGGTGGGTGCCGGCGGGGGCGGGCCGCCAGCGCAGGCGCTCAACAGCGTCCCACCGGCGACGAGGGCCGGGGCCCAGATTCGCGAGTGCATAGGATCCCTGGGGGTACGGGGGGTGTCGGTCAATACTACGGCTCCGCCAGAGGCTGCGGAAGAGGGGTGACCGGGGTGCCACCACCGCGTTTGCGCCTGCCCTCGGCAAACCGTACATTGTAACGATGGTGGGACGGCGCAGCGGCCGATCGCCCCCGCCAGAAGGGCGGTAGGTTGGGACGTCGTGGGATAAAGGAATACCGTGCAGCAGAAGCTCTCGTCCTGATCGCGGCCGACCGCGACCACAAGCTCCTCGTTTGCCCCAGCTGTAGCGCCCCCGACGTTGAACGAACCCCCAAACGCACCGAACGCCCCGCCGGCCGGGTCACCCTCACCTGCCAGAGCTGTGGCCGAGTCGCCAGCTATCTCGAGCGGTCGTCCATGAGCACGCCGGAGGAGCCGAGGCAGCGGTAGTGGAAGGTTGGAGCTTCGCGCTGCCGGCCCGCATCGGGGTCCGTCAGCCCTGCATCGTCGTCGCCGGGATTCCCGACTTCCAACCTTCCTCAGAGTCCCAGCTCCCAGCCACTTGTCCCCCACCGCGCTCATCTTCATCACCGTCTTCCTGGACCTCATCGGGTTCGGGATCGTCTTGCCGCTCCTCCCCGGCTACGCCGCCCGGCTGCACGTCAGCGAGACCGCCATCGGGGTGCTGGTCGCGAGCTTCTCCCTCATGCAGTTCCTGCTGGCGCATTGGTGGGGCCGCCTGTCGGACCGCATCGGCCGGCGGCCGGTCATCCTGATCGGCCTCCTCGGCAGCTCGCTCTCCTACCTCTTGTTTGCCTTCGCCTCGAGTTACTGGATCCTGCTCGCCTCCCGGGTGCTGGCCGGCGCCATGGGCGCCACGGTCAATGTCGCCCAGGCCTATCTCGCCGATGTCACCACGCTGGCCGAGCGCCCCCGGGCGCTGGGCCTGATCGGGGCGGCGTTCGGTCTGGGATTCGTGGTGGGGCCAGGGATCGGCGGAGTGAGCGCCACGCTGGGGACGGCGGCACCGGGGCTGATCGCCGCAGCGCTCACGGCGGTGAACCTGTGCCTGGCGTGGTGGTGGCTGCCGGAGTCCCGGCAGGCCGGGGCCCAGGCCCGGATCGAGGCCCCCGTGCACTGGAGCCGCTTCCTGGCTCCGTTCGCGGCGGTGGGCTGCACCACCGTTGCGTTCACGGTCCTCTACGTGGTGTTCCCGCTGGAGGTGGAGCGCCGGCTGGGCTTCGACCAGCACCACGCAGCTTATCTGTTCATGCTCCTGGGAGTGGTCTCGGCGATCGTACAGGGCGCGCTGATCGGGCGGCTGGTCCCCCGGTACGGCGAGCGGCGCCTGATCCTGACGGGCAGTGTGCTCCTGGCCTTCGGACTGGTCGGGCTTACCCGGGCCTTCGGCGCCGGACCCACGCCGATCGGCCTGATACTCCTTTATGGCGGATTGCTGATCCTGGCCACGGGGTCGGCGATCGTGGCGCCGAGTGCGGCCGCGATGGTCAGCCGGCTGGCGCCAGCGGAGGAGCAGGGCAGCGCCCTCGGGTTACTGCAGAGCGTCGGGGCGGTCGCCCGGATTGTGGGGCCGATACTGGCGGGAACGGTGGCCGCTGCGCTCGGCGCTGCCACAGCCTTTCTGGTGGCGGCAGGGATTGCGCTGCTTGCCGGGGCCCTGATGGCGCTGCTGCAGGACGCCGGGCTGGCGACCGGGCCGGGCGGGGGCTGAGCCTGCCGGCTTAGTGGGGCCGGACGAAGATCCGGTTCCAGCGGATCGCGGTGATGGGACGGAGCACCTTCCAGCTGCCGGGATCGTAGCTGTAGTAGACGATCAGCGGGGTCCCGCGAACGTTCTCCCGGGGCAGGAAGCCCCAGTAACGGCCGTCGTAGGAGAGGTCGCGGTTGTCGCCCATCATGAAGAACGAGTCGGCGGGGACGACGATCGGACCCCAGTCCTGCAGGTCGGGGTTGTAGCTGGCGGGATCCGCCCCCGCCAGGTGGCTTACCTGCCAGGACCGCATCTTGAAGCGGTACTCCGGCGACTCCGACTTGCCGGGGTTTTCGTGCTGGACGTAGGGCTCCTCCACCGGCTTGCCGTCCCGGTAGAGCAGCCCTCCCCGCATCGCCAAGGTATCCCCCGGCATCCCGATCAGCCGCTTGACGACCTTCAAACCCTCCTCTTCAACCGAGTCGAACACCACCACGTCCCCCCGCACCGGCTGGCGGGCGGCGGGGAGCCGGATGCCGGTGAAGGGAATCTCCGCCCCGTAGACCGCCTTGTTGACGAAAAGAAAGTCCCCGATGAGGAGGGTGCGTTCCATGCTGCCCGAGGGAATCCGGAACGCCTCGAGGAGGAACGTGCGCAGCAGCAGCCAGACCACCACGGCCACCACGATGGACTTGGCCCACTCCCACAGGGCGTGACGCATCGGAGCGACGTCCTGCGGCTCCCCGACGGCGGCGGACGGCGGTGCGGTCACGGGGGAAGCGCTCACGGGATCCAGTCGGCGATGAAGATGTTGGTCTCGCCCGGTTCGGACTGATGGCGGTTGGAGGCCCAGACCAGCTTCTTGCCGTCGTAGCTGAACATGGGGAAGGAGTCGAAGTCCGGGTGGGTGGTGATCTTCTCCAGGCCGGTCCCGTCGGGGTTGATCAGGTAGAGGTCGAAGTTGCCGCTGCGCGGCTGCTCGTAGTTGGAAGAGAAGATGATCTTCCGGCCATCGGGCGTGAACACCGGCGCGAAATTGGCGCCGCCCAGATTGGTCACCTGCCGCGCGTTGCCGCCATCGGCGTCGGCCACCCACACCTCGACCCGGGCGGGCCGCACCAGCCGCCGGGCCAGGAGGCCAAGATAGTCGGCGGAGTCGGCGGCGGTCTTCGGGTAGGCCGCCCGCCACACGATCTGAGTGCCATCGGGCGAGAACCAGGCCCCGCCGTCGTAGCCCACCCGGTTGGTCAGCCGCCGCACGTTGCTCCCATCCAGGTTCATCGTGTACAGCTCGATGTCGCCATCCCGGGTGCTGGTGAAGAGGATGGTCTTGCCGTCGGGAGAGAGGTTGGCTTCGGCGTTGTAGGCGCCGTTATCGGTCAGCTGGCGCAGGTCGCTGCCATCGGCGCGGGCGGTGTAGATCTCCAGGTGGCCCAGCGGCCAGACGTAGCCGGCGGATCGGTCCGGCGGCGCCGGGCAGGCGGAATCGTTCTTGAACGTGGAGCTGTAGAGGATGCGCTGGTCATTCTGCAGGAAGAATCCGCAGGTGGTCCGCCCCAGCCCGTTGGAGACCCGCCGCATCCCCGAGCCATCAATGTTCATGACGTACTGCTGGTCACAGCCGCTATCCACGGCCTCCTGCCGCTGGAAGATCAGCTGCCTCCCGGAGCGGGAGAAATAGGCCTCGGCGTTGTTCCCGCCGAAGGTGAGCTGCCGGATGTTGGCGAGGTGCCGCTCCCCGGGTTCGGGGGCGACGTAGACCGACGAGGCGGGCGTCGTTCCCGGCGCCGGCGCCGGGCCCGCGGCGCAGCCGGCCGCGAGCGGGAGCAGGAGAGCGCAAAAAGGGGTTCGCATAAGGGTGGAAGAATAACCGGCGAGGCTCGGAATGGCACGGCGGCCACAGGCCGGCCGCGGCCGGTCCATCTGGGCCACACCCGGGGTCGGCAGGCCCCTAGCCGGGCAGCTGCTGCAGGGCCGCCAGCACCTCCGCGGCATGACCCCTGGGTTTCACTTTCTGGAACACGCGCGCCACCCGGCCATCCGGTCCGATGATGAATGTGGTGCGGAGAATGCCCTGGTACTTGCGACCGTACATGCTCTTTTCCCCCCAGGCACCGTACGCCTCCGCCACCGCGTGATCCGTATCGGCCAGGAGCGGGAACGGCAGCTTGTGCTTGGCGCGGAACGTCTCATGCGAAGCGACGCCATCGGGCGAGAGGCCCAGCACCACCGCCCCGTTGCCCTGGACATCCCGCCAGCTGTCACGAAACTCGCAGGCTTCCACCGTGCAGCCGCTGGTGTCGTCCTTGGGGTAGAAATACAGCACCACCGGTTTTCCCTTGAGTGCCTTGAGGGTGATGGTCTCCCCGCCGGTGGCGGGGAGCGAGAAGGCAGGGGCGTTATCGCCGGGCTTGAGCATCATGGGCAATGGGGGCGGGAGTGGGAGGCGGTCCTGGCCGCCAGGCGCGGTGATGGGCGTTGTCGGTCTCCGGCACATGATTCCGGTGACCTTCGGCACACCTGCGGTGAGGGGCCCGGATCGTGCTTCTCAAGACCTTCGATCGGGGCGCAGCACCTGCTGCCCCGCGACCGATTCGACGGAGGTAAACATATGCATGACGCGACCTTGGGACAGCCCCGCCGGCCCTCTTTCCCGCTGCTCGACCGGCTGGGAGAGTTGTGCGTGAGTGGGCGGGATAGCGCCGCCTACCTCTGGCAGGTTCCCAATGACATGGCGGTCCGCACGGAGATCTCCAGAAAGCTCGTTGAAATTCGGGCGGAGTGCGACCGGCAGAACCGTCGCGAGATGAACCGGATCGTGGTCGAGATTGAAACAGCGCTGGCGGCGACGGTCAGCCCGCAGCAGGTGGAGATCCTGCAGGACGGATTCGACCGGCTGTTCAAGCTGTGGCAGTCGGCGAAGTCCGGCTTGATGTAAACGACGGCCCTCCGACGTTGCGAGGGTGGCACACTCCGGCTGCCCTCCAGCTGAGCTGACCAGCGGGGGTGGAAACCCTCGGCCGGGTGTGGCATCCCTGCCTCATTATTGACAACTCCCGAAAAAAGCGGCCAATTGGGGCATCTCCTTCCCCCTGAGCCCCATGTCCGCACCTGTCAGGCCGCGTTCCGGCGTAGCCCTCGGCCGCATTGTCTTCGTCATGCTGGCGGCCGTCGCCCTGGTGACCTGCACAGAGGAGCCGACCTCGCCCACCCGGCCGGGCGTGGGCACGCTTCGCGTGGGACCGCAGTTTGACGCCTTTGCCCGGTTGGTTCCCCTCACGCTCGACAACGTCCGCGTCATTGTGGTCCGGCCGCCCAGCGACACCATCCTCACGGCCGCACGGACCTTCAGCCCCAGCAATCAGCAGCTCACCCTGAGCCTGCCGGTCCTCCTGCTCTCCAGCAGCGAGGCGCTGGAGGTGACGCTGGAGCTGTACGCCGGGACCACCCTGCTCTTCACCGGTACCACCACGGTGCAGGTCACCGCCGGGGTCGGCAGCCCGCCGCCGGCCAGTGTGCCGGTAAGCTACCAGGGCCCGGGCGCTACCCTGGCCGCCATTACCCTGGCCCCACGTGACACGACCGTCTCCCTCGGCGCCTCCTTCCCCTTCGGGGCCACGGCGGTGGACGGACAGCAGAACAACGTGCCCCAGTTCTATGTCTCCTGGAGCGCGGATAACGGCACGATCGACGCGGCTGGGGTGTTCACCGCTCCGGCGGTGCGGGACACCCTGTACGTGCACGCCACCAGCCCGAACGGGGTGGCGGACTCCACCCGGGTGTTTGTGACCGCCCCGCCCTCGACCCTCACCAAGACCGGCGGCGACGCCCAGAGCGGCATCATCGGGACCCGGCTGCCACAGCCCCTGGCGGTGCGGGTCAATGGCAGCGACGGCCAGCCGGTGGCGGGGGCCTCGGTGGCGTTCACGGTGACCAGCGGTGGCGGCAGCGTGGATAGCGCGCTGGCCACCAGCGATGCCCAGGGCGTGGCGCGGAGCGGCGCCACGCTGGGGCTCACCGTAGGCCAGCAGTCGTTTTCGGCGACGGTCAGCGGGATTCCCGCCGCGGTCTTCACCGCCACGGCGACCGGCGTGGCGCCGAGTGCGGTCACCCTGGCGGCGGGCGGCAATCACACCTGCGAAATCCGCGGCGGCCAGACCCTCTGCTGGGGCGACAACAGCGGTGGCCAGCTGGGCGACGGCACGACCACCGACCGCGCGGTGCCGGGACCGATCAGCGGCGGCTTCACGTTCACCTCCCTGGCCGCGGGCGAGGGGCATACGTGCGCGCTCACCGCCGCCGGCCAGGCCTTCTGCTGGGGGGAAAATTTCGGCGGCTCGCTGGGCGACGGAACCACCAACGGCAGCCCGACGCCAGTCGCGGTAAGCGGCGGCCACACGTTCGTGAGCCTGACGGCGGGTGAAGAGTTCACCTGCGGCCTCACCTCGGCGGGCCAGGCCTTCTGCTGGGGTTACAACTTCGACGGCCAGCTGGGCGATGGCACCAATACCGACCGGCTGATCCCGACCGCAGTGACTGGCGGCTTGAGCTTCACCGGCCTCGACGCTGGGACCGATCACACCTGCGGCGTGACCGCGACCGGACAGGCGTTCTGCTGGGGCAGCAATTTCGATGGCCAGATCGGCGACGGCACCCAGACCGACCGGAACGTCCCCACCGCGGTCAGCGGCGGGCTGAGCTTCAGTGCCATCCAGGCCGGCTTCGGTTTCAGTTGCGGCCTCGCGACCAGCGGCAGCGGATTCTGCTGGGGGAACAACTTCGGCTTCCAGCTGACCAGCCCGCAGCCGGTGGCCGGCGGCTTCAGCTACACCGCCATCGCCGGGGGCGGCAACCACATCTGTGGCCTGACCTCCGGCGGCTGGCGCTGCGGCGGCGACAACGGCAGCGGCCAGCTGGGTGACGGCACCACGACCGATCGGCCCTCTCCAGTGATCCCGTCGGGTGGCTTCACTTTCACCGCCCTCACGGGTGGGAACCAGCACACCTGCGGCCGCACTTCGACCGCGACGCTCTGCTGGGGTCTGAACGTCTCGGGCCAGCTGGGTGACGGCACCACCACCGACCGGCTCACGCCCACCATGAGCGTGGGCCCGGCGGCCACCGCCGCCGCCAGCGCGGGCAACGGCCAGTCCGCCACCGCCGGCACCGCAGTGCCGGTGGCGCCGGCGATCGTGGTCCGCGACGGGTTCAATAACCCGGTCCGCGGCCTCACCGTGATTTTCGCGGTGACCGGCGGCGGCGGTTCGCTGACCGGTGCGGTGACGCAGACCGACGCGGCCGGCATCGCCACGGTGGGCAGCTGGACCCTGGGCGCCACGCCCGGCGCCAACGCGCTCAGTGCCACGGTGCAGGTGGGTGGGGTGAGCGGGAATCCGGTGAGCTTCACGGCGACGGGGGCTGCCCCATCCGCGCTGACCTGGGACGGCAGCGCCTCGAATGTCTGGACCGATCCCAACAACTGGACCCCGGCGGTGGTGCCGACCTCGGCGCTGGACGTGATCATTCCCTCGGGGACGCCCAACCAGCCGGCCCTGACGACCACGGGCAACACCCAGAGCCTGACCATCCAGAGCGGAGCCACGCTGACGCTGAACGGCACGTTCACGCTGAACGTGTTCGGGGACTTCGACAACTCCGGCCTGATCACCCTGGCCGGCGGTGTGCCCACGCTCGACCTGCGCGGGACCACCCGGCTGATGCGCGGCAACGCGCCGGTCAACACCAGCATCTCGGGGAGCTACACCTTGAACGGCGCGGTCACGGTGGCCGGCACGCTCAGCATTTCCGGCGGCACCGGGAGCCTCACGGTGGGTGGTCAGCTGCTTTCGGTGAGCACGCTCACCGTAGGATCGGGCGGCTCGCTCTTCATGACCAACCCGGCCGATGTCGTGTCCGTGAGCGGTAACCTGACCATGGGCGGCAGCGACCATAGCGGGAAACTCACCGCCGGGCAGCTCAACGTGGTGGGCAACTTCCTGCAGAGTTCCTCCGGCAGTCCGAACAGCTTCGCGGCGAGCGGCACCCACAGCACCCGCCTCAGCGGTGCGGTGTCGACGCTGACCTTCCAGAGTCCGGGCACCAGCGCTTCACGATTCAACCACCTGACCGTGCAGAACGGCGCCACCGGAAGCCTCGGCAGCCGCGTCGTGGTAGCCGGCGATCTGCTCGATGCCGGCGCCCTTACCTTCGGCGGCCGGACCCTCGAGGTGCTTGGCGCGTTCACCACCACGGCCCTTGGCACGGTGGCGATGACGAATGCGCTCGACTCGCTGATCGTGGGCGGCGACGCCACCTTCATCGGCGCCAACCTGAATGGGTTGCTCACCGCGGGCACGTTCATCCTGTCCGGCGACATGACGACCGGCGGATCGAGCGGGAGCCTGGGCGCATTCCAGCCGAGCGGCACCCATCTGACCAAGCTGGTCGGGTCCGCGCCGCAGACCATGATGGCCCAGTCGCCGGCCACCATCGTGGCCTTCGGCTACCTGGACATTTCCGCTGCGGCGGGTGGCATCGCGCTCGACCCGTCCGTGGACCTGTTTGGCACCTTTGAGACGATGACCGCGCTGTCCGGCGGGTCACCGATCGTGATCACCGGCAACAACGCCCAGTTCGTCAATCCGAGCGGGGTGGCGGTGGACGGGCTGGTGGTGGATGGTCCGCATTTGCTGATCGGCAACCCCGGCCGCGGAATCGCGCAGTTCGACAACGTCACCTTCCAGAACCAGTCGCCCACGCTGCCGCAGCTGTCGGTGAGCCATCCCGGTCAGCCGGCGTCCTACGTATTCAACAACCTGACATTCACTGTCATGCCGACCGGTGCGGGGCTCTACCTCGACGCCATTACCGAAGGGGCCGCCAGTCCCGGGCTCACGCTGGACCTGGTGAACCCCACACCCGCGGCGTCGGGCGGCTTCGTCCGGGTGCAGAACGGGGCGGTGATCAACTGGCCCGCCACCGCGCCGATGAAGACCTGGACCGGGGCGATCTCCACCGACTGGTCCGATCCCGGCAACTGGAGCCCGGCCGGCGTCCCGATCGCGACCGACCCGGTCACCATCGGTCCGGCGCCCAACCAGCCGACGCTGACGGCCAGCGCCGTCGCGAGCGGCATCGTCATCTCCGGCAGCGGAGCCAGCCTGACCATCGGCGGCCAGACGCTCACCCTGACCGGCAACCTGACGGTGCACACCGACGGTCTGCTGATCATGACCAACCCCGCCGACGTGGTCATCGTGGGTGGGGACGCGGCCTTCCAGGGTGGGGATGAGACCGGCCTGCTCAGCGCCGGGGAGCTGCGACTGGCGGGGAGCTTCAACCAGACCCAGCAAACCACCAGCAGCAGCTTCGTCGCCAGCGGCACCCACCGGACCGTCATGACGGGTGCGACGCTGCAGAGCGTCACGTTCTGCTGCAGCGTTCCGGTCTCGGGGTTCCAGGACCTGGACCTCTCAAATTCCGCCGGTATCAACATCCAGTTCGCGGGGAACGGGGTTCGCGTCTTCGGCACGCTGATCTCCCAGGCAGGCGCCGGACCAGCCCCGCTGCTCTACACCCTGGGGTCGACGCTCACCACGGCCCGCGTCCTGGTGGACAAGCTGATCGTGGACCGGGGCACCCTCGTCATCGACGAAGCGGGCGTCCCGGCCGCGCAGCAGCTCGACAACGTCACCTTCCAGAACTACCTGACCACGTTCACCCAGCTGCGGCTCATTGCGCCCGGTGGCGCGGCGGGCCCTCGGACGCTCACGTTCAACAACCTCCTGTTCCAGCCACTCACGACTGGCAACACCGGCCGGTACCTCAACGTGACGGCACCGACTGGCACGCTGATCGTCGATTTGCCGGGCGCCAGCCCGGCGGGCGGCAACGGGCCGGCGTTCACCACCACCTCGGGCGCGGTGACCGTCAACTGGCCGGCGGCGGCGGGCGTGACCTGGACCGGCACCGTGAGCACCGCCTGGACCACCGCCGGCAACTGGAGTGGCGGCGTCGTCCCCACGGCGAGTGACGACGTGACCATTCCGTCGGGGACGCCATTCAGCCCGGCGATCTCGGGCGCGCCCGGGAATGTCCGCGACCTCACCGTCATGCCTGGCGCCGTCCTCACCATGGGCCCGGCGATCCTCAATGTCGCGGGCTCGCTCGATGCGCAGGGCAGTATCGCCGGCGCGACCACGGCACTCCGGCTGACCGGTGCAGGGACCGTTCGCGGCAACCTGACGGGCACCTTCTTCAGCCTCGACGTCAACGGGACCTACACCCTCTCCGGGCGGCTGGTGAGCCCGGGGATCACCATCAACGGGAGCCTGACGCTCGCCGGCTTCACCGCAGTGGTGGGCTCGAGCGTCGGCGATGATTTCTCCACGGTCAACAACGGTGTGCTGGTCATGACCAACCCGACCGATTCGCTGATCGTCGGGGGCGCTGGGCCGAGCGTGACGTTCACTGGCGGCAGCACGGCGGGCGAACTCACCGCCGGCGTCATCCTCATGAACAGCACCGGCGTCGGGGCATTCACCCAGGACAACACCTTCAGTGATTTCAGCTTCGCGCCGTCTGGGACCCACAAGGTCGTGCTCATGAACGCGTCGGCCACGCTCATGTCCATGGACACGCCCGGGGCCGGCTCGCACTTCAATATCCTGGACATCTCGGCCCAGACTGGGGGAATCACCCTCCAGACCACCGTGCAGGTCAACGGCCTGCTGATCTCGACCCCGGTGAGCACCGCCCCCGCCGTCAACGGTGGCAGCAACAGACTCAATGCCGGGGGCGGGACCCAGATCACCGGCCTGACGCTCACCAACGCCCCGATGGTGATCAGTGGTGGGAGCAGCTTCCAACTCGACAACGTGACGTTCCAGAGCATGCCGGCGTCGGCCAGTCAGCTCTCGATGGCGCTGCCGGGCAGCGCCACGCCGCTGACCTTCAGCAACCTGGTCTTCTCGGCACCGCCGACCACGGGCTTCTACGTGGACGTCGCTGACTCTGACGGTCCGTCGCCGGACGCGCTGACCGTCAACCTGGTGAACCCGACGCCGGCGACCCCCGGTCCCTTTGCCAAGGCCACGAATGGTGCGGTGATCAACTGGCCAGCCTCCGGTCCCGTCAAGACCTGGACCGGCGGCACCCAGGACTGGCACACCACCAGCAACTGGAGTCCGGCCGGCGTGCCGACGGCGACAGATGACGTGGTCATCGGCTCGGCGCCCAACCAGCCGATCCTGTCGGCCAACGCCACGGCGAGGAATGTCACGATCCAGTCCGGGTTCCTGCTCAACCTGAACAGCTTCGCCCTGGCGGTGACCGGGGATGTCTCCGCGCCGACCAGCACGTCGTTCATCGGCGGCGGCGGGGTGCTGCAGCTCAATGGCGCCGGGAAGACGATTGCGGGCACCCTCAGCACCGCCCTCAGCGTGACCGTCAACGGCACCTATATGCTGGCGGGGCGCACCACCATCGGCGCACTCACCGTGACCGGCACCGGCGACGTCTCCATGAACGGCCACACCCTAGTAGTGGGCGGCGGGCTCACCACCACCGGCTCCGGCACCATCACCATGACCAACGCCCTCGACTCGGCGCTGGTCACCGGGGCGGGCATCTTCGGCGGTGGCGACGAGAGCGGGAAGCTCACCGACGGCTATCTCAAGATCGGCGGCAGCTTCACCCAGACCTCCGCCACCTCGGCCAGCAGCTTCGCCGCCAGTGGGACGCACAAGACGGAGCTGGGCGCGCCCGGGAGCATTTCGGTCACCTTCGCCACGCCGGCCTCCTCCCGGTTCCAGGAGCTTGATCTCCGTGGGGCCACCGCGCTGGTGCTGGGCTCCGATGTCACGGCCGCGGGAACGCTGATCGCCGGCTTTAGTGCCGGGGCGCCGACGGTAATCTCCGGCAGCGGCTTCACACTCACCACCGGAGGCGCCAACGTTGCGGCGATCTCGGGCGTGGCGATCCAATTCGATGGCGTCGCGCTGGTGCTGTTGGGCGGGGCGATCAGCAACTTCAACGATGTCGCATTCGATAACCAGAATCCGAACGGCACCGCCTTCACGGTGAACAACGTCGGCGCAACGACCCCATTCACCTTCAACAGGGTGATGTTCAGCACGGCGTTGAGCGCGGGTGGGTTCCACCTGGTGGCCAACGACCTCGACGGCGCCACACCGGACCCGCTCACCATCAACATGGCGTCGGCTACCCCGTCGGATGGCACGGGAACGTTCAGTGCCACCAACGGCGCCGTGATCAACTGGCCGCCGCCGGGTGGCCTCTTCACCTGGAACGGTGCGGTCAACACCGACTGGTCCACCCCTGGCAACTGGGACCGGAATGCAGTACCGGGGCCGCTGGATGACGTGACTATTCCCTTCGGCACGCCGGACCCGGTGCTCTCCGGCAACGTGACGATCAATGACATCCTGGTGAATGGAGGGAGAGTCACTCTCGGCACCCACATGCTGGTGGTGGGGGGAGACCTGAACGTCGGCGGCTCGATCGACGGACTGCCCGGCTCCGGGGTGACCCTGACCTGCGCCACCGGCCAGCAGGTGGGCGGCGTGATCAACACCGCCACCGTGGTCACCGGGAACTGTGTGCTCGCCACCTTCCTGACCGTCCAGGACCTCTCGATCCAGGGCAGTGTCGACGTGGTCGACCGCGTGCTTGGTGTCACCGGAAACCTGACCACGCTCGGTAGCGGCATCCTGATCACGAACGGCGGCGGGCAGGCCAACGTGAGCGGGAACGCGACCTTCGACGGCGGCAACGAACTGGGACAGATGAGCGCGGGGTCGTTGATCGTCGGCGGCAACCTCACCCAGCTCGCCAGCAGCAGCGGCGACAGCTTCCACCCGTCGGGGACGCACACCACCATTCTCGTCGGCGTCAACCCGAGCATCTCCTTCGCGACTCCGGGCGATGTGCCCGGCAGCTCGCACTTCCAGGAGGTCTTCTGGACCCCGACCGGCGGCACGATGACGCTGCTCACCGACGTCTTTGCCCACGGCATCTTCGGCGGTGCCGGCAGCGTGGACGGGACCATTGCCAGCAGCAACGGCCGGACCCTCCGGGTGGGCGGGTTCTTCTCGCAGAGCACCATCTTCGACAACGTGCAGCTGGTGCTGCACCAGGCGTCGGCGACGATCATCGACCTGCAGAACGTCGCCTTCGTCAACACCGACCCTGCGGCCGTGGCCCTCACCACCGAGCACAACGGGGTGCCGTCGGCCCAGCCGCTCAGCTACAGCAACATCAGCTTCAGCACCGTGCCGACCACCGGGCTGTACCTCCGCGCCACCGACCTGGCCAGCGACGGCAACCCGCTGATCGTGGACATGGTGAACCCGTCGCCGGCCGATCCCGCCGGATTCGTTGAAGTCCTGGGCGGCGCCACGATCAACTGGCCCGCCGGCGGGCCGGTCATCGTCTGGAACGGCTCGGTGGACACTGACTGGTTCAACACCGCCAACTGGAACGGCGGTGTGGTCCCGACGGGGTCGGACAACGTGCTGATCCCCAGCGGGGCGCCGAACTACCCCGATGCCAGCAACATCGACATGAACGACCTGACGATCCAGGCCGGGGCGTCCCTGACGACCTCAGACCACACCATCACCGTCAACGGCGACCTGGACGCATCGGGGAGCCTGATCGGCTGCTGCGACATCCAAATGATGGGCGATGGCTCCACGGCCAGGGGTAACCTGGACGGGTACAATTTCAATGTGGACTCCGACGTGACGATCACCCTGTCCGGCGTGCTCAGCGTCTCCAGCGGCTCGGTGAGCATCCAGGGAGAGCTGATCGTCAACGGACAGACGCTGCTCGCCCCCAGCCTCACCACCTTCGACGGCGGCCTGCTGACGATGACCAACGCCGCGGACTTCGTCAGTCTCACCAGTGCCCAGTTCAACGGCGGTGACGAGACCGGGCGACTGACGGCGGGCCTCCTCATTGTCCAGAGCTTCAGCCAGGGCGTAGGGATCAGTGGGGACCAGACCAGCTTCTTCGCCAGCGGTAATCACTTCACCGCGCTCCAGGGCTCGGGCACGGTAGGCTTCCAGTCTCCGCTCTCCTCCCGCTTCCAGCATCTCAGTCTGAGCGGGGGCGGGAGCGTGGTCCTTCTCTCCAGCGACGTCACGGCCGCCGGGACCCTTGGTGGGTCGGCGGGCAGCGTCACCGTCCAGACCAGCGTACCCGGCTCGAAGCTGACCGCTGGCGGAGGCTTCGCTACCGGGGGAACTGTCACGTTCGACAACGTGCCTCTGATCCTCAGTGGCGGCGCCCTGGTCGGGATGGACAACGTCACCTTCACCAACATGGACCCGGCCGTCACCCAGCTCACGGTGAACAACATCGGAGGCCCGACGCCGTTCAGCTTCGACAACCTGGACTTCCAGACCACCCCGACCTCCGGGCTGTACCTGTCCATCACCGACCTCGACGGGCCGAGCCCGGATGCGTTCACCGTCAACGTCATCAGCGGCAACCCGTTCTCGGGCACACCCTTCACCCAGGCCAACAACGGCGCCGTGCTCAACTGGCCCGGCGTGGCCCCCGGCACCATCACCTGGAGCGGCAGCGCCGGCACCGACTGGTTCGACTCCGGCAACTGGGTAGGCGGCGTGGTGCCGGGCGCCTTCGACAACGTGTTCATCGGTGTGACCGCCAACCAGCCGGTGTTGACCAACAACGCGGGTGTCAGCGATCTCAGCATGCAGACCGGGAGCACTCTGGAAATCGCCGACTTCGTGCTGGTGCTCGGGGGCGACGTGGATGCGGCCGGAACGATCGACGACGTCACCGGCACCGGCAACGGCGGCGTCACCGTCACGGGCACCGGCATCCTGCTCCAGGGGTTCATGAACACGACGGTGGCCGTCGTCGGCAACCCGACGATGAATGGCAACCTGACCACCGGAGATCTGTCTCTGAGTGGCTCGCTCACTGTCGGGGCCAACTTCCTCGGCGTGCAGGGAGTGCTAGCCACCACCGGCGGTGGCACGCTGGTCATGAACCACGTCTCGGGTCAGGTCCAGGTGAGTGGTGATGCGGTCTTCAACGGCGGCAGCACCGCCGGGCTGCTCACGGCGGGGACCCTGACGATCGGCGGCGACTTTCTCCAGGTCGGCAGCAACAGCGCCCAGAGCTTCGCGGCGGATCCGGGGCATCTCACGGTCATGAGCGCCAACCCGGCCAACATCACGTTCACTACCCCCGGGACCAACGGCTCGCACTTCGGTGACTTCGCGGAGTCGGGCTTCGGGGCCACCTTCAACCTGAACTCGGATGTGACGATTCTGGGCTACCTCAGCGGCGGCGACGGCTTTGGCGGCACCATGGTCGGCAGCAGCTGCCCCACGGTGCTGACGCTCAACGCCTACTTTACCAGTGGCCCCCTCACCCTCGACTGCGTACGACTGGTCATTGACGACCCGGGCGGCAGCAACACGTTCCTGAACGGCATCAGCTTCAGCAACCTGCCCACCGACGTGGTCCAGCTCACCATCCAGCATCCGGGGGTAAGCGGCGGGAACCTGCAGTTCAATTCCATGACCTTCGTGCCGCTCACCGGCGGCGATGCGGGCCTCTACGTCTCCGCCGTGGAAACGACACCGGGCGCGCCCGCGCTGGTGGTGGACTTCTCGTCGGGAGGAGCCAACGTGGGCAACGGGCCCTCGTTCACCTCCGCCAGCGGCGGGGCGTCGGTGCTCTGGCCGTAGCCCGGCCGAAGGGCGCGGACCAGCGGCCTGTCTGGCCGGCATGAGATGCGGGGCAGGGAACCTCCTGGTTCCCTGCCCCGCGTTGTATGGCGATACTACTTGCAGCCTGGAACACACTGACGCCCCCGATTCCATCCTCACCGTCACCCAGCGATGCCCCTGACCCGCTCTGTCCTTCCGGTGGCGCTCCTGCTCGCCGCCTGCGGCGTCACCCCCAAATGGCTCGAGATCACTTCCCGGCCGGCGACCGGTGTCCCGGAGCACTTCGACGCACCCCACGCCGGCCCGGGCGAGCCCACCGCCTGCACCTCGCCGCTACGCGACCCGCGCGACGGCACAGAGCTGGTGATGCTCCGCTCCAGCAACGAGGCCGGGCACCTGATCGGCGACTACACCGTGGCGCCAGCGGGACAGTATGGGGTGGGGGAGAATGAGGCGCTGCGGGTGGACTGCCGGACCTGGCGGGCCGTGGGGGTGGTCCCGAGATAGGCACGGTTCGGGCTGGAAGGAACGAGGCACTGCCGGGGGATTGCCGGACCCGAGAGCCCGCCGGGCGCTGAGCCGCGGCGGGTCGGCGGATGGGAGTGGGCTCAGTCCCGCCTGAGGTGACTCCGGACCGTGCGATAGCGCCTGATCCCGACGAACAGCAGCACCACCCCGGCCCCCACCAGGCCGCCGGCGGCCCAGGTGGCCCCCGGCCCGGTGTACAGGTGCCCGACGGCGACGCCACCGGCCACCAGACCGATCGCAGTGCGCACGTAGGCCAGCAGGGTGCGCTCGTTGGCCAGGTGGGTACGGTCGCGGGCCAGCTCGTCCCGCGTGGAGGAGTCAGGCTCCGGCATGTCCGGCCTGGCGGTGCATCACCTGGTCGAGTCCTTCGCTCCGGCCGCTGGCACCGGCGCGCTGGCGGCTTGCTCCGCCCCGCCCGTCGGCTGCGGGCCATCCACCGGGATCGCCATGACCGGCGCGCCGTCCTGCAGCATCTCCAGCCCGCCCACCACGACCTGTTCTCCGGCATCCACCCCGCTGGTGATCTCCGCCTCGCCCGGCGCCCGGACACCGATCGTGACGGGACGGCGGGCCACCTTGCCGTCGGTCACCACCCAGACGATCTGGGTACCCTGGACCGAGAGAATCGCCTGCTCGGGGATGACCACCGCCCGGGGGCGGGTGGCGGTGGCGAGCCTTGCCTCCGCGAACATCCCCGGCTGCAGCCGCCGCCGGCCGTTGGGCACCACCGCCTTGACCAGCAGGGTGCGGGCGGGCAGCTGGACCGAGGGGCTCACGAAGTCCACCATGCCGCTGAACTCCTCCGCCGGGAGCGACGCCACCCGGAAGACCACCCGCTGCCCCGAGCGCACGTCGCGGGCGTAGCGTTCCGGCACCGTGAAGGCCACCCGGGTGGGGTCCACCGTCTGGATGGTGACCAGGGGATCGCTGGAGGTGACGTAATCCCCCAGGCTCACCAGCCGCTGTCCCACCACGCCCGCGAAGGGGGCGCGCACCACCGTGCGGCTCAGCCGGACCTCCAGCAGCGCCAGTGCGGCGCGGTTGCTCCGCGCCGTCGCCTCCGCGCGCTCCAGATCGGCGGTGGACGAGGCGTTCTGCTCCAGCAGCTGCCGGGTCCTGGTCAGCGCCTGCTCCGCCAGGTCCCGCTCGGCCTCGGCGCGCGCCACCTCGGCCTTGAGCTCCCGGTCGTCAATGCGGAACAGGCCGTCGCCCTTGCCGACTTCGCTCCCTTCCTGCATCAGGATCTCGACGATGCGTCCATCCACCTCGGCGCGGAGCTCCGCCGACTGGATCGCCTCGATCTGCCCGGTGGCGAGGATGGCGTCCACCACGGTGTCCTGGCGGGCGGTCGCCACCTCCACCGGCAAGGAGAAGCCTCCGCCCTCCCCGCCGCCGGCCCCCTCCGCCGGTGCTCCCTTGCCGCAGGCGGTAGCGAGGAGCAGCGCCATCAGATTGAGTCGTCGAGCAGTCACTGGGAGTCTCCACCGTTGAATTCGCGGCCAATCCTCTGGCCCAGGATGGCTTCGAGCGAGGCCAGCGCCAGCCGGGCGGCGTAGCGGGTGGTCACCACCTGGGCCTCCGCGTCGCTGAGGCCGTTCTGCGCAATGATGAGGTTGAGGACCGGCGTGGCGCCGCCGCCGTAGCGGGCCTCTTCGACCCGGTAGTTCTCCCGGGCCACCGCCTCCGCCTCCTCCGCCAGGGCCACCTCGGCCAGGGAAGTCTCGTAGAGATCGTACGCGGCGGTCACGTCGCGGAGCGCGGAGCGTTCGAGGTCGCTTCTGAGCGCCCGGGCGTAGTCGCGCTGGGTGCGGGCGCGGATGATGGAGAACTCGCGCTGACCGTTGTTCCAGATGGGCAGCGACAGCCCCAGCGTGATGGACGAGACGCTGAAGGCGTTGGGAAAGAGCTCCACGTCGAACCGGTTGTGCGCCCCGGTCAGAGTGAGTGTCGGCAGATAGGCGCCGCGGGCGCCCCGGAGCGCCGACTCGGCCGAGCGCTCTCCGGCACGGGCGGCCCGGTAGGCGGGGCCGGACTCCAGCGCCGTCATTACCGCCTGATCCAGGGTGAGCGAGAGCGGGCCGGGCGGCCCGCCGTCCAGCGCGGCCGCGCCGACGGGGCCGTCCAACCCGACCCGCCGTCCCAGCTCGAGCCGCGACACCCGCAAGGCGGATTGCCGCCGGCGGAGGTTGACCCGGGCGCGGATCAGCTCCAAACGCACGCTCAGCGAATCGGTCCGCACCGCCGCGCCGGAGGAGACCCTGGCCCGCGCCAGCACCAGCTGCGCCTCGGCCCGCGCCGCCCGTTCGGCAGCCACTCGCTCCAGCTCCGCGTCGCCCAGGACCGCATAGAACGCCGATTCGGTGAGCAGCGCCGCCGCGAAGCGGCGCTGGACCGCCGTCTGGGTCAGCGCCTCCAGCTCGGCCTGGCTCCGCCCCAGCTCGGTGAACTTCCGGGCGCTGAAGATCTCGTAGCTGGCCGCCAGGGTGGCGGTGGCGGAGGTGCTGGCCGGCGTCAGGGTGCCAATGTTGAAGAAGTCGTCGGAGTACTTGGTCCAGTCCAGGCTGGCGGAGATCGCGGGCACGAAGAACGCCACCCGCGCCGCCTTGCGGGACCACTCCGCCTCCGACACCGCGCCGAGCGCGGAGACATAATCGGGGTTGAGCTGGACCGCGCGGCGGAGCGCCTCCGCCAGGGTGAGCACCGGCACGCTGTCCGCGGGGACGGCGGCCACCGCCGCGGGGACGGGTGCGACGGCGCCGGCCGCGCCAACCGAGGCGGCGACCTGGATTGCCAGCAGGACCGCGATCATCGGGCCTCCATCGCCGGCTCGGGGGCCGGTGCTGTTGCAAGATCATGGGCTTCGCGGCGGGCGAAGCGATCGAGCAGCGAGTAGGCCACCGGCACCACGAAGAGGGTCAGGATGGTGGAGATCAGAATGCCGCCGACGATGGCGTACCCGAGGGGACGGCGGCTGATGGAGCCGGCGCCCAGCCCGGTGGCGATCGGCAGCGCACCCATGATGGTGGCCACGGACGTCATCAGGATGGGACGCAGCCGGATGCGGCCGGCCTCCCGCACCGCCTCGAAGGTCTCCAGCCCCTTTTCCCGGAGCTGGTTGGCGTACTCCACCAGGAGGATCGAGTTCTTGGTCACCAGGCCGATGAGCAGAATCATGCCGATCTGGCTGTAGAGGTTGATGGTGGACCCCAGGAGCAGCAGCGTGAACAGCGCGCCGGTGATGGCCAGCGGCACCGCGAGCAGCACCGTAAACGGGTGGATCAGCGACTCGAACTGGCTGGCCAGCACCATGAAGACGACCACCAGCGCCAGGATGAACGCGAAATAGAGCGCGCCGCCCGACTCGGCCAGCTCACGGGTCTCCCCGGAGAGCGCCGTACTCGATCCCCGCGGCAGCACCTCGCGGGCCAGCGCGTTCATGGTGTCGAGCGCCTCACCCATCGTGAATCCGGGGAGGAGGTTGGCGTCCACGGTGGCCGAGCGGATCCGGTTGAAGTGATTGAGCTGGCTCGGCCCCACGCCCTCATGCACCGTGCCGACGGCATCGAGCTGGACCAGGGCCTGGCCCCGGCCCCGCACGTAGATCCCGCTCATGTCCGAGGGGGTGGCCCGTTCCCGCGGCTCCAGCTGGGCAATCACATCGTACTGCTTGTTGTCGCGGGTGAAGGTGCTGATGCGCCGTCCGCCGAGCATGGTCTGCAGCGCGCCGGCCACATCCCCCACGGGGACGCCGAGATCCTCGGCCCGGTCGCGGTCGAAGGTCAGGGTGAGTTCGGGCTTGTTGACCCGGAGGTCGGTGTCCACGTTGAGCAGGCCGGGCACCAGCCGGGCACGTTTGATCAAGGTGTCCACGCCCCGGATCAGGCTGTCGAAGTTGGGATGCTGCACCACAAACTGCAGCGGCTTCCCGAACCCGCCGAACGCCGGCGGGTTCGAGGCGAACGCCATCATGCCGGGCACGCCGAAATACTGTGGCTGGACCTCGGCGATGATGTCCTCCACCGAACGGGTCCGGGTGCCCCAGTCATCCAGCTCGGCAAAGAGAATGGCCCGGGCCGGCGTCCCCATGAATCCGCCCACCACGCTGAAGTAGCTCTCGATCCCCTCGGTGCGGCCGAGGATCTCTTCCAGCCGTTTCTGGTAGCCGTCGGTATAGGCGATGGTCGACCCCTCCGGCGCGATGCCGAAGGTCAGGAACCAGCCCTTGTCTTCCGGCGGCACGAATTCCCGCTTGAGCGACTTGAAGATGAAGCCTGCGGACAGGGCCGTGCCCAGGGTGAACAGCACCACCAGGCCGCGGTGGTGGAGCGCCCAGCCCAGTGCCCGGCTGTAGCCGTTGGCCAGCCCGTCGAACCCGCGTTCCAGCGCCTGATACAGCGCCCCGTGACTTTGGGGCACCCGCAGGATCCTGGCACAGAGCATCGGCGTCAGAGTCAGCGCTACAAAGCCCGAGATGATGACCGACCCCGCCACCGCGATGCCGAACTCGTTGAACAGTCGTCCGGTGTTGCCCTGCAGGAACGCCAGCGGGGTGAACACCGCCACCAGGGAGATCGTGGTGGCGATGACCGCGAAGGCGATCTCCCGGGTGCCGTTGGTCGCGGCGGTCTCGGGATCCTCGTGCAGCTCCTCCTGGTGCCGGTAGGCGTTCTCCAGCACGATGATCGCATCATCCACCACGATGCCGATGGCCAGGGTCAGCGCCAGCAGTGTCAGGTTGTTGATGGTAAAGCCGAGGAAGAACATCACCGCGAAGGTGGCGATGATCGAGGTCGGAATCGCCAGACCGGGGATGATCGTGGCCCGGAGGTTCCGCAGGAATGCCAGAATGATCAGCACCACCAAGCCGGCCGCCAGGACCAGCGACTCCTGGGCCTCCCGGATGGACCGCTGGACGAAGATCGCCTCGTTGAACGCCACCTCCAGCGACGCACCCGGCGGGAGCGCCTCCCGAATGGCGGGCAGCGCCGCGGTGATCGCATCGGACACGGCGAGCAGATTGGACTTGGACTGGCGTACCACACCCAGACCCAGCGCATTGGCGCTCTTGTAGCGGAGTGTGCTGCGCTCGTCTTCCGCCCCCAGCTCCACCCGGGCCAGGTCCTTGAGCTTGACCAGCGACCCGGAGGCGCTGGAGACCGTCAGCTCCCCGAACTCCGCCGGGGTCTTGAGTTCTCCCAGCGACCGGACGGTGAACTCCCGCTGCTGGGACTCGATCCGCCCGGCCGGGATCTCCACGTTCCGGCTGCGCACCGCCGCCTCCACGTCCTGCACCGTCAGCCCGTGGGCCGCCAGCGCCTGGCTGGAGAGCCAGATCCGCATGGAATAGCGGCGCTCGCCGGCGATGAACACCGATCCCACGCCCGGCAGGCTCTGTAGCTGCCGTTTCACCACCCGGTCGGCGATGTCGGAGAGCTGCAGCTCGCTGTAGTTGGCGCCGGACAGCGCCATCCAGAAGAACGGCTGCGCGTCCGACTCCTGCTTGGCGATGACCGGCTCCAGCACATCCTCGGGCAGCCGGTCCCGGACCCGGGAAACCTTGTCGCGCACGTCCTGCGCGGCGTTATCGACATCCCGGTCCAGGGTGAATTCGAGGGTGATGTTGCTCGACTGCTCCGAGCTGGCGCTGGTCAGGGTGCGGAGCCCGGAGAGGGTGCTCAGCTCCTCTTCGAGGATGTCGGTGACCGCTGTTTCCACGACCTGGGGATTGGCCCCCGGCAGCACGGTGCTCACCGAGATGACCGGCGGGTCTACATCAGGATATTCCCGCACCGGCAACTGCCGGTACGCGATCACCCCGAAGAGCACCAGCGCCAGGCTCAGCATGCTGGCCAGGACCGGTCGGCGGATCGAGACGTCGGAAAGCTTCATGGCGATACCCGTGGCGGCGCGGCGGATGGGGGCAAGACCGCGCACCTGACGGTGGAGAATGAAGGGGGTTTCAGGGGCCGTAACGTAGCCGGGGAGGTCCGAACTGGGGAGAGCCCCGGAGCTGCACTCGAGCCAGCCCCTGCGAGCCCCTGCGCTTTGGCGCTGGGGCCGCTATATCTCAGCCCATGGCTCTCAAACTCAGTGCCCGGCAGCAGGCCCAGGTCGCCTTCCTGGAGCGGCTACCACCCAAGCTGATCAGGGTGAAGGCTGTGGTAGACCAGATGGGCGGTGGGTCGCAGGATGAAACATTAGTGAGGGGGATGATTCGCCATCTCGATGAGATCAAGGCGGGCTCGTCTCAGCTCAGCATGAACGCCCTGGCAGAGGCGGCAGGGGCCATGGCGTCGATCGCGCGGCGGGGCGGCGGGCTACAGGTGAAGGTGCGCGGGCTGGTGGATGCGATGGCGAGCGTCAAGGTCAACTACGACAAGGCTTTGACCAAGGCCCAGACAGAAGAGGCGGAGCACCCGGGAGCAGAGGCGTAGGGCTCGGGTCTACTTAGCCGATCCCGGCTCGTAGACCTCCTCACCCTTCTTGCGGAAGAAGTCGTCTACCGGCTTGCCGGCCATGAGGACGATCATCCCGTGGATGAGCACCCCGATCAGCAGCGACACGAACGCGAGGGCTGCCAGCACCCCCGCAGCGCCAATTCCGGCGAAGATTCGTCCGAGCAGTTCCATGAAAGACCCCGACCAGGCCAGAGAAACAGGCGGCAGGTGACGGGCGTACAGACGGCATTCCGTCCGGGCCTCCGTACCCGTGCCAGCGGCTACTAGCTTACCTAGAATCCTCATTCCGTTCAACCGCGAGGTCGCAATGCGCCGTCTACTCCCGGGGATCCTGCTCCTGCTCCCCGCCCTGCTGGCCGCCCAGGACCATGGCCATGCTCCCAACATCGAGGGCGGCGGCGTCTTTCCCGCCGGCTGGAGCGGCCGCCCGGACATGGGGAGCAAGCTCGCCGACATCAAGCTGGAAACCATGCCCCCGGGCTGGCATCTGACCACCGCCGCCAGCGGGATTGTCTACCGCAGCGCCGATCAGGTGCGCGGCAACTTTACCGTCAGCGCCAAACTGCACCTCTTCCCCGAGGGGGCCGGCCACCGCGAGGCGTTCGGGATCTTCATCGGCGGCAGCACGCTGGACGGGGCCGCCCAGCGCTATACCTACTTCCTCATCCGTGGTGACGGCACCTTCAAGATCAAGCGCAGGAACGGCGGGGCCGCCACCGACGTGACCACCGGCTGGACCAAGCATGCCGCCATCGTGCCCGGCAAGACCGACGGTTCGGTCGCCAACCTGCTCGCCATCGTGGTCGGCAAGGACAAGGTGAGCTTTCAGGTGAATGGCCAGGAGGTCCACTCCGCCGACCGCGGCAGCGTGGACAGCGACGGCATCGTCGGCCTCCGGATCAACCACAACCTCTCCGTCCACGTGGAGAGCCTGGAGACGAAGCAAGAGTAGGAACTGGAGGATCGAACTGCAGGCGGGCGTGGGACGGGGGGGGGGAGCGTCAGGCGCCACCCCCCTCTGCCGTGGCCCGCTCCGCCGCTTCCCGCACCGCGCCCTTCCCCTCCGCCGCAATGCGGGCCAGTGCCTGCCGGGCGGCGGCGGTGCCGGCCACCGCCAGAGCCTGCACCACCGCCAGCTGCTTCCGCTCCAGCGCGCTGCGTCGTCCGAGGAGGCCGGGCTTTTCCAGCGCCAGCCCGGTCAGGGCTGAGGCGGCCTCGGGGGCGTCGATCCCGGCGATCGACTCGAGCAGCTGTCCCCACACGGTGGCATCCCGTTCGGCCTCCAGCGCAGCCAGGAGCGGCATGGCGATCGCCGCGGAGCCGCGCGCGGCGAGTGCCCGTCCCGCCTCCGCGCGAATGCTGGGCGTATCGTGTCCCAGCGCCTGGCGCAGCGGCTCCACCACCGCCTTCTCCCGGTAGTGCCCCATGGCCTCGATCACCGCCAGCCGGACACGCTCGTCGGGGTGATTCACCTGACCCAGCAGAGCCGGCACCGCCTGCGGCACTCCCAGCCTGCCGAGCAGCTCGGCCCCCAGCCGGACCTCACCCGCCCTGGGGCTCTTCAGCAGCGGCAGGATCAGCGGCAGCGCCTCGGGCATGCCAGCCAGGGAGTCCACCAGGAATGCCCGCGGCCCGATCGTGTCGCTCTGTTTGAGCGCCTCCAGCATCAGCTCGGCCGCCGCCAGGCCGCCGGCTCGCAGCACCTCGGCGGTACGGCCGCGCTCCTCGGAGACGCGGTAGGCCTGCTCGATCAGCGTTTCCAGCACCGGTCGGGACAGCATGCGCCGGAGGGCGATGCCATAGGTCCGGCGGTTGTCCTCCTGCACCGCCGGCAGGGCGCGGAGCGCCGCCTGGGCATCGTGCAGCACGGCGTGCCATTGCTGCCGATTGATGGCCTTCTCCAGCTCCTGCAGGATTCCCTCGACCATCGCGGTCAGCTGGTCTCCAGTCCGCGCGCGCGGCACACCGGTACCCGAGGGATCGCCGATAGCCATACGCTGCCCGGATACGTGGAGTGGCAGGGGGTCGGGGAGGAGCTTCACCCGGACATTGGCGGTGCTGGGGATGGGCGCCTCGTCATCGGCGAGGGCCCGCGCCATGGCGAGCAGCTCCATGGTCGTGGCACCGGGAGCGACCCGGATGGCATCCACCTGGCGGGACTGCAGCCTGGCCTTGAGGGGGTCTCCATCGAGGGCCCAGCTGTTCTCGATACCGGCCTCGATGAGGACCGGGCCGTCCGTCACCCGGGCCGTCATGCTCTCCAGCAGGCTGGCCACGACGCGGTCCTCCGCGTGGGGAGCACGCAAGAGGGCGATCAGCCCCCCGAGGAGCTGCCCGAAGGGAGCGCTGGGATCAAACGCAGGTTCCTGCATGGACCCAAGAGTATAGCGCCCAATCCCTTGCTTGACAGCCTCGGGGCCGAACCTTATATCTTCGGCGTTCGCCCCGGTATGGGCGGCGACCACCACACGGCAGGATACCCAATGGTCAGCGTCCGGAACCGCAATATGTGCAACGTCAACCGGACCAGCCTGGGGACGGAGCGGTAGCCGTGGTCGCAGCAGTCTGACGACCGGCTCGCTCCAGTGGAGCGGGCCGGTTTTTCGTTTCATCGGGATGCCCTGCGGTTCACTTCAGCGAGGAGAGAACATGAAGCGTGCACTGGTTCTTGGCAGCGCCCTGGCGGTCCTGTCGGCCGCTCCGGCGGCGGCGCAGACGGAGTTCGGCATTGATGCGAGCGTGTACAGCAGCTACGTATGGCGCGGTGTCACCCTGACCAGCAAGCCGGTGCTGCAGCCGGACCTCTGGCTCTCCTTCCCGCTGGGCAGCGCCTCCCTGACGGTCGGCGCCTGGGGGAACGTGGATATCGGCAAGTACAACAAGGCCGACGACATCGCCCAGGGCGGTGGCAGCAGCTTCAACCTCGCCGAGGTGGATCCCTATGCCGAGATCGGCTTCAGCGCCGGCAAGGCCAGCATCACCCTCGGCGGCGTGGCGTATGTCTATCCCAACGATGCCCCGGCGATCGACAGCGACTTCAACACCATCGAGGCCTACGCCGGCATCGAGATTGACGCGCCGTTCGCGCCCACCCTCACGGCCTACTACGACCTCGACAAGGTCAAGGGGCTCTACCTCGAGGGTGGCCTGTCTCGCGGCTTCCCGCTCGGCGCCAGCGAGCTCAGCATCGGCGTCACCGCCGGGTTCAGCGCCGGCCAGGGCATCAATGACAGCGACGCCAGCGAAGTCGCCAACTTCGTGGACGACGGCCTCACCCACGTGGACGTCTCGGCGTCCGTCTCCTTCTCGGCCGGCCCGCTGTCCATTGCGCCGGCACTGCACTTCCAGATCAATAGCGACGACGCCACCAAGTTCAACGATTTCGCCAATTTTGATGACGACTTCAAGATCTGGGGCGGCGTGACCATCAGCTGGTCGAAGCTGTTTGGTGGGGAGGCAGAGTAGGGCGACTCGGCGATTCGGTTGGCGCCGTGAGAAAGGGTGGGGTCCACGTGGCCCCACCCTTTGCTCTGTCCTCCAATCTCCCAATCGTCCAATCGCCCAAACGCCTACTTCCCCACAATTTCCTTGAACGTCGCCTCCAGCCGGTTGAGCATCTCCTCCAGCAGCGGCATCGGGATGCCCAGCGCCGGCTCGATCCGGATGGTCCGGGCCCGGGAATAGGTCCCCGCCACCAGCACCCCGCGCTTGAAGAGCCCCGCCGCACACTTGTACCCGATCTCGTCGGTGGGGAACTCCATGCCGATCAGCAGGCCCTTGCCGTGCACGTCGGAGAGCACCTGCGGGTATTTCTTCATCAGGCCGCCCAGCTGCTTGAGCAGAAACTCGCCCTTGGTGGCGGCCTGGCCGGGGAGGTCCTCCTCCAGCGTCACGGTGATCGCGGCGATGCCGGCGGCGCAGGCGATCGGGTTGCCGCCGAAGGTGGTGGAGTGAATGATCGGATTGGGGATCATCACCTCCCAGATCTTCGGGGTGGAGATGAACGCCGAGAGTGGCATCACCCCGCCGCCGATGGACTTGCCCAAGCACATGATGTCCGGGGTCACGTCCCAGTGGTCCACGCCCCACAGCTTGCCGGTGCGGCCCATGCCGGTCTGGATTTCGTCGGCGATGAACAGCGTCCCGTGGCGGGTGCAGATCTCGCGCACCTTGGGCAGGTAGTCATCGGGCGGCACCACCCCGCCGGCCTCGCCCTGCACCGGCTCGATCACCACCGCGGCCGGCAGCTGACCCACCGCCTCCAGGATGCACATCTCCCGGTCCAGCGCGTCGGCGTCGCCGTAGGGGACGAACCGCACGTCCTGCAGCCCGCGCTCGAACGGCTCGCGGAAGCTCGCCTTGCCCATCAGCGAGAGCGAACCCATGGACTTGCCGTGGAAGCCGCCCAGCGTGGAGATGAAGACGTTCCGCTTGGTATACAGCCGGGCCAGCTTGATGGCCCCCTCGATGGCATCGGTGCCGTTGTTGATGAAGAAGCAGCAGCCCAGCTCCCCGGGGGTCACCGCGGCGAGGAGGCTGGCCAGCCCGGCCCGCCACGGCTCCAGCAGCTCCTGGCTGTTGAGCGCCATCCGGGCCATCTGGTCCTGCACCGCCTTGAGGATCCGCGGGTGATTGATGCCGGCGGAGAAGATGCCGTACCCGCCCAGCGCGTCGATGTATTCCCGGCCCAGCAGGTCCGTGAGCATCGCTCCCTGACCGGACCACTCGAGCGCCGCAAACTGGCCCGCCTGGGTCACCGACTTCCGGTAGGTGAGGAAGCCGCGATTGACGTGCTTCTCGTAGGCCTCGATTGTCTCGGCGATGAAGGCCTCCTTTTCCGGGAGGCTCATCTCCCGGCCGCCGATCAGGTCGAGGTATCGCTGACCCTGCTTGATGGCCTGCTGGTTGGGCAAACGCAATTAAGCGGCGCTCCTTCCGGCTTTCGTTGAGGTTGCTGCGGCGGTCCTTCGAATCGGCGGTGTCGACCGAACAAATGTACCCCGACTTCCGGCCACCGCGAGCCGACCGGCCTACGTAAGCCAGTCCTTGAGCCCGTACCACGCCCCCGCCAGCGGCAGGAACCAGGGGCGCCCCTCGTAGGCCGGGATCGCCCGGAATGGTACGGTCGTGATGGCGGGCCAAGGCGCCTGATCCATCATGGCGAGGGCGGCGTGATGGCCGAGCCAGGTGGCCATCGCCACGCCGTGCCCGCCGTAGCCCAGCGCGTAGGCGATCGCCCCGCGGCGCCCCGCGTGCGGCAGTTGATCCAGCGTGAACCCCAGCGTCCCGCCCCATGCGTACTCGATCCGGGTGCCTGCCAGCTCGGGATAGACCTCTGCGATGCCGGCCTCCAGCATCGCCCGGCTTCGCTCCAGCGCCGTGGGCACGAACGCCGCCCGGCCTCCGAACACCAGCCGCCCGTCGGGCGAGAGCCGGAAGTAGTAGAGCAGGTTCCGGGTGTCGGAGAGCATGCGGCTGGCAGGGATGATGCGCCGCTGCACCTCGGGCGGGAGCGGTTCGGTCGCGATGATGAAGCTCCCCACCGGCACCACCCGCCGCGCCAGCCAGGGCACCAGTCTCCCGGTGTAGCCGTTGGTGGCGACCAGCACCTGGTCCGCGGTGACCATCCCCGAGCGATGGCTGAGCACCACCCGTCCCTCACGCTCGCGGATGCCGGTCACCTCGACCCCCTCGTGCACGGCGGCACCGGCCCTGAGCGCGGCGGCGAGCAGGCCTTGCAGGAACGCGGCGGGCTGCAGCGCGCCGGCGGCCGGGTCCAGCAGGCCGCCGTGATAGCGGCGCGACCCGATCTCCCGTCCGATCTCTCCCGGTGCGAGGAGATGGGTAGGGTGGGCAAAGTCCTGCTGCAGCAGCCGCGCCGCCGCCTCCAGCCCCTTCAGATGGGCCGGCTTGGCCGCGAGGGTCACATGCCCGGCCCGGCGCCAGTCGCAGGAGATCGCCTCCTCCGCGATGAGCCGCTCGACGAAGTCCACCGCCGCGACCGAATCACTGAAGAGCCGCTGGGCCCCCGGCAGCCCGAGCCGACGGATGAGCACCGGGAGGTCGGGCTTGTAGCCCGGCAGCACCATGCCGCCGTTCCGGCTGCTGGCGCCGAACCCCGCCGCCTGCCGTTCCAGCACTACCACTCGCGTGCCCGCCTTGGCCAGCGCCCGCGCCGCGGCGAGTCCGGTGTAGCCCGCACCAATGACCACGACCTCGGCGCGCGCCGGGATCGGGACGGCAGGACGGGGGACCGCGGGCGCCAGGGCCTGCCAGAGGGATGTGGTGTCCATGATGGGCCCGGGCGTGCTAGCGGGCCATTTCGGAAGTCCCGATAGCGACCGCTCCGTGGATGTCATCCTGAACGGGGCGGAGGATCTCCGTGCCGAGCCGGGAGAAGCCTCGTTTGGCCGCGCGAAACCCGGAATGACGGCTGCTTGCAGGACCTGGGGGACAGCCCACTAGCGGCCCAGCAGCGTCAGCACCGCGTCGCGGAAGACGGCGCTGTGGCGGTCGATGTCGAAGTCGGTGGTCGCGGGCGCGATGAGCGCCATGTTGTGGAACGGGGTGAGCAGGATGCCGCGGTTGAGCGCGAAGAGGTGCATGAACCGGTCCAGCTCGAGATCCATCGCCGCCACCGCCTCACTGCCGTTGCGGGGCGGCTCGGGGCGGAACCAGTACTCCGCCCGGCAGCCCAGCCGCTTGACGATCCACGGCAGCTCGAACTCGGCGATCACCGTCTCGACCCCCTTGGCCCAGCGCTCGGCCAGGGGGATGGTCCGGTGGTAGCTCTCCTCGGTCAGGACCTGCTCCAGCGTGGCGCGCATGGCGGCCAGCGCCAGCGCGTTGCCCGCCAGGGTACCGCCGATGCCGCCGGTGTCGCAGTTGTCCAGCGCGATCCGCCCGGTGAGCCGGTCGGCCACCGCGCGGGAGAAGCCGTAGACCGCACCCGGCACCCCCCCACCGATCGGCTTGCCCACGGTGAGCATGTCGGGCTCGAGCCCATGGGCCCGGGTGAAGCCGCCGGGCCCGGCGCAGATGGTGTGCGTCTCGTCGATGATGAGCAGGGCGCCGTGCTGCCGGGTGAGGTCGCGGAGCGCCTCGTGGTAGCCGGCATCGGGGAGGATGATCCCGATGTTGGTCATGGCCGGTTCGCACAGCACGCAGGCCACGTCCCCCTCGGCCAGCTCGCGCTCCAGCGCGGGGAGGTCGTTGAACTCCACCACCCTGGTGGTGAGCGCCGGGTCCACGGCGGGGCCGATGTTGCCCGGCCGCGCCACCACCCGTCCCCCTTCCAGGGTGGCGAAGGTCTCGTCCACGGTGCCGTGATAACACCAGTTGTGCACCAGGATCCGGGACCGGCCGGTGAGCATCCGCGCCAGCCGGATGGCAAACCGGTTGGCGTCGGTGGCAGACATGGCGAACTGCCAGCAGGGCAGCCCGAAGCGCCGGGACAGCTCCTCCGCCACCCAGAGATGATCTTCCGACGGCAGCATGAACGTGAAGCCCCGCGCCGCCTGCTGCCGCACCGCCTCCACCGTCTCGGCGGGGGCGTGTCCGGTCATCGCGCCGGTGTCGCCGAGGCAGAGATCGAGGTAGCGGTGCCCGTCCACATCGGTGAAGTAGGCGCCCTGGCCCTCCCGCACGAACACCGGAAAGCCGCCGGCCCACTTGGCCATCCAGTGCATCGGCACCCCCTCCAGCAGGTGCGCCCGGGCGCGCTCCGCCAGCGCCCGCGATTTCGGGTGGGTCTGCTCGAAGCGCCGTTCTTCCTCGGCGTGAAGCCGGGCGAGCCGTGCTCGGTCGATCATTGTCGCTCCCGGACTCTTCCATCACGACCAATTCGGCGTTCACCCTCACGACACGAACGACTCAACCCCCTCCGGGCGGTCCGCATGCGCCGCCGCGGCCTTCGCGCTTCCTTTGCGTCTTTGCGGTGACCTCCGGCTCAAGCCACCGCCGAGCCGTCTTCAGCGGCCCAGCGCGGAGTGCAGCGCGGATTCCATCACCGCCAGCCCTTCCTCAAGCACTGCGTCCTCCACGGTCAGCGGCACCAGCACCCGGATGACGTTGCCGAGTGTGCCGGCCGAGAGCAGGATGACGCCGCGCTGGAGCGCCTCGGCCTGGAGCTTGCCCGTCAGCTCCTTGGCGGGCTCCTTGGTGGCGCGGTCCTTGACTAGTTCCATGGCCACCATGGCGCCGAGACCGCGCACATCGCCGATCTCGGGGACCGTCTCCTGCCACTTCCGGAACCGGGCGCGGATCCGCTCTCCGACCACCGCGCCGCGATCGGCCAGCTTCTCCTTCTTCATGGCATCCAGCACGGCGAGCGCCGCCGCACAGGACAGGGGGTTCCCGCCGTAGGTGCCGCCCAGTCCGCCCGGCTGCGCCGCATCCAGCACGTCCGCCCGGCCGGTGACGGCCGCCAGCGGCAACCCGCCCGCCAGCGACTTGGCGGTGGTGATGAGATCCGGCACCAGCCCGTAGTGCTCGCAGGCGAACATCTTGCCGGTCCGCCCGAAACCGGTCTGGATCTCGTCGGCGATGAGCATGATGCCGTGCTCCTTGCAGAACTGCGCCAGCATCGCGAGGTAGTCGGGCGGCACCGGGATGAACCCGCCCTCTCCCACCTCCAGCTCCAGGATCACCGCCGCCACGCTCTTGGGGTCCACGTGGCTGGCGAGCAGGTGCTCGAAGTGGGCGCGGCCCGCCATGCAGCAGGACGATCGGGCGACTGGGCGATTCGGCGATTGGGTCGCAGCACCGCCTTTCGCCGCTGGGCCCGACCGTTCTCTGGAATCGCCCAATCGCCCAATCGCCGAATCGCCCTGTTCACACCGGTAGCAGTACGGAAACGGGATCCGGTACACCTCCGGCATGAACGGCCCGAATCCCAGCTTGTAGGGATTCACCTTGGAGGTGAGCGACATGCCGAGGTAGGTGCGGCCGTGAAAGGCGTGCTCGTAGCAGATCACCGCCTGGCGACCGGTGAAGCGGCGGGCCGCCTTGATGGCGTTCTCCACCGCCTCCGCGCCGCTGTTGACGAAGAAGGTCCGCTTCTCGTGGCTCCCGGGCGTGAGGGCGTTGAGCTTCTCGGCCAGTTCGATGTACGGCTCGTACATCGAGACGGGGAAGCAGACGTGGGTGAAGTGATCGAGCTGGTCGCGGATGGCCTGTACCACCCCGGGGTGGCGGTGGCCGGCGTTGACCACGCCGATGCCGCCGCCGAAGTCGATCAGCCGGTTGCCGTCGGCGTCGGTGATCACCGCGTTGTCCGCCTGCACCACCGCGATCGGGGTGGTGGCCGGGACCCCGCGGGGCACCGCCTTGGCCCGGCGGGCGGTGAGGGCCCGGCTGTTCGGTCCGGGGATCGGGGTCTTCAGGGAGATGATACCGGCCATCGTGACGTTCCGTGCGGGGGATGGCCGAGATTAGCTCGCGCGGATGGAAAAGTCGAGGGCGGGGTGATCGGCGCCGAATCCGCTTGCGGCGCCCCGTCCCGCGGTTAGTTTCTCCCCGCCATGACCGCCCCCCGCTACTCCCGCTCCGGCGCCCATTCCCGGGCCTTCGATCCTTCGGTCGGGGTCACCTGGGACGCTGCCGGCGGGGTGGGGCTGAGACTGGACAAGGACGAGTGGTGAGGAGCCGCGCTGACACCGGAAAGCGATAACCTCCTCAACCCACACCCCGAGTTGCCAGCATGTCCACCACCTACGATGCCATCCTCATCGGCGCGGGCCACAACGCCCTCGTCTGCGCTGCCTACCTGGCCCGTGCCGGCAGGAAAGTCCTCGTCCTCGAGCGCCGGGAGATGGTCGGCGGCTGCGCGGTGACCGAGGAGCTCTGGCCCGGCTTCAAGGTCTCCACCGCCAGCTACGTCAACAGCCTCTTCCGGCCGGAGATCATCCGCGACCTCGAGCTCAAGCGCCACGGCTTCGAGATGCTGCCCCGAAGCCCGTCGAGCTTCACCCCCTTCCCCGACGGCCGCTCCCTGATGATGGGCCCGGACAAGGAGATGACCCACCGGGAGATCTCCAAGTTCTCGAAGAAGGACGCCGAGGCCCTGCCGAAGTACGAGGCGATGCTGGAGCGGGTGGCGGACTTCCTGGAACCCACGCTGGTCCAGACGCCGCCCAACCCCTGGTCCATGGCCCCCGGCAACCTGATCCAGCTGCTCAAGATGGGACTCGGCTTCCGGAAGCTGGGCACCGACGGACAGAAGGCGGTGGAGATCCTCACCGGCGCCGCCAACCCGATCCTCGACCGCTGGTTCGAGTCGGAGGAGCTCAAGGCCACGATCGCCACCGACGCGATCATCGGCGCCTTCGCCACCCCCTCGATGCCGGGGACCGCGTATGTGCTCTTCCATCACGTGATGGGCGAATGCAACGGCGTCCGCGGCGTGTGGGGTTACGTGCGGGGCGGGATGGGTGGGCTCTCCGATGCGATTGCCAGTGCCGCGAAGGAGAAAGGCGCGGAGATCCGGGTCAACGCCTCGGTGGCCAGGATCCTGGTCAAGAACGGTGAGGCGGTCGGGGTAGCGCTGGCCGACGGCACCGAGCTCCGGGCAAAGAAGGTCATCTCCGGCATCGATGCCAACATGACCTTCCTCCGGCTGATGGACCCGAACGAGCTGCCAACGGAGTTTGCCGATTCGATCCGGCACCTGGATTACGCCAGCGGCAGCTGCAAGGTGAACCTGGCGCTCTCCGAGGTGCCGAACTTCACCTGCCTGCCCGGCAACCAGCCGGGCCCGCAGCACCGGGGCACCATCCACCTCTGCCCCACCCGGGACTATATCGAGAAGGCCTACGACCCGGCCAAGTACGGCTACATCTCTCCCAGTCCGATCATCGAGGCGACGATTCCGTCATCGCTGGACAACACCGTGGCGCCGAAGGGGCAGCACGTGATGTCGATGTTCACCCAGTACTTCCCCTACAAGCTCGCCGCCGATGCGGGGACGCTGGAGGAGAACAAGAAGCGCTACGCCGAGCGGTGCATTGACATCATGACGGAGTACGCGCCCAATTTCCGGAAGAGCGTGCTCAATTATCAGGTGCTGGCGCCGAAGGATCTGGAAGATCGCTTCGGGCTCACGGGCGGCAACATCATGCAGGGCACGATGTCGCTCTCCAGCCTGGCGTTCATGCGGCCGGTGCCGGGCTACGCCGATTACCGCACGCCGGTGCGCGGGCTGTATCTGTGCGGCGCGGCGACCCATCCGGGCGGCGGGGTGATGGGGGCGTGCGGGTACAATGCGGCGCGGGAGATCCTGCGGGACTGAGCGCTGAGGGAGCCAGTCTCGGCGGGCCGCCTTTCGCGAGGAAGGCGGCCTGTCTTTTCTTGTAGCCGGTGGGATCGTGGCTAGGGCTGGGCCACCGGTCGTGGCACGACACCGGTAGTGCCGTTTCCCAGTCCGCCGTACGGGTTTTCACCCCAACACCACGCTGCCCCGCCGCCGTCCAGGCCACAGGTGAGCCGTTGGCTGGTGCCGAGCATTGCGAACGTCAGCCCGCCGGCCACGGGGACCGGTGTGGTGCGCGTGATGACCGTGCCGTCACCGAGATGACTCTTGTTATTGCCCCAGCAGAAAGTCTGGCCGGCGCTGGTGCCGCACATCGACTCCTGCCCGAGGTACAGCTGGCTGAAGGTCACGCCCGCCGCGACCCGAACTGGCGTAAACACGGTGTCGAGCGTTGCATCTCCATTCCCGAACCATGCCCCGGCGCGCCCCCAGCACCACGCCTCCCCCTGCGCAGTGAGGCCACACATCGTAACATTGCTTCCGTGAATCGAGCTGAAGGTCAAGCCCCCTACAACCGGCGATGGGGTCAACGGGCCGTAGTAGCTCCCCTGGCCCGTGGCTTCCGGCCAGCCCCAGCAATAGGGGATCCCAGCCTGGTCGAGTGCGCAGGTCTGGCTGTTTCCTGTGGCCACCTGGCTGAAGAGAATACCGGATTGCACCTGGACCGGCTGGGAGCTTTGCGTCGTTGTTCCGTCGCCGAGGCTGCCATTCCAGTTGCTGCCCCAGCACCACAGGGTGTGGTCCGCCTCGAGCCCGCAACCGTGGCGGACGCCCCGGGTGGAAAGCTGAATGAACGTGTGGCCGCCGGCGACGGGGGTGGGCACCGTGCGCGCGGTGGTGGTTCCGTCACCCAGTTCGCCAAGCGGGTTTTCGCCCCAGCACCACGCCGCGCCCGTTGTATCGAGACCGCAGGTGCGATTCCACGCCGTTTCCAGGCTCGCGAACGATGGGCCGCCGGACACCGGGGTCGGGAAGGCGCGCATTTCGTCGTCGCCGCTGCCGAGCGCGCCGAGCTTGCCCTCTCCCCAGCACCAGGCCGCGCCTGACACGGTCAACCCGCAGGCGTGGGTGTCCTCCGCCGTGATTGCCGCGAAGGCGGGAGCGCCCTGGACCGGAACGGGTGTCGTGGCCCAGGGCGTCGGGCCTATGCCCAGACCCAACTCGCGATTGTCCCCCCAGCAAGCCACACCACCGCCCGTGGTGCGCCCGCAGGTATGGCGTTCTCCCACGCCGAGTTCGGTGAAGGCGAGTCCTCCGCTCACCGGTGTTGGGCTCGATTCCGGATATCCGGAAAGGCGGCCATCGCCGAGACCCCCGCTTGACGGGTAGCCGAAGCACCAGGCGCCATGGTCGGCCGCCAGTCCGCAATACACCCAGGTAATTCCGCGTTGTCCGCCCCAGAGTTGTTCCAGCACCGGCCCGCCGGCGGGGATCGTCCTCGGGGGTCCCCAGGTATTGCCCCAACACCAGATACTGCCTTCGGCGGCGAGCGCGCAGGTATCGCTTGCCCCGGAGGCCACCGCGGTGAAGCGTTCCGTCGTCGCGACTTCCCGGGGCAGTGGGGTGACGTAATCGTGCGTCCCCCAGCACCAGATCCTCGCCGCGCGCGACACGCCACATGTATAGGTCGGCCCGGCGCTGAGCTGGCGGAACCGCGCCTCGGTGTCAACCAGGACCCAGACATTGGGCCGCGGCTGGGTGGTCCCATCACCGAGCTGTCCGGAGGCGTTGCTGCCGCTGCACCAGGCCTCCCCATCCTCGGTGAGGCCGCAGCGATGTGCCGCCCCGACGACCAGGTCAACGAAGGGCCCCGGCGTTCCGGCAAGCGGCTGTGGCGTCGGTCCGAAGGACATCCCCCAGCACCAGGGCACCCCGCTCGCCGTGAGCGCGCACGAGTCGTCGTACCCTGCCCGCACCCGCGCGAACGTCGTGCTGGTGGAGACGGCTACCGGCGCCGGCCGCGCCAGCGTGGAGCCGTCGCCGACCTCCCCGTGAAGGTTCAGTCCCCAGCACAGCACCAGTCCACCAGGCTCGAGCCGGCAGCCATGATCCCTTCCGCCGGCGACGCTGCCACCATGCTGCGGTGGCAGCAGCGCCCAGGCTGTGAAGGTGAGTGGAGCCAGGTCACCCGCGGTCAGGGTCGCCGTGACCTTGCCCCGAGTGCTGCCGACGGACCAGGTGAGGTGCACCTCCCCTGCGCTGTCGGTCCTCACGGGACCTGGCCCTATGGCGCCGTCGCCCGTCACCGCCACCTCGACCGCCACGTCCGCCACAGGGCTGCCGAGGGAATCGAGCACGCGCAGCCCGATGACGCTGTCCAGCGCCGTGCCGGTCGTCGCGGCCTGGCTGTCGACCCCGAGCCGCAGCAGCGTGGCGGGGGGCGGTGGCGGCGGCGGGGAAGGACCCGTCCGCTCCTCATCGCCGCAGGCAAGAAGCAGGATCGCTGCGCCGATGAGGGGAGGAAGGCGGATGCTCATGCTCTCCCCTCCAGCGTGGGCGAGTCGCCGGCACAGGCGAGAACCGGTCCGGCGACGAGCAGCACCCTGCAGCTGGGGCCTCGACGCCCATGGCGGCCCACAGGGAGGTGCCTCACGGCACCCGCCTCGGCGCGGGGATAATGAAGCCCTCCCCGTTGCCCAATTCACCCCCGGTGTTGAGTCCCCAGCAGCGGGTGCCGCCCTGAATTTCTGCGGCACAGCCGAAACTGCTACCAGCGGCCACCCGAGAGAACGTGAACCCGCCGGCGACCGGAACGGGAACCGGAGAGCTGGCAGTGTCTCCCGTGCCGAGTGAGCCCTGGGAGTTGTCCCCCCAACAGAGCGCAGCGGCGCCGGTCGTGACGCCGCAGGTGGCCCGGGCGCCCACGCTGATGTCCGCGAACTGATACCCGCCGGCCACCTGGACCGGGGTGGGCTGGGCCACGCCACTCGAGCCGTTGCCGAAGCGCATCCCGGTATCGAGTCCCCAGCACCAGGCCTCAGCTCCGGTAGTGATGCCGCAGGCCACACCGACCTGCGGCGCCGTCAGGCGCTGGAAGGTGAGCCCACCCAACACCGGCCCCGGGTAGGAGCGAGCGCTCGTCGTGCCATCCCCCAGGGTGCTGCCGTGACCCCAGCAGAACGCAGCGCCGAGGCTGTCGATGCCGCAGGTGGCGTTCGGACCCGCCACTATCTGAGCGAACAGGTGTCCGCCGCTCACCGTGACCGGAGTGACCTGGTCCGTGAAGCTGCTGTCGCCAAGCTCGCCAAAGGGATTCTTGCCCCAGCAGACGGCAGGTCCGGCCTGGGTGATACCGCAAAAGTGCTGGCTCCCGGCCGCTACATGGCTGAAGCTGTGGCCTCCGGGTACCGGTGAGGGAAGATTGATCCAATCGCCGGGTCCGTACCCCCAGCAGTAAGCGCTTCCATCGGTGGCCAATCCGCACGTGTTGGCGTTCGTGGCACTCAGCTGGGTGAAGGTGAGGCCACCCTGCACATGCACCGGTGTCACGGAGGCGGCCCACGAAGTAGTCTGCCCGAGACTGCCTGATGAGCCCCAGCACCACGCTTCTCCCACGGCGGTGAGTCCACAGGTATGGCGCGTCCCCGCCACCACCGACGTGAAGGCCGGTCCGTTGATCACGGCGTCGGGAGAGAATTCATAGCGGCTGTCGCCTATGCCAACATTCCCCCAGGTGTTAGCGCCCCAGCACCAGACCTCTCCCGCCGCATCGGTGCCGCACACCGTAAAGTCCCCGGCAGCGAGCTGCGTCAAGCCGGGGTCGCCCTCGAGGCCAGCCGGCAAAACATAGAACTGGTAGTACTGCGAGCCGAGGCCGAGGGTGCCACCCTGATTGTTGCCCCAGCAGCGGGTTTCGCCCGTTGTGGTGACACCGCAGACGCTGCTGCTGCTCGCGCGAATCGACGTGAAACGGAGGCTGTTGTCCACAGACCGCGGCACGGGACCACCGCCGCCCGGACCGGTGTTTCCGAAGGCATCCCGCCCCCAGCAGCGGACCCGCCCATCGAGTGTCAGTGCGCACGCGAAGGCGTGCGCGGTCGTCACAGAGTGGTAGCGCTCACTGCCCAGGATCGGGACCGGCACCAATGCCGGCGCGGTCGTGCCATTGCCGAGTTGACCGTATGCATTGGCGCCCCAGCAATACACGATGGCCCGTGTGCTCACCCCGCAGGCGAAATCGAAGCCAGCGTCGACATCCCGCCAGCGATGGCTGCCGGCAATCAGTGCTGGAGTGGCGCGGTAGCTCGGATCTCCGTTGCCCAGCGAGTTGCCGACACCCCAGCAGTAGATCTGCTCGTGTGTGCTCACGCCGCAGAGGAACGCGTGGCTGGAGTACGGTGCGATCCAGCCGCCGATCGTCAGGTCGCGCCACTTGCGTGGCGGAATGAGCTGCACGGGAACATCAGAAGAGATTCCGAAGGCCTGTCCCCAGCACCAGGGTGTTCCGTCTGCGGTCAGACCGCACGTCGCCTCGTCCCCCCCATGGAGGCTCACGAAGTTCTCAACGAGCGGGACAGGTACCGGGGTGAAAGCGGTGGTTGTGTCGCCGGTGCCGAGTGGGCGGCTGGCGCCGGGGCCCCAGCAGCGAAGCCCGCCGCCGGCGGGGAGGTGGCAAGTGGCGGGCCCGAACGACAGCGAATCGGGGCGCTGGACCGGGAAGCCATACGCCTCGAACACCACGGGTGCCAGCCCCGGGACGGACACAGCGACTGAACCCACGGCAGGCATCGCGCCGAGGGTCCAGCGGGCCTCGGCTTCGCCCAGGCTGTCGGTCGCCAGCGAGGGAACCGAAACACTGCCGCCGCCGGCCTGGACGAGGTAGTTCACCGAGTGCCCCGCAACCGGATTGCCGAACGGATCCACCACCCGCACTCGCAAGGCGCTGTCGAGCTCCAGACCCACAGCAGTCCACTGGCTATCGCCGGCCACGACCAGGAGTTGTGAGGCGGAGGCGGGTCCCGCCAAGGCGGTGAAGGTCACCGAATCCAGCTCCGCCACCCGGGCTCGGGCAGCGTAGTCTCCCGCCGTCTGCGGCAGCGTCCACACCGTGGCGGCCTGGCCGTCGGGACCGGTGGTGCGGGTCAGGCTGGAGAGGCTGCCGGCCGTGTCCGCCAAGACGAACTGCACCAGCACACCGGCCAACGGTTCGCCGTGTTGATCCAGTACCCGGACCGTCAGCGCGGTGTCGAGCGGCTGCGCCACCACCCCGGCCTGGGTTCCTCCGGCCGCGATCTCCAGCGCGCTGGGAATCGGGCGCGGGCCACTGCTCTCATCGCCAACGCAGGCGAAAAGCAGTGGCAGAAGCGCGAGCAAACCGTGGGGACGGCTTAGGGGCATTACACTCGGCTGTGGGGGGCCTTGAAGTATGGGTGACCGTACCACCCCTAGCAACGAACGGGGCGTGAAAGCGGGACATGTTTCGGAAGGCGACGGGCCCTACGGCACCGGCACGGGTGTCAGCGCGAAGCCGCTCTTGCCATCACCAAGCTGGCCATACTCGTCGTTGCCCCAGCAACTGGCCTGGCCCGCGGCGTCGAGCGCGCAGGTGAAGCTGGTTCCGGCCACGACTTGGGCAACGCCGGAGAGCCCAGGGACCTTGACCGGCGTCGGCTCCACGGTTTCCGCCGGGCTCCCGAGGGCACCACGCGAGTTGTTGCCCCAGCAGTAGAGTTCACCGGCACCGGTGGTGATTCCGCAGAAATGGGAGCTACCACCATCGATCTGGGTGAAGGTATGGCCACCCACAACCTGTACCGGGACCAGCGCATCGACGTTGCCGAGCCCGTCACCCAACTGGCTGAAGATACCTTGCCCCCAGCACCAGGCCTCACCCGCGGGCGTGAGTCCACAGGTAGTTCGACCGCCGGCCGCCGCCGTCAGACGGCTGAACACGAGGCCCCCGGCAACCGGCGCCGGCAGGTAACGCGTGGTGCCGACGCCATCGCCCAGGTACTGCCCATCTCCCCAGCAGTGTGCCACACCGAGTGTGGTCAGGCCGCAGGTAAACCCTGAGCCCACCGTGATCTGAGAGAACACCAGGCCGCTCGCAACCGCGATCGGACTCGTCCCCGGGATGTTGTTGTTGGGGTCATCCCCGCGCTGCATGAAAAGATTGGCTCCCCAGCAATAGGTCTGGCCCAGGGGCGTGATGCCGCAGGTGTGGCCGTACTCGCTCGGCCCGGAGACGTGAGAGAAAGTGAGCCCACCCACGACTGGAGTCGGGTTGGGTGCCGGATTGAAGGTTCCGTTGCCCAGCTCACCCTGGTAATTCGTGCCCCAACAGCTGGTGACGCCTGACGCGGTTACGCCGCAGCTGCCGTAGCCACCCGCAGAGAATTGGGCGACCACCAGGCCGCCCCCAGCGGCCGCTGGCCTGGATGAGAATGGCGGCGAAGTCCCGACTCCTAATTGGTAGTTGCGGTTGGAGCCCCAACAGTGGGCGGTGCCCTGAGAGGTGATGCCGCAGATGTGACTGCTGCCGGCGTTGAGGGTACTGAAAGCGAGTCCGCCGCTGACCGGCGCCGGTAGGTGCCGCCAGGGAACGGTTCCCTGCCCGAGACCGCCAAACGAGTTGTTGCCCCAGCAGTGCACCACCCCCGCCAGGTCGCGGCCACAAGTCACGTAGCCGCCGTGGATCTCGGCGAACTTGATCCCACCCGCGACCGGCACCGGCTGCGAGCGATCGGTGAAGGTGCCATCGCCGAGGCCGCCAGTGGAGTTGTACCCCCAGCAGTAGCCGTCGTGCTGAAGCGTGACACCGCAGTTGACCCCGAACTGAACAAACCGCAGAGCGCCCGCAACAGGGATGGGCGTGAGCTGGCGGGTCAGGGTGCCGGTTTCGATCGTCCGGCTGATATCCCAGCCCCAGCAGTAGCCGCGTCCGTCCAGCGCCAACGCACAGGTGACGGAGGAGGAGGCGGCGATGGACTGGAAGCGGAGGCTGGAGGCCGTGGCGGTGGGCACTTGGCGGTCAGTCCTCGTGCCGTCGCCGAGTTGCCCGTCGTCGTTCCACCCCCAGCAGTAGACCTGGCCTGTCACGGTAATACCACAGGCATGGCGACTACCGGCCGCAATGGTCCGGAATCGGTGTCCCCCGGCGACCGGAACAAACGAGTTGCGATACTGGGTGGTGCCATCGCCGAGCTGGCCCACATCGTTGTACCCACGGCAGAAGCCGGAGCCGGCTTCGTCGAGCGCGCAGCGGAACTCTGCGTTGCCGACAATTCTGACCAACCGCGTCGGATGATTCTGGACGGCCGGTTGCCGGGCTGTGGAGCCATCGAACCACCCCCAGCACAACGGGGAGCCCATGGTGAAACCGCAGGTGAAGTCCTCGCCGGAAGACAGCGCGGTCAGTGCCGGGCTGCCGGAGATCGGTGATGGCGTTGGCACGACTGAGCTGGTGTCTGCGTTCCCGACCTGCCCAAAATAGTTTCCGCCCCAACACCGCGTCACTCCGCTCCGCTGGAGCTCGCAGACGTGGTAGGACCCCACCACGAGCGAGTCCGTGGAAGGAAGCGGAAAGGCGAGCCCCGTGAAGCTGACCGGCGCGGCCGAATCGGTGATAGCGTCCAACCGATGGTAGCCGCTGAGGGCGCCAAGCGTCCACCGGGTGGTGGCATGGCCGGTCGAGTCGGTGCGTACCACCTGCTGTGAGACCACGCCGCTTCCGGGCTGAGGAGTGAAACGCACCGGCACCCCGGCGAGCGGTGCGCCCTGGCCATCCTGCAGCAGCACCACGACCGCGCTGTCGAGCTCATACCCGATAGTGCCGGGGGCGCTGTCGGTGCTGGCCATGGACAGGAAGACGGGCGCATCCACGGTGGCTGAGCCGGTGAACGCGACGGAATCGATGCCGGGGATCACCGCCATCACCTGGTAGGTACCGAGCGCGGCGGGCAGGGTCCAGCGAGTGCTCGCCGTTCCCTGGCTGTTGGTTTGGCCGCTCAAAGCGGAGAGGTCACCCGCCGTGTCTGGCAGGCTGAAGTGCACTCGCACACCGCTCACCGCGCGCCCGTTGGCATCGACCGCCTTGACCCGCAGGTTCGCGGCCAACTGCTGACCCGGCAGTGCGGTCTGCCCGTCGCCGGCCACGATCTCCAGCGCGCTCGGGATCCGGCGCGGGCCGCTGCTCTCGTCACCCAGACAGGCGAAGAGCAGCGGGAGAAACGCGAGCAGGCCGTGGCGACGGCGCGGGAGCATGGTGCTCAGCGGCTGGGGGATGGTTCAAGGTGCGCGCGGGGCCCCGCCCTTGCAATGGTCAGCGGTGACGGGCAGGACGGGCGTTTCGGGGTGAAATGAACTGGGTGGGCCTCAGAGTATACCTGACCGCGGCGGGGGCGCCACCGGGTTGCGGTGAGACGATGAGCCACCCTCCGAGCGGAGAGTGGCTCTTCGGCATTCTACCGGGCCGGGGAGCAGGTCGGATCGTCCGAGTGCCCGGGAATCGGCGCGGGTAGGGCCGACGCAGCCATTTGGAGTGGAGGCAATGCCATCAAGAGGGCAGGCGCAGCCATCGCGAGGGCCGGAAATGGAGTCTGCGGTGCCGTCCTCGGAGCTTTTATGCAACGGAAACACTTGGGAGACCCCGGAAACGGAGCCGCGCACCCTGACATTGCTCCGACGCGGGTCGGCAACACCACCTGGAGGTCCGACATCGGCCCGGGTAGTGGAGTATCAGCCATCGCGCTCGATGACATCGGCATCGCGGTGGGCGGCAGGCCCCGCGGTAGGACCGGAACAGCCAGAAAAAGGTAGGGATCGCCTTCCATCAGGAGCGGTTCAGCGATCGCAAATGACGGCAACGCGATCTCCAGGGACGGAACGGCCTCCGAAAGTGAATAATCTGGCGGCCACTTGCATAAACCCGTGCGCTCCCAGGCAGCGCGAATCGGTCACCAGTGGAGGGCGAAGTCTTCTGCGACGCGACATTGCCCGCTTGCAAGCCGGAATCGGGGCATCACAAGGTAGCATTGACGCTCAACTGCCCGGTGCAGGACCAACCTGCCCGCGGCAACCCCCGCCTCGATGAGTGAAAAACGACCCCCTGGAGTCCCGGCAGGGGACCAACGACGAGACTCAGATCCGGCACGAACGGCGAGCGCCAACGACGTAGCACACGACGAGGCCGAGCCATGCTGAGGGTCACATGCGTTTGGAATCGGGCTGTAGGAGCAAGTATGGCGGCGATGAACGGCCTGTGGCTCAGGACGAAGTCGCCCCCTACGGCGCCGCCACCGCCGTGGCCTGCACCAGGATCGGGGTCAGGTTGGGCGCCTTGGCCTGCATCCGTTTGGGGCCGGGGCCGGAACCCAGCTCCCACAGGCTGGAGACCTGGCCCAGCGAATCGGACTTGCTCTGCGGATTGAGCGCCCGGCCGTTGCCCGGGGCCAGGGAAAAGCCCACCGTCATCCCCTCCACGCCGTTGCCGTAGTCATCCGTCACCTGGATGACGATGACCTCATCCAGCGTCTCCCCTTCCACCCCCGACTGCCCGTCCCCGCTCAGCCGGCGGAGCCGGGCGGGGTAACTGGGAACGGCCGTTGCGCTGAAGACTACCGGTGTCAGGCCGTCCACCGTCGCGGTGACGCTGTACCGCCCCGCCCGCTCCGGCAGGGTCCAGGCGGAGCTGGCCCGGCCGCTGGGCCGGGTGCGGGTAGTGAGAAAGGAAAGGGTGCCGGCGTCACCGGCCAGGGAATAGCGCACCACCACCCCGGGCACCGGCGAACCGTCGGCGTCTCGCACCAGCACGTCGAGATAGCCGTCCAGTCGCTGCGCCACGGTGTCGATCTGGGTGGCGCCGGAGACGATGGCAAGGGTGGCGGGGGTGGTGTGGGGTGCGGCGGGGTCACCGCCGCCGCAGGCGAGGAGAAGACCCGTCCCCAGCAGCACGGAAACGCGCGATCCGTATCCCATAGGGCCTCATTTGCGGGAGTCTCGATCAGGCCATAGTCTTATGCCGGACCGAGAAGCGCAAGAGAGTCCGTTTCGAGGGCCTGCGGTCTGTTATCCGCTCTCCGCTATCCAAGGTGTGCGCCTGCCCCGCGCGGCTGCAGGTGGCGGCACCGTGCCACGAAGGCGGCCAGCGGAGAGCGGATAGCGAACACCCAACAGTCCACAACCGACAGCTCCCCCCAACCCCACCACGGAGCCCATCGTGAAGGCGTACCAGATGTACATCAACGGCAAGTTCGTGAAGGCCGCCAGCGGCAAGACCTTCAACGTCTACGATCCCGCCACCGAGGCGGTGATCGCCACCTGTCCCGCCGCTGAAGCCGCCGACGTGGCCAAGGCCGCCGAGGCGGCCAAGGCGGCGTTCTACGGCGGCTGGAAAGGCACCAGCGCCCAGGAGCGCGGCCGGGTCCTGTTCAAGATCGCCGACCGGATCCGGGTGCGGCGCGACGAGCTGGCAAAGATCGAAACGCTCAACTCGGGCAAGCCGATCGTCGAATCCGAGTTCGACATGGACGACTCGGCCGTCTGCTTCGAGTACTACGGCGGCCTCGCCACCAAGATCAACGGCGAGGTGATCCCCGTCCCCACCAACGCCATGGTCATGGCGGTGAAGGAGCCGATGGGCGTCGCCGGCCAGATCATCCCCTGGAACTACCCCCTGGCCATGGCCGCCTGGAAACTCGGCCCCGCCATCGCCGCCGGCTGCACGGTGGTGATCAAGCCGGCCGAACAGACCCCGCTCTCCCTGCTGGCACTGGCGAAGGACTTCGAGGCCTGCGGCCTGCCCCCCGGCGTGATCAACATCGTGACCGGCATGGGCCCCGAGTGCGGCGCCCCCATCGTGGCCCACCCCGATATCCGGAAGATCGCCTTCACCGGCTCGGCCGAGGTCGGCAAGCTCATCATGCGGAGCGCCGCCGATCAGCTCAAGCGGGTCTCGCTGGAGCTGGGCGGCAAGTCGCCCAACATCTTCTTCGCCGACTCCGACTTCGAGGCCGCGGTGGACGGCGCCCTCTTCGGCGTCTTCATCAACCAGGGCGAGGTCTGCTCCGCCGGCAGTCGAGTGCTGGTGCAGCAGGAGATCTACAAGAAGTTCGTGGATGCCTGCGCCGCGAAGGCCAAGACCATCAAGGTCGGCCCCGGCATCGAGCGGGAGACCAAGATGGGCCCGCTGGTCAGCGCCGAGCAGCGGGACCGGGTGCGCAAGTACCAGGAGATCGGGAAGAAGGAGGCCAAGGTGGCCGCCGGCGGCGGCGCGCCGAAGGAGCACGCCAAGGGCTGGTACGTGGAGCCCACGATCTTCTACGACGTGGACAACAGCGCCACCATCGCGCAGGAAGAGATCTTCGGCCCGGTGATGAGCATCATCCCCTTCAAGGACGAGGCCGACGCGCTGAAGATCGCCAACGCCACGCCCTACGGCCTCGCGGCCGCGGTCTGGACCCGCGACATCTTCAAGGCCTTCCGGGTCACCCGGGCGCTGGAGGCCGGGGTGGTGTGGGTCAACCACATGCAGCCCACCATGCTCGAGGCGCCGTGGGGCGGTTACAAGATGTCAGGCTTCGGCCGGGAGCTGGGGCACTGGGGCGTGGAGGAGTACCTCGAGACCAAGCAGATCTACATCAACCTGGACGAGGCGCCGATCGCCTGGTACTAGTCGGGCTGGACTGGAAGCGAACACCGCAGTGTTGCGTCGGATGGCCGGCCGCCTGTCTGCCGGGCGGGCGGTCAGGTGCGGGGCAGCAACGAACACCGCAGTGGAGCAAGGATAGCGCAGCCGATCGGCGATCCTGCCGATCCCTTGCGGCCAGCTATCCGAAGCGACGCTGCGGTGTTCGTTTCCGCCGCACCTGACCGAACTACCGCGTTGCCACCTCGATCTTCCGCGGCTTGGCCTGTTCCGCCCGCGGCAGGGTCAGGGTGAGCACGCCGTGCTCGTACTGGGCCTGGATGCGGTCGGCGTCCACCGTCTCCGGCAGGTGGAAGGTCCGCTCGAAGCGGCCGTAGCTCCGCTCGTAGCGGTGCAGCCGGCTCGAGTTCTGCTCGCCGGCCTGGGACTTCTCCCCCTTGATCGAGAGCACGCGGTTCTCCACCGCGACGTCCACGTTCTCGGGCTTGATCCCGGGCAGTTCCACGCTGATGCGGATGCCGTCGGCGTCTTCCACCACATCAGTGGGCGGGAACCAGGCGTTGGCTTCGGCCAGGGTGCCGTCCGTCCCGAAGGGGAACCCGTTCAGGGCGGCGTCGACCATCTGGTTGAGCCGGCGGAGTTCGGGTTGCCGGCGCAGGATGAGCGTCATCGTTCTCCTCCGTAGTGTTGGTGATTGTCGGATCCTGCTCGCGTTCCCTCCTGTTGCAGCCCTCGTGCCTGCCTGGAATGGCCATGATGACAGATTCCCCCGCCCCCCCGGGAATCGGGTGGCAGGGGGGCAGGAAAAAGTGACAGTCAGGTGTTGCGGGAGCGCGCGACCCGGAGGGCGACTGCCGCGAGTTCGGTCAGCTCGAAGGGCTTCTCCAGGACCGGACAGCCGGCGCTGGCCAGGAAGGCGGCCGTCTCGGGAGAGGCGGTGTCACCGGAGGCAAAGACGAGCCGGCCGAGCAGCTCGGGGCGGGTGGTGCTGACCCAGCGGTGGACCTCGGCGCCAGAGATCCCCGGCATCCGAAGGTCACAGATGATGAGGTCGGGTGGGTGGCCGCCGGAACCCGGGACCAGGCGGGCGAGGGCGGCGGCGCCGTCTGCCGCCTCCTCCACTACCCAGTGCTGCCGTTCGAAGTAGCGCCGGATGCTGGCCCGGACCGCCGATTCGTCATCGATGATGAGCACCCGGCCTCCCGGCGCCAGGCTGGCGCGATCCGCCGGCCTGACCCCGGTCTCCGCCGACTGCATCAGCCCGAGCGGAACCCAGGCGGTGAAGCGGGCTCCGCTCCCGCCGGGACGGTTCTCGGCGGTCAGGGTCCCGCCATGCTGCTGCACGATCCCCAGCGAAACCGACAGGCCGAGTCCGGTGCCCTCGCCGGTGCCGCGAGTGGTGAAGAACGGCTCGAACACCCGGGGCAGGACGTCGGTGGGGATGCCGGGGCCGCTGTCCTCGACCGTCACCGCGATGCCGTTGTCCTGCCGGCCCACGCGGAGCGAGACCTCACCGCCGGGTGCGGCCCGGACGGCGTTGTCGAGCAGGTTGGTGACCACCTGCTCGATCCCCTGGGGATCGCAGGTGAGCAACGGCAGCCCCGGCTCGACCGTCAGCGACAGCCGGACCTGGTGATGCTGCAAGTCCGCGGAGAAGGCCCGCACGGTGCGCTCCACCAGCGCCGGGAGGTCGCTGGACTCGCGCCGTTCCTCCCGCCGCCTGACGAAGCTCAGCAGGTCGCGGACGACCACCCGGGCCCGCCGGGCCTGGGACAGGATCGTCCCGAGCGCTTCCTGCGCGGCCGGTGCCGGCTGCTCGGCCAGCAGCTCCTCGCTGAACGTCAGGATGGCGGCCAGGGGATTGTTGAGTTCGTGGGCCACGCCGGACACCAGGCGGCCCAGCGATTCCATCCGGGCCGACTGGGCCAGCCGCTCCTGCAGGTGCGCCCGCTCCTGCTCCGACCGGCGGCGTTCGCTCAGGTCCCGGAGCACCAGGATCTCCAGCAACCCGTCCTCCACCGGCAGCGTGCTGGCGGCGATCTCCAGGGGGATCACCCCCCCGTTCCCCGGGACGGTCACCTCGAACATGGCCTGGCGCCCGGAGAGCGAGCCGCGCACCGCATTCAACCGGCGCTGCACCTCGCCGAAGGCGGGAGCGGGCACCACCTCCGCCAGCGGCCGCCCCACCGCCTCCGCCCGGGCGACCCCGAAGATCCGGGACGCGCCGGCGTTGAACAGCAGGACCTGCCCCTGGCCGTCCACGGCGATGATCGCATCGGTGGCGGTCTCGATGACCGCCTTGAGGCGGGCCTCCGACTCCGCCACCGCCCGGAGCCGCTCGGCGCGGACGATTTCCGTCTCATGGCGGGCGTCCTCGAGCAGGATGACCACCATGCCGTAGGCCAGCAGCACCGAGGCGGCGGTATCGAAGTAGCTGTTGTACTGCGGCAGGATGGAGACCAGCGGCGAGACCAGCGAGTGCCACCAGACCACGACGCCGAAGGAGATGCCGTAGCCGGTCCACAGGAGCGCCAGCAGCGCGAAGGCGCCCGCGGTAAACCGGGTGCCCATGGTCCTGCGGTCTCTCGGCAGCCGGGCAAAGAGGAGTCCGCAGGCCGCGAAGGCCGGCACCGCGAACATCGCCTGCAGCGCCATGGCCCGGTCCAGCCCGCCGACGACCGCGGTGGCCAGCGCCAGCACCCCGAGGAAGGGCAGCAGCACCGCCATGCGGACCCGCGGCGGCTCGCCGTGGACAAACTGCCAGCTTCCCTGCAGCAGCAGGCCAAAATAGAGCAGCTTGGTGAACTGGTAGAGCGTATGGGTGAGGACGAGCGTCGGCGGCAGCAGCCCTTTCGAATCCACCAGCACCGGTGCCACGTACCAGCGCACGATGACGAGGAGGATCGCGCTGAGCAGCGCCAGCCACGCCAGCATCCAGCGGGCGAAGAAGGGCCGGGCACCGGCGTGACGCACCAGCAGGTAGAACAGCAGCAGCAGGAGCGAAGTCCCGGCAAGCTGCGTCCACACGCCGATGAGCGAGATCAGGCCACCATTGGAAGCGTTCAGGGATGATCCTTGGGGGGTCGGCTAACCTACGCCCAAACCCGCGATCCGTCGAGGGGCAGCGGGAAAGCCGCCCGCTCAGCCCTGAACCATCGCCTGGCGGTCCAGCCGAGCCAGCTCGGCGATGCGCCCCATCACCACCGCCGCGACGCTGCGGTAGGTCGCACCGGCCGCCGGCCGGGTCAGAAACTCCCCGTACTCCACCGGGGCCCCGAACCGGATCCTGATCCGCTCCCCGTTCTGCCACCGGCGCCGGAGGATCTCACCGAGGTTCTGGGTGAGTCCGCCGATGAACACCGGGATGACCGCGGGCCGGGACTGGTAGATCAGCCGGCCGATTCCGGCCTGCGGTGGCAGGAGCGCCCAGGGATCGGCGGCCTGATTGCGGGTCCCCTCCGGATGAAACCCGATCAGCCGACCCGGCCCCTCCCGGCACAGCTCAGCCAGCTCCTCGAGCGCCCACTGATCGAACCGGCGCTTGGATGAGGTGTGAAAGAAGGGCGGATACATCGCCCATTGGGCCACCAGCAGGTTGATCGCCACGCCGGCGGGATTCTGGTAGAAGAAGCGCCCCCGCACCGGAAAGTGGATGGAGCGCCAGCCCGGGGTGCGGCGGAAAAGCAGGGTGGAGAGGATGTAGAGGTCGAAGAAGGTGCGGTGATTGGCGGCGACCAGCAGCGGCCGCTCCCGGCTGGTGGCGAGGACATGCTCCAGCCCGTGTACCTCGAACAGCGGCTCGGTCAGGAGCGCGATCCAGCGAGCGCCAATATTGCGCTGGCACCAGCACCAGAGCCGGAGCCAGTGGCCGTGGTTCATCCGCCGGGCCGCCCGCACCGCGAGGCGCTCGAAGGGGGCCAGCGCTGCCAGCGGCGGCTCGCCTGGGCCGATCATGGGCCGATCGGCCGAAGGTCCCGCCACGGATCCGGGAAGAGAGCCAGGGGACGGCACGGAGGAAGTATACTTCTGGCTCGGCGGGCAGCGGGCAAACCTCAAGCATTCACGGGTCCGGCATGAAGCCATGGCGTGACGTCTGGCGGCGGGGGATGGTAGCGATCATCGGGGGGCAGTCGCTGGCGATCGGCGCCCGCGACCGCGTCACAGTGGAGCGGCTGCCACCGTTGGAGTCCCGGGTCCTGGGCGAGTCGCGCACGGTGGATGTCTTCCTTCCCCGGGGGTACGCTCGCGACAGCACCCGCTCTTTCCCGGTACTCTATGCCAACGACGGGCAGGACATGGAGACGGTGGAACTCCGGGTCCTCCTTGACTCGCTGCAGCGCACGGGGCTGATGGCGCCGGCCATCGTCGTGGCCATCCACGCCGGCGACCGCATGCAGGACTACGGCACCGCCGGTGTCCCCAACGCGCAGGGCCGCGGCGCCCGCGCGGGCCGCTACGGCGAGTTCCTGCTGGGAGAACTGATGCCCGCCATCGAGGCTCGCTACCGGGTGGCCTCCGGTCCGGAGCACACCGCCGCCATGGGCTGGTCGCTGGGCGGCCTGTCCGTCTTTGACCTGGCCTGGCGTCACCCCGAACGGATCGGGGCTGTCGGCATTTTCTCGGGTTCCTTCTGGTGGCGCACCGACGACACGGACGTCAGGCGCAAGCAGAGCAGTCGCATCATGCACCGGCGGGTGCGGGAGACGCGGCTGAAGCCGGCGATCAGGATCTGGCTGGAGAGCGGCCTCCAGGACGAGCAGGCGGACCGCGACGGCGATGGAGTGATTGACTCCATTCAGGACACCGAGGAGCTGGTGGCGGAGCTCACCCGCGCCGGCTTCCGGCGCGGCAACGATGTGGTGCACCTGACCATCCAGGGCGGCCACAACCTCCCCACCTGGCGGCGCATCCTGCCGGAGTTCCTGGTCTGGGCGTTCCCGCCGGGCTGACCCGCAGAGCCATCCGGTGGAAAACGACGCGGGCCCGCACGCCGGTGCGGGCCCGCGTCTTCCTGCTGCCGATGGGTCAGGCCTGCAGCACCAGCAGCACGAACCGCAACTTCTCACGAATGGCCTTCATCGGTTCCTCACCGTCGGGTCTGGCTACATAATGCCCGAAGCGGGCAGATCGTTCCCGGCGTGCCCCCCCGCCGCCGGCATCCAGCTGCCGTCAGTATCGGCCGAGAGCGGGCGCTCCGGAGAGGCCCGAGGTGTCGGGGGGGCCGCGCTATCGCCGGGCGATGATCGCCGATACTTGCGCGACCAGTTCCCTGGGGTCCCAGGGCTTGGGAATGAGGGGGACTTCGGTGGGAAGTGGTACGCCGTCGGGCATCTCGCGGGCGGGATAACCGCTCATGAACAGAAACGGGACGTCCGAGCCGTTGGCCCGGAGCCGGGCATGGAGGGCGGGGCCACCCAGCCTCGGCATCACGACATCGGAGAGTACCAGCCCGATCCGGCCGCGATGCAGGCCGAACAGATCCAGTGCCTCCTCGCCGTCGGCGGCGGGGATGACATCGAAGTGGTGCCGCTCCAGGATGCGCTGGGCCGCCCGGCGCAGCGCCGGTTCATCCTCCACCAGCAGGATGGTGCCGCCGGACGGCGGGGGGGGCGGCGACGGCGGCGCGGCGAGAGAGGGCGCTTGGCCGCTGGCGGGGAAGTACAGGGTCACCGTGGTGCCACCCCCAGGGAAGGACTCCACGTCCACGAATCCGCCGTGCTGCTTCATCAGCCCGTAGACCATGGGCATGCCCAGTCCGGTCCCCTGGCCCACCGGCTTGGTGGTGAAGAACGGCTCGAACAGCCGGCGCTGCACGTCCGGGGGCATGCCCACCCCGGTGTCACGAACCCGCAGAGCCGCGTACTGCCCCCGGCGGCCCCAGCCACGGGATCGCAGGAAGTCGTCGCCGATCTCGGCGGGCAGCAGGCTGAGCACTAGCGGCCCGCCCTCAGGCATGCCGTCGCGGGCATTGGTGGCCAGGTTGATGACCATCTGTTCGAAGGCCGCCGGATCGGTGCGCGCCGGCGGGGTGGCCGGGTCCGCCTCCAACTCGAGGTGGATCGACGCCGGCAACAGGTGGCGCAGAATGTGGGTCGTCTCGTGCAGCAGGTCGCTCAGATCGTGCGGCTCGAATCGCAGCGGCTCCGCCCGGCTGAAGGCGAGCAGCTTGTGGATCATCTCCGCCCCCCGCTGCGCCGCCAGTTTCAGCTCGGCGAGATCGGCGCGAAGATCGACCGCATCGTCCGGGAGCCGGTCCTCCAGCAGGCGGACGTTGGAGAGGATGATGGTGAGAATGTTGTTGAAGTCGTGGGCGATGCCCCCGGTGAGCTGACCCACCGCCTCCATCTTCTGCGCCTGGCGCAGCTGGGCCTCGACCACCAGCAGCGATTCTTCGGAGGCCCTGAGCCGCCGGGTAGCATTGCGCAGGATGAGGGCGCCGATGCCCAGCAGGAGCACCGCGGCGGCGATCAGGGCGCCCAGCAGGGTGCGCGCGGCCCAGCGGGCGCCCGCCCCCATGGTGCTGGAGAAGGCATCCTCGAGGCGGGTGAGATCCTGACTCAGCCGCTCGATGTCGGCCAGGAGGACGGCGCGGGCGGCATCCGATAATTGCCGCGCCTCACCCTGACGGTGCAGCTCCCGCCCGACGCCCTCCAGCTCCAGCATGAGGGAATCCGCGGCGACCCAGATGGCGATCGCCTCCTCGATGAACGACAGGCCCCGATAGCGCTGGAGGAAGACCCCCATGCCGTGCACGTCATCGGGGTGGTTGCGCCCGCGCAGGAATCCGTCATGGACACGGTTCCAGTCGGTCTCCGCCGAGAGAAGCTCGAGCCGTGCCTGCCGGTCGCCGCGGTAGACGTCCAACTGTCCCTCGAAGGCGGCGAACTCGACCGGGTCCCCGGTATAGGCATAGCGGATCAGATGGTAGACCGCGTCCTTCTGGGCCTTGGCCCAGAGGCCCTCACCCCCCACGTAGGCCCGCGCCGAGGACAGGGTCTCGAAGCCCAGGGCGGCAATGACCACCAGGGCCGCCACGATGCCGAGAACGAGGACCGCGCTCAGCGCCGCCTGACGCTGCAGGGTGGAGCGGCGGGGAATGACCGCAGGGAACCCTGCGGTCGGGGTGGGTGGCACGGACGCGGCGGGGCTCACCACGGCGGTCGGTGCGGGTCCCGGATCACTCGGGCCCGTCAAGGTGAGAGAGGGTGCTAGGGCGCCACATAGATCTCGCTGCCCCGTTCCCGGAACTCCGCCGCCTTGGCCGCCATGCCGACGGCGGCGTCCTGTCTCGCGGCCGCGTCGCGGATTTCCTGGGTGAGGTGCATGGAGCAGAACTTCGGCCCGCACATCGAGCAGAAGTGGGCCACCTTGGCGCCGTCGGCGGGCAGCGTCTCGTCATGGTACGCCCGGGCCGTAACCGGATCGAGGGAAAGATTGAACTGGTCCTCCCAGCGGAACTCGAACCGCGCCTTGCTCAGGGCATCGTCCCAGGCCCGGGCTCCCGGGTGCCCCTTGGCCAGGTCGGCGGCGTGGGCGGCGATCTTGTAGGCGATCACCCCCGCTTTCACGTCATCGCGGTTCGGCAGCCCCAGGTGCTCCTTGGGGGTGACGTAGCACAGCATCGCCGTGCCGTACCAGCCGATCATCGCCGCGCCGATGGCGCTGGTGATGTGGTCATAGCCCGGGGCGATATCGGTGGTGAGCGGCCCGAGGGTGTAGAACGGCGCCTCGCCACACCACTCAAGCTGCTTGTCCATGTTCTCCTTGATCAGGTGCATCGGCACATGGCCCGGCCCCTCGTTCATGACCTGGACATCGTACTCCCACGCGATCCGGTTGAGCTCGCCCTGGGTGCGGAGCTCGGCGAATTGAGCGGCGTCGTTGGCGTCGGCGATGGAGCCCGGCCGGAGGCCGTCACCCAAGGAGAAGGACACGTCGTACGCCGCCATGATCTCGCAGATTTCCCGGAAATGCGTGTAGAGAAAGTTCTCGCGGTGGTGCGCCAGGCACCACTTGGCGATGATGGACCCGCCCCGTGACACAATGCCGGTCACCCGCTGGGCGGTAAGCGGGATGTACGGCAACAGGACACCGGCGTGGACCGTGAAGTAGTCCACCCCCTGTTCCGCCTGTTCAACGAGGGTGTCGCGGTAGACCTCCCATGTCAGATCCTCGGGCACCCCCCCGGCCTTCTCGAGTGCCTGATAAATGGGCACGGTGCCGATCGGCACGGCCGAGTTCCGGATGATCCATTGCCGGGTCTCGTGGATGTTCCGCCCGGTGGACAGATCCATCACCGTGTCGGCCCCCCACAACGTGGCCCATCGGAGCTTCTCCACTTCCTCGTCGATGCTGCTGGTCACGACAGAATTGCCAATATTGGCGTTGATTTTGACAAGAAAGGCCCTCCCGATAATCATCGGCTCCAGCTCGGGATGGTTGATGTTGGCGGGGATGATCGCCCGACCCCGGGCGATTTCGCTCCGCACCAGTTCGGCGCTGCAGCCCTCCCGGAGTGCCACGAACGCCATCTCCGGAGTGACCTCCCCCCGCCTGGCATAGTGAAGCTGGGTGAGCGGACCGGTGCCCCGGAGCGGAAGCCGTTCCAGGGACGGCGGAATCAGCGGGGTCGGTTGGGGGCGGCCACCGGTCGCGACTGGCCGGGCGGCCAGCCACTCACCCCGGAGGTTGGGCAAGCCCTGCCGCACATCACACCCCTGGGGGCCGCTGGCATCGTATACCAGCAGGGGCGGTTCCCCGCCCGACAGCCGGATCTCCCGGACCGGGACCCGAATCCCGAGCGGGCCCGGCAGGTGCGCCTTGCTGGAGTTGGGGTATGCGGCCTCGGCATCGGCTGGGCTGGGTGCAGCCTGACGAGGGGAGTTGGCGGCCGGTAACGGGCGGGTGATGGTCATGGCGGGCTCCTGGGGGAAATGAGCGAACGGAGCACCGCTGTCCGCGCTCCCTTCGCCGGTATCAGCCGGATCAGGTTCCAAGGGTGACTTCTCAATCCCGGCGGTGGACGCGAAACCGGTACGAACCCGGTTCCGGCGGCCGTCCTGGGATGCCCCTGGCGGTCGGATCAACCTAATGGGTCATGCGGGAACCCTCCACCGGGCGGCGTCGTTCCCATACCAGCGGCCGGCGCGGGCGTTCCGGCACGGTGTATGCAACTCAAGTTGGGCAGCGGCTAGCGGTGGCCGTGGTCCCGACCGGAAATCGGGCCGGCAGGCAGGGGGCTCAAGATTCGGTGTCCCGGGACGATAGGTGAGAGTGGCAGGGGAGCGGAGCCGTAGCTCTTGAGGAGACATCAGCAGCGGATGCCAATGACGGCTGTGCGGATCAACAGGGCGATGTGTCGAATTCGGCTTAACGGCCGGGGGATCGGACTCACCCTGGAGCGGACGCGACAAGGCTAGCGAGCGGAACAGTCAGACCGCCAAGCCCCCGCGTCCATCGTACTGGACGCGGGGGCTTTGTCGTACCAGACCGGAGGGACCTATGCCGAAACTGGTTCAGATCGCCATGCTGGGCATGACTACCCTGGCGGCCGCCGCGGTGCCGGGCGCGTCCGGTGTCGAGTCGATGCCCGCCCGGATGACAGTGCGGGAGGTGGCCGACAGCGCCCTGCGCGATGTGGCGGTGGCCGTTTACCATCCCTCCAAGTCGGCGATCTACTACAACCCGGTCCTGATGGCGCGCCTGGGACCGGAGCTGGAGAGCTTCTTCATGGCTCACGAGTACGCCCACATTGACCTGCGGCATACCCGGAGCGGGGCCCTCGGGAGCGATGTCACCACCCGCCACCAGACGCTGCGGCAGAAGGAGCTGGAAGCCGACTGCCTTGCCGCGACCCGGCTGGCGTCGAGCCGGCGGGAGGCGGCGCTGGCCGCGGTGCGGTTCTTCTCCCGCATGGGAGACACCTCGCACGACGCAGAGCACCCCACCGGGACCGAGCGCGCCTCCACGGTCCTGCACTGCCTCTCCCTGGTAGACTAGAACTAGCGGCCGGTCCGCCCCTCACCGGGCAGACCGGCGAGCTACACCCCGGACGGAGTGCGGTTGTCCAGGGTCTCCCGGACGCGGCGGAACAGCGCCGCCGCGGAGAACGGTTTCTGCAGGAAGGCGGCGCCGTTGGGAACCAGGTGCTTTCCCTCCAGCTTCGATGCGGCATAACCTGACATGAAGATGCAGCGAAGCTCCTCCCGCTCGAGGATCAGCAGCTCGGCGAGCCTGGGCCCGCTCATGCCGGGCATGACCACGTCCGTCAGCAGCAGGTCAATCCTGCCGGGGTGCGCCCGCGACAGCTCCATCGCCAGCTGGCCGTTGGCCGCCGCGATCACGGCATAGCCCTGCAATTCCAGCACCCGGCGGGTCAGGGTACGGACCGCCTCGTCATCCTCCACCAGCAGCACGGTCTCCGATCCGCCAACGCCATGCACCGGTGCCGGTGACTCCGGCGCGCTGGGGGCGCCGGTGGCCTGGGGCAGGTCGATCAGGAAGACCGAGCCCTCCCCGGTCTGACTCTCGACCGAGATCTCCCCGCCGCTCTGGCGCACGATGCCGTAGGCGGTGGCCAGGCCCAGCCCGGTCCCCTTGCCGACGTCCTTGGTGGTATAGAAGGGCTCGAACAGATGGGCCCGTACCTCCGCCGACATCCCCACCCCGGTGTCCTCCACCCGGACCCGGACCCCGGGCCCGGCCGGGAGGTCCACATTGGTGGTGGCAATCGTCAGGCGGCCGCCATCCGGCATCGCATCCCGCGCGTTGACGGCGAGGTTGAGCAGGACCTGCTCCATCTGGGTGGGGTCGGCCCGGACCGGCCCGAGGTCGGGAGTCAGCCGAATGACCAGTTCGATGTCCTCACCGATGGTGCGCCGGAGCATCCGGGCGATCCCGGTGATGATCGCATTGAGGTCCACCACCCGGACCTCCAGCACCTGCTTGCGGCTGAAGGCCAGCAGCTGCTGGGTCAGGGCGGCCGCGCGATCTCCCGCCGCACGGATCTCGAGGAGATCGTCGGTGACGTCCTCGCGGCTGCCGGAGCCGAGGCGGGTACGGGCCAGGGCGAGGTCGGCGTGGCCGATGACCGACGTCAGCAGGTTGTTGAAGTCGTGGGCCACGCCGCCGGCCAGCCGGCCCACCGCCTCCATCTTGGCCGCCTGACGGAGCTGCTCCTCGGAGCGGGCCAGGGCGGCACGGGCCTCGCGCAAGCCGGAGATGTCGAGCATCGCCCCCACCACCCGGAGGCAGCGGCCGTACTCGTCCCGCAGGATGTGGGCGCGGTCCAGCACCCAGATGTACCTGCCGTCGTGGCGGCGGAGGCGATATTCATCCCGCCAGATGACGGCGGTCCCGGCGATGGCCCCGTAGTAGCCGGGCAGCACGCGGTTACTGTCCTCGGGGTGCACCAGGGTGGACCACGCTTGCCGTCCCCCCGGCTGCACGTCAGCGGATTCGTACCCCAGCATCCCGCGGAGGTTCTCGTTCCACCAGTCGCGGTTGGTACCGGGATCCCACTCGTAGAACAGGTCGTCGGTGGCGGAGGCGAGCAGGCTGAAGCGTTCCTCGCCCGCCTGCGCCACGGCCCGGGCGTGCTCGCGTTCGGCGCTGCTGGCCGCCAGCAGGAGCCCGGTCACCACGTACGCAAGCTGCAGCGCGGTGATGAAGCTGACCAGCGCCGCGAGCGACGCTCCGCCGACCGGCACCCCCCCCGAACTGGCGGCCCAGCCCACCAGCACCGCCACGATGAGGACCACCAGCGTCACGCCGCGGGCGCCGATGCGAAGCGCGGCCCAGGCCACCAGCGGAAAGGCGGAGAGCGCGTAGTAGGGTGTCACCCCGCGCGTGAGCAGCCCCAGGACGACGAGCCCCAGGCCGATCCCGATCAGGTCGGCGGGACGGGCCCGGAGCCGGACCGACGGCGGGGCGCCGAGCCACGCCAGGAGCGGCGGGGTGATGATCAGCACCCCGGCGACATTCCCGAGGCTCCACGAGAGCCACAGCCGCAGGCCGGGCATCGCCGCGTGCCCCCCCACCAGCTCCAGCGCCGCCGCTCCAACGGCCGCCGCGAGCAGGGGCCCGAGCAGCCCGGCCACCAGCATCAGCCAGAGTACATCGCTCAGCCGCTCCAGCTGCTCCCCCCGCCAGCCCAGCCGCCGCAGCAGTAACGCGGGCGCGACGCAGCCGGCGACATTGGCGAACGCGACCGCGGCCGCGATGCCCGCCCCCATCCCCAGCTCGAGATTGCAGAGGAAAGCCGCGATGGCGACGCCGGGCCAGACGCGGACCCCCATGAGCAGGACCGCGGCGATCGCGATGCCGGCCGGGATCCAGGTCGTGCCGGCGGCGGTGTGGAAGGTGCCCAGCCGGTTGGAGAGCAGCGCCGCCGCGTAGTGTACCGCGGTCACCAGTCCGATCTGCAGCAACAGTCCGGGAAGGGTCCGGGCGGGAGCCAGCAGGGGGCCGGTGCGCATGTCTCAGATCGCCGGGGTGGAGAGCGGCGTATCGTCCGACGGCGGAGCCGAGTCCGGCGGCGCCTCGGCGGAAGCAGCCCCGGGAGCGGGCGCCTCGGGTCGCGGGGCGTCGTACCGCCCGACGGTGGAGGATCGCGGCTCCCCGGCCAACTCCGGCATGATGAGCCGCTGGTTGGTCCACAGCCGCATCATGCCCGAGAAGGCCTGGATCAGGTCCGCATCGAAGTCGATGCCCGAGCGCTCCTCCAGGTAGGCCAGCGCCTGCTCGGTTTGCCAGGCGTCGCGGTACGGACGCACGGTGCACAGCGCGTCGAAGACGTCGCAGACGTGCACCAGACGGCTGGCGTAGTGGGTGTCGCGGGCATACCGGAAGCGAGGATAGCCCTGGCCGTTGAGCAGGATATGGTGCTCGTAGGCCACGGTGGCGGCCAGGTCGAGGTTCTTCTCCCGCGCCAGGATGAGGCGGGCCCCATCCACCGGATGCTTCCGCAGCGTCGCCAGTTCCAGCTCCGTGAGGGCCCCGGCCTTGACGAGGATCTCCCGCGGTACCCGCACCTTGCCAAGGTCGTGCAGCAGCCCTGCCACGCCGAACTCCCGCACATCCTTGGGGGAGAGCCCGACGTATTCCGCCAGCGCCATCGAGAGCACGGAGACGTTGGTGGCGTGGGTGGTGGTGTACTGGTCGTAGCGCTTGATCTGCAGCAGCGGCAGCAGCATCCGGCTCTGGCTGTGCATGGCCAGTGACAGGGAGCGCACCACCGCGTTGGCCTCGGCCAGCGGCAGCTGCTCGGTCGACTGGACCTCGCCGTGGATCCAGGCGATGGTCTCGATCTCGTCGTCGAGGGTGTACGGCGACATCTCGGTGGTGGCGGTTTCCACCACCAGCTCGGCGGTGACCCCCCGCAGCGACACCGCCCCAAACCGGATGCTGGGCCGGCGGAGCTGCCGGACCTCGCTGGTGTCGTCCTCGCCGCTGGCCACCTTCTTGTGGACATTGCCAAGGAAGTGGGAGAGGTCCTCGCGGGTGGCCTCGCGGTCGAACTCCACCCGCTGCACCCCGGCGCGGGTCAGCCGCCGGGCCCAGTCCCACGCCTTGAAGTCGCGCAGCGCCTGCTGCCGGTAGAGGACTTCATCCTCCAGGAAGGAGAAGTTGGGAGAGGGATCCAGCTTCTGCAGCGCCTCCAGTTGCTGCCACGCCTGGTCCAGCGCCTTTTCCCGGGCCGGATGCCCCTCCCGATAGAGGGCCGCCGCCGAAAGGGCCTGGCCGAGCGAGGTGAGGAAGCGGACCGGATCGCTCATGCGTCCTCACCGGCGCCGGTCGCGGCGCGGCGCACCTCGGGGTCGGTGCTCTCCGCCGCCAGCCGGAGCGCCACCTGAGAGCCCGGATCGGTGGCGAACACACGCCCCAGCGCCGCCAGCATGGTCAGCATCGCCGGGGTCTTGGGTACCAGCTTGCGGCGGCGGAACCAGCGCGGCGGAGTCAGCACCTGGCTCACCAGCCAGTCGCGGGTGGTCGGGGTACGGATGGTCCCCAGCACCCGAATGGCCAGGATCCGGAGCTCGAGCGTGAGCTTGGGATCCTGCAGCAGGTGCCGCACCCTCCCCGCCGCCGCAGGCGGGCACTGCTCCAGCGCCGCTCCGAGCCCGATGCGGAGATTGGCGTCGTCGTCATCGCCCACAGCGGCGATCACGGCGTCGTCCCGCATCTCGGGCACCCGGAGCATGAGCTTGATGGCCTCCCGGCGTACCCGTCCATCTTCCACGGCGATGTACGTGGCGGGGTTGAACTCCATGGGGATTTCGTCCAGCGAGGCAAGCAGCGCCAGCAGGTTCCGCTGCACGAACCACGGCGCCCCGGGCAGGCGCTCCACCAGCATCGGCCCGATGGCGGGTCCGAGCTGGCCGAGCCGGGTCAGCAGCCGGCGCCGCATGGCGCGGTTGTCGGCCACCTCGAGGCTCTCCAGCATCGGCTCGGCGGCGGCCATGCCCATGCGCGAGAGCAGCAGCTCCACCACCGGGGTGTCGCGCGGTTCGTTGTTGAGCAGGATGCGCATGTTCGCGGCGGTGGCCAGCCGGACCCAGAACAGCTCCCGGATGTCGTCCGCCACCGCCTGGTGCTCCACCAGCGCCACCACCTCGGTGGCGCGCCCCTCCTGAACCAGCTCCTGCACCGCCACCCATACCGCGTCCCCGACGGTGTCCGTCTCGCAGGCCATCTGGACCAGCCGGATGGCCTCCGACGAGTGTTCCACCGCGGCGGCCGGGGCGGCGCTGGGGTGACGCGCCAGCCGCTCCAGGATGCGGGTGTACTGGGCCGGGTTCGGGTCGTCGAGGGTCCACCGGTCCACCAGCTGGCGCACCGACTCGCGCAGGCCGTTATCGGCTTCCTCGCGGATGTTGAGGCTCCCCTTCTCGGCCTGGAAGGCCAGCTTGGTAAGCATCCGGACCATCGCGTTGGGGAGGGCGCCGGCGTCGGCCTCGGACACCGCGCGCAGCAGCTGCAGGGTCGCGCCGGCGGGGAGCACCATCGCGACGTCTGCCACCAGGCGCCGGCGCTGGGCGAGGTCGGCGCCGATGGTAGCCAGTTCGCGCAGGGTATCGGCGTTGAGGTGATTGAGCAGGACCCCCAGCTTGTCACTGAGCACCTGGGCCTCGGCGCCCTGCGCCAGGCGCAGCTCTCTGGAGAGGCCGAGCAGGATGCTCACGACCTTCTTGGCGCGATCCTCACCGACCCGGTTCTGGTTGAGCGCCTGGGCGATGGCCTGGGGATCGGCGTGCAGCTCCGGCGCCCCCTCCCGCGTCAGGGCGGCGTTGGCGAGCCCCAGCCACAGCCGGTTGGCCGCCCCCTGGCCCGGGATGCCCTGGTCGCCGGTGCGGGTGACCCCATCGGTCCCAGCCATCTCCAGCCGGTCGTAGGCCGGCAGGAAGAGCCGGAGCGACTCCCATTTCTCGTCGTAATCGCCGAGCCGGGTGCCGAGCGGCTCCAGCCGGGCGTCGCTGGCCAGGGCCCGCAGCAGCTCGGTGAACTCCTCGATGGTCACCCCAGGGATGAACTTGATCGCGCCCAGCTGGTGCCGGTGCAGCCGCTGGGCCAGCTCCCGGAGCACCGGGTTGTCCGGATCGGTGGCGAACCCGTCCACCAGCAGCTGCTGCCGGGCGACCCCGATCAGCAGCGATGGCCGGTTGATGAGGGCGATCCGCAGGTGTCCCAGCGCCGCCTCGACGGCGGAGCCGAGCATGGGATGCCCGTCTGGGTAGGTGGTGACTTTGTGGACCGCAATCCCGAAGAGCGGCAGGAATACCGCGAGATCGCGCGGCAACACCACGCGATTCTGGGTGGGAGCGGCGGTGGCAAGTTCGGCCACTAGGGTGCCGGCGGTGGGGGAATGAGAAAAGGTAAGGCCGGTCCGACGGGCGGGACAAGGCGGAGCCGAGGCCAGCATGACAACAGGGTGGGGTCCTCGGGGACCCCACCCTGGGTAACGGCGCCGGCGGAAGACGTTCGGCGGTCTACTTGGCCCGGTCGATGTACTCCCCGGTCGTCGGGTTGACCCGGACTTTCTCCCCGGTCTGGATGAACTCGGGGACGTTCACGGTGACGCCGTTGTCCAGCTTGGCCGGCTTGAACGACGAGCTCTTGGTGGCGGTCTTCATGACCGGGTTGGTCTCCACCACTTCGAAGGTCATGGCGTTGGGCAGCTGGATGCCGATGGGGCGGCCATTGAAGAACTCGGCCATGATCTTCATGCCCGGGGCGACCCACCGGGCGGCCTCGGCGAGGTCTTCGTCGTTCATCTCCAGCTGGTCGAAGTTCTCGGTGTTCATGAAGTGATAGGTGTCTCCGCCGGCGTAGAGGAACTCGAGGTTGTGGGTCTCGAGGTCGGCGACTTCCACGGTATCGGTGGAGCGGAACCGGTGCTCGAACTGGGTCCCGGTGCGGAGCTTGCGGAGCTTTGCCTGTACCATCGCCCGGAGGTTGCCCGGGGTGTGGTGGTGGAACTCGAGCACCCGGCAGGGCTCTCCCTCGAAGAGGAGGCACATGCCCTTGCGCATGTCGCTGGCGATAATCCCCATGTTGACCTGCCCCTGTCTTTAGAGCCGTGAGCGGTGAGCAGCAAGCGGCCGGAGGAAGTGGGGCACCCCAGGCACCGCTCATCGCTCACCGCTCGATCGTGTTTCGCGGCACAACAATAGAAGAGGGAGCAGCCCGGCGGTAGTGCCGGGAACCGGCCGGGCGCCCCGGGGTCCCGGGCGCCTCCGGCTGGCGGGGCATGGGGGACCCGGTAGATTGCGGTTCATCCCCCTCTCGAGGCCCCATGACCAGTCGCCGTGCCTTCCTGGCCGCCGCCGGCGCCGCCCTGCCCGTGTTCCGGCCCGACGCGCTGCGACGGGCGCTGGATCTCACCGGCACCGCCGTCGCGCCCCAGGCCTCTCCGGGGGGCTCCGGCGCCCCCGATGACGAGGACTACTGGGCCGAGATCCAGCGGGCCTTCGACCTGGACCGGTCGATGGTCAACCTGAACAACGGCGGGGTGAGCCCCACACCGACCCACGTGCTGGAACAGATGATCCGGGACCTCAGGTTCTCCAACGAGCTGCCGGTGATCCACATGTGGCAGACGCTGGAGCCCAGGATCGAGAGCGTGCGCCGGGACCTGGCCCACACCTTCGGCTGCGCGCCGGAGGAGATGGCCATCACCCGCAACGCCTCCGAGGCGCTGGAGACGCTGATCTTCGGCCTGGATCTGGCCCGGGGCGACGAGGTCATCGTCACCAACCAGAATTACGGCCGGATGCTCACCGCCTGGGACCAGCGGGTCCGACGCGAGGGCATCGTGCTCAAGCAGGTCAGCTTCAAGCTGCCCCCGCCATCCCCGGAGTACGTGCTGGAGCAGTTCACCCGGGCAGTGACGCCCCGGACCCGGGTCATCGAGGTCACCCACATCACCAACCTCTCGGGGCAGATCCTGCCGGTGCGGCAGCTGGTGGAGTGGTGCCGGCCCCGGGGCATCGAGGTGTTTGTCGATGGGGCACACGCCTTTGCGCATTTTCCCTTTACCCGCGACGAGCTGGGCTGCGACTACTACGGCACCAGCCTGCACAAGTGGCTGCTGGCCCCGATCGGCACCGGCTTCCTGTACGTGCGCAAGAACAAGCTCAAGCAGATCTGGCCGCTCATGGCCGCCGCCGCCTCACAGGATGAGGATGTCCGCAAGTACGAGGAGATCGGCACCCATCCCGCCGCCAACCACAACGCCATCGCGGTGGCGCTGGCCTTTCATCACGCCATCGGGGCGGAACGGAAGGCCGCGCGGCTGCGCTACCTGCGGGACCGCTGGGCCCGGCGGGTCACCGCGGAGAGCGACCGCTGCCGGGTACTGACTCCGCTGGACGGCAAGCTGTCCTGCGGCATCGGCCTGGTGCACGTGGATGGCCTCGCCCCCGGGGAACTGACGAACTGGCTCATGGGCAAGCACCGGGTGGTGACGACGGCCATCGTGCATGACGAGTTCGACGGGCTCCGGATCACCCCCAATGTCTACACCACGACGCAGGAGATCGACCTCTTCGCCGACCTGCTGCTCCGCGCCGCGAAGCACGGGATCGGGTGACCCGGCGCGTCTCCCCGCTGCCTCGACTCCGCCGCCTCTGCCTCAGGCTGCCCGAGGCGCACGAGGTGGAGGCGTGGGGCGCCCCGACCTTCCGGGTGCGCAACAAGCTGTTCGCGATGTACTCCCGCCCCGATACGCATCACGGCCACGGGCGGCCGGCGGTCTGGCTCAAGGCAGCGCCCGGGGATCAGGCGCTCATGCTCAAGGCCAACCCGACCCGGTTCTTCCGGCCACCGTATGTGGGGCCGAGTGGCTGGGTGGGGGTGTGGCTGGACGGAACACCGGACTGGAAGGAACTGGAGATGCTGCTCGGAGAAGCCTACCGGCTGATCGCCCCCAAGCGCCTGCTGGCTCGGCTGGCGGAGGAGTGAGGCGGCTGCGGCGGGCCTCCCGGATGCCGTCCGATGGGGTATCTTCTGACAGACAGGTCCTCACGGTGCCACGGCGATGGCGTCCGTCTCCTTATTCCGCCCGCCGGCGCCAGGAGCCACCTTGAAGCGCAACTATCAGTTCGAGAAGCGCCAGAAGGAACTCGAGAAGAAACGCAAGAAAGAGCTCAAGCAGCAGAAGCAACTGGAGCGCGCCAATCGGCCGGAGGGCAGCGAAGACTCTGCCGAGGCGGCGCCCGAGGACACCACCCTGGACGGTTGAGTTTCCCGCCACGATTCTTCATGCCCCGACCGCGACGACTCCTTCCGCTGCTGGCCATCCTGGGTCTGGCCGCCTGCCAGAACGAGGGAACCGTCTGCGCGGCAGTCTTCGGGATGTACACGGTCTACGTCCAGGACCAGGCCGGCGCCCCCGTCAGCGACGCCACTGTCACACCCGTGCTGGTGCGCACCGGGGATACGTTGCAGAATCGTACCCTGGCCCTGTTGTCCCCCGGCTACTATTTCCTCATTGACGACAGCTACGCCGACCTGCTGCTTCCCAGCCGGGACAGCCTCTCCGTCGGCCTCACGCGGGGCCCGACGGGGCTGGAGGTCGGGTATGTCTTCCGCCGGGGGGCCTGCGGCGTGGAGCGGCTGGCCGGCCCCGACACCCTGACCGTGCCGTGATCCGGTCCGCCGAATTGAGCTGCCTGAACGACAGACGCACGCGGGTGCAAAGCGTCAGATGAGCGTCAGGAGCGCCTGACGAGGGACGCTGGCGACGTGAGGCTGCCGGGACCTATCTTGGCGACGATCCGTTCCCCGTCGCAGGTTCCCCCTCACGTGGACCCACCCCATGCCCCAGGCAAGGACGCTCGGCGGCAAGAACGGCCGGGCCAAGCCCCGCGCCAAGCCGCGCAAGAAGGTCGGCTTCCGTTTCTCCTCCACCGTGCAGCCCAAGCGCTACGGCGGCGCGGTGCACCTCAAGGGCAGCGAGAATACCCAGGCCAAGCTGACCGAGGCCAAGGTGAAGCTGGCGCGCCGGCTTCACAAACGAGGCACCCAGATCAAGGTGCTGGCCCGTCGGTTCGGCGTTGACCCGTCCACCATGTCCCTCGCCGTACGGAGACTCACCTTCCGGCACGTCCGCTAGCGGGGCAACCTCCCGGGGTGTGGCACTGGAGTTCCGCTTCGAGTTCCTCCTGGCCGGGGCCGAGCGGAGGTCTGGCACGCCACCGGCAGCGCTGCAGTTCCCGGCAAGCGGCAGGAATGAGTCCCGAGCGGGTATGCGGAGCCCCGGGCCAGCCGGGACCGGTCTCCGCACGGACGCACCAGAAACGCAACCGCGCCACCCGCCCGCCGGTCGGCACCGACTGCCAGTTCCATGGCATCCGGCGCCGACTGTCGCCATTCTTCCGTGGTGCCATCAAGCAACAGACGCACCAGGCTCTCTCCCGCTTCAAGGCGCTGCATGAATCCGGCGTGCCGTGAGGGGTAGGCGCGGCGTGCTCTACGCTGTTGCCGGCCTGCTACTCGTGCTGGGCCTGGTGTGGCTGGCGGCGACGCCGTCCACCGACCGGGCCTGGTCGGCGGACCAGGCGGTGCTGCCCCGAATCACCGTCACGGGGAGCCAGGTCCACATTGAGGGCGTCCGCAACTTCCGCTGGACCAGCGCCACCGACTTCACCCCGGCCTGGGACGCCCGGACCTACGACCTGGACCGGCTGTCGAGCGCCTGGTACGTGCTGGTGCCGTTCTCTGCCACCTGGCGCGCCCCCGCCCACGGGTTCGTGAGTTTCGGCTTCGACGATGGCCAGTACCTTGCCGTCTCGGTCGAGGCCCGGCGGGAGGCGGGCGAGAACTACGGGGTGGTCAAGGGGATGCTGCGCCGGTTCGAGCTCATGTACGTGCTGGGAGATGAACGGGACCTCATCGGCCGGCGGGCGGTGTACGACGGCAACGACGTCTTCCTCTATCCGCTGCGGGCGGACCGGGAGACCCTGCGGGGGGTGCTGCTGGCGATCCTGGCCCGGGCCGACCGGCTTGGCCGCCAGCCGGAGTTCTACAACACCCTGACCAACAACTGCACCCTGAACCTGGTCCGCCACGTCAACGCGCTGGTGCCGAACCGCATCCCGGCCAGCTGGCGCATCGCGCTGCCCGGCTACAGCGACGAAATGATCCACCGGCTGGGCCTGATCGACTCCACGGGAACCCTCGAGGAGCAGCGCGCGCGGTTCCGGATCAACGACCGGGCCCGCTCGGCGCTGGCGGCGGCGGACTTTTCGGCGATGATCCGGCCATGATCCACCGCTGGTTCCACAGGCGCTGACCGGGAGGCGCATGCCGTCCATCTACGAGCTCAAGCCAAAATTCCAGGCGCTGCTCCGCCCGCTGGTGGGAGCGCTCGCCCGCGCCGGCGTCACGGCCAACCAGGTCACCCTGGCGGCGATGCTGATGTCGGCGGCGGTCGGGGCCACGCTGTGGCGCTTCCCCACCAGCCGGGCGGCGCTGGTGGCGGTGCCGATCGCGCTGTTCGTCCGGATGGCGCTCAATGCGGTGGACGGGATGCTGGCCCGCGAGCACAACCAGCGCTCCGCCCTCGGCGCCGTGCTCAACGAGCTGGGTGATGTGGTCTCCGACACGGCGCTCTATGCCCCCTTTGCCGTGGTCCCGGGATTGCCGCCGGTGCTGGTGGTCGGGATCGTGATCCTCGCGATCCTGGGGGAGATGACCGGCGTGGTCGGGATCCAGATCGGCGCCACCCGGCGCTACGACGGCCCCATGGGCAAGAGCGACCGGGCGTTCTGGTTCGGGCTGCTGGCGCTGCTGCTGGCGTTCGGGGTCGCTCCGGGGCGCTTCACCACCGTGTTCCTGGGCATCATCGCGGCGCTCGCCACCCTGACCATTCTCAACCGCGCCCGCCGGGCGCTCGGGGAGGCCGGTGCATGATCGCCCGCATCTTCGATTCTCCCGTGGGACTCGTCTTCGCCGGGATCCTCGCCGGGCTGGTGCTGGCGAGCCTGGCCACCTGGCTGCTGCAGCGGAAGGGGCCGCCGGAGAAGTACGAGGAACTGGCCCAGCGGGTGCGGTCGTGGTGGATCATGGTGGCGATCTTCGCCGTGGCCATCGCCATCGACCGGGCGCTGTCCATCGCCTTCTTCGCGCTGGTCTCGTTCCTGGCCCTCAAGGAGTATCTCTCGCTGATCCCCACCCGCCGGGCCGACCGGCGAGTGCTCTTCTGGGCCTATCTCAGCATCCCGCTGCAGTACTGGTGGGTGTACCAGGGGTGGTACGGGATGTTCATCGTATTCATCCCGGTGTGGGTCCTGCTGCTGGTCTCGGCCCGGATGGTGATGATCGGGGAGACGAAGGATTTCCTCCGCGCGGTGGGGACGCTCCACTGGGGGCTCATGCTGATGGTCTTCAGCATCAGTCACCAGGCCTACCTGCTGGTGCTGCCACCCGACGGGGGCGCGGGGCTGGTGCTCTACCTGGTGATGCTCACCCAGCTCAACGACGTGGCGCAGTACATCTGGGGGAAGAGCTTCGGGCGCCACAAGGTGCTGCCGACGGTGAGTCCCAACAAGACCGTCGAGGGGCTGGTCGGCGGTATCCTCACCACCACCCTGCTGGCGGTGCTGCTGGCCCCGCTCCTGACTCCGCTGACCCCGTGGGACAGCGTGGCGGCGGGCCTGATGATCGGCGCCGGCGGCTTCCTCGGCGACACCACCGTAGGCGCGGTGAAGCGGGACATCGGGGTCAAGGACTCCGGCACGATGATCGCGGGCCATGGCGGGGTGCTGGACCGGATCAACAGCCTGACGTATACGGCGCCGCTGTTCTTCCATTTCCTGAGGTTCTACTACTACTAGCGCGGTGCCATGACCCGCCTCCTCCGCTACCTCTTCTTCGGGCTCCTGGTCCGGGGCGTGGTCCTGATCATCCTGGGCCTCAACGTGCGGCATCGCGACCGCCTGCCCCGCACGGGGCCGGCGGTTCTCGCGGCCAACCACAACAGCCATCTGGACACGATGGTCCTGATGAGCCTGGTGCCGCTGTCGCTGCTGGACCGGGTGCGGCCGATCGCGGCGGCGGACTACTTCCTGTCCAACCCGCTGCTGGCCTGGTTCGCGACCCGGATCATCGGCATCCTGCCGATCCGGCGAAAGCGTGAGGGGGTAGCGGAAGATCCGCTGGCGCCGCTGTGTGAGGCGCTGGACCGGGGCGAGATTCTGATCTTCTTCCCTGAGGGCACCCGGGGCGAGCCAGAGCGGCTCAAGCAGCTCAAGAGCGGGCTGGCCCGGCTGGCGGAGCGGCGGCCGGAGGTGCCGGTGATCCCGATCTTCATGCACGGGCTGGGCAAGGCGCTCCCTAAGGGCACCGCGCTGCTGGTGCCGTTCTTCGTGGATGTCTTCGTGGGCGAGCCGGTCCCCTGGGAGGGAGACCGCGACCGCTACCTGGAGCGCTACCGTACCGACCTGGCCGCCCTGGCCGCCGAAGGGAGCTTCGCGCCATGGACCTGAGCATCCGGCCCGCCACCCTGCAGGACCTCGACACCCTGGTGCCGCTGTTCGAGGGCTACCGCGTGTTCTACGAGCAGGCGCCCGACGCCGGCCTGACGCGGGCGTTCCTGGGCGAGCGGCTGGCGCTGGGAGATTCGGTCGTGTTCCTGGCGGAGCGCGGGGGACGGGCGCTGGGGTTCGTGCAGCTGTACCCGATCTTCTCTTCCACCCAGTGCCGGCGGCTCTGGCTGCTCAACGATCTCTTCGTGGCGCCGGAGGGGAGGAGTCACGGCGTGGCGCGGGCACTCATGATGGCGGCGCGGAGCCATGCGGAGGCCACCGGGGCGTGCGGGCTGGAGCTGGCCACCGCCCGCAGCAACACCCCGGCGCAGCGGCTGTACCAGTCGCTGGGCTGGGTCCGGGACGAGGTGTTCCTGCACTACGAGTTGGCGCTCGAAGCACGCGCGCCGCACACGACCGACTGAACCCCCGGCCCCATCGCCGGGCCCGCGCAGGGAAGCCTGCCGCCGACCTCGCCATCCACCCATTTCCCGCAGTGCATCTCTTCACTGGTAGAACAGCATGGTATGGACAGTCCGTCCGACGACAGGCCCCTGCGTCCTTCGCTCACTTCGCTCGTCAATGGCGACTGGAAGGCAAGCGGGAGACGAGTGATGCGGCCTGCGCGCACACGCGCCGGGTCGTGTCAGGCGCGGCGTCCCGGTCTGTGACGCTGAGACGTTGCAGGTGGAACGTTGTCGGACGTTGCGGGAGTGGAACGGGGAGCGTGGCGAAGGTGATAGAAGTGCGTGATGGCGCCTTCGCGGTGACGGGTACAACCACAGACTCAACCGCAAAGACGCAAGGGAACGGCCGCGAAGACGCGAAGGGGTCACATCGCATCGCGTCTTTGCGCTCCACATAGCCAGGCGAGTGTTGCTGCCCGTCTTGGCGCCTTCGCGGTGACGAGTACAACCACAAGGACTCAACCGCAAAGACGCA
>CAYUYF010000009.1:1446-106469 GCA_964449145.1 uncultured Gemmatimonadaceae bacterium | reverse complement strand
CCTGCCCACATTGGATCCAATCGCCCAATCGCCCAATCGCCCAATCGCCCAATCGTCGAACCATAATCGCGCCTGAAGCTACCAGCACGTGCCTGCACCCCTCCGCGCCCCACTAGTATTCTGTACCTCCTGACTCAACGAGCCGAGCCGTGTTCCCGATCCGCGACGACAACCCGACGCTCCGAACCCCGGTCGTGACCTGGCTGTTGATCGCGGCCAACGTGGCGATGTGGGTGCTGGTGCAGGGCATGGGCGGGGAGCCCGGACTGAGCCGGTCGGTGTGCGAGTTGGGGCTGATTCCGGGCGAGTTCCTGCAACGCCTGCCGGTGGGATTCCGGATCCCGCTCGGCCGGGGCGCGGCGTGCGTCGTGGTGGAGGGGCAGTCCTGGCTGGCACCGCTCAGCTCGATGTTCCTGCACGGCAGCTGGATGCATCTCCTGGGGAACATGTGGTTCCTGCACATCTTCGGGAACAATGTGGAGGACGCCATGGGCCGGGGCCGGTTCCTGGGCTTCTACATCCTCGCCGGGCTGGCGGCGGTGGCCGCCCAGGTTGCCGCCAATCCATCGTCCGCCGTTCCGATGGTCGGCGCCTCCGGGGCCATTGGCGGGGTGATGGGCGCCTATGTGCTGCTCTATCCCCGCGCCCGGATCCACACCTTCGTTTTCATCTTCTTCCTCGAGATCCCGGCCTTCTTCATGCTGGGCTACTGGTTCCTGCTGCAGCTGGCCGGCGGGTTCGTGCCGCAGGACGGGGGCGGTGTGGCCTTCTGGGCCCACATCGGCGGGTTCCTCGGGGGGATCCTGCTCCTGCCGCTGTTCCGTGACGAGGCCCTGGTCGCGCTGCACCGGCAGTCCGCGAGGCTCCGGTTCCGATGACGGCGAACGTGCTTCCCCCGTGGCTGGCGCGGCTGGGTGAGCGTCACGGCATCGGCGCGCTGGTGGACCATACGCTGCTCCGCCCCGAGGCGACCGAGGCCGACATTGGCCGCCTGTGCGACGAGGCGATCGCGCTGGGGCTGGGTCACGTCTGCGTGAGCGGACAGTGGGTGGGCGTGGCACACCGTCGGCTGGGTGCCGCATCGCCGCGGGTGGTCACCGTGGTGGGATTTCCGCTGGGTGCCAGCGGCCTCACCCAGAAGGCCGCCGAGACCCGGCTCGCCGTCGCCGACGGGGCCGCCGAGATCGACATGGTAATTCCGCTCGGCTCCGCGCGGGCGGACCGCTGGGATCAGGTGGGAGACGAGATCGAGGCGGTGGTGCATGCCGCGCAGGGACGAGCGGTCAAGGTGATTCTCGAGACTGCGGCCCTGACGCCGCGGGAGGTGACGCTGGCAGCCCGCACCGCCGTGGAAGCGGGAGCCCGGGCGGTGAAGACCTCCACCGGATTCCATCCCGCAGGAGGCGCCACCCCTGAAGCGGTGGCCCTGTTGCGGCAAACGGTCGGGCCGATGCTCGGGGTGAAGGCCAGCGGCGGGATCCGGACCGCGGAGATCGCGATCGCCATGCTCCGGGCCGGGGCGGACCGGATCGGGAGTTCGGCGGCGGCGGGGTGGACAGGGATCATCGGGCCCGACGCGCCCACCATCGGAGACCTGCTCGCGGACTAAGGCGCGCGCGGTTCGGCCGGTGATGCACCGGACTCGTCGGCCCCCGACATGTCCGCCGGCTCGATCACGACCTCGCGTGCCATCACCTTTTGCAGCACGTCGGCCAGCTCCTGCGCACCCCAGCACTCGAGCGACAGGTCCGCGCCGGCGTAGCGCGGCACCGCCTTCAGGGTGAGCCGGGTGGGGCAGAGCTCGATGGTCACCTTCTCCACGATGGCGGTGTGCCCGCGGTCCAGCCCCTCGGCGACCCGGAGCATGGCGGAGAGGCGGCGGACGATGACCTGCTCCTCCCGGGGAAGCGCGGCGAACTCGGTGTGCCGCTTCCTGGGGCCGGTGCGCTGGTGATACCGGGCAATGAGCGCCACCAGCTGCCGCTCGCGGGGGGAGAAGGGCAGCCGGTCGCCGTGCATGATGAGCTGGTAGCTGTGCCGGTGATGCCGCCGGTAGCTGACCAGCTGACCGACGTCGTGGAGCAGCGCCGCCGACTCCAGCAGGGCCCGTTCGCCCTCACCGGCATCGAGCTTGTCGCCCAGCAGGTCGAACAGGTTCAGGGCGAGCAGGCGCACGTGCTCGATGTGCCGCCGGTCGGAGTGGCAGCGCTCGGCGAACTCGCGGATCAGGCGGAGCGGCTCCACCGCCGCGGGCGCGGCGTTGGCGCCCGCCATTTCCAGCAACAGACCCTCCCGCAGCCCGAAGGCGCTGACCTTCACCTCCCGGCCATCAATCCGCTCGAGCAGTTCGGCGGTGACCGCCAGGCCGGCGAGAATGATGTCGCTGCGCAGCGGGCTCAGCCCCGGGACCTCGGCGCGGCGCTCCGGTGACATTCCCGCCAGCCACTCCAGCAGGTGTTCCACCTCGCCGACCGTGACGGCAGTGCCGTGCACCGGATCCGACGCTGGCAGACCGCGCCGGGCGGCGGCCATGCGGCCCAGATTGGTGAAGGAGCCGCCAGAGCCGATGAGGGTGAGCGCGCTCCAGTCACGGAGGGGAAGCTTGCGGCGGAACTGGCGCCGCAGGTATTCCCGGAGCTTGCGGACCGCGGCGCGGGTATCGTTCCGGCCGGCCAGATGTAACTCGGTCAGGCGCACCGCGCCGAAGGGCAGGGAGACGCTGTGCTCGATCAGCCCGTCCATGGCGCCGATCAGCTCCAGGCTGCCGCCGCCGATGTCGGCCACCACGGTCCGGCCCCCTTCCAGCGGGAAGTGGTGCGCCACGGAGCGGTAGGAGAGCTGGGCCTCCTGCTCCGCGTCGATGACCCGGAGGTTGAGCCCGGTGGCTTCCCGCACCCGGCGGACGAAGTCGGGGCCGTTGGTCGCCTCACGGACCGCCGCCGTGGCCACGGCGGCGATGCGGGTGACGCCCCGCCGTTCGCAGACGCCCTTCATCCGGGTCAGCCCCTCGATGGCGCGGTCCATCGCCCCCGAGTCGAGCCGGCCGGTCTGGGCCACGCCGGTGGCCAGCCGGGGCTGTTCCTTCACCTCGTCAATGACCGTCAGGCCGGAGTCTCGCCCGTACTCGGCCACCAGGAGCCGGATCGAGTTGGACCCAACGTCCACCGCGGCGAGGCGTTCGCGTCGCTCCGGGAGCGGGACGACGGTCATGTGAGCGACGGGCTCCGTGGGGCGCCCGAGGCACGCGGCTCGCCGCGGTCCTCGGCGTGGTGCTTGATGGATTTTCCTTCCACCAGGAAGACCACGTCCTCCGCCACGTTGGTGGCCAGGTCCGCCACCCGCTCGAGGTTCCGGCTGACCAGGAACAGCTCCATGCCGGCGCCGATCATGTGGGGGTCTTCCATCATGTGCGTCAAGAGAATGCGGAACACCGACCGGTGCAAGGTGTCCACCTTGTCGTCCCGCAGGCAGATCTCGCGGGCGGCGGCGGCGTCGCCCCGAATGAACGCCTCCAGCGCGTCGGAGAGCATGTCGCGGGCGAGCCGCGCCATCTCCACGATTTCGGGCTCCGGGGTGATGGGCCGCGCCTGGGCCAGCCGCTCCGCCGACTGCGCGATGTTGACGGCGTGATCGCCGACCCGCTCGAGGTCGTTGGCGATCTTGAGCGCGGAGGTGAGCATCCGCAGGTCGCGGGCCATGGGCTGCTGCAGCGCCAGCAGGTTGATGCAGGTCTCCTCGACCTCCATCTCCATGGTGTCGATCACCCGGTCGCCGGTAATGACGCTCTGGGCCTTGCCGACGTCACGTTCCAGCAGCGCCTCCACCGCGAGTCCCAGCGCCGCTTCGGCTTCGCCTGACATGGTCAGCAGGCGGACCTTGACGTCGTTCAGGTCGTCGTGAAAATGCCGGTGCAAGTCGAAGCTCATCCGAATCTCCCTGTGATGTACGCCTCGGTGCGGTCGCTGGCCGGGGTCGTGAAAACGCGCTCGGTCTCGCCGAACTCGATCAGCTCTCCGCGGTCGAGGAACGCGGTGTAATCGCTCACCCGGGCGGCCTGCTGCATGTTATGCGTGACAATGACAATCGTGTAGTCCCGCTTCAGCTCGACGATCAGCTCCTCCACCTTCTGGGTGGCGATCGGGTCCAGCGCCGAGCAGGGCTCGTCCATCAGCAGCACCTCGGGCTGGTTCCCCAGCGCCCGGGCGATGCACAGCCGCTGCTGCTGCCCGCCGGAGAGCCCGGTGCCCGGCTGGTCCAGCCGGTCCTGCACCTCGTCCCAGAGGGCGGCCTTGCGGAGACAGCGTTCCACCACGTCGGGCAGGTCGCGCGAGGGCACCAGGCGGTTGAGCGCCGGGCCGTACGCCACATTGTCATAAATGGACTTCGGGAACGGATTGGGGCGCTGGAACACCATCCCGACCCGGGTCCGGAGGGTGACGAGGTCGGTCGCCCGGGCGAAGACCGACACCCCGTCCAGGAGGATGTCTCCCTCATGGCGATGGCTGGGGATGAGGTCGTGCATCCGGTTGATCGAGCGCAGGAAGGTGCTCTTGCCGCAGCCCGAGGGCCCGATGATCGCCGTCACCGCCCGGCGGGGGATCTCGAGGTTGATCCCCTTGAGGACCATCTCGCCGGGGCCGTAGGCGAAGCGGTAGTCGCGCGCCTCGATGGCGACCGATTGTGCCCCCCGTGGCTCCCGGGAGGCCGACTTCGGCGCCAGCGTGGTCCGCAGCAGCGGCAGCGCCGGCGGCGGGGACGCGGGCTTGGGCGTTGAGGTCAGGGTCATCCGAACCGTCCCGTGATGTAGGCTTCGGTCTGTTCCTGCTTCGGCGCGGTGAAGATCTGCCGGGTCGGCCCGGTCTCCACCATCGCCCCCAGATAGAAGAAACTGGTCGTGTCGCTCACCCGGGCCGCCTGCTGCATGTTGTGGGTCACGATCACGATCGTGAAGTGGTGCTTCAGCTCGAACATCAGCTCCTCGATCCGCTGGGTCCCTGACGGATCCAGTGATGCCGTCGGCTCATCCAGCAGGATCACCTCGGGCCGGGGCGCCACCGTGCGGGCGATGCACAACCGCTGCTGCTGCCCGCCCGACAGGGCGATGGCGCTGGTCCGAAGGCGGTCCTTGACCTCCTCCCACAGGGCCGCCTGGCGCAGCGAACGCTCCACCACCTCATCCAGCTCTCCCTTGGGCAGCCGCCCGTTGATCCGCAGGCCCGCCGCCACGTTGTCGAAGATGGACATCGTGGGGAACGGGGTCGGTTTCTGGAACACCATGCCGATCCGGCGGCGGAGCTGCATCGGGCTCACCCGCGCCGCGTAGACGTCCTCCCCATCCAGCAGCACCCGCCCGGTGATCCAGCCACCCTCCGACAACTCATGCATCCGGTTGAGGGTGCGGAGAAAGGTGCTCTTGCCGCACCCGGACGGGCCGATCAGGGCGTTGACCGTGTTGGCCTGGAACCCGATCGACACATCCTTCACCGCCGTGAACTTGCCGTACATGGCGGTGAGCCGGTCGGTCGCCAGGCGATGGACGGCCTCAGCCATGGGTAGAGAACTTCCGCCGGGTGGCCAGCCGGGCCGCCACGCTGAGGATGAAGACCACCATGATCAGCACCAGCGCGGTGGCCCAGGCGTAGCGGTGCCACTCCTCGTACGGTCCGATCGCATAGGTGTACACCGTCAGCGGCAGCGCCGCCATCGGTTCGTTCACGTGGAAGCTCAGGTACTGGCTCCCCAGGGCGGTGAACAGGAGCGGCGCCGTCTCGCCGGCCACCCGCGCCACCGCCAGCAGGCTCCCGGTCACGATGCCGGGAAAGGCGGTGCGCACCACAATGCTCAGGCTGGTGCGCCAGCGGGGGTAGCCCAGCGCCAGGGCGGCCTCGCGCAGCGAGTGGGGGACCAGCTTGATCAGCTCCTCCGTGGTCCGCATCACCATGGGGACCATGAGCATGGCCAGGGCGCAGCTGCCAGCCAAGGCGGAGAAGTGCTTCTGCCGCGCCACGATGAGGGTCCACGCAAAGACGCCTACCACGATCGACGGCGTCCCGTTCATCACGTCCGCCAGGAACCGCGTGGTCTTGGCCAGCCGGGTGCCGGGATACTCGGCGCAGTACATCCCGGCGCTCACCCCCACCGGAAGGCCGATGAGGCTTGCCAGTCCCACGATGGTCAGGGTGCCCACGATGGCATGCAGCACCCCGCCGCCGGTCTCGCCCGCGGGCACCGGCATCCGGGTGAAGAACGCCAACGACAGGCTCCCCGCGCCCTTGATGATGAGGTTGGCCAGGATCAGCAGCAGCGGCAGGACGGCCAGCACCACGGCCAGGACCATGAGCCCGACCATCATGTTGCTGACCAGCCGCCGCAGCACCCGCCGGTTCACAGCGCCTTGCTCCCGATGGCGGCCCCGCGCGCCACCCGCCAGATCAGCAGCCGGGCGCCGGCATTCACCAGGACCGTGACGACAAAGAGCACCAGCGCCACGTAGGTGAGCGCCGCGAAGTGGATGTCGGTGGCCGCCTCGGAGAACTCGTTGGCGATCACCGCCGCCATGGTGTACCCGGGCGCGAACAGCGACGCCGAGATCTCATGCCGGTTGCCGATCAGCATGGTGACCGCCATCGTCTCCCCGAGCGCCCGGCCCAGCCCGAGGATGATCGCGCCGATGATGCCCGAGCGCGCGTACGGGACGACCGCCGAGATGACCGCCTCCCACCGGGTCGCGCCCAGCGCCAGCGCGGCCTCCCGCTGGCTGCTCGGTACCGCAAGCAGCACCTCCCGGGCCACCGACATAATGAACGGCATGATCATGATGGAAAGAATCATGCTGGCCGCGAGCATCGACGGCCCATAAATGGGCCCGGTGAAGAACGGGAGAAAGCCGAGGCTGTCCCGCAGAAAGGGAAAGAACTGCTTCTGCAGGATCGGCATCAGGACGAAGATGCCCCAGAGCCCGTAGACCACGCTCGGAATAGCCGCAAGCAGCTCGATAATGAAGGCGATCGGCTGGCGGAGCACCCTCGGCGCGAACTCGGTGATGTAGATGGCCACGCCGAGCGAGAGCGGGACCGCGATGACCAGGGCAATGGCCGAGGACAGCAGGGTGCCGAATATGAGGGGCAGCGCACCGAAGCTCTCGGCTACCGGATCCCACGAACTCCCGGTGACGAACCCCAGGCCGTACCGCTCGATGGCCAGTTCCGAGCCCAGGTACAGCTCATAGACTAGGAGGCCCATGAGGGCCGGGATCACCAGGGCGGCGAGGGTCAGCCCGCCCTTGAAGAGCCGGTCCGCAGTCCGCGAGCCGGACAGGTCCAGGACCGTGGCCGGCTCGACGGTATCGGGCTCCGGGGTGATGGCCGTTGACATGAGGGAGAGACTACCGGCCCCAGCCCCTCACTTGGTCACGGGAGTGTAACGGATGTGTCACGTGACTCAGGATTGAGGGGACATTTGGGCACTGGGGCCTCCGATCCGTCCGCCGGAACGGTCGGGCCTGCAGCAGGTCAAGAAAAGAGGCCCCGGTACCGGTCCGAGGCCTCCTCCCCTTCGAATCGCCCAATCGCCCTAGTTCATTGCAATCGGCTTGCCGGCACCCTTCAGGGTCTTGATACGATTGGCCACCAGCCCGCGGACGTCTGCTGGCAGCGGGGCGTACTTGAGCTCCACCGCCATCGCCTGGGCCTCATCGGTGATCATCCAGGTGAGAAAGTCGCGCACCAGCTTGGCCTTCTCGGGCTCCTTGGTGTCCAGCCGGACGAGGAGCCAGGTGAATGAGGTGATGGGGTAGACCTTGTCGCCCTGGGCGTTGGTGATCGACACCCGGAAATCGGTGTCCGCCTTGAGCTTGGCGCCTGCCGCCGCGGCGGAGGCCGACTCCAGCGACGGCTCCACGAAGTTGCCGGCGCTGTTCTTGAGCAGCGCAAAGGGGATGTTGTTGGCCACTGCGTAGATCAGCTCCACGTAGCCGACCGCGCCTTCGACCTGCTTGATCTGCTGGGTCACACCTTCGTTGCCCTTGCCGCCGAGGCCCACTGGCCAGTTCACCGAGGTGGCGAAGCCCACCTTGTCCTTCCACTCCCGGGAGACCTTGGTGAGGTAGTCGGTGAAGACGTAGGTCGTCCCCGACCCGTCGGAGCGGTGCACGATGATCAGGTCCAGCTTGGGCAGGGTCACGCCGGGGTTGAGCGCGGCGATGCGCTGGTCGTTCCACTTGGTGATCCGGCCCATGAACATGTCCACCACGGTCTGGCCGTCGAGCCGGAGCTTGGTCTGGCCGAGCGAGGGCAGGTTGTAGGTCAGGACAACGGCGCCGATCACCGTGGGGATGTGCACCACGTTCCCGCTGACGGCCTGGATCTGATCCGCGCTCATCGGGCCGTCGGTGGCCCCGAAGTCCACCGTGCCCTCGGTGAACTGGCGGATGCCGCCGCCCGAGCCGATGGACTGGTAGTTGATCTGGATGCCGGTCTTCTTGTTGTAGGCGTCAAACCACTTGGTATAGACCGGGTTGGGAAACGTGGCGCCGGCGCCGGTGAGCTTCTGGGCGGCGACCGGGCTCGTGACCGCGGCCACCAGCACGGCTAGCGCACCCAGGCGAACAGACAGCGGACGAACGGTCATGGCATATCTCCTTGATCATGACAGACGGCCGAACCCGGTATCGGGCTCGGCCGAAAGGAACCCATGGCGGGTCACGGACTCAGGTGTCTTGTGTCACGAACCGGTCACGCCCTAGAAGTTCACCGTCAGGGCCGAGCGCACACCGGTGATGCTCTTGGCGCCGGAAGCCTGGAAGCTCTGGCTCTCGAAGCCGACCCGGAACTGGGCCCGGCTGGAAGCGTAGAAGCCGAGGGTCGCGGTGATGAGGGTGGAACCGTTGTCGCTCACGTCGGTGTCCGGGTCGCTGATGTCCACCCGGACCGAGGGCTCGATGGCGTAGAGCCAGCTGGTGGGGCTCTGCATCCGGATGTTGTAGGCCGCGAGGGCCTGGAATCCGGTCATCCGAGGCGTGCCGACCACCGGCCGCTCGCCGCTCAGGTACTCCGCCAGCGCGAACAGGCCCGGGTCGCCCACCTTGCCCCACTGGGCGTCCACGCCCCAGGCGGTGTTGCGGAAGGCGGAATCGGCGCCGAGGATCTGGTCGTGGGAGAAGACCGAGCCGCCAAGGCTGAGGTGGCGGTAGACGTCGGCGCTGGCCCGGAACCCGAACGATTTGGCGTTGTTGTTGTCGTTGACGCTTTCACCGCGGCCGTTGTAGACGCCGGCCGTCAGCACCACCAGGCGGCCGGTCGCATCAAGCTTGTGCTCGATGCGGGCATGCGCGCCTACGTCATGCGACAGGAAGCCGGCGCTGCCGAACAGGTCGTTGCTCTGGGAGGCGATCAGGCCCTTTCCACCACCCCGCTCGATGGACGGGAGGTTGTTGGAGGAGAGGAGCTCGTAGCGGCTGAAGGGCCGCTTCTCCTGGCCCGCCCGCACGATCAACGCCGTCCGGGTCTCGGGCTTGGTCAGCCGGACATCAATCCAGGCATCCCGGAGCCGCACGCCGCCGCTACCGCTGAAGGAGCAGCTGACCGACACGGTGTCGGGCAGGGGACCGGCCACCACCACCGGACTGCAGCTGTTGCTCCCTGAGACCGCCCGGCCGCCTTCAAACGAGGGCTGGATGAAGACGCTGATGTATTCGTTGATCTGCCCCTTGGCTTCGATGCGGGCGCGGCGGGTGAAGAAATTGCTCTTCGGTCCGGTGCTGCCGGCGTACGCCTCGTTGCCGAAGTAGTAAAACTGCTCCTGCAGGCGCCCGGACAGCTTCACGTTGGGATAGCTGGTCTGGGCGGAGAGGACCGGAGCTCCTGCCAGCAGGAGCACGGCCGTCAGGGGAAGGAGCAGGCGAAGCTTGCGGGGCATGTGATGTCCTCGTGACGGATTGGTTGCCTGAATAACGCGAGGCAACGAAGCACTCACCGAGTCACGAACGTCATCACACGCTGTAACGAAAACGTAACGCACCGCCGTTCGGCCAACTTGGCCGACCCGCGCTACCGGCCGCTGGGGACGAAGTCTCCGAACGGGTCGCGGAAGATGTCGTCCTCACCCCCGGGAAACAGGAACGGGGTGGGATGGGATAGTCCGGCCCCCAGCGGCAGCCCGAGCCGCCCGCCGCCAGCTTCCTTTCCTTGAGCCCCCGGCATCGGGTGCCTGCTCAGCTTGCTTCCCATGCGTACTCCGTTGTGAAGGCTTCGTGAATCACCCGTCCCGCATACTGCGGGGGTGCCGTGCCGCCGAAGCCGTGCAGCACCGTCGGGGGGATATCCAGCAGCCGGACCAGCGCCTCCCCCACCAGGCCCGCCGCGATGCGTCCACTCACCATCGCCAGCGGGATTCCGTCGTTGAGGGGGTGCGGGGCGTCGTGGTCCGTCGGGAGCACCCCGCCGCCCCCGTGGTCGGCCGTGATGATCAGAAGCGTCTCGGGGTCCGTCGCCCAGCCGCCGAGCGGCTCCAGCGCGCGGTCGATTGCGCTCGCGGCCCGGAGGTACGCTGGGGACATCCAGCCCCAGGTGTGTCCCGCCAGGTCGGCGTCGTTGAGGTAGACAACGACCAACTCCGGCCCCGCGTTCCCTGCGAGCTGGGTCAGGGCCGCATCCAGGAGCCGCACGGGGGAGGCAGGAGCGGTGCGGAGACGACTGACGCCGCCCAGGCGCAGCAGCGCCCCGGAGATCCACCGGGCGCCCGGGCCGAGCGCGGGAAGAATCACGGTCGTAGCCACCCCCAGCCGCCGCAGCTCCTGGGGCAGCAGCCGCAGGTCGCGGAGGTGACGGAGTCCGGGAAGCCGCGGGGCGGTGAGGCCGTGGTCCACAGGTTCCACTCCGCTGGCGAGCGATGCCAGCGCCGCGACCGTGATGCTGGGCCGCACCGTGGTCGCGCTCCGGGCCTGCCAGCCCCGCGCCATCAGGTCTGTCAGCGCCGGCATCTGCGCCGGGGTGACGGTGTCGGGCCGAAGCCCATCCACGATGAGCAGCACAATCCTCTGGAACCAGCCGGTCACAATCGCTCCGCGTCACGGGTGACGGAACTATGCCGCTCGCCTGTCACCATCCGGTGAGCCTGTGGTTCCGGACAAGGCACAGCGCGGAGGGTTGCCCGGCGGCCGTCGTGCAATCGTGACTTCGGCGTGGTGGAACCGCGACGGCGTCCCGCGAGGATGCCTCCATGCGAGTTCTTCTCTGCACCGACACGTTCCTGCCGGAAGTCAACGGCGTGACCACCGTCCTGGCGGTCATGCGCAACGGCCTGCGGCGCCGTGGGCATGAGGTCGCCGTGATCGCCCCGTCCTACGGAACACTGACCACCGATGAGCACCAGGTGCACCGGCTGGCCGCCGTGCCCTGTCCGGGATACGGCCAGGTGCGCCTGTCCTGGCCTTGGGGCCGGGGTCTCGGGCTCATGGCTGACACCTTCGCGCCGGATGTGATTCACTCGATCACCGAAGGGCCGATCGGGCTGTTCGGGCGCCAGTACGCGAAGCAGGCCCGCCTGCCCCTGGCGACGTCGTTCCACACCGACTTTCCGCGCTACGCCGAGCGGTACTTCGGCCGGGCCGCCGTCGCACCGACCCGGGCATGGTTGCGGTGGTTCCACGCCGCGGCGGCCCTGACTCAGACGCCCAGCGACCAGACCCGTGACGAGCTGCTCGCGCTCGGCGTGCCCCACGCCGTGGTGTGGGGGCGGGGGGTAGACGCGCGGTGGTTCCATCCCGAGCGCCGGTCCGAAGCGCGCCGCGGGGAGCTGGGCGCCGCTGGCCGGGTTCTCGTGCTTCACGTGGGCCGGCTGGCGGTCGAGAAGGACGTCGCGACACTGGTGGCCTCGTTCCAGTCCGCCCACGGCCGCCTGGGCGAGGCGGCCGCCTTCTGTGTGGCGGGCGACGGGCCCCGGGCGGCGGAGGTGCGGGCGGCGCTGCCCTTCGCCCGGCACCTCGGATTTCTCGACCGGGGCACCCTGGCGGATTTGTATGCCGATTCGGACATCTTCGTCTTTCCCTCGCCGACGGAGACCTGCGGGCTGGTCACGCTCGAGGCCCTGGCCTCCGGAGTTCCGGTCGTAGGGGCGCGTGCCGGCGGGATACCGGAGAATCTCCGGGATGGGCTGACCGGGTTCCTGGTCGAGCCGGGGAACGCGATCGGGTTCGCGGGGGCGATCGTGGCGCTGGTGGAGGATCCCATCCAGCGCCGGGCGATGCGGGAGGCGGCGCGCGGGTTCGCCGTGGGCCGCGACTGGGCGCGGGAGCTGGCGGCGCTCGAGGAGGCCTATGCCAGGCTCCAATGGAGGCCCAGCGCCATGCCGGCGCCCAGCAGCTGGCCCACCACCACATCGGTGGGGTAGTGCACCCGGAGGTACACGCGGGAGGTGCCCACCAGGAGCGCGATCACCAGGGCGGGCACACCGGCCAGCGGGGCGGCCAGCAGCACCGCCGTGGCGACGGCCACGCTGGCGCAGGCGTGGCCTGAAGGGAAGGAAAACTCGTCAGGCAGGTGGATGCGGGCGGTCAGGTGCGGCTGGTGGCGCGAGGGTCGCGGCCGTACCACGGACCGCTTCAGCAGCTGCACCACCAGATGCGACCCGAGATTGGCCAGGGTGGCCACCAGCCCGAGGCGGCGGGTCGACGGGAGCGCGAGGAGGGTGATGCAGGCGGCCGAGGTGCAGCTGGCGCCGCCGAAATGGGTCAGCAGCCGGAATCCCCGGTCCAGCCACGCGGGAGCGTCATGCCCCGCGAACATGCCCAGCAGCCGTTCGTCGTGCCGGGTGAGTTGGTGCAGCATCGCGCGCAAACCGGTGCTCCTCGTCCGATTCCCTGCAACGATCGCGGGCAGAGGTCACGGCCCGGCGCGGCTGGCGTCACGATTGGGTAAGGCCCTCCGGCGCGCCATCGGGGAACCAGCAGGAGATCTCGGTGCCACGCCCGACCTCGCTCCTGGCGCTGGCGCTGCCGCCGTGGGCCTCCACCAGGTGCTTGACGATCGCCAGCCCGAGGCCGGTGCCACCGTCATCCCGGGAGCGGGCCGGGTCGGCGCGGTAGAAGCGCTCAAAGATGCGCGGCAGGTGCTCGCGGGTGATGCCGCTGCCGGTGTCGCTGACCCCGATCACCACCCCCCCGTCGTCCCGCCGGGTGTGCATGGTGATCCGGCCGCCGGAGGTGCTGTGCCGCAGCGCGTTGTCGAGCAGATTGCTGAGCACCTGGCGAAGGGCGTCGGGGTCGGCCCGCACCTGCTCCGCACCCTTGCCGATGCTGGTGTCGAACTGCACCTGCCGTTCCTCGGCCCGGGCGCTGAGCAGCGACCAGACTTCCCGGGCCACCGGGCCCGCGTCGAGCGTCTCCGGCTCGGGGCGCCAGCCCCCCGACTCGATGCGGGAGAGATCGAGCAGCCCATCCACCAGGCGCTGCATGCGTCGGGCGTTGCCCAAGATGACTTCCAGGAACCTGCGGGTGGTCTCGGGGTCGGCCGTTTCGTGGACCAGGGTCTCGGCGTACCCCGAGATGGACGTCAGCGGCGTCTTGAGTTCATGGGACACGTTGGCCACGAAGTCGCGGCGCACCGTCTCGAGGCGGCGGAGTGCGGTGACGTCATGCAGGACCAGCAGGGCGCCGCCATGGGGCAGGGAGCGGCCCGAAATGAGGACGGTGGAGCCGTCCAGGTCCAGTTCCCGCTGTTCGACCGCCGCGCCTCCTGCCAGCACCGAATCCACCAGCTCCCGGGCCGCCTTGGCCCGGAACAGCTGGCTCAGCGCCGGCAGCGGCTCCTCCTCCTCGTAGCCGAGCAGCCGGCGAGCCGCCTGATTGGCCGTGACGATGGTCCCCCGGTCATCGGCGGCGATGACCCCTTCGATCATCGCCTCCACCAGGGCGGCGCTCTCGGCCCGCTCCCGGCGCAGCTCGGCGAATCGCTGCTCCAGCTGCTGGTGCATGTCTCGCAGGGCCCGGACCAGCCCATCCACATCGGGAATGCCGGAGCGGGGGAACCGGGGCTGAACGCCCTGGGCGATTTCCCGGGCGGCGAGGGTGATGCGGGTCAGCGGCCGGGCGATCGATCGGCCGGCGATGGTGGCCAAGGCGACGGCGATGGCCAGCGCAACCAGCGCCGCGCCGAAGATGGATCGCTGGGCCCCGTCGACAATCGACTCCACCTGTTCCAGCGAGGCGGCGACCCGGACCGCCCCAAAGGCGGCCGGGATCGCGACGTACATGAGCGGCCGTCCCACGGTGGCGCTGGTCCGCCGGTCCCAACCGATCTGCCCGGCGAGGGCGGCCTTCACCTCGGGCCGGCCGGCGTGGTTCTCCAGCCGGGGCACCGTTTCGGCCGGTTCGGCGCTCTCCGCCCGGACCCGACCGGTCCGGTCGATCAGGGTGACCCGATGGCCGGTCCGAGCGGCCAGATCCACCACGGAGCCCTGCCACCGCAGCGAGTCGGCTGGCAGGGCCGCCGCGATCAGCCGGGCCTCCCGCTCCAGTTGTACCCGCACGTCCTCCTCCAGCCCCTGCCGCAGCGTGGCGTCCACCCCGATCACATGGGCGGCGATCGCTGCCGTGGTAATCAGGATGGACCCCACAATCAGCCGGCCGGCGAAGTTCATACCCGGCGTGCCCCTCGGTCCGCGGCCCGAAACCGGTAGCCGAAGCCCCGCGCCGTCTCGATCAGCTGGCCGGCATCCCCGAGCTTGGTGCGCAGCCGCTGCACGTGCATGTCCACCGTACGGGTCTGGATGTCCGGCTGCGCCTCCCAGACGGTCTCCAGCAGCTGTGGCCGGGTCTGCACCCGGCCGCGTCGCTCGACCAGGGTCAGCAGCAGCTTGTACTCGGTGGCGGTGAGTTCGATCTCCTTCTCGTCCACGGTGACCCGGTGGGCGGAGCGGTCAATGGCGATCGGACCCGCCGCGAGGGTCGAGCCGCTCGCCACCGATGGCGCGGCCAGCCGGCGGAGCAGGGCACTGACGCGGAGGGCCAGCTCAGCGGGGGAGAACGGCTTGGTGAGGTAATCGTCCGCGCCAAGCGAGAGGCCCCGGATCCGGTCCGGTTCGTCGCGCCGGGCCGTGAGCAGGATGACGCCGACCTCCCGGGTTTCATCGTGGCGTCGCAGCTCGGCCAGGACGTCGTAGCCCGAGGCGCCCGGCAGCATCACGTCGAGGATCACGATGTCCGGCCGTTCTTCGCGGGCGGACTTCAGGGCATCGGGCCCGTTGGCCGCCGTCGAGACGCGGTACCCGGCCTTCGCCAGGTGATAGGCGACCAGGGCGGTGATATCCGGTTCGTCATCCACGACGAGGACACGGTGGCTCATGCGGGACGTCCTTCGAGGTCGGTCTCGGTGCGGGTCTGGGCGTGGTGCCGGCTGCGCTGTATGGCGCTGGTTCGCTCGGCACGCAGCGCCGAATCCTGGAGCACGGATTCCAGTACGGCGCTCAGGATCCGCTGCTCCGGCGCGGACACCCGGCGCAACCGGTAGAGCACGAACTGCCCGATCGGCGTATCGCGGACCACGCCCTGATCCCGGAGCACCTTGAGGTGCCGGGAGACGGTGGGCTGGGGGATCTCCAGCAACGCCTGCAGGTCGGACACGAACAGCGGTGCCGCACGCAGGCAGTTGACGATCCGAAGCCGGGTCGGCTCGGCCAGGGCCGTGAGCAGGTCAAGGGTGGCGTGGGCGTCGGCTGACATATGCGGCAAGACGAATACACCCGCGGACCCTTTGGTGCAAGGGGCCGCGGGCGTTTGATACCGGGTTGTGATACCCGACATTGCGCCCCCTCCCCCCCCGCCCGGATATTGCCGCATGCTCACCCTGGCGCTCGTCGCGGCGTTGCTGACCACTCCGGCGGACACCGTCCGCCTGGTGCTTGTGGCCAGCACCGATCTCCATGGTCACGTGACCGCCTGGGATTATGTGCAGAACGTCCCGGCCCGCGATGGCCTGGTGCGGGCCGCGACGATCATCGACTCACTCCGCGACCGCTATCCGGGGCAAGTCATCCTGGTGGACGCGGGGGATGCCCTGCAGGGCAGCCTGTTCGCGGCCTATTTCGGTGGCGAGGCCTGGCGCGATCCACACCCGGTCGTGGACGCGATGAACACCGTCGGCTATGATGTGGCCACCCCCGGCAACCACGAATTCGACTTCGGCCTGGACCGGTTTCGCCGGGCTCTCTCCTCCGCGACCTTCCCATGGGTCAGCGGCAATCTGCGACTCCTCCCCGGGGATACCCTCGCCCTCCCGCCCTTCGTGGTCCTGCAGCGCAACGGCGTCCGGGTGGCCGTGACGGGATTCACCACCCCCGGCGCGATGGTCTGGCACCGCGACCGGTTCCGCGGCGAAGTCAGGATCGCCAGAATCGAGGGGGCTGCCCCGGCGGTGCTGCGGGAGATGCGCCGCTCCGCCGACGTGTCGATCGTGCTTTCCCACAGCGGGCTCGATGGCCGTTCCTCCTACGACACCACCGGGATCGGCGGCGAGAACGTTGCCGCCACCCTGGCCGCCGGTCCTGACCGGCCGGATGTGGTGGTCGTGGGGCACTCGCATGCCGAAATCACCGACACGGTCATCGGCGGCGTGCACTTCGTCCAGCCGGGGCCGCGGGCTCAGGGCCTGGCGGTGGTGCACCTTTCCCTGGTGGACGAGGCCGGCGTGCTCAGGCTGGTGCGGGTGTCGGCGTCGACCATCCCGGTCGGGAATACCGAGCCGAATCCACGACTGGTGCGGCGGCTCGCCGATCCCCACGCGGCGACGGTCACCTGGGCATCCCGTGTCCTGGGAGAAGCCGGGGCGGCGATGCCGGCCAGCGCCGCCCGGGTGCAGGACACCCCCCTGCTCCGCTTCTTGAACGACCTGCAGCGGCGCACCACCGGGGCGGATCTTTCCATGGCCCCGGTCTTCGATCTTCGGGGCGGGTTCGATCCCGGTGAGATCACCATGGGAGAGGCATTCCGGTTCTATCCCTTTGAAAACCGGCTGCGAGCGGTGCGGCTCAGCGGGGCCGCGGTGGCACAGTGGCTGGAGCAGAGCGCCCGGTACTTCTATGTGGACAGCGTCGGCGCCGTGGCCATCAACCGTTTCGTGCCCGGTTACGACTTCGATCTGCTGGGCGGGGCGGCCTACACCATCGACTTGAGCCGCCCTGCCGGCCAGCGGGTGACCCGGCTCGAGGTGCGTGGCCGACCGGTGCAGCCGGGCGACAGCCTGACCGTGGCGCTGAGCGACTTCCGGCAGCAGGGGGGCGGGAATTTCACGATGCTGGCCGGGGCGCCGGTGGTGTACGACCAGGACGAGAATATCCGCGACCTCATCGTGGCCGAGATCCGCCGCCGCGGCCAGCTCCATCCGGCGGATTTCGGGCTCCCCGCCTGGCAACTGACCCCCCCAGACTACCAGCAGCGGGCGCGGGCCTTGTTCGTGCGGGACACGACCGGGGCGGTCGCCGTGGCTGCTCCTGCGCTCGCCCCGGTGATCCTCCCGCCCCGGCCCGCGCCAGAACCGTCCCACGCCTTCGCCGACACGGCGGAGCGGGCCCGGCAGCGGGTCGACAGCCTGGCGCGGGCGCCGGTGGCCACGCTCCGCCTCCCCGCCGAGCCCGGCGCCGGCCGCAGCCTGCCGCGGCTCCTGGCCGATGCCTATCGACATGCCCTTCGCGCCGACGTGGCGGTGGTGGCCGTCAGTGAAGCCGCCATCCGGCTCCCCGCCGGCGGCGCGCCAGGGTCGGCGGTGGCCCAGGCGGCGCCCGGAGCAGAGCGGCTGTATGGCATCCGTCTGACCGGCGAGGAATTGCTCGAGGTGCTGGAGCATGCCGTGGCCGGGTCGGCGTCGTGCTGCGAGGTCGCCGGGCTCCGGGCCGAGTTCGATCCCGGCCGGCGGGAGTACGACCGGCTGCGCCGGGTGCGCCTGAATTCCGGGAAAGAGATCGACCGGCGGGCGACCTACCTGCTGGCGCTGAGCGGGGCTCTGATTGAAGGCGATACCAGCTTCAGCCTCGGTGACTCGCGTTGCCGCCCGGCGCAGGGCTGCGCCACCCCCGGCCTGCTGAGCCGATGGGCGGTCACCCGGAGCGATCTGCGCCCGGCTCAGGCGCTCGCCGAGTTCCTGCGGGTGCTGCCCCAGCCCGTGACGCCACCGGAGGACCGCCGCCTGATCCCGTCCCGCTGATGGCCGGCGATCTGCCGGTGTTCGTCAACTCCCACCCGGTGCAGCTGCCCGCCGGCTCCACGGTCGCGGATGCGATCCGCCTCGCCGAGCCCGGCCTGCTCGCGAGCTGTGAGGCGGAGGAAGCCACGCTGACCGACGCGCGCGGGCTTCCGGTCGGGCTCGGCGACCCGCTGACCGCCGGCGCGATCATCCGGGTGGCGCGGGCCAGCCGCCGGGGGCCGATGGAACAGGCCGATGGCGGTGGCTGACCGCTTCCGCCGGCTGCCCAAGGCGGAGCTGCACGTGCATCTCGACGGCTCCCTTCGCCCGCAGACCCTGCTGGACCTCGCCGGGACGGCGGGCGTGCCCCTCCCCTGCACCGGGGCCGAGGCGCTCCGCCGCCACATGCGGGTGGATGACGCACGGAACCTGGAAGATTACCTCGCGCGCTTTGCGCTGACGGTGGCGGTGCTGCAGACGCCCGAAGCCCTTGAGCGGGTGGCCTACGAGATGGTGGCCGACGCGGCGGCCGACGGCGTCCGGTACCTGGAGGTTCGCTACTGTCCCGCGCTCAGCCGGCACGCGGGTCTTACCCTGGCGGAGGTGACCCGGGCCGAGCGGCGCGGGTTGCTGCGAGGGGAGCGGGAATTCGGGGTGCGCACGGCGATCATCCACTGCAGCCTGCGGCACTTCGACCCGGCCCTCTCCGAGGAGATCGCGGAGGTTTCCGTGGCCCTGAAGGACGCCGGGGTGGTGGGGTTCGACATCGCCGGCGGGGAGGCCAATCATCCCGCGCGTCCCCATCGCCACGCCTTCGAGATCGCCGCCCGGGGCGGCCTGGGGATCACCGTCCACGCCGGCGAGGCCGCGGGGCCGGAATCGGTGGCGGAGGCGCTCTTCGAATGCCGGGCCGGCAGGATCGGGCACGGCACCCGGCTGATCGAAGACCCGGCGCTGGTGGCATACGTCCGCGACCGGGAGATTCCCATCGAGATCAACCTTACGTCCAATGTGCAGACCCGGGCAGTCGCGGGGATCGCCCAGCACCCGCTGCGCGCCTACCTGGACCGCGGGCTCACCGTCACCCTCTGCAGCGACAACTGGCTCATGAGCGATGTCACGCTCTCCTCGGAGTACGCGCTGGCCACGTCTGCGCTAGGGGTGTCTCCAGCGGAGGTCCGCACCCTCGTGCTGGCCGGGTTCCGCGCGGCCTTCCTGCCCGGACCAGAGCGTCAGGCGCTGGAAGCGGAAGCGCTCGCCGCCCTGGTGGCAGCCCCGTGATCCAGGCCGATGCCGCCGCCCGGCTGGCGGAACTGCAGACCGGACTCGTCCTGCCCCTGGCTGACCGGCTGGTGGGTCTGGTCGGTGTGGTGGCCATGGTGGGTCTTGCCCTGGCGCTCTCGGCCGATCGGACCCGGGTCAACTGGCGGCTGGTGCTGATGGGGATAGGATTGCAGTTTGCCTTCGCGCTCTTTGTGCTCAAGACCTCCGCCGGGCGGAGCGGCTTCGAGGCGCTGGGCTTCGCGGTCACCCGCCTGCTGGGCTTCCAGCAGGAAGGGGCGCGCTTCGTCTTCGGCAACCTGGTGGACAATGCCGTGCCGGTGACCTGCGATCCCGCCCCGTGTGCCGGCCCGCGCATGATGGCCAACACCGGCGCCTTTCTGGCCTTCAGCGTGCTGCCGACCATCGTCTTCTTCTCCTCCCTGATGTCGGTGCTGTACCACCTCGGTGTGATGCAGGTGGTGGTGAAGGCAATCGCCTGGGTCATGCAGCGCACTCTCAGGACCTCGGGGGCGGAGACGCTGTCGGCCTCGGGCAACATCTTCCTGGGTCCGACCGAGGCCCCGCTGCTGGTCAAGCCGTTCGTGCGCGATTTCACCCCCTCGGAGCTGTTCGCTGTCATGACCGGAGGGTTCGCGACGGTGGCCGGGGGCGTCCTGGCGGCGTACGTGGGGATGCTGTCGGGGATCCTGCCCAACATTGCCGGCCACCTCATGGCGGCCAGCGTGATCAACGCGCCCGCCGGGCTGTACCTCGCCAAGATCATGCAGCCCGAGACCGGCCAGCCCGCCACGCGCGCCGCTCCGGAAATCCGGCTGACCCGCACCGACGCCGGCGTGATTGACGCGGCGGCCAGCGGGGCTCTGCAGGGGGTGCACCTGGCGATCAACGTGGCGGCGATGCTCATCGCCTTCGTCGCGATGATCGCCCTGGTCAACGCCGGGCTGGGCTGGCTCGGGGGGTTGTGGGGCCAGGAGGGCCTGAGTGTGCAGTGGATCCTGGGCCTGCTGCTCAGACCCATCGCCTGGGTGCTCGGGGTCCCCTGGCACGATACCGCGTATGTCGGCGGGATGATCGGGCTCAAGGCGACGCTGAACGAGTTCGTGGCCTACGCCCAGTTTGCCCACGACCTCCAGGGCGGGATTGTTCTCCAGCCGAGGAGCATCCTGATCCTCACCTATGCCCTGCTCGGCTTCGCCAACCTCGGAACCATCGCCATTCAGATCGGTGGAATCGGCGGGCTGGTGCCGGAGCGCCGATCAGAAATCGCCCGCTTCGGGCTCCGGGCCATGATCGCCGGCAACCTCGCGGCGTTCACCTCGGCGGCCATCGCCGGCATGCTCGCCTGAGGAGCGCATGGGTCCTGCCGCCAGAACCTGCCGGGGTACTGCGTGACTGCCGCGCGGGCAGCCGGAACGGTGAAGCGCTGGCTGGCCGGGGACTGGCCCGACGTCGCCATCGTGCTCGGTTCCGGGCTGGGATCCCTCACGGGTCGGCTGACCGGAGTTCGCCGCCTCCCCTACTCGGCGGTCCCGGGCTTTCCCGGGGTGGGCGTGGCGGGTCACACCGGCGAGCTGGTGCTCGGTCGGCTGGGAGGTGAGCTGGTGCTGTGCCAGAGCGGCCGCTTCCATGGGTATGAAGGACACGACGCGGCAACGGTCTCGCTGCCCGTGCGGATGTTCGCCGAGCTCGGCATCGGGATCCTGATCCTGAGCAACGCCGCCGGCGGCCTCCGCCAGGCCCTGAGGCCCGGATCGCTGATGCTCATCGCCGATCAGATCAACTTCACCTTCGGCAACCCGCTGTTCGGGCCGCGGGTGGCCGTCGAGCCACGCTTTCCCGACATGGCCGCGCCGTTCGATGCCGAACTCGCCGCTCACGCCCGCGCCGCCGCCCAGGAGGCCGGGGTGCCACTCGCCGAGGGTGTCTATGCGGGGGTGATGGGTCCCAGCTACGAAACCGCCGCGGAGATCCGGATGCTGGAGCGGCTGGGCGCCGATGCCGTGGGGATGTCCACCGTGCTCGAGGTGGTGGCCGGGCGCGCTCGGGGGATGCGCTGTCTGGGCTTCTCGGTGATCGCCAATGCCGCCACGGGACTGAGCCCGGAGCGCCTGACCCACGAGGAGGTCACCGCCGCAGGGAGGGCCGCGGCCGATGCGTTAGGCCGGGTCGTGGCCGGGGTGGTCAGGCGGGCCCAGGGGTAGGGGCCGCTCGAGTGCCCGTGGTCCCGGCACCCCGTGCTGCAGGGGGCCGTGCCCCGCACCCAGGCCGGGCGCCGCCAGAAGGGCACGGTGCACGTAGTCCAGTGCGTCGGTCACCGACTGCTCCAGCGCCCGCCCCCGCGCCAGGCCCGCCGCGATCCCCGCGGAGAGCGTGCATCCGGTGCCGTGGGTCGAGCTGGTGGCCACCCGGGGGCGCTCGTAACGGCGCACCCCGTGCGGGGTCACCAGGAGGTCGACCATGGTCGTGCCGGTCAGGTGGCCCCCTTTGATCAGCGCCGCTCCCGCGCCAAGTTCGAGCAGGCCGCGGCCGGCTCGTTCCATGCCCGCGGGATCGCGGACCTCCCAGCCGGTCAGCACCTCGGCCTCGTCAAGGTTGGGGGTAACCAGCCGGGCCAGCGGCACCAGTCGCTCCCGGTAGACGGCCTCCGCCGCGGGGTCGAGCAACCGGTCACCCGAGGTGGCCACCATGACCGGATCGCACACGCAGTCGCGCCAGCCATATTGAACGAGCGCGTCGGCCACGACTCGGGCAAGTTCCGCCGTCGCCAGCATTCCGGTCTTGCAAGCGGTCGGGGGCAGGTCGCTGGCCAGCGCAGCCAGCTGGGCCCGGAGGAAGTCCGCCGGGGGCAGATGGATGGCCTTCACCCCGACGGTGTTTTGCGCGGTGAGCGCCACCAGCGCTGTGGTGCCGTGGACGCCGAACTGCTGGAAGGTCTTGAGGTCGGCCTGGATGCCGGCCCCGCCACCTGAATCGGAGGAAGCGATCGTGAGCGCGATCTTCATGACAGGCAGGCAGCCAGCATGGCGTTGATCAGCACCATCAGGGATCTCCACCGCCGCCGTGGGCGTGAGCGCCGGGGTCTCACCCTGGCCGAGGGCGTGCGCCTGGTCGAAGAGGCGCTGGCGGCGCAGGTGGTCATCCGGGGCGCGGCGGTGGCTCCGGCGCTGGAAGGTACACCGCGTGGGGCGGCCCTCAAGGCTCGGCTCATGGCCCTGGGCACGCCCCTCGAGCCGCTGAATGATGACGAACTGGCCGGCGTGGCCGACACCGAACATCCACAGGGCATCATCGCGGTGGTCGAGCCGCCGGCGTGGCGGCTGGCGCAGATCGTTCCCGGTCCCCGCGGTGTGGTGCTGGTGCTGGACGGGGTGCAGGATCCCGGCAACGTCGGCGCGCTGGCCCGCACGGCGCTGGGGCTCGGGGCCGCTGGGCTGCTGACCTTGCCGGGCACGGCGGATCTGCTCAATCCCAAGGCCCTCCGCGGGAGCATGGGCGCGCTGTTCCGACTGCCGGCCGTGCACGTTACGCCGGAGGAGTGCCTGGCGTGGGCCCGGGGGGCCTCGGTGGAACTCTGGGCCACCGCGGCGGACGGCGTGCCGGTGGGGGGACTCCGGCCGGCCGGGCCAGTGGGCCTCCTGTTAGGTAACGAGGGGGCCGGGCTCAACCCGGATCTCGTGGCCGCGGCCGGGCGCACCGTCGCCATTCCCCTGGCGGGGCCGGTGGAGTCCCTGAACGTGGCTGTGGCGGCTGGTATTCTCCTCTACGAGGTGACCCGTGAGCGGTGAGCTGTTCTTCCTGGTCATGGCCGGATTCCTCGGCGCCATGCTCGGCAGCTTTCTCAACGTCTGCATCCTGCGCTGGCCCCGGGACGAGTCGGTGGTGAGCCCCCGGTCCCATTGTCCCGGCTGTGGCCAGCTCATCGGCTGGTACGACAACATCCCGGTCCTGTCCTGGCTCCTGCTCCGGGGCCGCTGCCGCCGCTGCAAGACCGGGATTTCCATCCAGTATCCGCTGGTGGAGCTGGCCAGCGCCATCATCTGGGGCTGGTGTGTCTGGCGCTTCGGCCTGACGTGGGAGGCGCTGTCCGGCGCGGTGTTCGGCACCATCCTCCTCGGCATCGCCATGACGGACGCGCGGGAGTACATCATCCCCGATGAATTCAGCCTGGGCGGCCTGGTCGTCGGCCTGCTCCTCAGCCTGTCCGGCGGGGTGGAGGGTGTCGTCTTTGCGGTGACCGGAGCGGCGACCGGGTTTGCGCTGCTGTGGAGCGTGGGTGAGCTGGGCACCCGCATCTTCAAGAAGGAAGCCATGGGCGGTGGCGACATCAAGATGATGGCGATGGTCGGCGCCTTTGTCGGATGGCAGGGCGTCCTGCTGACGGTGTTCCTGGGGGCCCTGCTGGGGACCCTGGTCTTCGGGCCGCTCTCCCTGATGGGCCGGGAAAAGCAGGTGCCCTTCGGCATCTTCCTCAGTCTGGGCGCGGCAGCCACCTGGCTGGCCGGACCCACGGTGATCGCATGGTACCGCGCCTTCGTGCTGCAATCGTAGCTGCCCGCATCGGCCTGGCCGGTCTCCTCCTCCTCATCGGTGGTGCCTGCCGGGGCCGTCCGCCGGTCTCCGGCGAGATGGCGGTGGCCGAACTGGTGGACAGCCTGGCGCCTGCGGTGGAGAAGGCGGTGGGTCTGCCCTTCCTCCGGCCCCCGCGCTCAGCCGTGCGCAGCCGCACCCAGGTGCGGGCCTACATCCTCGGCAAGCTGGATCAGGAATTCTCCGGTGAGAAAGCCCGCGGGTTGCAGGCCACCTACCGGCTGCTCGGCATGCTGCCCGATTCGCTGGATCTCCGGACCCTGCTGCTGGACCTGTTCACCGAGCAGGTGATCGGCTACTACGAGCCAGACTCCAGCACCCTGTTCGTCGTGGCCAATGCCGACCGCGCGGTGCTGCGGCTGACCGTGGCGCACGAGCTGGTGCACGCCCTGCAGCATCAGCACACCCCGCTGGACTCCATCATGCGCCAGGTGGGCGACAACGATCGCCTCGCCGCCGCGCAGGCCATTCTCGAGGGACAGGCCACCCTGGCCGGCCTGCAGGTCATCGTTCCCGAGCAGAACCTCTTTGCCATGCCCGAGTTCTGGGAGACCTACCGGGAGCAGTTCCGGTCGCAGCAGACCAGGATGCCGGTGTTTGCCCGCGCGCCGAGGATCCTGCGGGAAAGCGTGATCTTTCCCTACCTGGCTGGGGCCGATTTTCTCCGCTGGTGGAAGGGATCGGAGCTGCGGGACACCCTTCCCTTCGGGGCCAGGATGCCGGTCTCCACCGAACAGATCCTGCATCCGCATCGGTATGGAAAAGGGGACCAGCCGCTGACCGTGCGCTTTACCCGGCCCGAGCAATCCGTGATCTACGAGGACGTCATGGGGGAGTTCGAGATGCGTGTGCTGGCGGCGGATCTGAGTGGCGCCGGCTCGGTGGCCGAGATCGCCACCCCGATGGCCCTGGGATGGGGCGGTGACCGCTACCGCATCTACGAGACGCCGGCCGGCCCGGCGATGGTGTGGTACGTGGCGTGGGATGACGCGACCTCCCGCACCCGGTTCCAGGGCGGGACCGGAGCACGGCTCGGATCCAGCCGGCGCCTGGGCTACCGGCTGGAGGTCTCTCCGCTGATGCTGGGAGCGACCCCCGCGACCCGCATCGTCATTGCCCCGGGGACCTGGTCGGGATGGAAATCGGTGGCGTCCGCGGAGATCGTAGCCCCGTCCCTCCCCTAGTGCAGCACCGGACGGGCGTTGCCGGCACTCCGCTCCCGCAGCACGGTAGTAATGGCCCGAGCCGAGCTGGAGGCGACCTCCAGCACCGAGGCGATGAAGTCCAGCCCCAGGCGGAGGTCATGATCGGAAAACCCGCGCGCGGTGGCCACCGCCGCGCGCGGGCCGTGCATCAGGGCATCCGCCAGGGCATCGGCGACCCGTACGGCGAGATCTTCATGGTCATTGTCGTCCGCGGCGAGGGGCAGGGACACAGGCTTCACGGCATGCTCCGGTTGAGGGGTGCCGCACGCTAGCGGGCCTGCCTCATCGGACCATCAACCGATTAACGCGCGGCGGTACGCCGTTACGCGCCACTCACCTGAGCAGCAGGCCGACCCCGAACGCGACCAGCCCTACGATTCCTCCCAGCCAGTACCCCAGGTTGACGATCAGGTCCAGCTCCCGCTGGGTCACGTTGCGGACGATCTCCTCCATGCGCTGGGTCGAGAACCCCAGCACCTTCTGCTCCACCATCTCCTGCACCGACAGTCGTTCAATCAGAATCGGAACCTGCTCGTTGACCCAGCCCCACGCCGCATCGCTGGCACCCCGGGTGATGGCGGCGGACGTTGCCGGCCCGAGCCACTGCGCCGGCCGTCCCAGGGGGCGTCCGAGCAGGCTCCGGGCCAGCTGGAGGACCGTGTCGGCGATCCAGCGACGTCCCTCGACACTGGCCAGCGACTCCCCCAGGATCCTCGCCACCTGCGGGGCGGGGAGGGCCCCGAGGAGATCGCCCCACGTCCGTCGATCCGCCTCTTCTAGGAAGCGGTCCAGGGCATGGCTCAGGACGGTCCGGGTGGCCTGGCTCCGAAGCGTGTGGACCAGCAGCTCCGTGAGGCCCGCGGCCAGTGCGGCGCGCCGTTCGGGTCCCAGCCGGCTGAGCCGCTCGCCCAAGGGTACGCGCAACGAGGTCTGCACCGCGTCCCCGACGGCGCGCCGCACCTGAACCTGCAGCGGACCACCCCGGAGATCGGTGGCCAGGCGGTCGGCGCCCGCGTTGGCGAAGGAGTCGAGCAGCCGGGTCAGCGCATCATCGGTGACGACCAGCTTGGCCAGGAACCGCTGGTGCAGCATCAGGTCCTGCAGGGCATGGTTGATCCCGCCGCGCAGCACCTGCAGCACCTCCCCACGGGCCTCGGGCCGGGCCAGGGCGTCGCCGACCCGCTCGATGATACCGGGCAGCGAGTCGGCGATCGCCTGCTCGACGGCGCTGATGAGTCCCGCTGGCAGCCGCTCCGCCAGCGGCCGCTCGTCGGCAGCCAGCCGCTCGAGTTCGGCTGCAATCACCCGCCGGAGCGCCGTGGCGAGCTCCTCGCCTCCGGCGACCTCCGCTGCCCACCGCTCCACCCGCAGCTTGAGGGCCTGGCGCTCATCGGGGTTCAGCGAGGCGCCGATGGGCGTGTGGCCGAGCTGGACACTCAGCTTGCCCAGCAACCGCCCGACCTGCTCCACGAAGGTGGGCGAGACGAAATGATCACCCGCCCGGTCGGCAATCCGTTCTGCCAGGGACGGGAGCGCCGATTCGATGGCGCTCCGGGCCTCGGCGCCGAGCGCGTTGGCCAGGGGGCCATGCTCACGCTCCAGCATCTCCTGGACGGCACCGCCGATGGTCCGGTCGAACGCGGCGCGGAGGGTGGGGTCTATGAGACGCTGAGAGAGGTCCGCCGGCGTGAGCAGCCGCTCGCCCACCACCTTGCCAACGCTCCGGGCCAGCCGGGCCTTGTTCTTGGGAATGGCGCCGTGGACGGTGAAGGGGCCGATCCGGGCCGGGTCGTGGGGGTGAAACAGCATCCACACCGCGACGGCGTTGGTGATCCCGCCCGAGAGGGCGCCAACCCCCACGGTCACGGCTGCGGCGATGAGGGTCTGAGAGTCCATGAGGGAAGATACGGAAGGTTGCCGGGGGAGGCTTCAGCGGGCCGGGAACCGGCCCCCCGGGGCCAGCCGGGGGCACGAGCTTGCCTAAGGGCGCTAACCCCTCTATTTTCGGGGGCTTATGTTCGATGAGCTGTCCGCCAGACTTACCGCCGCGCTCCAGAAGCTTTCCGGGCGCGGCGTGCTTACTGAGGAGGCGGTCAAGGACGGCCTCCGCGAGATCCGCCGGGTTCTGCTGGAGGCCGACGTCAGCTTCGACCTGACCCGCCAGTTTTTGGAGCGGGTCGAGCAGAAGGCGGTGGGCACCCAGCTGATCAAGGCGGTTCGCCCCGGAGATCTGCTGGTCAAGATCGTGTACGACGAGCTGGTGACGCTGCTGGGAGAAAAGCAGGCGCCACTGGTCTTTGCGTCGGTGCCACCCACGGTGATCCTGCTGGTGGGCTTGCAGGGGTCGGGAAAGACCACCACCGCCGGGAAGCTCGCCAAGCGGCTCAAGTTGGAGCAGAAAGCGCCGTTCCTGGTTGCGGCCGATGTCTACCGGCCGGCCGCGGTGGACCAGCTGGTTACCCTCGGCGCCCAGGTGCAGGTCGGGGTGCACGCCGAGCCGGGAGAGACCGATGTCGTCCGCATCGTGCGGCGCGGCATCGAGGCGGCAGGGAAGGCCCGGGCGCGGACCGTGCTGGTGGACACCGCCGGCAGGCTGCAGATCGACGCGGCCATGATGGACGAGCTCAAGGCGCTCAAGGCGGCGGTGACGCCGCATGAGATCCTCCTCGTGGCAGACGGCATGACCGGTCAGGATGCGGTCCGGATTGCCAGTGGCTTCCATGAGGCGCTGGGTCTGACCGGTGTGATCCTCACCAAGATGGACGGCGATGCCCGCGGCGGCGCGGCGCTGTCCATTTACGGTGTCACCCGCGCACCGATCAAGTTCATCGGCGTGGGAGAGAAGCTGGACCAGCTGGAGCCGTTCCGGCCGGACCGGTTGGCTGGCCGGATCCTGCAGAAGGGTGACATCCTCACCCTGGTGGAGCGGGCGCAGGCCAATGTGGACGCCGGGGAGGCCGAGAAGCTGGCCCGGAAGGCGGTCTCGAAGAAGGGCCTGGATCTCCAGGACTTCCTGAGCGCCATGAAGCAGATGCAGAACATGGGGCCCCTGAAGAACGTGCTGGGGCTCCTGCCGGGGGTAAACCCGCAAATGCTCAAGTCCGCCAATCTGGACGAGAAGCGGATCAAGCATGTGGAGGCGATCGTCCTGGCCATGACGCCCAAGGAGCGGACCGATCCGGAGGTGCTGAACGGGTCCCGGCGGCTCCGCATCGCCAAGGGGTCGGGCCGCACGGTGCAGGAGGTCAACCAGTTGCTGGCGCAGTTCAAGCAGATGCAGAAGCTGATGAAGTCCGGCGGGAAGGGGCTCAAGATGCCGTTTGGCCGCGGCCCCGGGATGTTCGGCGGGTAGGGTCTGGTGCCCTGACCGCACAGGATGGTTTTCACACACTAAGGTGGGACAAGCATGGCAGCCAGGATTCGTCTTCGCCGGGTCGGGCGGAAGGGTGTACCGCTGTATCGCATCGTGGTCGCGGACAAGGAAGCGCCCCGCGACGGGCGCTTCGTGGCGACCCTGGGCACCTACAACCCCCGGGCGGCAGCGCCGGCAGACAAGGTGAAGCTCGACACCGACGAGGCCAAGGCGTGGATCGCCAAGGGCGCGATGCCGTCGGACACGGTGCGCACCCTGCTCGAGCGGGCCGGCGTGATCGCGGTGACGCCCAGGGTCCAGCGGGCCGTGGCCCCGGCGGCGCCCAAGGCGTGACCGATTCGGGGGGCGTGCGCTACCTCGCGGTAGCCCGCCTTCGCAAGCCGCACGGCCTGAAGGGAGATTTCGCGATCTTCCCGCTGACCAGCGACCCCGAGGCGGTGTTCGCGGAAGGGCGGCGGCTGGTGCGGATGGGACTCGATGGAGCGGTCCTCGGTGAGCCGGTGGAGATCGAGCGCAGTCGCGGCTATCACCGGGAGTGGCTGGTCAAGTTCCGTGGGGTGGCTTCGCGGGATGTGCTGGACAGCTGGCGTGGGCAGTTTCTCGGCGCCCCGGCAGAGTCGCTCGCCCCGCCCGCGGAGGGGGAGGTCTACCTCCACGAGCTGGAAGGGTTCGCCGTTCGGGGGCAGGACGGGACGGCGCTCGGGCTGGTGACCTCGCTGTTCGAGCTGGCCTCCGGCCTGACGCTCCAGGTTCAGGGACCCAAGCGCGAGTTCCTGCTGCCATTCAAGAAGGAGTTCGTTCGCCGGGTGGACCGGGAGCAGCGCCTGCTGGAGGTGGAGCTGCCGGAAGGACTGGTGGACCTGGAGTAGGCTGATGCAGATCAACGTCGTCACGCTGTTCCCCGAGGCCATCGCGCCCTACCTGGCGACGAGCATCCCGGGACGGGCGGCGACGGCGGCCCGGGTGGAGTACCGGCTACTGCAGCTCAGGGCTTTCACCCACGACCGGCACCAGACGGTCGATGACTATCCCTACGGCGGCGGTGCCGGGATGGTCCTGAAGCCCGAGCCGTTCTTCGAGGCGGTGGCCAGTCTGGACGAGGCCAGCCAGGCGGGGCCGATCGTCCTGCTGTCGGCGCGGGGCCGGCGCTTCGGGCACGACGACGCGGTGCGGTTCTCGCTGCAGGAGCGGCTGACGCTCCTCTGCGGGCACTACAAGGATGTGGACCAGCGGGTGGCGGAGGGCCTGGCCACGGAGGAGCTGTCGCTCGGCGACTTCATCCTCTCGGGCGGCGAGCCGGCGGCGCTGTGCCTGATTGATGCGGTGGTTCGGCTGCTCCCGGGGGTGCTGGGAGATCACGAGTCCGCCAGCGGCGATTCGCATTACGACGGGCTGTTGAGCCCGCCCAGCTACACCCGGCCCGCGGTGCATGCGGGCAGGACCGTACCGGAAGTGCTGCTGTCGGGGAACCACGCGCAGATCGCCGCGTGGCGGCAGGCGGAGTCAGAACGCCTCACCCGCGAACGGCGGCCGGACCTGTGGGCCGACTACGAAGCGCGCCACCCATAAGCGCGCCGATCATTGGAGGAGGAAGAATCACATGGAACGCATGGCGGCGGTGGCCCGTGAGGGCCTGCGGACGGACCTTCCGGCATTTTCCCCGGGCGACACGATCCGGGTGATGGTGCGGGTGCGGGAGGGAGAGAAGGAGCGGCTGCAGGCCTTCGAGGGCATGTGCATGGGCAAGCGGGGCGGCGGTGTGAGCGAGACCTTCCGGGTGCGCAAGGTCTCGGCCGGCGTCGGTGTCGAGCGGGTCTTCCCGCTGCACAGCCCGAGCATCGCCACGATCGACGTGGTGCGCCGCGGCCGGGTCCGCCGGGCCAAGCTCTACTACCTGCGCAAGGTCAGCGGCAAGGCCGCCCGCATCAAGGAAAAGCGCGAGAGCGTCTAGCGGAAGAGGCGGCCGTGCCCCCGGCACCGTCGCTGCATTGGGAAGAGGCGGCGTGGTCACGCCACGCCTTCCTCCTGGGCGTGGATGAAGTCGGCCGCGGTCCCCTGGCTGGTCCAGTGGTGGCCGCGGCCGCTGTTTTTCCCCTGTACGCCCGCCGGGTCCGCGGGGTCCGCGACAGCAAGTCCATCTCCGCCATCCGCCGCGCCCGGCTGGTCCCCCGCATCCTTGCCAGCGCCGCCAGCGTCTGCGTCGCGGCCGCCTCCGTCCGGGAAATCGACCGGCTCAACATCCGTCAGGCCACCGCGCTCGCGATGCACCGGGCCATTCATCGGGCCAAGGCCGCGCTGGGCCCGGAGGCCCGCGTGTCGGTGATCATCGACGGGCTGCCGCTGCCCGAGTGCGGCCACGAACACGAGGCGCTGGTGCAGGGGGATGCCCGCTGCTACTCCATCGCGGCGGCGGGCATCGTGGCCAAGGAGGTGCGGGACCGGCTGATGCGCCGGCTCTCCGGCCGCTACCCCGGGTACGGCTGGGAGCACAACGCCGGCTATTGCACCGAGGCCCATGTTCTCGCCCTCGGCCGGCTCGGCGCTACTCCCCACCACCGCCAGAGCTTCGCCCCCGTGGCCCAGCTGACCCTGGAACTGCTTACCGGCTGACTGGGGCACCGGGCCGACCCCGTCCTACGGCAGCAACCACCCCGCCACCTCCTTCAGCGCCTCGGCAGCCTGCACGTCGTCCAGCAGGCGCGGGACCGTCACCACCGGCACATTTTCCGCCAGACGGAGCAGGGCGCCCGCATTGGTGCGGGTGCTGTCGTCCGCCTCGCCGGGCTGGTTGAGCACCACGCCCAGGACGGGAACCCGCTCCGCCGCGAGGACTCGGAGCGCCATCAGCGTGTGGCTGATGGTGCCCAGCCGGTCGGCGGCCACCAGCAGCACCTTGGCGCTCAGGCTGTGGGCCAGGTCCAGGTGGTTGTCGTTCCAGGTGAGCGGGGACAGGATCCCGCCGGCTCCCTCCACCAGCAGGATGGTGCCCGGCGCGGCCAGGCTGCGAGTCCGTGCGACCAGATCGTCATAGTCGATCGGCACGCCCGCCAGGTCTGCCGCGATCGCAGGGGCCAGCTTGCCGGGCAGCCGCAGCAGCGCGCGCAAGGGTCCGGTCTGCCCGGTCGCCGCGGCGAGCCGCACGCCGTCCTCGTCCGGCCTCGGCTCCTCCTCGCACCCGGTCTCGAACGGCTTGACGGCCACCACCGATTGCCCCGCCGCCCGCACCGCGCGGGCCAGCGCCGAGGTGATGAACGTCTTGCCCACGCCGGTATCGGTGCCGACGATCAGCGTGACCGCCGGTTCGGGCTCGGCCATGGCGGCTTCTTCTCTGGTGGCCAGGGGACGGGACACCCGTTTGGGGGTGGCCCGCTTGGACCGGGGGGGGCGCGGGGCGGTCATTCGCACTCCTGCTTGATGCCGGCCGCGATTGCGTCAATGAGCATGGTCAGCTCCGTCGTCGTAATGGTGAGCGGCGGCATCAGCACGATGACGTCGCCCAACGGCCTCAGAAAGACCCCGTGGGCCCGGGCGGCACGGCAGACCCGCTGGCCGCGCCGTTCGGCGGCGGGGAACGGCGTGCGGGTAACGCGATCGGCCACCAGTTCGATCCCGGCCGAGAGCCCGAACTGCCGGATGTCGCCGACCGCCCGCAGCCCCGACAGTCCCGCCAGCTCCAGCGTCAGCCGAGCGACCTTTTCCGGCAGACTCGCGAGGATCCGGTCGGTCTCAAACACCCGCAGCGTGGCCAGAGCCGCGGCGGCGGCGAGGGCATTACCGGTATAGGTGTGGCCATGAAAGAAGGTCCGTCCCTCGGCCGGTGGGCCCAGAAAAGCCCCGAAGACCCGTTCGGTGGTCAGTGTGGCCGCCATGGGGAGATAACCGCCGGTGAGCCCCTTGGCGAGGCACAGCAGGTCGGGAGCGATCCCCTCGCCGTCACAGGCAAACATCCGCCCCGACCGGCCGTAGCCGGTGGCCACTTCGTCCAGGATCAGGAGCGCCCCGGTTTCGTCGGCCACGGCCCGGGCTCGGCGGAGGAAGCCCTCCGGCTGCACGATCATCCCGGCGGCACCCTGCATCCCGCCCTCCAGCACGATCGCGGCAAGCTCCCCGGCGTGCGCCCGGGCGATTCGCTCCAGCTCCCCGGCACAGGCCACGCCGCAACCGGGGCGTTCCAGCCCCAGCGGGCAGCGGTAGCAGTAGGGCGGTGGCGCCTCGAGGGTGTCGAACAGGAGCGGACGATAGCGCTCGTGAAACAGCGGAATCCCGCCCACCGAGACCGCTCCCACCGTATCGCCGTGATAGGCCAGGCCGAGCCGGAGGAATCTCGTGCGTCGCCGCCCGGCCGGGTCCGGTTGCTGCTGCCAGAACTGCAGCGCGATCTTGAGCGCCGCTTCCAGGGCGGTGGAGCCGTCGTCCGAGAAGAACACCCGGGTGAGGCCCGGCGGGGCAATCTCCACCAGCCGCCGCGCCAGCTCCACCGCCGGGACGGAGGCGTGGCCCAGCAGAGTACTGTGGGCGATCCGGCCGAGCTGTTCGAGGATCGCGGCGTCCAGCTCCGGCCGGCGATGACCAAACAGGTTGCACCAGAGCGAGCCCACGCCATCGAGGTACCGACGTCCCTCGGTATCGATGAGGTAGTGACCCTCGCCGGCGGCCACCAGCACCGGGTCCTCGTCGCGGTAGACGCTGTGCGGCGTGAACGGATGCCAGAGGTGGGCGTCGTCCCAGCCCCGCAGCTCCTGCGCGGTCGCCGCTGGATCGCGGCGCGGGTGTGCCGCGTGCACTACGGCGCCGGCACCAGTTCGGCCACCCGGAAGCCCAGCCCCGCGATCATCTGCAGGTCCGCCGCGGGGCCCTGACCCGGCGTGGTGAGGTAGCCGTTGCAGAACAGCGAGTTGGCGGGGTAGAGCGCCAGTGGCTGCAGGTCGCGGAGGTTCACCTCGCGCCCGCCGGCCACCCGGATGTCCCGGCTGGGATTGACGAAGCGAAACATCGCCAGGGCCCGCAGGCAGTCCTGGGGTGAGAGCCGTGGCTGGTCGCCGAGCGGCGTGCCGGGGCGGGGATCGAGGAAGTTGACGGGGATGGACTCGACCTCGAGTTCGCGCAGCTCGAACGCCAGCGCCACCCGGTCCTCCGGGGCCTCTCCCATCCCCATGATGCCGCCGGAGCACGCCTCCATGCCGGCCGCCCGGGCGGCGCGGACGGTGCGGATGCGGTCGTCGTAGCTATGGGTGTGGCAGATCTCCCCGAAGTGTCCACGCGAACTCTCGAGATTGTGGTTGAAGCGGGTGACGCCCGCCGCGGCGAGTCGCTCCGCCTGGCCCACCCGCAACAGGCCCAGGGAGGTACAGACGTTGATGTTGAGCCCGGCCTTGATTTGGCGGACCGCCTCGCAGATGACGTCCAGGTCCCGGTCCGACGGCCCCCGGGTGCTCGTCACCATACAGTACTTGACCGCGCCCATCGCCGCGGCCTCCCGTGCCCCGGCGACCAGCTCCGCCACGCTCTGCAGCGGATACCGGTCCACCCCGGCGTGGAACTTGACCGACTGGCTGCAGAAGGCGCAGTCTTCCGGGCAGAGCCCGCTCTTGGCGTTGCGGAGCACGTGGATACGCACGTCCCGGCCGTGGTAGCGGAAGCGCACCCGGAAGGCGGCATGCAGCACCAGCAGCAGGTCGTCATCGCTGGAGGAGAGCAGCGCCAGGGCCTCCTCGCGGCTGGGGGTATCTCCGCCAAGGACCCGGTCGGCGAGGTTGTTCCAGTCAGGCATGTAGAGTCGGGTGGGGGTAAGTGGCTCTCCGCTATTCCTCTCTGTTCGCCCGGGTGGGCAACCAGGCGATCGGCGGCGGCTCCTCGCGGACTCGCCCGCTACTTCGGTGGATGCACCAGCAGGATCTGCTGGATGGTGCGGAGGCGCGCGGCGAAATCCAGGGTCTGCAGCTCGTAGACCTCGTCATCGCTGCCGGTCAGGGCGCTGATGGCGCCCCCCGCGCCGGCCCCATCGCCGATGCGGACCACCGACTTGCGGATGAGCCGGAGTTCGCGCACCAGGTGCAGGCGGACCGCCCCCAGGCTGTCCCGCTGCCGGAAGACCAGCGAATCTCCCGTCAGGCGGACCAGCCGGATATCCCAGATGTAGTCGCCGCTGTCCAGGGTGATCTGCCAGCGGTCCTCGTCCGTGGTCTGGGCCGTGACCGGCGACCCGGCGAGCCACATGCCGAGCAACAGCAACCGAGTGATGCGCATGACCCCTCCTGGGTCCTCCGGCCTTGAGTTTCCCCGCCGGCCCCCCCACGTTTGGCTGCCGCGGGGGGCGTAGCTCAACTGGTAGAGCAAGAGACTTTTAATCTCTAGGTAGTGGGTTCGAGTCCCACCGCCCTCATTGCAGAGTGTCGTCCGCGCCGGGGGCCCGCCGTCGCCGCGTGCCCCTATCTACACCCGATCCGCGGTTGCCGAAAGTGGGCCGGTTGGCACCCGAACCGGTGTGCCCTTCCGATCCCCATGCCGCCCCGCGACATTCACCCCTTGTCCAACCGCCCGGGCCTTCGCTGCCTGCACCATCAACAAAGGATACAGTCGTGACGCTTATTTACCTCGACGGGCAGTGGCTCGACAAGGAGTCCGCCCGGGTGTCGGTCTACGACCACGGCCTGCTCTACGGCGACGGCGTCTTCGAGGGGATGCGGGTCTACGGCGGCCGCACGTTTCGGCTCGCGGAACACGTGGACCGGTTGTACGACTCGGCCCAGGCGATCATGCTCAAGGTGCCCATCACCCGGGAGGCCATGATCGCGGCCACCGAGGAGGGGGTTCGGCGCGCGGGACTCCAGGATGGGTACCTGCGCCATGTGATCACCCGCGGCGTGGGCGACCTCGGCCTCGATCCGAGGAAATGCCCCAAGCCGACCGTCATCATCATCTTCGACGTCATCGCCATCTGGCCGCCCGAGCGCTACGAGCAGGGCCTCACCCTCATCACCGCCGGCACGCCGATCAACCAGCGGGAGGCGCTGTCACCGCGGGTCAAGTCGCTCAACTACCTGAACCACATCCTCGCCAAGGTGGAGGCCACCAACGCGGGGGCGGACGATGCCATCATGCTGGACGCCGCCGGCCATATCGCCGAGGCCACCGGCATGAATCTGTTCGTGTGGAAGCACGACGTCCTCTACACACCGGCGGTCTACGCCGGACTGCTCAAGGGGGTGACCCGGGATGTCATCATCGAGATCGCCCTGGAGGCCGGGTACCGGGTGGTGGAGACCCTGCTCAACCGCTACGACCTCTACACCGCCGAGGAGGCGTTTCTGACCGGCACGGCGGCGGAGGTGGCGCCCATCCGCATGGTCGACGGGCGGGTCATCGGTGCCGGCAAGGCCGGTCCGGTCACCCGCGACCTCCGGGCCCGGTTCTTGAAGATGGTGCGGGGGGCGTAGGCGGGAGCGCCCGCCGGGCCCCGGGCCGGATGGACCATCCGGCTTGACACCACCGGGATCGCGGGGCACATTCGCGACCCTTGCCATCTGTCGAGTGATTGAATGTCGTGGAAAGAAGTCACCGTGGGCGACACCACCTGGATGGTGGCGCCCGTCGCCGAAAAAGTACCAGACACGCATGCCTGGCGGCTGGTGTTGAGCTGCCGCTGCGCGGGGACCACCCGGCGGGCCGTCTATGCCTCGACGGGGCTGCATTCCAGTTCGCGCTCCGATCTGTACGCGCAGGCCGATCGCCTCAGTGATGCCCGGGTGGCCGCCGTTCTCGCCAGCCACCTCGATCCTTCCGCTTCCGACCGGTAGCGCTGCGCAGCTGTCGTAGAACCGTCCCGGCGGGTTCACCGGCACCGGCGCCCGCGTCTGCCCCATTCTGGCCACCCATCACATCAGGAACGGTCAGTCCCGGCGGTAGCGCCCAAGGCACGAGATTCGCATTTCCATGGGCTACTTATAGATAGGCAGAACTGCCTCCGTCCCTGCTCACGCTGAACCATGACCGCTGCTTCCCGACTCCCGGATCGCGTCAAGTTCAACGACTTTGTCCTGGTCCGGCTGCCCAACGGCCGGTGCCGGGCCAAGGTGGTCCTGGGCTGGCTGGACGCCGAGGAGTACCAGGGAGAGTCCGAAGGTCTCGGGTCGCAGGCGGGGGAGCTGCGCTGTGCGGCGGAGGCCTGCGTCGCGGCCCTCGACAAGGCGGTCAAGGGAGAGCTGAAGTTCGAACTGCTGGGCGTGAAGGCCGTGCGTGCCTTCGACTCGAACGTGGTGATCGTCTCGCTGGCCATCCCGCAGGAAGCCGCTGGGCAGCGCCTGGTCGGCTGCTACCTCACCCCGGACGCCGATCCCTCCAAGGGGGCGGCCCTCGCCGTCCTCAACGCGACCAATCGTATCCTCGGTAACCGTTTCTTCATGCGCTGATGCGTCGGTGCCCCTCCAGAGAGCATCTGGAGAAAGTCCCGGTTCGTCTCAATTCGCCCGAGGGTGATGCATGACCCGCACCCACCCCCGAACGAGGGCCGAACCGGGGTTCCCTTTTCCGCCGCTCGCAGGTTTCTTGCACGCTATCCCGGGTGCAGCCTCAGGATGGCGGAATTGTCCGCCCTCGTCTCGATCCTGAACACCGCGACGGCGGTTGCCTGTTCCCCGCCGTCTCCCGCTCGAAAGGCAGACCGGACCATGAAGCTTCCTGGCCTGGCCACCCTGCTCCTGCTGGCCGCCTGTGCCGGCAGTGCGCCGCCCGCAAACCCGGCCCCCAAGACCACCGCGGGTCCACCCGCTCCGGCCGATTTGGCCGCCGAACCCCAGGCGGCCGACAGCGGTGCGCTCCCGGGGCTCCCGGAGAGCCCGTCGGTGTCCGAAGTGGCCGACTCGGCGGCCGACGCCCGGATCCTGGAACAGCTGGCGGATGCCCATCCGGCGGCGCAGGACTCCGGCCCCGATGAAAGCGACGCCGAGTCGATGCCCGGCGGGACCAATGCGGTGCCGACCGAGGTCACCTACGACATCGACGTCTCGACTTACGGTTCCCATGCGCGGGTGCAGTACTATCTGGATTTCTTCCAGGGTCCGGCGCGGGAACGCTTCAGTATCTGGCTGCAGCGGCTGCCCCGGTATGAGCCGATGATCAGGGCCAAGCTCCGCGAGTACAACGTGCCGGAAGACATGGTCTACCTGGCTCTGATCGAGAGCGGGTACTCCAACACCGCGGTGAGCCGCGCCCGTGCCACCGGCATGTGGCAATTCATGCGGGGGACCGCCAAGCTGTACGGACTGAAGATCGACACCTGGCTGGATGAGCGGCGCGACCCCGTGCGGGCGACCGACGCCGCCGCCCGGCACCTTGCCGACCTGCGCGACCGGTTCGGCTCGATGTACCTCGCCGCCGCGGCCTACAACGCCGGCGCGGGCAAGGTGGGCCGTGGCCTGCGGCGGCTGCCCGGGGACGAGGACGAAGACGATAACGCCGACGCCACGTTCTTCCGGCTCTACGACACCCGGTACCTGCGCCGCGAGACCAAGGATTACGTCCCCAAGCTGATCGCCGCGGCGCTCATTGCAAAGCAGCCCGAGAAGTATGGTTTCGAGCGCGCCGTGGGCATTGACGCGATGGCCTACGACTCGATCATCGTGCCCGGTGCCACCGGCCTGGACGTCCTGGCCCGCCTGGCCGATACCTCGGTGACCGCGCTCCGCGACCTCAACCCGCAGTTCCTCCGGCTGGTGACGCCGCCGAAGCAGGTCACGGTGGTCCGGCTCCCGGTCGGCACGGGCGATCTCGCCGTGGCGCGCTTCGGCGAGCTGCCGGAGAAGGACCGGGTGCACTTCGTGGAGCACGTGGTGACTCGCGGGCAGACCGCCGGTGGCATCGCCCGGATGTACCGAGTGTCCACCACGCTGCTGGGTCAGGCCAACCCCGGGGTTCGCCTGAGCCGGCTCTCCATCGGCACCCGCCTGGTGATCCCCACCAGCTACGTGCCCGCGGCGGCTGAGTCCACCGCACCGGCGGTCCGCGCAACCTCGGGCACCTCGACGACCATCCGCTATAAGGTCCGCAGTGGGGAGACCCTTTCCGGCATCGCCCAGGCGTACGCCACGACCGTCACCCGCCTGCGGAGCCTGAACGCCATGGGTCGCAGTGACGTCTTGCGCGCCGGGCAGGTGATCCGGGTACCGGCTCCGGCGGCGACCGTCTCTCCTGCGCCCAGCACCAGCGTCGCGGATGCCGGCCAGCCAGGCGCGCGCCCCTCCAGCCACCTGGTCCGCCGCGGGGAGACGCTGTCGGGGATTGCCCAGAAGTACGGCGTGAGCCTGGCGGCGCTACGGGAAGCCAACGGCATGACGCCCCGGTCGGTCCTTCGGGCGGGCGCACGGATCGAAATCCCGCAATAGCCGACGCGGCGAGTCCCGAAATGACAGAGAGGGTGGGCTCCCGGGGGAGCCCACCCTCTCTGCTTGCCACCGGTCGCGGCGGCCTAGTTCTCCTGGGGCCGGTGCTTGGTGCCCCGGAGCACCGCCTCGGCGTAGCCATTGGCGGGATCGCCGCCCTGGAGCAGGATCTCCTCCACCCGCCCTGGCCCGCGGTTATAGGCCAGCAGCGCGAGTTCCATGTCCCCGCCGTAGCGCCGCAGCAGGTCCTTGAGGAACCGGAACCCGATCCGCAGGTTCACGTCGCGCTGGTACAGCTGCTCTTCCGACAGGCCCGGCTCGTAGAACCGTGCGGTCGCGATCTGCACCTGGGCGAACCCGATGGCGGCCTTGGGCGAGAGCGCCTTTGGCTTGAAGTTGCTCTCCACCTTGACCAGCCGGAACGCCACTTCGGGATCAATCCCCTCGCTCAGGGCGATGTCATAGATGTCCGCCGCCAGGTCCGCCGGGATCTGGTACTGCCCCGAGTAGCGGATGACCGCGTTCGCCCGTTCCACCTGGACCCGGGATATCGCGAGCTCGCCCTTGGTGGACTCGAGCCGGCGGGCGACTGCCCGTACTTCATCCGCGACCATGCCCAGAGTGGGCGGCAGGGCCTCGTCCGCGGCGCGCACCCGCGCGCTCGAGCCGGCCAGCGCGCTGACCAGCAGTGTCGCGCCCAGCAGGGCGGCGCCACGCGCCAGCAGTCGGCGAGTCCAGCGGTTGCGTCCGTACGGATCAGGTTCTTCGATACTCATACGCCTCCTCAATGAGGGCGAAGGGCGTCGGGTTCCCGCTACCGATGCCAGTCGCCACGAGTACCGCCCGTCTTCTCGACCAGGCGGATGCTTTCGATGTTCATCCCTCTATCCACCGCCTTGACCATGTCATACACGGTCAGGCATGCCACCGAGACGGCGGTCAGCGCCTCCATCTCCACTCCCGTGCGGCCCGTCGCGACAGCCCGGGCCTCTACCCGCACCCCCGGCAACCCGGGGTCGGCTCGGCACTCCACCAAGAGCGCGTCCAGCGGCAGGGGGTGGCAGAGCGGGATCAGGCCACTGGTCTGCTTGCCGCCCATCGTGCCCGCCACCTCCGCGATCCGCAGCACATCGCCCTTGGCAATCGCGTTCTCCCGCACCAGCGCGAAGGCCTCCTCGCTCATCCGCACCGCGCCCTCGGCGAGGGCGGTGCGCCTGGAGACCGGCTTGTCTCCCACGTCCACCATTCGGGCCCGGCCGCCCTCGTCCACGTGGCTCAGGGTCACAGCACCTCCGCCAAGTCGTCGGCCAGTGCCATGAGCAGCAGCTGGGGGTTCACGTTGCCCTGCGCCGCGTCCCTGGCCCGTGCCACCCGCTCCTGCGCGGCCACCAGCGCACCGATCGGCCGGGGCTGGAGCAACGGCTCCGGCAGCTGGTGCCTTGGCCGACCACCGGTCGCGAGCCGGGCCGCCTCGCCGAGGCTGTCGGCCAGGGCGTCCAGCATCGCGGTGAAATCTCCCCGGGCCGCCCACGGCCCCTGCTTCAGCGCCCGCTCGGCCCGGGCCGATCCGCCGGCGGTTACCGCCCGGAGCAGCTCCTCCACCGCGCGGTGTGCCTTGGCGGTGTCCTCGCTCAGGGCCAGCGCCCTTCCCGGGGATCCCTCCGCCGCCGCCGCGATCCGGCTGGTCTCGGCCCCCCCCGGCTTCCCCCCTGCCACCAGGACTTCCTCGACCTCGGGCGGCGTCAGCCGACCCAGCCTGAGCTGGACCAGCCGGGAGCGCACCGTGGGTAGCAGCCGGTTCGGATCGGCGACCGTCAGGATGAACTGGCTGTCGGCCGGCGGCTCCTCCAGCAGCTTGAGGAGAGCGTTGGCCGCCTCCTGGCTCGACTCCTGGGGGACCAGCCGGTCCGCCTCCGCCACGATGAACACCTTCCGCCGACCCACCACCGGAGTCAGTGCTGCCCGGCGCTGTAGCAGCCTCGCAGTGGCGACGAAGTGGCCCGCCAGCCCGTCCGGGGCCTGGTAGAGCGAATTCTCCCGCCGTTCCCCGATGACCTCGTTAACCAGCTCCGCCAGCTCCTCCACTGCCTTGTCGGGGTCGGCGGCCTTGGGCCTCGACACCGGCATCAACCAGTGCACGTCGGGATGAACCAGCCCGATCACCTGGCGGCACGGCTGGCACTCACCGCAGGGAAGTTCCGCCGATCCCTGACAGAGAAGCCCCTGTGCCATCCATAGGGCGAAACGCTGCTTCCCGACTCCCGGTGCCCCAGTCAGCAGGATCATCTGGGGAAGCCGGCCACCCTTGATCGCCTTGCGAATCTGTTCGCGGGCGACATGATGCCCAACAAGCGGGTGGGTCGACATGGGGACAAAGGTAGAGGGGCCAAGCCAGTCCGGTACTGGTGGTGGATGTAAAGGCATTTTCAACAACGACTTAGACGCCAATCAGGCAGTGGCGGATTCGGGGGAAACGAGGCTTGCCCCATCGGTTTATGTATGTGAGCGGTCACTCGCGCTCTGTTCATGTGAGTAGTTGCTCGCTGCACGTGTAACATGTTATTTTACAACTACTTCTGATGCCAGCCATATTTTGAGCGCCTGGGCGATTTCCGCTCACCGGTGGCACCAATGGGCGATCAGGCAGGCCGGAAAGGCACGTGAATGTCATGATAGTGGCACGATAATGTTGTTATGGTGGCTCTGTGAGGGATGACCAGAGGGCCGCTTGATCTATGGGGGCCGTGTTGGTATTCTCTCGCGCCTTCCCGAGTAGCTCAGTTGGTAGAGCAGCTGACTGTTAATCAGCGGGTCGCAGGTTCGAGTCCTGCCTCGGGAGCTGTCGGAAGACCCCACAAAACTGCAGATATTACAACGGCTTAGGCGCTCGCCTAGGCCGTTCGGCTTTCCTGGCCCCAGGGTCTGGGGGAGCGCGGTCAAAGTGTGCTTCCACTCGACGGGGACCTACCGCCCTCCATTCCGCTCCGCCCAGTGATGTCTCTAGGCCGAGGGTGGCGCGGGTTGTTTTCGCGGTTCGTTCGGGGTGGCTTCCGATCTCCAGATCTACTCGTGCCGGATGGCGTCGATTGGGGAGAGCCGGGAGGCCCTGAGGGCCGGGTACAAGCCAAAGGTGAGGCCAACGGTCAGGGCGGCCAGGGCACAGATCAATACCGTCCCCCAGGTGAAGGCGGCGTACACCTGGGCTTCGGTCTCATGTCGCATCAGGGTGGTAATCGCGAAGGCGCCCGCCAGCCCCAGCGCCGCGCCGAGCGCGCTGCCCAGCCCGGAAATGGTTACAGACTCCGCCAGGAACTGGATCAGGATGTCTCCCCGGCTCGCCCCGACTGCCTTGCGCACGCCGATCTCACGGGTCCGCTCGGTGACCGATGCGAGCAGCACGTTCATGATGCCGATGCCCCCGACCAGCAGAGAAATCCCGGTGATGGCCCCCATGAACACCCGGAACAGCGCCATCCCCTGTTCGACCTGCTTGAGGCGGGCCTGATTGGACTCCACCCGGGCCACCTTTTTCCAATCGCCGAACCGGCTGGCCAGCCAACGCTCGGCCCCCTCCTTGACGGCGGCGATGTCCTCCAGGGTCCGGGCCTGCAGCACGATGTTCGGGGCGCGCGGCTGCGGGGTCGGCGTCAGGGCGTCCTCCATGCCCTGAATTGGGATGTATGCCGTCCCGACCTGTTCGCCCTCCGACGCGGCGGTCACGCCCACGATCTGCCGCTCACGCTCCCTGATCCTGACCGTCGTGCCCACCGCATCCTCGGCCCGCTTGCCGGTGAGCCGCCGGGCCAGGGAATGACTGAGGACGACCACTGCGGCGTTGCTCCCCGCCTCCTCGGCTGAAAAGAACCGTCCAGCGGCGAACTCCAGACCCAGCAGGGGGGCGAGGCCGGGCAGTGATGCGGCGATGCCCACTTCGGAAACGGTGGCTTGAGGACCAGCGATGTCGGAGCGGCCGCCCGCCGTCAGGATCGCCTGGTCGGCGCCGGGCGTGGCGGCCACCAGCTCGGATACATCCTCCGGGGTGAACACAGGGTAGCCCTCGACCGGAAAGGTCTGACCGTCGATGACCATGGAGGTCCGCGACGAGAGCACGATGGATTGCACGTCGGTAGACTGGGCGATCTGCTCCCGGACGAACTGCTCCATGCCGTCGCTCAGCGAGAGAACGGCCACCAGAGATCCGGCGCCGATGACGACACCCAAGGTGGAGAGGGTGGTTCGGAGCGGGTTGGCTCGGAGCGTCGCAAAGCCGACAAGAACGGATGCTGCGGAGAGGTTGCGCATCTGGGGTGAACGAGGCTCGTCCTGGGAATGTTTCGGATCGCATCGTAGCCGGTCGCGGAGCGACGCGCCCGTTCAGGGCGGGGGCGATACGTCGGGGAGGTCGGTCCGCGCCGTCACTCGCCGACGGCTCCACAGCCAGTTGAGGTATCCCAGCAGCAGGGTCGCTACCAGGACCGGGGCCTCCTTCTGGGTCATCCGCGTCGCCATCAGAAGTGAAAACCCGATGCCGAGCCCCGCCCACACCATTCCCCACGGGAGGATCAGGCCGGCTTGCCGCACCGGTGCAGTCCCGGGGCGGCGGTCGCGGGCCCGGAAGGCCGGCAAAGCGGCGCACACCAGCCCATAGGTGAGCAGCCTGGAGACGGCGGACAGGGTGAGGTTCTGCAGGAACCCGCTCAGCGAGGCGAGCAGCAGGACCAGGATGGCGAACACTGCCACCGAGACGTAGGGAGTCCGGAACCGAGCGTGAACTCGTCCGAGAATCCCCGGCAGGTCGCCGCGCTCGGCCATGGCGTAGGTCAGGCGCGGCACATTGACCATTGCGCCGGCGAGGTAACCGTAGACCGAGATGAGTGCGGCGATCGCCAGGAGCGTGGCTCCAGCCGGTCCGAGCATAGCCCCCGCCGCCGCGGCCAGCGGCCGGTCGGTCGCTGCGGGGTCGGGAAGGGCGCTGTTGACGACGAGCTGCACCAGGAAATAGAGGGCGGCGCAGACGCCGAGGTTCAGGAAGAGCGCGAACGGGGCATCGCGCCGGGGCTGCCTGGCCTCCGCCAGGGGCACCAGTGCGGCCTCGAACCCGCCATAGGCGAAGACCAGGAGCAAGATCACGTCGAGCCAATCGCGCAGCTGTGGCGTGACCACCGCGACCGGAACGGCCGGGTCCGGGAGGGCCAGCGCCAATCCCACAACCACGAAGGCCGTCAGCGGGAGCAGCTTCAGGACAATCATCCAGTTGCTCAGCAGGCTGCCGTGCCGCACCCCGCGATAGTTGAGCAGGGCGAGCGGCACGATGACTGCGGCCAGCACCAGACGATTGGCCAGCGGCTCACGGGCGCCGGGCCAGAACTCTCCCAGATAGATGACGAAGAGATTGGCGTTGGTGGCGGAGGCGGTGAGCCGGGTGAGGTAGGCGAACCACGCCATCTGGATGCCGGCCAGCCGTCCGAAGGCGGCGTGGGCGTAGAGGTATGGGCCGCCCGCCTCCTCGAAGCGCGAGGCCACCTCCGCGAAACAGGCGACAATCACCGCGATCCCCACAGCGGCGAGCAGCCAGGCGTATGGGCTCGCGGCACCGAGGCGGCCGGTGATCACGGAGGGCAGGCCGAAGACGCTGCTGCCGATGACCCCATTGAGCACCAGGGCCGCCAGGCTCCAGCGCCCGATGTCGCGGGCGAGCGCCGGCCTCACGGGCGGGGGCTCCGGAGCTCTTCGAGTTCTTCCACGGAGCGGGGCCAGTCCTCGCGCAGCAGCCGGCTGAGCGCCCGGTCGGCCAGCAGTCGTCCCTCGGTCTGGCAGGTGGGGCAGTAATTGGTCTCGTTGGCGGCGTACCGGATCCGCTGGACAGCCGTGCCGCAGACCGGGCAGGGCAGGCGATAGCGGCCGTGGACCGCCATGCCGTCCCGGAAGGCGGTGACCTTCGCCGGGAATCCCGATCCGCACTCCTCGATCAGGCTGGTCGTCCATTGGCTGAGGACGGCACAGGTGGCCTGGTGCAGCCGCAGGTACTCGGCGTCGTCGAGGCGGGAGGTGAGGGCAAACGGGGAGAGCCGGGCCCGATGCAGAATCTCATCGGAGTAGGCGTTGCCGATTCCGTCGAGGATCGAGGGGTCGGTGAGCGCCCGCTTGAGGGTGTGGTTCTCGCGGCGGAGGGCGGCGGCGAAGCGCGCGGTTGTCACGGTGTCCGGGTCCACGCCACCCCGATCAAATGTGCTCAGCGCGGCTCGGCCGGCCACGACGTGGAGGGAGGCCCGGCGCTGGGAGCCGGCCTCGGTGAGGGCCAGGGTGCCGGCGGGGAAGTCGAAGCAGGCCAGCCCCAGTTTTCCGGGCGGTTTGGCACCGGCTTTGAGCCAGCGGAAGCGGCCCGCGATCATCAGGTGCACGACCAGGAACAGCTCTCCTTCCAGCCCGATCACGATCCGCTTGCCGATGCGCTCGAGCGAGACGACCCGCTGCCCCGCCGCCGCCTCCAGGGGAGGCTGGACGCTCCGCAACAAGAAGGGCCGGACCAGCCGGATGCCGGCCAGGGGCTGGCCCAGGAGCCGGGGTGCCAGCGCGTGGAGGTAGAGTCGGATGTCAGGCAGTTCCGGCATGGGAAGAGGGAAGGTACGGCCTGCGAGGCTCTGGCGCGACCGGCCGGCCAGCTGCATGTTTATGCTTTCCCCCTGCGCGCATCGCCATGGAGCAGATGTTGTCCATGAATCCGTTCGTCCCTGCAACCAGCAACCTGCACGTCACCCGGTTCGAACCGCTGGCGGCGCCTCGGACGCTGCTCGCCGAGCTGCCGCTGACCCGGCGCGCCGCCACCACGGTGCTGGAGGGCCGGCGGGAGGTCGGGGCGATCCTCGGCGGCAGCGATCCCCGGCTCCTGGTCGTGGTGGGTCCGTGCTCGATTCACGACCCGGCCGCGGCGCTGGAGTATGCCCGCCGCCTGGCGGTCCTTCGCAGCGAGCTCTCGGCCACGCTGGCGCTGGTGATGCGGGTGTACTTCGAGAAGCCCCGCACGACCATCGGCTGGAAGGGGCTGATCAACGATCCGCACCTGGACGGGACCCGGGACATGGCCACGGGGCTCCGGGTGGCCCGCTCGCTGCTGCTCGAGATCACCGAACTCGGGCTGCCCGCGGCCACCGAGCTGCTGGGCCCGGTGGTACCGCAGTACATCGCCGACCTGGTCAGCTGGACCGCGATCGGAGCCCGGACCGCCGAGTCGCAGACCCACCGGGAGATGGCGAGCGGCCTCTCCATGCCGGTCGGCTTCAAGAACACGACCGACGGGAACCTGCAAATCGCCCTGGATGCGCTCGAGGCCGCCGGCACCCCCCACACGTTTCTTGGCATGGACGATGACGGGCGGGGGGCCGTGGTGCACACGACCGGGAATCCCGAGCGGCACCTGGTGCTGCGCGGCGGCGGCGGCCGGACCAACTACGATGCTGCTTCGGTGGCCGAGGCGGCGCTCTTGTGCGCCCGGCGCGGCCAGCCGGCCCGGGTGATGGTGGACTGCAGCCACGGCAACTCGAACAAGGACTACACCCGCCAGCCCGCCGTTCTGCGGGAAGTGGTCTCGCAGGTGGCCGGTGGCAGTTCTCCGATCATGGGTGCCATGCTCGAGAGCCACCTGACTGGAGGGAGCCAGCGGCTGGGCTCGTCGCCGGCCGAGCTGGCATACGGGGTGTCCATCACCGATGCCTGCCTGGACTGGGGGGCCACGGAGGCGGTGCTCCGCGAAGCCGATGCCGCACTCCGCCGCGCCGGCATCGGCGGGCCGGCGCCGGCCCGCCGGGCGGCCGGCTCCTAGGCAGCATCCGCCCGCTGGCCGAGCCGGTTGAGCTCCGGCAGCAGACTGCCCATCACGATCAGCGCCCCTCCGGCCCATTGCAGGGCCACCAGCCGGTCGCCGGTGAGCAGGAAACTCATCCCACTCGCAATGACCGGTTCCAGGGTAAAGACCAGCGCGCTGTAGGTGGGTGAGAGCACCCGCTGAGCCGCCAGCTGCAGCCGGATGGCGATCAGGCTGGCCAGCACCGCCTCGTACACCACGATGCCCAGCAGCAGCGGGGTGGGGGAGATCCGGGGCACCTCCAGGAGCGGCGTGGCCACGGTGGTCAGCACCGCCCCCACCACGACTTGCGCCGCCATCAGCCGCTCGGGACGGCCCCGCTGGGCGGCGCTGCTGGTTACCACCATGTGGGCCGCAAAGGCCACCGCGCAGGCCACGGTGAGCAGGTCACCCCGGTTGAACCCGCCACCGATCTCCCCCGGACCCGTGAGCAGCACCATCCCCGCCATCGCCACCAGCAGCCCGGTGGCGGCGGCCAGCCCCGGCAGGGTCCGGAAGACGAGAAAGACGATGATCGGCGTGAACGGGATGTAGAGGGCGGTGAGGAAGCCGGACCGGCTGGCGGTGGTGTAGTCGAGCCCTATGGTCTGGGTGGCGAAGCCGATGGCCAGCAGGAAGCCTAACATGCCACCCCAGCGCCACTCCTCCGGGGTGATGTCACGGAGCACCGGCAGCAGCAGGACGGCGGCCAGCAGGAAGCGCGCGGCGGTAAAGGCCATGGGGGAGGCGTCCGCCAGGGCGAGCTTGGCGAGCGGGAAGGCGGCTCCCCAGATGAGGCAGGTCACCCAGAGGGAGTAGATCGCACCGCGGCGGGTCATGGCACCGCCGCCGGCTCGGCTAACACCTCCCGGAGGTAGCGCCCAGTGTGTGAGGCCTCGACGGCGGCCAGCTGCTCGGGCGTCCCCTGGGCCACGATGCGCCCGCCGCCATCGCCGGCTTCGGGGCCGAGGTCGATGACCCAGTCCGCCCGCTTGATCACATCGAGGTGGTGCTCGATGACGAGCACGGTGTTGCCCGCATCCACGAGGCGCTCCAGCACGTGGATGAGCACCCGGACGTCCTCGAGGTGGAGCCCGGTGGTGGGCTCATCGAGGATGTACAGCTTGCGCCCGCCGCGCTTCCCGGACCGGGCCAGCTCGCGGGCGATCTTGAGCCGCTGCGCCTCCCCCCCGGAGAGGGTCGTGGCGGGCTGGCCAAGGCGGAGGTAGCCGAGTCCGACCTGCTGCAGCTGCCAGAGCGCCTGCCCCAGCCTGGGCTGATGATGAAAGCGGCGCATGGCTTCCTCGACCGTCAGCTGCAGCACATCCGCGATCGAGGCCCCGCGCAGCTTCACGTCGAGGACCTCCCGCCGGTAGCGGGTCCCGCCGCACGCCTCACAGGGCACGTAGACGTCCGCCAGGAAGACCATCTCCACCAGCACGGCGCCGGCCCCTTCGCAGCTCTCGCAGCGGCCACCGGCCATGTTGAAGGAAAACGACGCTGGCGTCAGCCGCCGCCGCCGCGCCTCGGGCAGCCCGGCAAACAGCTCGCGGATCTCGTCGAATCCCTTCACGTAGGTGATGGGGTTGGATCGCGGCGTCCGGCCGATGGGCGCCTGGTCAATGAGCAGCACATCCTCGAGCTGCTCCGCGCCCCGCAACTCGCTCACACGCCCGACGACCTCGCCGAGGTGTTCCTTGGCGGAGTGCCCGCCGTGGAAGCGGGCCTCCAGCTGGCGGTAGAGCACATCGTGGACCAGCGTGCTCTTGCCGGAACCGGAGACGCCGGTGACGGCCGTCAGGGCTCCGAGCGGAATGTCGGCATCCACTCCTCCCAGGTTGTGCAGGGTGGCGCCGCGGAGCCGGAGCCAGGGTCCCAGCGGACGCCGGGCACTCGGCACGCCGATCCGCTTCCGGCCGGAGAGATACTGTCCGGTGAGGGACTCTCCCGCCTCGCTGAGGGGGCCGGCGTAGACGATGTTCCCGCCGTGCTCGCCGGCGCCGGGGCCCAGCTCGAGCATGAAATCGGCTCGGCGCATCGCCGCCGGGTCGTGCTCGACAACGATGACGGTGTTGCCCTGGTCGCGCAGCCGTTCCAGCAGCCCCAGCAGGCGGTCAATGTCGCGCGGGTGCAGCCCGATGGACGGTTCGTCCAGCACGTAGAGGGCATCCACCAGCCGCGAGCCGATGGCGTTGGACAATGCGATGCGCTGGGCCTCGCCGCCGGAGAGGGTCCGGGTGAGCCGGTCCAGGGTGAGGTAGCCCAGCCCGACATCGCGGAGATAGGTCACCCGCTGGTCCAGCTGGCTCAGGATGAGCGCCGCAATCCCCCGCTCGTAGTCGCTCAGGGCGAGGCCGTGGATCCACCCGGCCAGCGCATCGACCGGGCGGGCGGCGAGGGCGGCGATGGTCTCGCCGGCTACCCGGACGGCAAGCGCCTGCGGATTGAGTCTGGTTCCCTGGCATCCGGGGCAGGTGCGGGCGAGCTGGTACTGCCGCAGGAAGACCCGGATGTACTGCTTGTACCGTTTGGCCTCCAGGCCCTTGAGGAACGGGAAGATGCCGAGGTAGCGCCCCACCTTGCCGAAGAGGAGCTCCCGGCGCTGCACCGCGGTGAGCTTGGACCAGGGACGGTCGGGATCGGCGCCGAGGTTCCGCGCGGCATTGAGGAGCATGCGGCGCCGGCTCTCATAGCGGGGCTTGGTCCATGGATCGATGGCGCCCTCGGACAGGCTCCGCCCGGGATCGGGAACGATCAGCGATTCATCGTACTCCAGCACCGCGCCGAAGCCGTTGCAGGCCTGGCAGGCACCGCGCGGGTTGTTGAAGGAGAACAGCGCCGGCGTCACCGTCACGGCCGGCGTATCGCACTGGCTGCAGGCGGGGCGCTCGGTGAAGCGGAGCCGCCCGCCATCATGCAGGACGACGGCGACGCCCTCGCCCTCCGCGAAGGCGGTGGCGATGGCCTCGGCCAGCCGGCCCGGGCCTTCGGCGAGGAGCAGCCGGTCGACCACCACCAGCAGCTCCGTGGTCCCGGCCAGATCGGCGTCCGGGGGCAGCTCCTCGAGGTGACGCGGCTCGCCATCGGCAATGACGCGCACGAACCCCAGTGCGGACAGGTTGTCCACGATGGCGGCGTGATTGAGGCGGGCCGTGGCCGGGAGCGGGAAGGCCACCTGCACCCGGGCGGCGCCGGCGGTGAGGACGTCGCCCGCGGCGGACTGGGGGGTGTCCTTGCGGACCGGTGCGCCGCAGCGCTGGCAGAACTGCCGGCCGACCCGGGCCCAGAGCAACCGCAGATGGTCGTAGATCTCGGTCGCGGTGCCGACGGTGGAGCGGCTGGAGACAGTCGGGCTCCGCTGTTCGATGGCGACCGCGGGTGCCAGGCCCTCCAGCCGGTCCACCAGGGGCTTGGGCATCCGCTCAAGGAACTGCTTGGCGTAGGTGGAGAGTGACTCGATATACCGGCGCTGGCCCTCGGCGTAGAGGGTGTCGAACGCCAGCGAACTCTTGCCGGATCCCGAGGGGCCGGTGATGACGATGAGGGCGCGGCGGGGCAGATCCACCGTGATGCCGCGGAGGTTGTGCTCCCGGGCGTTGACGATTCGAATGACGGCGACAGGCATTCGGGGAAGATAAGACGGGCGGAGTCCACCGGCTGGACCGCGCGCGGGTGCGATGCCGTTCCGCCGGTCCGCCGCCCAGTCTAGATTCCGGTCCACATGGCTTCCGTACTCACTCCGCGTTTCCTGCTGCGCGGCTTTGCGGTCTTCGTTGGCATCTCCGTGCTGGGATATGCCGGCGTCCTGCTGTACGGGAACAACCTGCCAGCCTTCCTGCGAGCGGTCACCCACATTCATTGGGGGTGGGTGCTGGTGGGGCTGGGCCTCGCGTCGATGGACTGGTTCGGCGGTGGGCTGCGCAACTGGGTGCTGGTGCGGCAGCTGCACCCCAACCCGCCGATCGGGGGCATGATCCTCTCGGGCGGGATGGGGGCGTGGGCGGCGTACCTGACCCCGTTCAATTCCGGCGCCGGGCCGATGATGATCTACGCCATGCGCCGGGCCGGGGTGCCGCTCCCCATGGCGGTCACCACGACGCTGATGTCGTTCATCGCCACGGTGCTGTTCTTTGCCCTCGCGGGACCGCTGGCCATCGTCCTGGGGGCGGGACGGTCGCTGGGTTCGCACGGTAACGTGCTGGGACTCACCCTCTACGACCTGTTCCTCGGCAGCCTGGGCCTGTTCGTCGGCATCGGCGTGGTGCTGGTGGCCGTGATCGTCTTTCCGGCGCTGGTCCGAGACCTCATGCACCGGGTGGCGGAGATGGTCTCCCGGCGGAGCCAGCGGGTGGCCACCCGGATCGAGTCCCTCCGGGCCGGCATCGACGCCGCGCACGAGAGCGTGCTGGCCTTCAACAGCCCCCGCGGATGGCTGAGCCTCTTCTGGGCCACCATCCTCTCCGGCCCGTCCCACGCCAACAAGCTGCTGGCCGGTTACGTGGCCCTCCGGGCGGTGGGCATCGAGGCGCACTTCGTCGATGTGCTGCTGGTGCAGACGCTGATCACTTTTCTGCTGTACTTCGCCCCCACGCCGGGGGCCTCCGGTTTCGCGGAGCTGTTGTCCACCACCGTGATGGCCTCGGTGTACCTGCCCAAGGAGCTGAGCCCGCTGTACACCCTCATCTGGCGGGCCATTCTCTCCTACTTCACCCTTGCCTTCGGGTTTGTCGTGTTCTCCCGCTGGGTGCACGGCCGGTTCAAGGAATCCCGGGGTATTGACGAGGACGAGCCCGTCGCCGAGGTCGAGCCGGCGACCAGCCCGGCCACCTAGGCGCCATGTCCGAGCCCGATTCTGACGCCGAACCAGAAGGGAAGCGGTACGATGCCAGCCTGATGCGGCGGCTGCTGGCGTACCTGCGCCCCTACGCGTGGACGGCGGCGCTGGCGGTGCTGCTCCTGCTCGCGACGGCCGGCCTGGCGCTGGTGGGGCCTTTGCTCACCCAGCGGGCGCTGGACATTGCGGTCCCGGCGGGCGACCAGCGTATGCTGCTCTGGCTCGCCCTGCTGGCGCTGGCGGCGCTGGTGCTGGAGTTCGCCTGCGACTACGGCCAGGCGTACCTCACGTCCAAGATGGGCCAGCGCGTGATGGGAGACCTCCGGCTGGCGTTGTTCCGCCACCTGCAGCGACTGAGCGTACCCTTCTTCGACCGGCATCCCGTCGGCCGGCTGATGACCCGGGTCACCAGCGACGTCGAGACCCTGAACGAACTGTTCTCGTCCGGGGTAGTCACCGTCTTCGGGGACGTGTTCACTCTCGTGGCCATCGTCGCCATGATGCTGGCGCTGGACTGGCGGCTGGCGCTGGTGGCGTTCGCGGTGATTCCGCTGATGGCACTGGCGGTGGCCGTCTTTCGCCGGCATGTCCGCTCCTCGTTTCGCGCTATCCGCACCCGCGTGGCGCGGCTCAACGCGGCGCTCCAGGAACATATGGCGGGGATGCGGGTCATCCAGCTGTTCGGCCGGGAACGGGCCATGGCTGGGGCCTTTGGCCGGGTCAACCAAGAGCACCTCGACGCCCACCTCCGGTCCATCACGATCTACGCGGTGTTCTTCCCGGTCGTGGAGTTCCTGTCCTCCGTCGCCCTGGCGCTCCTGCTATGGTATGGGGGACTGCGGGCGCTGGATGGGAGCCTGACGGTTGGGGTGCTGGCGGCGTTCATCCAGCTGACCCGACGGTTCTTCCAGCCGCTGCAGGACCTGTCCGAGAAGTACAACCTCCTCCAGAGCGCCATGGCGTCCTCCGAGCGGATCTTTCAGCTGCTGGACACCGCGCCCACCGTCCCCGCGGCCCCGGTTCCGCGCCGGCTGACCCAGCCGGTCCGGGGTGAGATTCGATTCGAGGATGTGTGGTTCCGCTATCGGCCCGATTCCTCATCTCCGTGGGTGCTGCGGGGGGTGAGCTTCAGTGCCCTGCCGGGGCAAACAATTGCGCTGGTGGGTCACACCGGGGCGGGCAAGACGACTATCATCAGTCTGTTGCTGCGCTTCTACGACGTGGAGCGGGGCCGCATCACGGTGGACGGGGTGGACATCCGGGAGCTGGATCTGTCGGAGCTGCGCGGGCTGATGGGGTTCGTGCAGCAGGACCTGTTCCTGTTCAGCGGGGACATCGAACGCAACCTGGTGCTCGACGCGGCGATTACCCCGGAGGCGGCCCGCGCCGCCGCGGCCCGCATCGGTGCCGGGCGGTTCATCGAGCGGTTGCCGGAGGGGTACCGTCACGTCCTGGGGGAGCGGGGCCGCTCCCTCAGCGTGGGGGAGCGGCAGCTGCTCTCCTTCGCCCGGGCGCTGGCCCGCTCACCCCGGATCCTGCTCCTGGATGAGGCCACCAGTTCGGTGGATGCCGAGGCGGAGGGGATCATCCAGGAAGCGGTGGCCGAGCTGATGCGGGGCCGGACCAGCGTGGTGGTGGCCCACCGGCTGAGCACCATTCTGCACGCCGACGAGATCCTGGTCCTGCACCACGGCGAGATACGGGAACGGGGCACGCACCGTGCGTTACTGTTGGAGGGGGGGCTGTACCACCGGCTATATCGGTTGCAGCTTAGCAGTCAAGACCGCCCGCAGCCCCTGAGTGCGTAAGCTGCTATCGCTTGCATGGTTAGACACCTTCGGGTACGTTTTCCATTCCCGACTACGAGAGGGCGCAGGCGATGATGGAACTGGAAGTCGCCGGGCAACGCACCCCGATTCCGATCGGCGACCTGGTTATCGGCGCTGATCCGTCGAGCGGTTTACGGCTGTCAGGGATCGCCGCCACCCACGCGATCGTCTCCGCCCAGGCGGATGGTTCCTGCTCGGCACGCCGGGTGGGAGACAACGATGTGCTGCTCAACGGGGTCAAGCTCGGGGCGGAACCGGCCCCCATCCTGCATGGCGACAAACTGCAGGTCGGGCTGCACGAACTCCTCGTCACGGACCCCCGGCGCAGCGGGAGTACCCAGTTCGTCAGTGCGGCGGATGTCGCCAAGATGGTCTCGGCATCCGGCGGGGGGCGCCCGGCGGCGGCCAAGCCGGCCACCGCCGCGACCGGCGGGCGGATGGTCTGTCTGACCGACGGCCGCGAATACACGATCGGCACCGCGCCCATGGTGTTCGGGCGGGAAGCGGGCTGCGACATCGTGGTTCCCAACAAGGACGTCTCCCGGCGCCACGCGGAGATCTTCGCCTCGCCACAGGGATACGTGCTGGTGGACAGCAGCACCAACGGGACCTTCGTCAACGGCGAGCGCATCGAAGCCCAGCGGGTCCTGGCCCGCGCCGATGTCATCCGGATCGGGGACCATGAATTCCGCTTCTACGCCGATCGGGCAGTCGAAGCGCCGGCTCCGCCACCGGCCCCGGCACCGGTGGCGGCCGCCCCAGTGCCGGCCGCCCCGAGCGGGCCTCCGACCCCCATTCCCGCCCCGATGATGCCCCCGGGTGCGGCCGAACGCCTCTCCTCCACCATGATGGGGATGCCGGTCACTCCCACCGGGCCCAAGCCGGCGGTCACGGCGGCTCCCGCGGTCAAGCCGACGGCCACGGCGGCTCCGCCCGCCACCCCCGCCGCGCCGGCTCCCCCCGTCGAGCCGGTCGCCGGGCGGCCGTCCACCGGTACCGGCCCCATTGCCACCTTCCTGATCCGCAGCGGCAACCTCAAGGGTCAGCGGCTCACCGTCCGGGTGCCGGTCGTCAACATCGGCCGCGCCGAGTACAATGACGTGGTCATCGCTGAGGACAGCGTGAGCGGCTCTCACGCCAAGCTGCAGCGCCGCGAAGGGGTCTGGGTCCTGACCGACAACGAATCCACCAACGGGACCTGGGTCGATGGGGAGCGGGTCCAGGGCGAGGTCCTCCTCGTACCGGGGTCGGTGGTCCGCTTCGGTGAGATCTCGGTGCTGTTCGAGCCGACCGACGATCACATGGGCACGGCCCACGGGTCGGGCACCAAGGTGATGGGGGCCATCCGGACGCCCGCGGCCCCTCCGCCCGCCCCGCCGCCACCCGCTCCGGCCGCTGTCGCCCCCCGTCCTGCGGCAGCGCCGCCGCCCGAGGAGATTGCGCCGCCGCCGGCGCCCCGCGTGGAGGCCCCACGCACTCCGCCGCCGGAGCGAGTGGCGTCGCCGGCCCCGCGCCGTCCGGTGGTCGTGAGTTCACCGCCCACTTCCGGGATGCCGCGCTGGGTGGTGCCGCTCCTCGTCGTCATCGTACTCGGTGTCGCGGCGGTCATTCTCCTGATGCGGAACTGACCGGCTCCGTGCGTTTCTCCTGCGCAGCTCGCACTGACACCGGCATCGTCCGGTCCGGCAACGAGGACAACTACCGGATGGTCGCCGACCGGGGCGTGTTCATCGTGGCCGATGGCATGGGCGGGCACGCCGCTGGAGAAGTGGCCAGCGAGATGGCGGTGCAGATCATCGCGCGCGAACTCGGCACCCTGCGGGGGCTGTCCGACGAACAGGCCGGGGAGCGGCTTCGCAACGCCATCATCGAGGCCAACAGCGCCATCTTCGACCGGACCCTCACCGAGCACGACAAGCGAGGCATGGGCACCACCATCACCTCGCTGATCCTGCTTCCCCAGCGATATCTCATCGGCCAGGTGGGAGACAGCCGGGCCTACCTGCTCCGTGGGGATCAGTTACTGCAGATCACCAAGGACCACTCTTACGTACAGGAGCAGGTGGACCTCGGGCTGCTCACCCCGGAACAGGCGCGGGTCCATCCCTACAGCAACGTGATCACCCGGTGTATCGGGGCCAACGCCGAGGTCGTCCCCGATCTCTACTTCGGCAACCTGCGCCCGGGAGACGTGATCCTGCTGGCCTCGGACGGCCTGACAGGCATGCTCGAGGATCCGCACCTGTCGGTGATCCTGAGTGCCGAGGGCGGACCCCAGCAGTGGGTGGACCGGCTCATCAACGAGGCCAACCGTCGTGGCGGGCTGGACAACATCACGGCGATCGTCATCCGGATCGAGCCAGATGTCCCCGCCGAGGTCACCGAACCGACCCTGCCCGCCGCACAGCGCCCCTAGGACGCCTGCGGGGCCGCCCAGTTTCCCCTCCAGGCCAGCACCAGACCAGCCCCCGCCCGTGGTGGGGGCTTTGTTGCGTGGGCCATGGACTCACGTGGTGGGGATGGCGCCGGTGGTTTGGCGGCGGATGGCTTCAGGGTGGCAGGCGGTCGGGTACCGGTGCCGGTGAGCTGCCCCGGTCCTGGTGGCAAGGCGCTACGGGAGAAGCGACCGGTCGGAGCCGAGTCGGGTCTCGACCTCGGTCGGGGTGAGCGGCACGAGGTCCCTGAGGGCGTCCAGCGGCCTCGCTGGAGGTGTGACGGTAAAGACTCGGAACCGCCGGGCGCTCCGGTACAGCTCGCCCGCCACGCGGGGCAGGCCGAACTGTCCGGCGCGGCCTTCGCCGGTCAGCCGCTCCACACTCCCACTGCGGGTCCGCAGGGGGAGGTCCACCGCCAGCATGGAAGGGTTGCTGGGGAGGTCGAGGAGGATCTCGTCCTGGCCGAGCCCGAGCTCCCGGGCCAGCCGGTCCTCGACCCGTTCGAGCAGGTCGGGGCGCTGCCGGATCCATGGGGTGGTCTCTTCCGGCACCTCGCTGGCGGGAAGGTCCAGGGCGCGCTTGTAGAGCCGCCGACTTTGTACCGCCTGGGCCAGGCCGCTGGGGTCGGCGGCCAGCAGGCGTTCGGTGAGCCCGTCGTCGGTGGCGTCGGAGACCGCCGCCTGGGTCAGCGTGCCGGCGGCCACCGAGCGGCGCACGGCGCGCTTGAACATGCAGGTGGCGCTCCGGACCGCGTGGTGCCAGTAGACGTTGCGATACATCTGGTACTTGGCGAAGAGCAGGGACTCGAGGGCGCTGATGCCTTTCTCCTGCACCCCCAGCTCAGCGGGGCCGGCGCCGTTCTGGATGATCGTGAGTGAAGCCAGCAGCCGGTCCACATCCACCGCGCCGTAGGGCACCCCGCACATCCGCGCATCCCGGCTCAGGTAGTCGATCTTGTCGAGGTCCAGCGAGCCGGAGATGAGACCGCCGAGAGGACTGGGGCTCTGACCGGTGATGAACTGGCCGATGCGGGCGGCGAAGCCCGGCCCGCCCGCCCGGGCCAGCTCCCCCGCCAGCGGTGGCCGTCCAAGCCGGGCGACGCCGAGCGCCTCGTGACCGGGAAACCCGGCCTCTTCCAGAGCGTGCGAGAAAGGGTAGTGCCCCAGGTCGTGCAGCAGAGCGGCGAGCCGGGCGGCACGAGCGTCCTCGGGGTCCACCAGGGCGAGTTCGCCCCGCTCCTCCAGCGCGGCCAGCGCGCGGCGGGTCAGGTGGTAGGCGCCGAGGGCGTGCTCGAAGCGGGTATGGGTGGCGCCCGGGTAGACAAGGAATGCGTGCCCGAGCTGCCGGATGTAGCGGAGCCGCTGCATCGGCGCGGTGTCCAGCAGCGCCAGGGCGGTCTCGTCCAGCCGGATGTTGTCCCACAGCGGGTCACGAATGACCTCGAGATCGCCCACCGTCAGTCGTCTTCCGTTTCGTGCGCGAGTTTCCACTCCTCCGGCGAGCGCCACAGGCTGGACAGCACCAGTTCCCGCATCAGGATGAAGTCCTTCGGGATCCGGTCGTACAGCCGCTCGAACAGCTCCTGGTGCGAGAGGATCTCCTGCTTCCATTCCTCCCGGTGCACCGACATCAGGTCCCGGAAGGTCTCGGGGCGGAAGTGCTCCAGGCCGGTCCAGTCCAGGTCCTCGTAGCGCGGCATCCAGCCGAGCGGGCTCTCGGTGGCGGCGACCTTGCCGCGCACCCGCCCGAAAATCCACTTGAGCACCCGGATGTTCTGCCCGAAGCCGGGCCAGATGAACCGGCCCTCGGCGTCCTTGCGGAACCAGTTGACGCAGAAGATCCGGGGCGGATCGGCGATCTGCCGGCCCATCTGCAGCCAGTGGTTGAAATAGTCGCCCATGTGATAGCCGCAGAAGGGCAGCATGGACATGGGGTCCCGCCGGACCTGGCCCACGGCCCCGGTGGCGGCGGCGGTGGTCTCGGAGCCGATGGTGGCGGCCAGGTACACGCCGAAATTCCAGTTCACCGCCTGGTACACCAGCGGGACCAAGGAGGCCCGGCGTCCCCCGAACAGGAAGGCGCTGATCGGGACGCCGCTGGGGTTCTGCCATTCGGGGTCGATCGAGGGACACTGAGAGGCCGGGGCGGTGAACCGGGCGTTGGGATGGGCCGCCTTGCGTCCCGAAGCCGGGGTCCACGGCTGACCCTGCCAGTCGGTCAGCTGGGCCGGCGGCTCGTCGGTCATCCCCTCCCACCAGACATCTCCGTCGGGGGTCATGGCCACGTTGGTGAAGATCGTGTTGGACTGGATCGTGGCCATCGCATTCGGATTGGATGCCACCGAGGTGCCCGGGGCTACGCCGAAGAAGCCGGCCTCGGGATTGATGGCGTGCAGACGGCCATCCGGGCCCGGGCGGATCCAGGCGATGTCGTCGCCGATGGTGGTGACGGTCCAGCCCTCACACCCCTTGGGCGGAACCAGCATGGCCAGATTGGTCTTGCCGCAGGCGCTCGGGAAGCCGGCGGCGAAATAGCGCTTCTCCCCGTCGGGGCTCCTGAGCCCCAGGATCAGCATGTGTTCGGCCATCCAGCCCTCATCTCGTGCCATGACGGAGGCGATGCGCAACGCCAGGCACTTCTTGCCCAGGAGGGCGTTGCCCCCATACCCGCTGCCGAAGGACCAGATGCTGCGATCGTCGGGGAAATGGACGATGTACTTGTCGTCGGCGTTGCAGGGCCAGGGCACGTCCTTCTCTCCCGGGGCGAGTGGCCGGCCCACCGAGTGCACGCACGGCACGAAATCGCCGTCGCCGAGTGCTTCCACCGCCCCGCGTCCCATCCGGGTCATGATGCGCATGCTCACGACCACGTAGGGGGAATCCGTCAGTTCCACCCCGATGTGCGCCAGGGGGGAGCCGAGCGGGCCCATGCTGAACGGCACCACGTACATGGTGCGGCCCCGCATCGACCCGGCGAACAACCGGCGCAGGGTGCCGGTCATCTCGCGCGGATCCACCCAGTTGTTGGTGGGGCCGGCATCGGGCCGGCGCCGGCTGCAGATGAAGGTCCGGTCTTCAACCCGCGCGACGTCGTTGGGATCGGAGAGCGCCAGGAAACTGTTGGGACGCTTCTTGGGGTTGAGGCGCTTGAGCGTACCGGTGGCAACCATCTGGTCGCAGAGCGCGGCGTACTCCGCCTCGGATCCATCACACCACTGCACCTCGGCCGGTTCGGTGAGCTCCGCCATCTCTGTCACCCAGGCAATCAGACGAGGATTGGTGACCCAGGCGGGGACGGTGATGGGGGGGCGGGCGGTTGCGGTCATGCCGGCGACTCCGGGATGTGAGATGCGGCGCGGCACCCTGGCGAGTGGCGCCCGTGGAGAGGCGGAAATGTCGGCAGCGCGGCGCAGGAGGGCAACCGGACCGCCAACATTGCAAGAATATGCGGGTCCAGCGGATGCATATGCGGTCCCCAAGCCCCGCCCGGCAGGGTCAGGGGCGGACCGGGACGATGTCGGCCGGGGTCTGATAGGCGGCGCGGGCGGAGGCCAGATCCCGATCGGTGGGGGCGGTGGCCGTGGGCGTCGGGTACATGAGGTCGGCCGGATCCGGCGAGTGCTGCAGGATGCCCAGGCTGTGGCCCAGCTCGTGGGCGGAGGCGATGGCCAGGCATTCGTTGACGTCCGGCGCGCCCAGGATCGACGGATACACGTAGATCCGCATGGGCAGACGAAGCTGGAAGCGCGTCGCGCCCGTGTCCACGGCTGTGGCGCCTTCGCACGACTGCCGCCGGGTGGCCAGGAGGGCCGCGCCCGGCCCGGAGGCGGCCGGCAGGTAGCGGACGATGATATCCGCCGTGGCCGAGTCCGTTGTGATCGCGGCATCCCAGGCGCCGCCGGGGAACGCGTCCCGCCACATGGTGATCGCCGCCGCGAAGTGACCCGGCAGGCCCCCCTGGTTTTCCACCCACAGCTGCACCGGCAGGTTCGCGGCCGGCCAGTGGAAGGCCAGGGTGTCCACCCGAAAGCCGGCGCTGTCGTACGGCAGCAGGAGCTGCCAGTCGTAAGGCGCGACCCGTGCCGGGCCGGCGCCGTCACCACAGGCGGACCCGGTCAGCGCCAGGGCGGCGAGGAGCGTGGCTGGAAGCGTGCGCAGGCGTGAGGCGGGCATGCCGGAAAGGTCGCGGGCGGCCGGGGCGGGGTCAACCGCGGGGGCCCCTTCCGCCCCGGGCATAGGCGCGCAGCCGCCGGAGCATGCGGCGATCCGCTGCCACGGGGTCGTCGCCCTTGGGGGTCTCCAGGATCTTCATCACCGAAGCGAAGCGAGGATCCCGCATGATGCGGCGGAACGGTTCCGCGCCCAGGCTTCCTTCCCCGATCAGCTCATGCCGGTCGCGCCGCGAGCCGAAGGGGGTCTTGGAGTCATTGAGGTGCAGGCAGCGCAGGTGGGCGAGTCCGATGATGTGGTCAAAGCGGGCCCATACGCCGTCGTAGTCGCGGACCAGATCGTAGCCCGCCGCGTAGAGGTGGCAGGTGTCGGCACAGATCCCGACGCGGTGCCGGACCGCGTCCGGGATCCGCTCCCGCAGCTCCGCCAGCTCCTCGAAGGTGGCCCCCAGCGCCGTGCCCGTGCCGGCGGTGGTCTCCAGCAGTACCATTACCGTGCCCGGTACCTCCGCGAGCGCACGGGCGTAGTTCGTCGCGTTGCGGGCCAGGCCGTGGTGCCGGTCATCGATATAGTTGCCCGGATGCGACACCACCGCTGGGATCCCCAGGCTCTCACACCGCTGGAGCTCCGCGACAAAAGACCTGACGGACCGCGCACTTAGCTTCGCATCGGGTGAGGCAAGATTGATCAGGTATGAATCGTGCGCTACCATGGCCGACACGCCAGAGCGCTCCACCGCTTCCCGAAATGCACTCCGGGTGGCCGGGTCCATCTCCGGCTCCCGCCATTGGTTCGGGGTCTTGGTGAACAGTTGAAGCGCCGTGGCCCCGATGTCCCGCGCGCGCCCTGGCGCCGTCGCGACCCCCCCCTGCGTGGAAACGTGCGCGCCGAGGAGGTCGGTCGGTCCTGCGGGGTGCTTGGTCATTTCTCGCTTTCCTTGACACTGCGCCCGGTCCGGGTACGTTCCCGGCCGCCACGCTGGGACACCTGTGCGTCTGTGACCGACCCCTCTTCGCTTCACCGCATCCTGCTGCTGGGTGACGCCGCCTCCCGGCCGGCGGGGCTGGAGCGTGCGCTGTCCCGAGGTGGCTATCTCGTCGTCGAAAGAGAGGGCCCCGACACCGATCCGCCGCCCGCCTCCCCTCCAGACATCGTCCTCCTCACTGCCGCGGTCGCCGACCGCGCCCTGGAACTCGCCCTCGCCGCGATGGGTGGTGCCGCCTGGAGCGGGATCCCTCTCGTGGTGCTCCTCGGCGAGCCCGACCCGGACGGCGCCGCCAAGGCGCTGGGGATGGGAGCCGACGACGCCGTGGTGGCCCCGGTGCACCTGCGGGAACTCGTCGCTCGCCTGGGGGCCCGCCTCCGCCGCCTCCCCCAGGATGAGGCCGGGCGCGAGACGCTGTGGCGGCAGGAGCTCATGTTCGACATCCTCGAGGAACTCTCCTCGAACCTCCGGTCCGACGCCATTGTGGAGACCCTGGTCCGCCGGGTCGGCTTGGCGCTGGAGCTGCCCCGCTGCTCGTTCCTGCTGGCCTCTCCCTGGGAGCGCTATGGCCGGGTGGTCGCGGTGTGCGAACGTCCCTCGGCGCGAGACCTCCGGGTGGATCTCTACCGCTATCCCGAGATCCGCGAGGCCCTGCGCAGCGAGCAGACCGTGTTCATCCCCGACCTGGAGACACACCCCTTCTTCGAGGAGATCCGGCCGCTGTGGAAGGACCTGGGCGTCGCCGCCGACATCCGCAGTGTGGCGGTCATTCCCGTCAGCCTCCACGGCCGGCCGGCGGGGGTCTTCCTGCTCCGGACCCGGCGGGAGGATCCACCGCTGGCCCCGGAGCAACTGGCATTCGCCGAACGGCTGCTCCGGGCGGCGGCACGGCTCCTGGAAAACGAGGAACGCCGGGCCGGGCTGGCCCGCCGCCAGGCCAGCGCCCTGGCCACCGACATGCTCACCGGCTGCGGCAATCTCGATGCGCTGGACCGGCGTATCCAGGAGGAGTTCCAGCGGGCGCGCCGCTATGCCCTGACCTTCTCCGTGGTGCTGCTGGATGTGGACCAGCTGCGGGGCTACAACGAGCGGTTTGGCACCGTGGTGGGCGATCGCGTCATGGCCGAGCTGGGCGGGATCCTGCAGCGCGAGGTCCGTGCCCCGGACTTCGTGGGGCGCTACGGCGGCGACGAATTCGCCCTGGTGCTCCCGGAGACGGATATCGTGGGCGCCCGGGCGTCGATCGGACGGGTCCGGGCCCGCATTCTGGGGCACGACTTCCCTGACCTTGCCGCCAACGACCGGCCCACGATGGCCGCGGGGGTCGTGACCTTCCCTCACCCCGCCGCTGACGGCACCCAGGACCTGTTCGCCCTGATGGAAGCCGCCCTGCTCAGGGGGAAAGCCCAGACCGACGGCCGCATCGGCACCGCCGAGACGGTGGCGGCGTAGCGGCCCGCCGCTGCCCGGAGGCTACCGCCGCCGCTTCAGCCAGTCGGTCGGGTCCAGCGCGATTCCCTGCTCTCCCCGGATCTCGAAGTACAGGTGGGGTCCGTTGTCGCTGTTCTCCCCGCCCACCGTCCCGACGATCTGCCCCTTCGTCACCGGCGCGTTGAGCGCTACCCGCGCCTCGTCCAGATTGCTGTAGATGGAGCGGTACCCGTTGCCGTGGGCCACGATCACCATGAGTCCATAGGTGCTGAAGCTCATCACCCGCTCCACCGTGCCCGCCTCCACCGCCTTCACCGGGGTACCGATCGTCGCCCCGATCCGGATGCCGTTGTTGCGGATGACCGCGCCGGAGGGCAGCTGCTCCCGCCCGAAGCGGGTCATGATCGGACCCTCCACCGGCCAGTCCAGCTTGCCGATGTCGGAGGTGGTGAGGGTCCCGGCCCCGGCCGCCCCGGCGGGCCGGCCGGCCTCGGTGGTGCGCCGGGCCCGTTCCAGTTCCACCAGGAGGGTGTTGAGCCGCGCCTCGTCCTGTTCCAGGGCCGAGAGGCGCTGCTCGGTGGTTCTGGCCGTGCGCCGGGTCTCGCGCAGCCGGCGGGCGCCCTCCTCGACCAGCTGGCCGTAGCGAGTGAGTTCGGCCTCTCGCTCCACGCGGCGACTGTCCAGCTGGGTCCGGGTGTCGAGAATCTCCCGCCGCCGCCGGTCCACCTGGCGGGTCAGCTTCTCCACGTCGGTGACCAGCGCCCGGTCCTGGCGCGACTGCAGGAACAAATACTTGTAGCGGGAGAGGAGGTCCCCGAAGGACTGCGCGGAGACCAGCACCTCGAAGGTGTACAGCGTGCCGCGCTTGTAGATCTCCGCCAGCCGGCGGGCTACCACGGCGCGCTTCTCGGCCAGGTTGTCCTGGGCCAGGGCGAGGTCGGTGCTGGCCCGGTCCACGTGGGTATTCAGCCCGCCGATCTGTGACTCGATCTCGTTGACGATCCGGTTGGTGCTCTGCCGCTGGCGCTCCAGGTTGTCGAGTTCGGCGTTGAGGTCATGGACCTGGCCCTGCAGCCGGATCCGCTCCTGCTCCAGGCGCTCCCGCTCCCGGCGCACCTCCTCGAGCCGGCGGCGGGATTCGTCCAGACCCTGCTGGGCCTCGGCTGGCGGGACGGTGCCGGCGAGCAGAACCAGGAGCAGGAGTGTTCGGCCGCCGCCCCGCCGGCGCGCCGCCCCGAGTCGCCGAGTCGCCCTAGACATCGCTCAGGTGACGCTCCACGCTGACCAGGCTCCCGAAGAATCCGATTGCCACGCCGAAGATCACCCCGAGCAGGATCTGCCCGGGCAGGAGGAAGACGATCCCCGAGGTGGCCAGCTGCACCTGGCCGCGGAAGAGCTGATAGGTGGCGTAGCAGAGCCCGACGGCGAACAAGCCGCCCGCCAGCCCCTTGATGACGCCCTCCAGCAGGAACGGCCCCCGAATGAACCCGTGGGTCGCGCCGACCAGCCGCATCACGGCGATCTCCCGCGCCCGCTGCAGCACGGTAATCCGGATCGTCACGCCGATGATGACCACCGCGACCGCGGCGAAGGCGAGTCCGATGGTGAAGCCCACCAGCCCGGCGATGTTGCGGAGCCGGTCCAGCTTTTCGATCCACTCCCGCCCGTACCGGACGTCGTCAATGAACCCGTAGCCGCGGATCCGGTCGGCGACGCGGGCGGTGTTCTCCGCATCCCTGAAACCGGCCTTGAGTTGGATTTCCAGCGAGGCCGGCAGCGGATTCACCGCCAGGTCCCGGTAGGCGTCCCGGAACTCCACCAGCTCCGCCCGGGCTCGCTTGAGCGCCTCGTCCTCGCTCACGAACGTCACCCGGGCCACTTCCGGAAACGCGGCGATGTCCTGGGAGGCCTGGGCGATCGCCTCGGGCGGCGTGCCGTGCAGCAGGTAGGCCACGACCTCGACCCGCTCTTCCACCAGCCGGAGGGCCTCCCGCAGGTTGACGGCCACCAGGGCAAACAGTCCCACCGCATACAGCGAGAACCCGATCGTGGTGATGGAGAGCGTGGACAGCAGCGGTGCCCGCCGGAAGGCGAGGAAGGCCTCGCGCACGAGCAGCCTCATGATTCCTCCTCGGGGGATTCGTCGGCGCCGGAATCGAACACGACGGCCCCGTCCCGCAGCTCCACGGTGCGGTAGGTGGTCTGCTTGACCAGGTCGAGATCATGGGTGGCCATGACCACGCAGGTGCCGCCGGCGTTGATCTCCCGGATCAGCTGGAAGACGCCACGCGTCGCCCGCTCATCGAGGTTGCCGGTCGGCTCGTCGGCGATCAGGATCGCCGGGTCGTTGACCAGTGCGCGGGCAATGGCGACGCGCTGCTGCTCCCCGCCCGAGAGCTCCTGCGGATAGGCATGGGCCTTGGCGGCCAGCCCGACCTGGGTGAGCACCCGCATGACCCGCGAGGGGATCGCATCGCGCCGCGCCCCGGTCACTTCGAGGGCGAACGCCACGTTTTCCTCGGCGGTGCGATCCTCCAGCAGGCGGAAGTCCTGGAACACCACTCCCAGCCGCCGGCGCAGGCGGGGCACATCGCCCGGGGTGAGGTCCGCGATACTGAAACCGGAGACCCGCACATCGCCCATGCTGGGGCGCAGTTCACCGAAGATCAGCTTGAGGATGGTGGACTTGCCGGCGCCGGAATGCCCGGTGAGGAATACGAACTCCCCCTTCGCAATGCGAAGCGAGACATTCTTGAGGGCGACGCCCTTGGGATAATCCTTGAAGACCTGCGTAAGCCGGATCACGGCAGGAAGATAGGATTGGCGGGTGGGGGAGTAAAGCGAGGGGCCGGTATCGGCGATCAGCGCGCCACCGTGAGGTGACGGAGCGTGCGATTGGGTGGGGCCGGGACCCACGGGGCCACCTCCGGCAGCGCGCGATGTCCGCTGGCGGACAGCGGTCGGTCCTACCCCAGCGCCTGATCCAGATCCGCGATGATGTCCTCCGCGTCCTCGATCCCGCAGGAGAGCCGGAGGAAGCCGTCGGGGATGCCCTGCTTGGTGCGCTGCTCCTCGGTGAGCCGGCTGTGGCTGGTGATCCGGGGCTCGGAGATCAGGCTCTCCACCCCCGCCAGGCTCGGGGCGTGGGTGACGAGCTTGAGCTTCTTGAGGAACTTTTCCGCGGCACGGGCGCCGCCGCGCAGCTCCAATCCCACCATCCCGCCGAATCCGGTCAGCATCTTGGCCGCAAGGGCATGATCGGGGTGACTCGGCAGCCCGGGGTAATGCACCCGCTGGAACTGGTCGCGACCCTCCGCCCAGCGCGCCACCGCCATGCCGTTGAGGTTGTGCCGCTCCATCCGAATGCCCAGCGTCCTGAGCCCGCGCTCCACCAGCCAGGCGGCGTGCGGATCAATGGCCTGTCCCCACAGCTGCATCAACCGGGTCACTTCCTCCACCAGCGCCGCCGACCCCGCGACCGCCCCCGCGATCACGTCGCTGTGGCCGTTGAGGTACTTGGTGGCGCTGGTGATCACGATGTCTGCGCCGTGCCGCAGCGCCTGGAAGTTGACCGGGCTCGCGAAGGTGGCGTCGACCAGGCAGGCGAACCCCCCGTCCCGGGCGATCTGGGCCATCGGGGCGAGATCCAGCACCCGCATGGTGGGATTGGTCGGTGTCTCCACAAACACCGCCCGGGTGCTCTTGCGGACCGAGCGGCGCCACTGCCGCGGCTGGTCCGGGCTCACGTAGGTCACTTCGATCCCGATGCGGGTCAGCTCCTCGTCGAACAGCCGACGGGTGCCGCCATAGATCCAGCTGCTGGAGAGCAGGTGGTCCCCCGGGCGGAGCACGGCCAGGTGCGCCAGCGCCGTTGCCCCCATGCCGCTCGCGACGAAGATCGCTCCCTCCGCGCCTTCCAGCAGGGCGTACTTGGTGGCGAGGCTGGTCTGGTTGGGGTTGTTGCCGTAGCGGCTGTACATCACCTCTTCGTCGGAGCCGACCGGATTGGTGAAGGTGCTGCTCTGGTACAGCGGGGAGACGACCGGGGTCCAGTCGCCCCGGCGGGCGGGCTGGCCGTGCACCGCGATGGTGGAAACACCGAGTTTGCGCTTCATGCGCTGAGGGGCAGCGAGTAGGAGCCGTCGTCGCAGCGGACCAGCCGGAGCCGGGCCAGGGTGGCCAGCACCGCGCCAGCCTGCGCCTCGTCCCACCCGATGCGCTCGGCCAGCGCGGTGATGGTACAAGGTCCCGACGCGCGCAGCTGTTCGAAGGCCGCTCGCAGGTCTGGCGACACGCGCCCCACCGGGCGAGCCTCGCCGGTCTGGGGGTCGTGGACCAGGGCCGCGAGGTCGTGGTGCTCCAGCACGTGCTCGATGGCTTCCAGCTGCTCCGCACTGAGCCCCTGCAGCATGAAGTAGGTCCCCATGGGCGGATCCAGCAGCAGCTGGGCGATGACCTCATCGGCGCAGCTCATGTCCACCAGACCGATCTCGGAGAAATCCAGCAGTGCCAGCACCTGGCCGTTGGAGAGCCGCTCCCTGATGCTGGTCCGGATGGCCCGGCCGGTCGGCCGCGTCACCAGGTTGGTGTAGCCGGCATGCACGGTCTCCCGGAGCATCAGGTCCAGGCGAATAGTCTCGGTCACTTGGCGATCTCCTGGCCAGGGATCACAATCTGGAGTTGCGAGCCGGGAAAGGGCGCCAGCCCTTCCACCAGCGGTGCGTCGTCATCCCACGGGGGCACGATGGCGATCCGGGCGGTGCCGCTGCGGATGCTGAGCTTGCCGTCCCAGCGGGTCAGGTAGCGCTTGATACCGGGCATTCCCTGACCCCGGCCGGGGTCGCGGAAGCGGCTGGTGTGCTGGATGACCGCCGCCTCGAGGGCCGCGCCGTCCCCCCACCGGTCGCCGAAGCGGCGAGCCTGAGTGGCCTCCAGCGAGCGCCGGAAGCCGATCCCGGCGTCGCTCACCGCAATGACCACGACTCGCCGCCCCAGCCGTTTCCGGAAGCTGTAGGCGTGCACCGCCACCCAGCCGCCGGTTCCGGCATGCTCCACAATATTCTGGCAAGCCTCCGAAAGTGCCATGGCGAATCCCATGGTGGCCGTGACCTCCAGTCCCAGCTCCCCATGCAGGATCCGGGCGGCGCCTGCCTGGATCTTCCCTACCACGCTGTGCACGTCCTCGGAGGCGCGGACCGGCGTCACATCCAGCAGCACATCCGACTGCTCATCCGGCTTGAGGCGGGGCACCTTCCCGTGGATCTCGAACAGCTCGCGGGCGTGCTGGAAGAACCCGGTGCGGGCCCAGTAACGCCGGACCTCCTCGGCCTGCGGCACGGTGAATCCGGGTGTCGGTCCGCCGGCCTCCCGAATGGCCTGGCCGGCCGTCAGCATCCCCAGTAAACCGAACGGAGAAGCCCACTGGGCCAGCCGGGCGTCGAACAGCATCCGGTCTCCGATCGACCCCGCCGCGAACGAGGCGGCGAACTGCTCGAAGCTTCGGTCGTCGAACATCGCCGGGACCTCCACCACCCGGCTCATGCGCGCCCCGCCGGCACGGCGAGTCCGCCGCGGAGGAGAGTGCCAAGGCCGCGTGCGCCCCGGAGCGCCGCATTCCGGGCCGCCAACTGGTTGGCCTGGGCAATCGCCTCGGGGGCGGGAAGCCGGGCCAGCAGGCCGGCGCACAACCCGGCGCCGAAGACGTCGCCGCAGCCGGTCGGGTCGAGGGCATCCACCCGGGGGGCGGCGATCAGGGCGGTCCGGATCGGGCCGGTTGGGCCCGTGGCCTCCCCGCTGCCCCCCAGCTGCCGCGGCGCGGCGGACCCCTCGAAGTACACCGCACCCCGCGCACCCAGCGTGACCACCAGCAGGCGCACGCCAGCCCCCAGGGCCATGGCGGCGGCGGCCATCGGATCGGGGGCAAACTGGCCCATCTCGTCCTCGTTCATCTGGACCACGTCGAAACAGTGGAGCCACGCCGCCGGATCGACCAGGGGCCGGAGTACCCGCACCCCGTCCGGCGGCATGCCGAAGAGCAGGCTGTGCAGGTCGGCGTAGATGAACCCGGAAAACCCCTGGCGCAGGGCCTGGGCGGTGCCCAATTCCAGCTCGAAGCCGGAAATGAAGTTCAGATACAGCGCGTCGAGATCCCGGACCATCGGGCCCAGCTCGCCCCAGGTCCACCCAGGCACGCCGCCGGACATCCGTTCCGTGCGCCGGTCGCCGGTGGAGTACCGCAGCACCACCCGGTTGTTGGGCACCGGCACTTCCGTGAAGCGGGTGCCGGGGGCCACTCGTCGGAGCTCCCGGAGGAACTCGGCGGCGGGCTGGCGCAGGTCGCTGCCGACCTTGATCAGCGGCACGATCTCCCAGCCCGGCGGCAGGGAGGCATCAAAGGCGCCCAGCGCGTAGGCGATCCCGCCCCACTCTTCCACCGGCGGGGCCGCCGGATCCCGGCCGTGGATCTCGTCCCAGACCATCGAGCCCACCACGCCGAGCTTCACACCACGCCCGCCTCGGCTTGCTCCTGGAAGGCGCGTGCGGCGCCGTAGACGCCGGCCACGCCGGTCAGTTCGCCGGGGACGATGCGGCAGACCTGGACCGCCGGTTTGAAGGCCCGCCGGATGACTTCCCGGCGCAGCGGCTCGAACAGGTTGTCCCCGGCGAGCGTGACCCCGCCCATGATCACCACCGCCTCGGGGTTGAAGATGTTGATCAGGCTCCCCACGGCGGCCCCCAGGAACTTGGCGGTCTCGCGCACCACCTCGAGGGCCAGCGCGTCGCCCGCCTGCGCCGCCTGGTAGACCAGCTGGGCGGTGGCCTGCGTCAGGTCGCCGTGCACATACTCGACCAGAATGGATGCCGAGCCCGATTCGATCGCCTCCACCGCGCGGAGCGCGATGTTCGGGCCTGAGGCGTAGGCCTCCACACAGCCGTAGTTGCCGCACTTGCAGCGGCGCCCGTTGGCGTCGATGGTCATGTGGCCCACCTCGCCCGCGACGTCCGATGCCCCGTGGTACAGCCGGCCGTCAATGATGATGCCGCCGCCGATTCCGGTGCCGATGGTCAGGCCCAGGGCGTGGCGGGTCCCGCGGGCCGCGCCGCACCACCACTCGCCCAGCACCGCGCAGTTGGCATCGTTGTCGAGCGCGGTCCTGAGCCCCAGCCCCTCCGACAGGTGCCGGCGGAGCGGCATGTTGACCCAGCCGAGGTTGGGCGTCAGCAGCACCACGCCGGACTTGGTGTCCAGCGGCCCGGGGGCGCCGCATCCGACCCCGATCAGCTCCGCCCCGGGTACCCGTTGCTGCAGCTCGGCGATGGAGGCCCGGGCCGAGGTGATGATCCGCTGGACCACGGCGTCGGGCCCCTCGTCCGCGCCAGTGGTCACGCTCCGCACACCGTGGACCGCGCTGCCATCCTCAGCCACGCAGCCGGTGACGATGTTGGTGCCGCCCAGGTCTATCCCGACGATGAAGCGCATGGGGTGATGAGGGCCTGCTGGTGGGGGAATGGGCCGGGACTGCCCGGCGGGCGGCAACGGTCTGGCAATCTAATGCGAATCGCGACCGCCGGGCTGCTCCCGCGCCGGGCCGCACCCGGCACTGCGGCGGCCGCGGTCCTCCTCCGCGCTCACTTGCCCCAGCTCTCCACCGCCCGGGCCACCGCGTCGGCGCTGATGTCCCGCATGCAGAGGTGGTGCTTGAGGGGACAGACCATCGGCCCGTGGCGCGAGCAGGGGCGGCAGGGGAGCGAGGGATGTTCCACCACCCGGTCCTTGGCGCCGATCGGCCCGAACCCGAACTTGGGTGAGGTGGGGCCGAACAGGGCGATCACCGGGCATTGGACCGCAGTGGCGAGGTGCACCGGGAGCGAATCGTTGGCCACCAGCAGCCGGGCGTGCTGCAGCAGGGCGGCGGACTCGCGCAGGGTGAAATGGCCGGTCGCGTTCCAGCTCTTCCCCGGCGCCGCCTGACAGATGGCCTCCCCCAGCTGGCGGTCCTCATGGCCGCCCACCACCACCACCGGCTGGCCCAGCCGGGCGGCGAGCTGGGAATAGTGCGGCCAGCGCTTGGTCGCCCATCGGGAGCCCGGAGCGAGGGCCACGAACCCGGTCGGCACCCGCTGCCCCGCCAGCCAGTCCGCCGCCTTGCGGAGGTCGTCCTCGGTGAGGCCGAGGCTGGGCGGCGGGGTGGCCCCGATCCCCGCCAGCGCGCCGAACCGGCGGCTGGCATGGGCGCCATCAGGCAGCGTCACCTGCTCCGTGTACCAGAACCGCCCGGGCGCGCCCCGGAACCCGGTCCGCAGCGGCACCTTCGCCAGCCACGCCAGCAGGCTCGAGCGCACCGACTCGTGCGGCAGCATCGCACGGGCATAGTGCGCCCGCTTCAGGGTGCGGACCAGCCGGAAGAACCCGGCGAGGCCGCGGTCGCGGCCGGCCTTGTCATAGGGAATGACCCGCCGGACAGCGGGATGGGTGTTCAGGAGCGGGGCGGCGGCGGGCGTGGTCACCACATCCACCGGGCCGTACTGCTCGGCCAGCCGGGCCAGCAGCGGGGTGGTCAGGACCACATCACCCAGGTGCGCCGTCTGGATCACCAGGACCGGCGCGGCGGCCCGGGGACTCGTCGCCGGCCCGCCGGTCATCAGTCGTCCACCTGCAGGACCGCCAGGAACGCCTCCTGCGGAATCTCCACCGAGCCCAGCTGCTTCATGCGCTTCTTTCCCTCCTTCTGCTTCTCGAGGAGCTTGCGCTTGCGGGTGATATCCCCGCCGTAGCACTTGGCCAGCACGTCCTTGCGCATGGCGGAGATGGTTTCCCGGGCGATGATCTTGTTGCCGATGGCCGCCTGGATGGCTACCACGAACAGCTGCCGGGGAATCAGCTCTTTCAGTTTCTCGGCGATCTTGCGGCCGTACTCGTACGCCTTGTCCTTGTGGATGATCACGCTGAAGGCGTCAACCGTCTCGTTGTTGATCAGCATGTCCAGCCGCACCAGGTCCGATTCGCGGTAGCCCGCCAGCTCGTAGTCCATCGCCGCATAGCCCCGGGAGATGCCCTTGAGCTTGTCGTAGAAGTCCAGCACGATCTCTCCCAGCGGGAAGTCGAAGTCGAACTCTACCCGCGACGGGTCCAGGTATTTCATGCCATGATACACCCCGCGCCGGTCGGTGCCCAGCTTCATGATCCCGCCGATGTACTCCGCCGGGCTCATGATCCGGGCCTTCACGTACGGCTCCTCGATCCGGGCGATGGTGGCGGGATCGGGCAGCTTGGTGGGGTTCTCCAGCAGCATCATCGAGCCATCGGTGAGGTACACATAGTACTCCACCGTGGGCACCGTGGTGATCAGGTCCAGGTTGAACTCCCGTTCCAGCCGCTCCCCCACGATCTCCATGTGGAGCAGGCCCAGGAAACCGGAACGGAAGCCGAACCCGAGCGCGGTCGACGTCTCCGGCTCGTACTGCAGCGAGGCGTCGTTGAGCTTGAGCTTGGCCAGCGCGTCGCGGAGCGGCTCGTACTGCTCGCTGTCGGTCGGGTAGAGCCCGGCAAAGACCATGGGCTTCACGTCGCGGTACCCCGGCAGGAGCTCCCGCGCCCGCTCGTGGGCGTCGAAGATGGTGTCGCCCGCCCGGGTGTCCCCCACGCTGCGGGTGTTGGCCACCACGTAGCCCACCTCCCCTGCCTCCAGCTCCCCCGTCGGGCGCTGGCCCAGCTGCAGGTAGCCGACTTCGTCCACCACGTAGACGTCGGCCGGGTGGGCACCAAAGGCGATCTCCATGCCCTTGCGGAGCGTCCCGTCCACCACCCGCACACTGGGGATGGCGCCCCGGTACCGGTCGAAATAGGAATCGAAGATCAGCGCCCGGAGCGGGGCGTCGGGCTTGCCGCTCGGCGGCGGGACCCGCTGCACCACCGCCTCGAGCAGGTCGGGGACGCCAGTGCCTTCCTTGGCGGAGACGCTGAGGATTTCCTCTCGCCGCGAGCCGATGAGGTCCATGATCTCCCGCGCGCGGCGCTCCGGCTCCGCTCCCGGCAGGTCGATCTTGTTGAGGACCGGGATGATCTCCAGCCCCGCATCCAGCGCCAGGAAGAGGTTGGACAGCGTCTGCGCCTGGACCCCCTGGGAGGCGTCCACCACCAGGATGGCGCCCTCACAGGCCGCCAGCGACCGGGAGACCTCGTAGGTGAAGTCCACGTGCCCGGGGGTGTCGATCAGGTTGAGCTCGTAGTCCTCGCCGTCGCGCGCCCGGTAGGTCATCCGGACGGCGTTGAGCTTGATGGTGATCCCGCGCTCACGCTCGAGGTCCATCGTGTCGAGCAGCTGCTCGCGCATCAGACGCTTCTCGACCGCGCCGGTGGCTTCGATCAGCCGGTCGGCGAGGGTGCTCTTGCCGTGGTCGATGTGCGCCACGATGCAGAAATTGCGGATTCGTGCCTGCTTCATGGCGGGTAAGATAAGGGGTGGGGGGAATGGCGGGGCGGGGACGGGCGCCGCCGCCTTCCCGGACCCGCCGCGCCGGGCCAGATTACCCCCATGTCCACGACCCCTCCCGGCTCACTGGCCGAGTTCAACGAGTTCCGCGGGCGGATGAATGACCTCATCCTCAACGCCGGCAATCTGACCCTCAACCGGTTCTTCGCGCTCGACCATCGCTGCTACGAACCCGGCGCCCTCGGCTCCAAGACCAAGGAGATGCTCGGTCTGGTGGCCAGCCTGGTGCTGCGCTGTGACGACTGCATCACCTATCACGTGGTCCGCTGCCACGAGGAGGGTGTGACCCGCGAGGAGTTCCTGGAGGTCTTCTCGGTAGGACTGGTGGTGGGCGGCAGCATCGTCGTGCCCCACCTGCGCCGGGCCATGGCGCGGCTGGAGGAGCTCAGCGCCGCGGCCCCGTCACGCCCCTAGTCCGCGCGGGGTGAGCAGCCGGGTGTTGCCCAGCAGCACCCCGGCGATGATCAGCGCGCCGCCGGCCAGGTGCCACGGCGTGGGCCGCTCGCCCAGCACCACCACGGCGATGCTGGTGGCGATCAGCGGGGTGAGGCAGGTGTACAGCGCCGCCCGGGAGGCGCCGATGCCCTGGACCGCCCGGGTCCACAGGATGTAGGCGGCCACCAGCGAGAGCAGGGTGGAGTACGTCAGCCCCGCCCAGGCCACGCCCCCGATTGCGCCCCAATCCAGCGCCAGCAGCCCCGGCACGCCGAGCAGCAGCAGCCCGGGGGTCCCGGTGATCATCGTCCAGCAGGTGATCTCGAGGGCGGAGATCCGCCCGACCAGCCGCCGCAGCCCGATGGTGTAGGCCGTCCAGCAGCCCACCGCCAGCAGGATCAGCAGGTCGCCGCGCCACTCCCCCGCGTTCAGATCAAAGCCCCGGGCCGCCACCGTCAAGACCACCCCGACCGTGGCCAGACCAAGGGCCCACCGCTGCCGGCTGGTCACCCGCTCCATGCCGAGGGCGCCGGCGGTCACCGTCACTACCGTCGGCATGGAACTGAGGATGAGCGAGGTATTGGTGGCGGTGGTACCCGCCAGCCCCGTGATGAAGCACACCTGGTACAGCGTGTTCCCCACCAGCCCCAGTCCGATCAACGGCCACAGCGTGTCCCGCGGCAGGGGTCGGTGTCCTTCCAGCCGGGCCACCAGGACCCACAGAAGCACCGACCCGAAGAGAAAGCGGATTGCCGTGAAGGCCAGCGGCGGCAGGGTGGGGAAGGCGAGCTTGGAGGCGGTGAAGTTGCCGCCCCAGAACAGCACCACCAGCAGCATCTCGAGATGGGCGACGCGGGGGGCGGACATGGGCGGGGAAAGTAATCAGGGAGCATCGGCCGGCCGACCCACTCCCCGTGGCTCGGCGCGAACAAGGGGTGAACCCCGATGCCTGAGGTCCACCCCTTGTAAGTCTATCTACCCGCCTACCGGCCTACCCGCCCAACCGTCGCCTCAACTCACGCCCTTCTTCTCCACGATCCGGTCGTAGCTCTCGGGATTCCACTTGGGCCGCTCAGGCGCGTTGCCGATCTCCTGCCCCAGGTAGAACACCAGCTGCGCGATCCGGCTCAGCTTCTCGCTGTCGATCTTGTCCGGCGAATCGCTCACCTGGTGATAATCCGGGTGGACCCCGTTGAAGAAGAACAGGACCGGAACGCCCTTGCGGGCAAAGTTGAAGTGGTCCGACCGGAAGTAGAAGTTCTCCTCGGGCCAGCGGTCGTCAATGGCGGCCATCCGGAGTTCCGGGTGCCGGGTCACCACCCGCTCCAGGGTGGCGCCGAGGTCGGAATGTTCCTTGCCGATGGCCACGATGGTGTCGGGCCAGTTCCGGCCAATCATGTCCATGTTGATATCGGCGACAATCTGCTCCAGCGGTACCGTGGGGTGCTCGCTGAAGTACTGGCTGCCCCACAGGCCCTTCTCCTCGCCACTGACGGTCATGAAGATCATCGACCGCTTGGGGCGCACGCCTTTCCTGGCAAAGGCCTCGGCCAGCTCGATGACCCCGACCGTGCCCGAGGCATCATCGTCGGCGCCGTTGCAGATGGTGTCTCCGTTCTTGGGCTGGCAGCCGCTGGCTGGCGACATCCCGACATGGTCCATGTGCGCGCTGAAGACCACGTATTCCTGGCGCAGCGCGGGATCGCTGCCCTCGATCATGCCGATGGTGTTGGGCGCCGTCATGGACTGCAGCACCTGGTCCTTGAGCCCGAATCCGACCGTGATCCCCGGAATGTCGCGGGCCACCAGCGTCTCCGACGCCCGCACCTCGTCCAGGTTCACGCCAGCATCTTTCAGGGCCGCCCCCAGGGCCCGCTCGTGGGCCTCCACCACCGGAGTACCACCGCCGCTCCCGTCCACGCTGATCCGGAGCTGGGCCTGGCTGGCCACCCGCTGGGCGAACGTGGCGGAGTCGCGGTTGGAGATGATCAGCACCCCCGCCGCCCCCCGCTCGATCAGCGCACCGAGAGCCTGCAGCATGCCCGGGAGCAGCGGCTTGGTGTAATCAATCACCGCGACCACGGCCTTCCCTTTGAGATCCAGCCCCTGGACCGCGTCGGGCGACATCGGGCCGCCAATCAGGAACGCCGGGCCGTGGACTTCCTCGTCCGGCACACTCCCAAAGACGAACCGGGCGTCCCGGCTGAGATCGGCGTGCACGTGCACTCCGTTCCCCATCAGGCCGACGTGTGAGGCCCCTGGGTCAAGTCTCCGCTGGGTAATCGTGTAGCGCTGGAACCAGCTGCCGTTCTCGCCGGCGGGCTTGAGCCCGAAGCGCTTGAACTCATCGGCCACGTACTGCGCCGTCTTCTCGAGGCCGGGGCTGGGAGTATCCCGCCCGCCCATCGAGTCATCGGCAATGATGTTGATCCGGCGGGTCACGTCCGCCGGCGTGATGGACCCCGCGGCGGCCTTGAGATCAGCAGACTGGCCGAGCACGGGGGTGCTGGCCGCAAGCGCGAGCAGGATCGTATGGGACAGGAGTCGACGCATCAGAAACCCGGGTTGGGAGAAATGGAGACCGGCACGGGCCACAAAGATAGCGCCCGGCCGCACCGAGGTACGGACGGGCGCTCCGAAGGTTTCCGAAGTGGTCAATTCGGGCGGCGGCGCTTCAGCTGAGGTTCCCCGGTAGAGCGGGGTGGCTGGGAGCGGGAGGGCTCCGCCCGCGAGGGTTCCCGCCGGGACGGCTCGGCCCGCGACGGCTCCGCCCGCGACGGCTCACGCCGCGACGGCTCCGCCCGCGACGGCTCACGCCGCGACGGCTCGGTCCGCGAGGGCTCACGCCAGGTCGGGGCCGCTCCTGACGGCGTGTCCCCACGGTCAGACGGGGCCCGGTCCGGGGCCCGCCGCGAGGGCTCCGCCCGAGACGTCCCGGCGTCTGGGGCGGACGCGGTCCCGTTATCCCGCCGCCGAACCGGCTCCGAGGGACTTCCCTCGGTGTCGCGCAGATTCGCCGATTCGGTCCGGTCCGAGGGCCGCCGGCGCGGAGCCGGCTCCTCCGGCCGCGCCTCGCGACTGGGCGCGGCGCGATCTCGCGGGGCATCCGGCTGGGTGCGCCGCTCCGGGGTGCGGCGGGGCTCTGCCCCCTGGGTCGGGCTCGCCGCTGGGGTCCGCCGGCGCGGCGAGACCGGCGCCGGGATGGTGCCCCGACCGCCCACGTCCACGTTGCCACGGTCCCGCTCTACCGTACCCCGGTTGGCGTCGGTATAGCTGGGCCGCTGGGCCACCCGGGTGATATAGTCGTTCCGGCCGTCCACGTCCTTGAACACGTACCGCGGGCCCGGGCGGTATGGGCGCACGATTACCACACCGCCGCTGTAGCGCCGGTACGGGTAGTAGTACCAGTCGTCGTAGATGACGATCCGGAACCGCGAGCAGTAGGCGTTGTAGGGGTCCCAATAGCGCCAGCTGGCATACGCGTGGCAGTCATAGCAGACGAACCGCGGGTAGTCGTAGTGCTTCTCGACGCTGTACTGAGCCACGTCGTAGTCATAGCCGCCTTCCACCGCGACTCGTTCGGCAATGTCGCTTACCGCAACGTACGGGTCGCCCCGCACTCGCCCATCCGAGATGGCACGGTAGTCCCAGTGATCTCCCCGGATGAGGTCGTCGTAGTTGAAAGGATCGTCGGAAGCGATCGCGAAGACGTAACCGACCCCGGGATAGTCGTCCACCCGGAAGGCTTCGTCCCGATCCCGTCCCAGCACCTCGAAGGTCCGGCCGCCCCGGGCAAAGTTGTCTTCCCAGGGATCGATCGGAAACAGGATGCGCACCCGGCCGTCGGTATCAATGCGGACCACCGTCACGTAGGCATCGCGGTCGGATCGGAAGTAGACCCGTGCGCGGTCGCCGCGAGAGTAGACATCGTCACGGTTCAACCAGAGACTGACACGGGGCCGCTCCGATTCGCTGCCGCGGACCCATGCGGCGATGATGGAAGAGGGGGCGGCGGGACCGGCGGGGCCGGGAGGGGTAACGCCCCCGGTCAGGGCCATCAGAGCGAACGCGAGCATGCCAGACATGGGACCTCCTGAGACGAACGGAGTGGACAGACCCGTCCTAAGCAGGGTATGTGCCAGCTCCGGCACAAGGCTTAAGCTATTTGGTCACAACAACTTAGAAAAAAGATCCCAGGCCCCTGTCTCAGATCGAGCAGCTCCGATTCGAGACTGGGGACACTCGCGTTGACTTCACACATCCGTTCCCCGTACGTTGCTGCCCCCATGTCTGCCAGCGCCACCCCTCGCCCCCGTTTCGATCTTATTGATCCGCGTGAGGCCGCCGGTCTGGCCGGGCTGGAGCTCCTGACCGAGGGTGTGGTCGAGGGCTTCCTCACCGGCTTGCATCGCTCCCCGCGGCGCGGCTTCTCAGTGGAGTTCGCCGAACACCGGATGTACCAGCCCGGCGATGAGTTGCGTTACGTGGACTGGAAGCTGCTGGGCCGCAAGGACCGGCTCTACGTGAAGCAGTATGAGGAAGAGACCAACCTCCGTGCCATGCTGGTGCTGGACATCAGCCGCTCGATGGCCTGGACCGGGTCTCCCGAGCAGACCCTGCCCAAGCTGGCCTACGCCCAGCGACTCGCCGCGGCCCTCGCCCTGGTGCTGCTCCGGCAGCGGGACGCCACGGGCCTCATTGCCTTCGACGATGTCGTCCGCACCGTGCTACCGGCGCGGGTGCGCCGGACCCACTGGCACCAGCTGCTCGCCACGCTCGACGGACTGCGTCCGGGCGCGGGCACGGCCGCCGAGCCGGCGCTCCGCCGGGTGGTGGGACTGCTGCGCCGGCGCGGCCTGGTGGTGTTCATTTCGGACCTGCTGCTCGAGCGGGAGCTGGCGATGCGGGCCCTCAAGTTCCTGCGACATCGCGGGCACCAGGTCATGGTGCTGCACCTGATGGATCCGGCCGAGCGGGAGCTCGGGGGACCGGCCGAGGCCCGGTTCGAGGATCCGGAGACGCAACAGGGCGTGATCCTCCGGCCGCGAGACTGGGCCGACGCCTACCGCACCACCGTGAGCGGCGTGGTCAGCGCATGGCGCAGGGACTGCCGCACCAGCGGGATTCACTATCATCACATTACCACCGACACGCCGTTCGGCCTGGCGCTCCGCCGGGTGATCGCACGGCCGGCAGGGGTGCAGTGATCGGCTTCCTGTCGCCCTGGGCACTCGCCGCCCTTCCGCTGGCGGCCCTGCCGCTGCTGCTGCACCTCATCCAGCGCAGGGACCCACCCACGGTGGAGTTCCCCGCGGTCCGCTATCTCGTTCAGGTTACCCAGGAACACAATCGCCGGTTGAAGCTGCGCCATTGGCTGCTGCTGCTGGTCCGCACCCTGCTCATCCTGGCGCTGGTGCTGGCGGCCGCCGGCCCGTCGGCGCCGCTCCAGCAGGCGGCCAGCCACGCCCCCAGCGCCCTGGTGCTGGTCCTGGACAACTCGCCCAGCAGCTCGGCGGTGGTGGCCGGAACCCGGCGGCTCACAGACCTCAAGGCGGCGGCTCGGCGGATCCTCGCCCGGGGCACTCCAACCGACGCCCTCTGGCTGCTCACCAGCGACGGCGTGGTCCGGCGGGGCGGGCCGGACGACCTGGTCCGCGCCGTGGACAGCGTGGAGGTATCCACCAGGCGCATGGACCTCGGCGACGCGCTGCAGCTCTCGGCCCAGGTGCTGGCCACCGAGGCGCGGCCCGGGGGGATCGTGCTGCTGAGCGATGCCCAGGCCAGCGCGCTGTCGGCGGCAACCGTCGGGGTACCGGTGGTGCTCGCCCGGCCCACCGGTGATCCGCCCATCAACCAGGGGATCGCACGGATCGACCCCGGGGCCCAGCCGTGGACCCCGGACGGCGGCACGGCCATCGTGGCGATCACCGGGGACTCGGGTGCGCCTGCCCCGGTGGCGGTGGTCCTGGCCAGCCGTCCGCCCCGTCAGGCGCTGGTCTCCGCGGGGGGCAGCGGGAGCTTTACACTGGGGCCCGCGACGCCGGGATGGCAGCGGGTGCAGGCCAGCAAGGTGGCGGACGAGTTCCGTGCCGACGATGAACGGGCCGCCCTGGTGCGGGTGACGCCGGTGGCGGCGGCCAGCTGGGATCCGGCGGATCGCTACCTCGCGGCGGCGGCGGAGGTGCTGCTGGGCAGCGGCCGGCTCCGCCGGGGCAGCGACCTGGCTCTCGGCACGCTGGGCCGGGCCGCCTCGGTGGTGCTGCCGCCGGAAGATCCGGCGCAGCTGGGCGCCCTCAACCGGGCGCTGGAGCGGCGGGGCGTGCCCTGGCGCTACGGGCCGCGGGCCCCCGCGCCCGCTCTCAGTGACAGCGGGGCGCTGGTGGGGCGGGTCGCGGTGATTCGTCGTCACACGCTGGAGCCGCTGCGGGCCGGCCAGGGAAGTGGTGTGGTGGCGACCGCCGCGGGCCAGCCGTGGATCGTCCGGTCGGGAGACGTGGTGTTGATAGGCAGCCGGTTCGATCCCGCCTGGACCGCCCTGCCGCTCACGGCCGGGTTCCTGCCGCTGGTGGACGCCCTGGTCAACCGGATCGCCCGGGGAGAGGTGGCGCTCCTCACGGGAGCCCCCGGCGATGCCATTCTGATGCCGGACCTCGCGACCCAGGCGGCGCGGGAGGGGAGGCGCTGGCCGGTGGAGGGCGGGGCGGCCTTCCGGCCGCCGGAGGCTGGGCTCTACTTCATCCTGGACGGCAGCGACACCATCGGGGGGGTGAGCGTCAACCTCGATCCGCGGGAGTCGCAGCTTGCCCCGGCCGAAGCGAGCGCGCTCCGGAGCCTGTGGCCCGGGGCGCGGGTGGTGTCGCTCGAGGACGCGGCGGGAGCGGCCTTCGCCGGGGCGGGGCAGGCGAGCCTGCAGGGGCCGCTGCTCTGGCTGGCGCTGCTGCTCGGCCTGGTCGAGGTTGGGCTTGCCAGCGGCCGGCGCAGGTCGTCGTGAGCCTCCCGCTCCTGCTGGACGCCTTTGGCCGAACCGCCATCGCGTTCGATCTCCAGTCCCGGCTGCCGTCGCAGGGCGGACAGCTCCAACTCGGCGGTCTGCCGGGATCGAGTGCCGCCGTCCTGGTGGGCTGGCTGGCGCGCGCCTTCCCCTCGCGCCTCATCACCGTCGTGGTCACCACGCCCGCCGACGCGGAGCGCTGGCTCACCGATCTGCAGCATCTGACCGAGCTCCCCGTGGGTCTGTATCCCCAGCGTGAGGCGTTGGGGGAGGAAGAGCCGCATTACGAGATCGCCGGAGAGCGGGCGGAGACCTTGGCCCAGCTATTCGAGGGCAAGCTCCGGCTGCTGGTGACCACGGCGCGGGCCAGCCAGGAGCGGACCCGGGTGCCGGCGGACCTCAAGGCACGCACCCTGCGGCTGGGCCGCGGCTCGGCCCCGTCCCTCGGCCTCACGGTCCAGGAGCTGGAGGCGATGGGCTATCAGCGGGTCCCGACCGTCACCGAAGTGGCGGAGTTCAGCGTCCGCGGCGGGATCGTGGACGTATACGGCTTCGGAATGGCGGCGCCGGCACGGCTCGAGTGGTGGGGTGATGACCTGGAAAGCATCCGCATCTTCGACCTGACCTCGCAGCGGTCCGGGGCGGAGCAGGAGGAGATCACCGTGCTCCCGGTGGGCGGCGGGCGGCGGGCGGAGCCGCCGGGCCACGAGGCGCCGGTCGTCGAGGCCCAGCGCCAGACGCTGCTGGAGCTGCTGCCGAGCGACGTGCTGCTGCTGGAAGAATCCCCGGGGGCCAACGAGGAGGAGGTGGCCCGCGCCTGGCGGGAGGCGGCCCACCATCTCGAGGTAGCCCGGCGACTGGGAGAAGAGGTGCCCGCCCGGGAAGCCCTGTTCGAGCCGCCCGAGGTGTGGCGGTCGCGGGTCGTGCGGTTCCCGCGGGTCGCTCTCCGGTCGGAGAAACCCGAGCTGGATGCCGGCTTCGCCCCGCCGGAGCCGGTGGAGCGGGACATCCGTCGGCTGCGCAGCATGCTGGCCGGGGAGGTGCCCACCGTCATCCTCTGCGACAACGAGGGGCAGCTGGAGCGGCTCGACGAGCTGCTGCAGGAGGGGGACCGGCGCCTCAACGTGAGCCTCGCCATCGGCGCGCTGGATGGCGGCTTCGTGATGCGGAGCCTCCGGGTGCTCACCGATCACGAGATCTTCCGCCGGGCGCGGCGGCTGCGGCGGGCCCGGCGCTATCGTCAGGCGGCGCCAACCGGGGCGACGGGGCAGCTCAAGTCCGGCGACTTTGTGGTGCATCTCGAGCATGGCATCGGGGTGTATCGCGGCATCGAGACCATCCAGGTCGGGGAGGCCACCCTGGAGGTGGCCCTGGTGGAATACGAGGGCGGCGACCGCCTCAATGTGCCGCTCTACCGGCTGGACCAGCTGGAGCGCTACCGCTCCGCCGGGGAAGACGGCGACCAGCCGCCGCCGCGGCTGCACAAGCTGGGTGGCACCTCGTGGCAGCGCACCCGGGAAAAGACCCGGCAGGCCATCAAGGAGATGGCGGCGGAGCTGCTGGATCTCTACGCCCGGCGGAAGGCCCACGCCGGCTACCCCTTCCCGCCTGACACGCGCTGGCAGCGGGAGCTGGAATCGGCCTTTCTGTACGAGGACACTCCCGACCAGCGGAAGGCCACGGCCGCGGTCAAGCTGGCCATGGAACAGGCGCTGCCGATGGATCTCCTGCTGGTGGGCGACGTGGGGTACGGCAAGACGGAAGTGGCGGTGCGCGCCGCCTTCAAGGCGGTGCAAGGCGGCAAGCAGGTGGCGGTGCTGGTCCCCACCACCATCCTGGCCGACCAGCACTTCCGTACCTTCAGCGAGCGGCTGGCGGACTTTCCCGTCAAGATCGAGGTGCTCTCCCGCTTCCGCACCGCCAAGGAGCAGAAGCAGGCGCTGGCACGGCTGGCGGCCGGGGAGATCGACGTGATCATCGGCACCCACCGGCTGCTCTCCCCGGACGTGGTCTTCAGGGACCTGGGGCTGGTGGTGGTGGACGAGGAGCATCGTTTCGGGGTGCGGCACAAGGAGCGGCTCAAGACGCTCCGCCTGACCGTCGACGTGCTCACCCTCACGGCCACCCCGATTCCGCGCACCCTGCACCTTTCGCTGGCGGGGCTGCGCGACCTGGTGCTCATCGAGACCCCGCCCCGCGACCGCTCCCCCATCCTCACCTTCGTGGAGCCGTGGGATGACGGGCTGATCGAGGAGGCGCTGGCCCGCGAGCTGGACCGGGGCGGGCAGGTGTTCGTGGTACACAACCGGATCGAGACCATCGAGACGATCGCCGCCCGGGTGCGGGCCCTGGCCCCCCGGGCGCGGGTGGCGGTGGGCCACGGGCAGATGCCGGCCGATGCGCTGGAGGAGGTGATGCGCCGGTTCGTGACCAGTGAGGCGGACATTCTCGTCTCCACGATGATCGTGGAGTCCGGTCTGGACGTGCCCAACGCCAACACCATGGTGGTCCACGACGCGCATCGCTTCGGCCTGGCCCAGCTCTACCAGCTGCGCGGCCGGGTGGGCCGGAGTCACCGCCGGGCCTACTGCTACCTGCTGGTGCCGGACCTGATCGATCCCGACGCGGAGGAGCGGCTGCGGGTGCTGGAGCATCACACCGATCTCGGCGCCGGGTACCGGATCGCGCTGAAAGACATGGAGCTCCGGGGGGCCGGCAACCTGCTGGGGTCCGAGCAGTCCGGGCACGCGCACGCGGTGGGGTTCGACCTCTACCTGCGCTGGCTGGAGGAGACGGTGCGGGCGCTCAGGGGGCAGGGCCAGGGGGAGCGGCCAGCCCCCCCGGAGGTGGTCCTGGACCGCCCCTCGCACCTGCCGGACGCCTACGTCACAGAGGATGACGTCAAGCTGGATTTCTACCGCCGACTGGCGCGGGCCGCGACCTCTGGCGACATTCAGCAGCTTCGCGATGAACTGCGGGAGCGGTTCGGACCCCTGCCGGAACCGGCGGAGCACCTGCTCAGCATGGCCCGGCTCCGGGCGGTGGGCGCCGACCTCGGACTGCAGCATGTGCTGGTTCGGGGCGACGAGGCGCGGCTCACCTTCCGGGAGGGGGCCGCCCCCCGCTTCGCCGGACTTTCCGCCGCTCTGGACCACGTGCAGCTGGCGGTCGAGGTCCGGCGGATGGTGCCGCTGTCACTCCGCCTGACGCGCCTGGGGGGAGACGCGCTGGTCCCCGCGCTGGTGCGCGCGCTGGAGGTGGTGGTGGCCCGCTCGACCTCCGCGCCCGACTCGACCATTGCCTGAGACGCGCCGCGCCACGCGGACCTGCCGCGCTGTCGCCGCTACTTTTTTCCGTGGAGAAGGAATGCGCCGCATTGGAGTGCTGGTCCTGCTGCCCCTGCTGGCCGGGTGCGACAGCCTGAAGGAAGCCTTCACCGCCCGGCCCGAGGTCGCGGCCATGGCCGCCGACCAGAAGCTGCCTGTGGAGCGGCTGGGCGGGATCATGGCCGGCATCAAGGGATTGCCGTCCAACCACGAGGCGGCCCAGGGCATCGCCGGCCTGTGGGTGGACCACATGCTGTTTGCCGAGGCGCTCGCGTCCGGCCGGGATCTTGGCGACAGCACCTTCGCCGCCGATGCGCTCTGGCCGGAGCTGGTCGAGCGGCGCGCCAGCCGCTGGCACGACACCCTCCTGGCTGAACGCTTCGAGCTGAATCCGTCCCAGGCCGACAGCGTCTATGCGGCCGACCAGGAGCGCATCCTGCAGCACTTCCTCATCCGGGCCCGCGCCGACGCCCCCGCCGCCGACCGCCAGGCGGCCCGGCGCAAGGCGGACCAGGCCCGGGCCCGGGTGACCGGCGGCACCCCTTTCGCCACGGTCGCAGAAGCAGTGAGCGAGGACCCCGGGAGCAAGCAGGACGGGGGCTATCTCTCCCTCGCCGCGCGCGGCAACTGGGTGACGTCGTTCGACAGCGCCGGCTGGGCCCTGCCGGTGGGCGGGATCAGTCCGGTGGTAGAGACGCCCTTCGGCTACCACGTGCTGCGGCGGCCCCCCCTCCCCGAAGTGCGGGAGCGGATCCTTGGCGTGCTGCGCGCCAGGGAAGGCGTGGCGCTGGACTCGTTGTACCTGGACAGTCTGGGCGTCGCGAAGGAGCTCAAGGTATCCGGGGACGCGCCCGCTTCGATCCGGTCGGCGATCGCCGACATGGACGGCGCCGCCCGGTCTCGCAAGGTTCTCGCCCGGTGGAACGGGGGCGAGCTGCAGGTGAGTGAGTTCGTCCGCTGGATGACCGCGCTCGGGCCCACCTTCATCAACGACGTCGCATCCCGTCCCGACAGCGGGCTGGTGCAGCTGACCCACGCGATCGGGCAGAACTCGATCCTGGTGGCCCAGGCCGCCGAGGCCGGGGTCAGCATCACCCCGGCCGACTGGACCGAACTGATCGAAGGACACCGGGCGCGGGTGGATTCCCTGACCAAGGTCCTCGCGCTGGGGCCGGACATCCTCGACACCAACGCCACCCCCGCCGAGCGCGTCCGGCTTGCCGCGATGGCGGTGGAGAAGTACTGGGATCAGGTCGCCGAAGGAAAAGGCCGGCCCTTCCCCGTGCCCGGGCCCATGGCGCTGGCCCTCCGGACCCGAGGCGAGTACCGCTACTACCCCGCCGGCCTGGAACGCGCCCTCGCCGTGGCCACCGAGATTCGGGACCGCGCCGACTCCGCCTCCGTTGGAGCCCGGCCGGCGCGTCCCCCCGTGATCCCGCCGCGCCCCACGGTCCAGGCACCGCCGGGGCAGAAGCCATGACCTCCACGCTACGCTGGTCCGGCCTGTTCGCCACACTGCTGCTGCCCACCGCGCTCGCGGCCCAGCAGGGCGCCGAGGGCGCCCAGCCGCCGCCGCCCCAATTCCGCTGCGACACGGTGGAAGCCTCGGTGGACCGGGTCGTGGCGGTGGCGGGCGACACGCCCATTCTCTCCTCGCAGGTAGAAGAGGAGATCTTCACCCAGCGGAGCCAGCAGGGACCGCTGCCGAGCACCGAAGCGGAATTCCGCACCCTCTGTCGCCAGGTGATCTCTGACCTGGTGGACGCGGAAATCATGGTCCAGGTGGCCAACCGGGACACCAGCATCAAGGTGACCGACCAGGAGATCGCGGAGGGCACCGAGGAGCAGTACCGCAACGTGCGCCGGCGATTTACCTCGGAGCTGGATTTCCAGCGGGAGCTGTCCCGCTCAGGCTTCCAGACCCCGGAGGAGTTCCGCCGGTGGCTCACCGAAAGCCAGCGCAAGGCGGCGCTCCGCAACCGGCTGCTGGCCAAGCTCCGGGAGGAAGGCAAACTCAAGCCGGTGCAGCCGACCGAGCGGGAGCTGCGGGAGTACTTCGAGCAGTTCAAGGATGACCTGCCGCAGCGGCCGGCCACCATCTCGTTCCGCAACATCATCGTGGCGCCGCAGGCGCAGCCCGAGGCCAGCGTCCGGGCCCGTGCCCAGGCGGACTCCATCCTCATGGAGCTGCGGCGCGGCGCCGACTTCGCCACCACGGCGCGGCGCTTCTCGCAGGATCCGGTCAGCGCCGCTCAGGGCGGCGAACTGGGCTGGTTCCGGCGGGGTCAGATGGTGCCGGCCTTCGAGCAGGTGGCCTTCCGGCTCAAGCCGGGCGTGCTCTCGGAGCCGATCGAGACGCCCTTCGGCTTTCACATCCTGCAGGTGCAGCGAGTGCAACCAGCCGAGGTGCAGGCGCGGCACATCCTGATCATGCCCGAGGTCACCGAGGCCGACGCCGACACCGCCCTGGCCCGGGCCGGCCAGATCGCCGCGGCGCTCCAGGCGGGCGCGTCGTTCGACTCGCTCGCCCGGCTCTACCACGACCAGGGTGAGGAGCGGGAGGCGCTGGAGGTGCCGGCCAACCAGCTTCCGGACGAGTACAAGGAAGGCATCGGCACCGCGGACAGCGGGTCGGTGGTGCCCCCCTTCGCCATCCGGAAGAGCTCGGGGCTTCGCCGGAAATACGTCGTGATGGAGGTCCTGCGGCGCCGGGGCGAGGGCGCGATCGCCTTCGAGGACGTGAAGGACCAGATTCGCCGCCGGCTGTCGGATGAACTCGCCACCCGCCGCTACCTCGACCGGCTGCGGCGATCGACGTACGTGGATATCCGGTTGTAGCCGGTCAGGCGGTTGGCCCTGGATGCACCGCCATCCGCCCAACCGCCCGGCCGTCCAGCGTCCTTCTTCCCGCCCCCGCAGTTCCCGCCTACCTTCACCGCATGTCCGCTCCCCGCATTGCCATCACCCTCGGAGATCCACGCGGCATCGGGCCGGAGATCACTGCCCGGGCGCTCACGGTACCACTGGACGCCGAGGTCACGGTGATCGGCGCCGAGGAGCAGATCGCGGGGCTGCCGGCGGCCCGGCAGGTGGCGGTGGGAAGCTGGCAGGAGGGCCTGGGGGAGCGGGGTGATGCCTCGCGGCCCGGCCCCTCGCGCGCCGCCCGGGCAGGCCGCATCGCCGGGCTCGGCGTCGAGACCGCCGCGCGCCTGGCGCTGAGCGGTGAGGTCCAGGCCATCGTCACCGCACCCGCCCATAAGCACGCGCTCAATCTGGCCGGCTTCCGCTGGCCGGGACACACCGAGTGGCTGGCGCACCTGGCCGGCGACGTCGAGGTGGCGATGATGCTGGCCGCCGGGCCCCTGCGGGTGGTACTGGTGACCACCCACGTTCCGCTCAAGAGTGTCCCCGAACTCTTCACCACCGACAAGCTGATCCGGACCGGGCGGGTGACTCGCGCCGCGCTCACCGACTGGTTCGGGATCGCCGAGCCCCGGATCGCGGTGTGCGCCTTCAACCCGCACGCCGGGGAGTCGGGGATGTTCGGGGATGAAGAGGAGCGGGTGATCCGGCCGGCGGTGGAGGTGCTCGGCGCCAGCGGTCCCTTCCCGGCCGACACGGTCTTCGTCCGCGCGCTCCGCGGGGAGTTCGATGCCGTGCTCGCCCCCTACCACGACGTGGGGATGACCGCCATCAAGGTGGCCGCCTTCGGGCAGGGGGTGAACGTCACCCTCGGTCTTCCCTTCCCGCGCACCTCCCCCGATCACGGCACCGCGCTGGATATCGCGGGGACCGGCCGGGCTGATCCGGCCAGCATGCGGGCGGCGATCGAACTCGCCCTGCAGCTGGCCAGGCGGAGCGCCCCTGCCGGTGCCTGAGCCGGCCCCGAGGGCACCGGGCGGAAGCGCCGTCGGGGCGCTGCCGCTGCTGCTCCTCCTCGGCGCGGCGCTTCGGCTCCGGCAGTACCTGCACGGCCGCTCGCTCTGGCTGGACGAGGCGATGCTGGCGAACAACATCCTGGGGCGGAGCTTCAGCGGCCTGCTCCGGCCGCTGGACAGCGACCAGACCGCGCCGGTGCCGTTCCTGTGGGGCGTCAAGCTGAGCGCCGTGGTCGCGGGGACCGACGAGCGGGTGCTCCGCCTCCTCCCGTTCCTGAGCGGGTTGGTGCTGCTGCTGGTCTTCTGGCGTATCGCCGCCCGGCTGCTCGCCCCCCGGGTGGCCGCCCTCGCGGTGCTGCTCCTGAGCCTCTCCCCGATGCTGATTCAATACGCCAACGAGCTCAAACCCTACGGCCTCGACGCCATGTGGGCGGCGCTGCTGCTGCTGGCGGCGCTCCGGCTGGTGGAGCGGGTGGACCAAACGGGGCGCTGGGTGGCGATGATCGGGCTGGGCGCGGTGGTGGCCATTGCGACCTCGGTGGCGCCGTTCCTGCTCGCGGCGCTGGCTCTGGGCATGCTCATCGTTCCCGAAGTCAGGCGGACTCCCGGCGCGGTAGCACGGCTGGTGGCTGGTGCCGCGACCTGGGCCGCCGCCTTTGCCACCTTCTACGCGCTGGTCTATCACGCCGCCGCCGACAGCGCCTACATGCAGCGCTACTGGGTGCCGTATTTCCTCAGTCCGGGGCTGCCGGGCCTGGGGTCGAAGCTTCTCGCGCTGCCACCGGAGAGCCTGCAGTCCTGGTTCGTTGCCGCCGGCGGCGGTTGGCGGGCCTCCCTCGCCGCGGCGCTCCTGCTACCGATCGCGGTCGGTGCCCGCTCGCTCATCCGGCAGAGCGGGGGATGGCTGGGGGTGCTGCTGCTGGGCCCGCTGCTGCTTGCCGGTCTGGCCTCCACCGTCCGGCTCTACCCCGCCGCGCCCCGGCTGCTGCTCTTCGCGGTCCCCGGCCTGACGCTCTGCCTGGCGGAGGGGGCGGGGGTCATCGCCGCCTGGATGCGGCAGCGGGTCAACTTGCCGTGGCTGGCCGCCGCCGCCCTGTCGCTCGCGCTCCTCCCCGGCATGGACGCGCTGCGCCAGCTGCGCGAGCCCTACGAGCGCGAGTCGCTGAAGCCCCTCCTGCGCGAACTGGACTCGGTCCACGCCGCCGGTGCCGCGGTGTACGTGTACGGGCGGAGCGTGCCGGCGTGGGTGTTCTACACCACCGACTGGCGGCAGCCCGACAACGAGCGGGTGGAGCACCACCTCCGGCTGGTGAGCTCCACTGGCCCCGCCTTCCGCCACGCCAGCGCGCGCGGGGTGGCGGTGCGGGAGGAGGGCGACTCGCTCCGCTACGGCCATCGCGACTGGCAGGAGCTGGTGGGCGTGCCCACCGGCACCGGCCCCAACGCACTCGGCATCAACACCAGTACGCCTGACACGGGCTGGGGGACAAACGAAGCCCGCCGCATTCGTGCGGCGGGCGGCCCGGAGGGTTGGGTCGTGATGTCGTCCTACCTGGCCGTCGCGGCGGCCGAGCTGGACTCGGCACTGGTGGCGGCGGGCGGGGAGCGGACGCTGCTCCGTGAGGCTCCTGGGGCGCGGGTGTCGCGCTGGGTGTTTCGCTGATTCACCGCGGAGGCGTGGAGGGTCGCAGAGGACTTCGCGAGTTTCACGGAGGCAGGGCGGGCACAGAGGGCACAGAGAAAAGCCCACCGCGAAGACGCGAAGGGCGCGGAGGGACGTCGCTGGCGACTCACCATCCTCGCAGGGCGGCCATCGCGAGGGTTTTCGTGGGTGGGTGCCGGGTCAGGGCGCGGGGCTCGAAGCTGCCACCCCAACCGGGCCTCCGCGGCTGACCCTCAGGCCCCCAGCCGCCGCATCAGCGCCAGGTGTTGTTCCAGCTTGAGTTTCTGGCTCGCCCGGTTGGCCACCAGCACCGCGCCCACCTGCAGGATCGTCTCCCGCTCCGCCAGGCCGTTGGCCTTGAGCGTGTTCCCCGTGTCCACCAGGTCCACGATCCAGTGGGCCAGGCCGAGCAGCGGCGCTACCTCCACCGACCCCTGCACCTCGACGATCTCCACCGGCCGCCCCGACTCGGCGAAGTGCCGCCAGGCGAGGCGGGGATACTTGGTGGCCACCCGCGCCGTCCGCCCGCCGGGCAGCCGGGGGAAGGGGCTGTCCGCCGGGGCCGCCACCACCAGCCGGCAGGCGCCGAAGCCCAGCTCCAGCGGCTCCAGCACATCGGCGTCGCTCTCCCGGAGCACGTCGGTGCCGGTCACCCCGAAATCGGCGGCGCCGGACTCCACGTAGACCGCCACGTCCGCTGGCTTCACCACCAGGAACTCGATCCCCGGATCGCTGGAGGGGATCAGGAGCCGCCGGCCGGGATCGGCGTCGATGACGATCCCCACCCTGGCGAACGCCTCCACCGCCGGCTGGTAGAGCCGCCCCTTGGCGAGCGCCACCCGGAGCCGGGCGGGACTCATCGTCCCTCCCCCCCGGTGGCTTCGGCCAGGCCGTCCAGGTCGAGCGACACCCCCACGGCGGGCATCGGCGCTCCGAAACGGCCCATGAGGTCGTCGTAGCGGCCGCCGGCACCGATGGCGCGGCGGGCGCCGGCGGCGAACAGCTCGAAGTGAATGCCGGTGTAGTAGTCGAGTCCGCGGACTTCGCCCAGGTCGTACACCACGTGCGCCCGCTCCTCCGGGGTGAGCAGCGAGTCCAGCGCCAGCAGGTGGTCGAGTCCGGGCCGCACCGCGGGAGAAGCCCCGTTCCGGGCCTCCTCCAGCGCCTCGCGGCGGCCGATCACAAAGGCGAGCGCGGCCAGCCCCTGCGACTCGACCCCGGCATCGGCGAGGGCGCGGGTGAGGTTGCCACGGTCCTTCCGGTCGATCCAGCGCCAGACGGCGGCCCGCAGCGCCTCCGGCAGCGCGCCCAGCCCCGGTGCCAGCACTCCGACATGCCCCAGGTTGAGCTGGAAGTCGGTGAGGCCCACGGCGCGGGCCAGCGCCAGTGTGAGGCGGACGATCTCCACGTCGGCGGCGATGTCGCCCTGGCCCAGCAGTTCGGCGCCGGCCTGCAGCGTCTCGCGCGGGCGCCCGCCCCGGTCGGGTTCCTGGCGGAACACGTTGCCGCTGTAGCACAGCCGGAGCGGGCGGGGGGCCGTGCGGAAGGTGGTGGCGGCCACTCGGGCCAGGCTGGCGGTGAAGTCGTAGCGGAGCGCCAGCACCCGGCCGTCCCGGTCGGTGAAGCGGATCAGCCGCTCCGCCACCTGCGGCCCACCCGCCCGGAGGAAGACCTCCTCGTACTCAAAGGTCGGTGGGAGCAGTTCCGCGTAGCCGGCGGCTTCGAGTTGGTCGGCGGCGATGCGCTGCAGCCGGCGGCGCAGGGCGGCGGCCGGCCCGGTGAGGTCCAGCGACCCGGGCGGGATGACGGCGACCGGCCGGTTCATCCTGCTGGTTTGGCCAGGGGGGCGCCGCCCCCGACGAGGTACCGCACCGACTTGACCCGGCGGCCGTCCATCTCGACGATCTCGAAGGCGTCCAGGCCCGCCGTCACCCGGTCGCCGAGGCGGGGCAACCGTCCCAGCTGGCCGAAGAGATAGCCGCCCAGGGTGGTGTAGTCGGAGTCGTCCAGCTGCAGGTCGTGCTCGGCGTTGAAGTCGGAGATCGCCAGGCTGCCGTCGATGACCGGTGCCCCTTCCGCCACCGGCCCCGGGCGGTCCGGCTGGTCGTACTCGTCGAAGATGTCGCCGACGATCTCCTCCAGCAGGTCCTCCATGGTGACCAGGCCGGCGGTGCCGCCGTACTCATCCAGCACCATCGCCAGGTGCACCTTGAGCCGTTTCATGTCCGCCAGCACATCCTCCACCTCGCGGGTGCCGGGCACGAACAGCGGCGGCCGCATGATCCTGCCCACCTCGCTACCCGGCTGCTGCCGGACCGCCGTCAGGATCTCCTTGGCGTGCACCACGCCCACGATGTCGTCCAGGGATTCGCTGTAGACGGGGTAGCGGGAGCGCCGGGCCTCCGCCACGACATCGGCGGCCGCCTCCACGGTGAGATCCCGCTCCAGCGCCACCATCTGGGTGCGGGGGGTCATCACCTCCTGGGCGGTCTTCTCGCTGAACTCAAAGACCCCCTCCAGCAGCCGGGCGTCCTCCTTCCCCAGGCTGCCGCCCACCTCGCTCTGCTCCACCAGCATCCGGATCTCGTCGGGGGAGTGCAGCCGCTCATGCTCGCCGGGCGGCTTGATGCCGCACAGCCGGAGCAGCCAGTTGGCGGTGCCGTTGAGCATCCAGATAGGGAGCTGCATCACCCAGGCAAAGGCCATCAGCGGGACCACCACCCAGCCGCTCACCGCCTCGGGGAAGAGCAGCGCCAGCGCCTTCGGCACCAGCTCGCCCAGGATGATGTGCAGCGCGCTGATGATCGTGAAGGCGATGACCACCGCCACCGTGTGCACCGCCACCGGCTGCAGGCCGGCGGGGAGCCAGGTGAAGGCACCCTCGATCAGCCCCGCCAGCGCCGGCTCGCCGATCCACCCCAGGCCGAGCGAGGCCAGGGTGATGCCCAGCTGGGTGGCGGAGATGTAGCGGTCCAGCGACTGGGTGGCCCGGTGGGCCAGGGCGGCCTTGCGGTCGCCCCGGAGGGCCAGCTCCTCCAGTCGGGTCCGGCGGGCGCCAACCAGGGCGAACTCGGCGGCCACGAAGAAGGCGTTCAGGAGGACCAACAGGATCACGGACGCCAGTTTGACGGCGATCCAGCTACTTTCCGGCGGTTCCATATCCGCTGATTCTAGCCGACCCGACCATCGCCCGCGAGGGCAACGCATGATGCGCCAACTTGCCGTCCCGCCGTTCGACCGGCTGGAGCCGTTCCTGCCCAAGCCGCAGCAGACCGATGCCGCCACCCGGGAACGGGTCGCGGCCATCCTCGCCGACGTCGCCGAACGGGGCGACGAGGCCGTCCGGCACTGGACCAAGACCCTCGACGGGGCCGATCTGTCCCCTGCCCAGTGGGAGCTGCCCCGGTCCGCGTGGGAGGACGCGCTGGAGCGGATCGACCTCGAAGTGCGGGAGGCGCTGGAGACCGCCGTGGTCCGGGTACGCGACTACCACGTGCGCCAGCGGGACCCCGGCTTCACCGTCCTGGAGGAGGACGGCAGCATCCTCGGCATGCGGGTGACCCCGCTGGAGCGGGTGGGCCTGTACGTGCCGGGCGGCAAGGCGGCCTACCCCTCCACCGTCATCATGAACGCGGTGCCGGCGGTGGTGGCGGGAGTGGAGGAGATCATCGCGGTGACCCCGCCCCAGGGCATCACCGACACGGTCCTGGCCGCCTGCCTGCTGGCGGGAGTGACAAAGCTCTATCGCATCGGAGGGGTGCAGGGGATCGCCGCGCTGGCGTACGGCACCGAGACCATCCGGCGGGTGGACAAGATCGTGGGGCCGGGCAACAAGTGGGTGGCGGAGGCCAAGCGCCAGGTGGCCGGCCCGGTAGGCATCGACATGATCGCCGGGCCCACCGAGCTGGTGATCATCGCCGACTCCACCGCCAAGGCCGAGTGGGTGGCCGCCGACCTCATCGCCCAGGCGGAGCACGACGAGGACGCCAGCAGCTGGCTCATCACCACCGACCTCGAGCTGGCCGACCAGGTGCCCGCCGCCATCGAGCAGCACCTCGAGAAGAACCCCCGCGCCGCCATCGCCCGGACCGCCCTGGAGCGGAACGGCCTCATCGTCTGGGTGCCGACCCTGCAGGACGCGGTGAAGGTGGTCAACCTCCGGGCCCCGGAACACCTCGAGATCATCACCCGGGACCCGGAGAACGTGGCCGAAGGGGTCAAGCACGCCGGCGCCATCTTCCTGGGCGACGGTACCCCCGAGCCGGTCGGCGACTACATCGCCGGCCCGAGCCACGTCCTCCCCACCGGCGGCACCGCCCGGCACGCCTCCCCCCTCGGCGTCTACGATTTTGTGCGGCGGACCAGCATCGTCTATTACACCCGGGACCGGCTGTTTACCGACGCCCAGCGGATCATCGCGCTGGCCGAATCGGAGGGCCTGTTCGGCCATGCGGAGGCGGTGCGGGTCCGGGTCTAGGTTCGCCCTTGCTCCCAGTCCCCGCCCTGTCTATATATGCCGCGCGGTACCCGGGTGGGGCCGCGACGGACTCAGACGAGACGGACCGATGTCCCAGAACCGCAACATCCGCAACATCGCCATCATCGCCCACGTGGACCACGGCAAGACCACCCTCGTGGATCAGATGCTGCGGCAGGCTGGTGCGTTCCGGGCCAACCAGCACGTAGAAGAGCGGGTGATGGACTCCAACCCGCTGGAGCGGGAGCGCGGCATCACCATCCTCGCCAAGAACACCGCGGTCCGCTGGGGCGACACCAAGATCAACATCGTGGACACCCCCGGCCACGCCGACTTCGGCGGTGAGGTCGAGCGCATCCTCCGCATGGTGGACGGCGTGCTGATCCTGGTGGACGCCGCCGAGGGGCCCATGCCCCAGACCCGGTTTGTCACCCGGAAGGCGCTGGCGCTGGGTCACCAGCCCATCGTCGCCATCAACAAGATCGACCGTCAGGACGCGGAGCCGCTCCGCGTCCACGATGAAGTGCTCGGCCTGTTCATCGATCTCGAGGCGAGCCACGAGCAGCTGGAGGCGCCGTTCCTCTATACCTCGAGCCGGCACGGCACCGCGACGGTGGAGCTGGACCAGCCGGGCACCACCCTGGATCCGCTGTTCGAGGCGATCCTCTCGCATGTGCCGGCGCCGACCGGAGAGGCCGAAGGCCCGTTCCAGATGCTGATCTCGACCCTGGACTTCTCCACCTTCGTGGGGCGGATGGGGATCGGGCGGGTGGAGCGGGGCCGGGTGCGGGTGGGCCAGGAGGTGGCCCTGCTCCCCATCGGCGAGCCGGGGATGGTCGCCGAGGAGAACCTCCCCCGCGGCCGTATCACCAAGCTCATGACCTTCGACGGGCTCAACAAGGTGGACGCGGAAGAGGTGAGCGCCGGGGATATCGTGGTCATCGCCGGGATCGAGGGGATCGAGATCGGCCGGACCATCACCGCGGTGGATCACCCCGAGCGGCTGGAAGGCATCGCGGTGGAAGAGCCGACGATGTCGGTGGACGTCATCGTCAACAACTCCCCCTTCGCGGGACGGGAGGGGAAGTTCGTCACCAGCCGTCAGGTCCGGGACCGCCTGTTCCGCGAGCTGGAACGGAACGTCGCGCTCAAGGTGGACGACACCGACAGCCCCGACACCTGGCAGGTCTCGGGACGCGGGGAGCTGCACCTGGGCATCCTGATGGAGACGATGCGGCGCGAGGGCTACGAGTTCCAGGTGTCCCGGCCCCGGGTCATCACCAAGGTGGGCCCCGACGGAGAGCGGCAGGAGCCGTACGAGGAGCTGATGGCGGATGTGCCGGAGAGCTACATCGGCACCGTCATCGAGAAGCTGGGCCCGCGCCGGGCGGAGCTGCTGGAAATGAAGAATCCGGGGCAGGGCATGGTGCGTATGCTGTTCCGCATCCCCGCCCGCGGCCTGTTCGGCTACCGGTCGGAGTTCCTGACCGACACCCGCGGCACCGGCACGCTGCACCACCGCTTCCTGGACTACGGTCCCTGGGCGGGGCCGCTGGCGGGGCGGAAGAACGGCGTCCTGGTGGCAGACCGGGTGGGAGAGGCCGTCGGCTTCGCCCTGTGGAACCTGCAGGAGCGGGCCCAGATGTTCATCTCCCCCGGCAACGAGGTGTACGAGGGGATGATCTGCGGCGAGAACTCCCGTCCCGGCGACATGGACGTCAACGTGGCCAAGGAAAAGAAGCTCACCAACATGCGCACCACCGCGTCGGATGAGAACATCCAGCTGGAGACGCCGCGGCAGATCACCCTGGAGTACGCGCTGGAATACATCGAGGAAGATGAATTGATCGAAGTGACTCCCAAGTCCATCCGGCTCCGCAAGCGCGCGCTCGCGGCGACGGACCGGAAGAAGATCGCCCGGGCGGCCGCCCGCGCGGCGGATGCATCGTGACACCCCTTCACCCCCCCATGACGGAGGCCTTCATGTTGCCGTGGGAATCCCCGGTGGGCGCCATCACCCTGCGCCGCCGCCGGGACGACGACGACTTCGAGGACGATGAAGAGGCGTTTTCGTTTGACGACGACGACGAGGACGACGAACTGGACGAGGAGCTCGACGAAGAGGATGATGACTTCGACGACGACCTCGACGATGACATTGACGACGTCGATGTGGAGACGCCGGAGGAAGAGGAGAACTGAGTCCGCCGGCGGCGGCGCCCGGCCGGCAGCCGCTTGCCTCCGCCGGGATGAGTGGCTATCCTCCCAGCCCGTTTGGCGCCCCGGTCCGGGGCGCTAAGGGCCTGTAGCTCAGGTGGTTAGAGCGCACGCCTGATAAGCGTGAGGTCGGTAGTTCAACTCTACCCAGGCCCACTGTTCCAGTAGTGATTGTTGGCGGGAGCCCCGCTGTCCGAGAGGATGGCGGGGCGTTTTCGTGGGCGCCCAATCGCCCAATCGCCCAATCGCCTACCTCCGCGGGTGCTCCCGGTAGAACTCCCACATCAGCCGCGTCGCATCCAGGCCCTGGTCCATCCGCCCGGCCATCCACGCCGGGATCGGCTTCCCGCCCGGCCACTGGTGGCCGCCTCCCTCGACGGTGTAGAGCACCACCGCGGCGCTGTCGGCGCAGCCGGTGTATTCCCGCCGCGTCACCTCAGGCGTCAGCGCCGAGTCGGCCGGCTCCCCCTGGCAGCGGTTTCGGGTGGCCCAGTGCGCCATGAAATCCGGGATGCTGGGGAATGGCCTGGGGTTGAGCCACGAGGCTCCGGCGCCCCGGTACGCCACCAGCGGATCGGCCGTCCCGTGAAAGGCGATGACTGGCACCGGGCGCTGGTCGGTGCACCAGCTCCAGGTGAGCGCCTGGGCGGCGGCGACCATGCCGATCGCCGCGATCCGATCCGACAGCGTGCACGACAGTGCGAAGGCCATGCCGCCGCCATTGGAGAACCCGTCGGCATAGATGCGCGCCGGGTCGATGTTGTACGTCGCTGACAGGGAATCGATCAGGTCCGCGATGAACCGGGTGTCGGCCGTCACGATCTCCCCGGGCTCGGCCAGCCACACCCGGAACGGCAGCAGGCCGGTGCCGCTCCCGTCCAGCGTCGTCCCTGATGGGTAAACCACGATGAACCCACCCTCATCCGCCATCCGGTTCCACTGGCTGAATGCCCGCTGCGTGGCGGGCCAGAGCGCCGCGCCGTGGAGGCTGATGACGAGCGGTGTGGGCCTGGAGGGATCGTACCGCGTCGGGACGTGGAGCAGGTACTCCCGCTCCTGGCCAAAGGAGACGATGCTGCCGGTGAGGCGATTGGGGGCCAACCAGGACATCAGGGCGTAGAAGGACACACCGGCGCCCAGCATCAGGGCCACAGGCAGGGCGATGACAGCCAGCACCACCCGGAAAACCCACCTCCTGCTGATCATCCCGGCGCTTTCACATGTATCGCCGGACCCGGGTCAGGTACGACCGGTAACTCTCCCCGAACTTCTCGCTGAGATACCGCTCCTCCGGCAGCACCGCGATGAAGTGCACCATCAGGAGCGCGGGAAAGGCGAACAGCGCCATCCACAGGTTGCTGAGCGCCACCCCGAAGCCGACCTGGAAGAAGGTCATCCCCACGTACATCGGATTGCGGGTGAAGCGGAACGGTCCCTGGAAGATGAGTTCCGGGCTGGACCGCCACGGAATGGGGTCCTGCCCAGTCCGGAAGAAATGCACCCGGGCCCAGATGAGCAGGCCGAGGCCGACACCGAGCAGCAAGATCCCGGTGACCGCGCTGATCGCCCGGGGGCCCGGGGCGTGGGCCGGTTGCACCCAGTGATGCAGCGCCACCCCCAGGAGCAGCCAGGCAACAAAGACCAGCGGCGGGGGGAAGCGCACCTTGGCGCCGCGTTCCTTGGCGTCAGGCTGAGGCATGCGATCTCCGGGGCTCGAGGTGAAGGCCCCGGTCGGGGCCGCCGGTGGATCCGCAGGGCCGCTCAGCGCACCGGCCCCAGGTACTTGTCCAGCCACGCCAGCGCCTCACCGATCAGCTGCGGCCGGGGCACGTCGTGGCCGCCTTCGTACACCACCCATTTCTTGTCGGCGGCCGCTGTGCCGAGCCGCTCGAAGAACGGCCGCTGGGCGGTCTCGGTCGGGAAGAAGAAGTCGTACTTGCCGTTGAGCATGATCACCGGCAGCCGGACGCGGGGCAGGTAGTTGATCGGCTCCACCTCGGGCCGCCCCCGCTCCATGGTAAGCCCCGCCACATACAGCACCGCCGTCTTGATCCGCGGCTCGATCGCCGGGATGATCCCGCCCATGTAGCCGCCCCAGCTGTAGCCGAAATAGGCGAACCGCGTGGTGTCGACGTCGGGACGGCTGCTCAGGTAGTCGAGCGCGCGGCGATAGTCCTTGACCCACATGATCACGTGATCGCGCCAGAAAATCGACTGGTTGGCAAGGTCGCTGGTGAGGCTGTCGGTGCGCTCGTAGGTGCTCTTGTAGATCGGCAGCACGAAGGCCCGGCCGCTCTTGACCACGAAGCTCGCGGTCATGTCGCGCCGCTCGGCGCTGGTCCGCGTGTTGATCGCGCCGGAACCGGGGAAGTACACCACCGTCTGGTACGGCGGCGTCCCCTGCTTGGGGAGGAACACCCACGCCTGCATCCGTTCACCGCCGTAGGCGGCACTGAAGCTCACGAACTCGGCGTTCCACTCGTCGCCGGTGGAGTCGGTCCGCTCGACCTTGGCGTCGAGGCGGAGCGGGTCGTAGTCGAACTGCCGCCGGTAGCCGTCGAACACCGCGTCCGGGACCGAGGCCACCCTGGAAAAGTCGGTGAACTTCCGCAGGATCGGCCGGCTGGCCAGGGCCACGTTGCTGTCGGCGGCATCGTAGCGGACCAGGCGGATGCCGTTGATCACCGAGCGGTCCATCGGCGGCTGGGCGTAGGCATCCACAAAGGCATAGGTCGGGTCGCTCCAGCCGCCGCCGAGGATGAACCGCTGCTCCCGCCCGGCCTCGTTCTGGATCCACTCCCGCACGTTGCCCGCCAGGTCGGAGACGCCGGCGATGCTGACCCCGCGGGGCGAGCCCACGGCCCGGGGACCGCGCCCTTCCATGTTGCTCTCGGGGACGATCCCTCGTGAGTAAAAGACTCCGGCCGCGGTGGACCAATGGTAGATCGTCGGCAGCGACTTGCCCGCCCACCGGGCATAGGCCGCGGCTTCATACCAGCTCACGCCGCCCACCGGCATGTCGCCCTGGTCGGCGGGATAGTCGCCGGCCACCCACGTGGCGGGACCCGGCCGCCCCGTCTGGTCCACGAATCGCGCCATCGCCTCGGCGCGGGAGAGGGTGCGGCCCTCGTGGCGGAACGGCTGCTGCCAGTAGCTGCTGTCCCGATATCCGCCGGCATCCACGAACGCCTTGAACTGCCGGTTGCTGGTCTCGTAGCGGTCCATCTTCCAGTCGTGGAGCTTGAGCTCGGGCGAGCCATCGGTGCCGACGAGAAAGGTGCCATAGTCGTCGGCGCCCGCGATGGTGATCATCTCCGGATCAGGCGCCGCAACGCTGTCGAGCACCAGCGGTGTGAAAAAGGTCATGTTGATGGTGTACATCTGGCGATAGCCGGGCTTCTCGAGGCGAAAGAGCCCGATCTGCCGGGGCAGCGGCGTCGAGTCGGTCGGGGTGGTGCCCAGATAGTGCCAGGTGGTGGTATCGGACATGGACGCGCGGTAGACCTTCGCCCCCGCCGGCCGGGTCTCGATCGAGACCATCCGGACGAAGGACCGGTTGGCCAGGAGGGTGGCGAGCATCGAGTCCCCGGGCGCGATGGCCGCCACTTCGCGGCTGAGGTACCAGGCGCTGTCGGTCTGGCCGTCCTCGATCATCCGGCGCATCTCGGGGAGCGCCGTCTGGTGCACCCAGCGGTCGCGCTGCAGCGAGCGCATGCTGAAGAATCCGAACACGCCGACGGCGAGCAGGCCGGCGCCGCCGAGCAGCAGCAGGCGGCGCGGTCCGGGGTGCTCCGCGCCGGGGCCGGCGGCCGTCCCCCCGGGCGTCGCCAGCGCCTCGATGGCCTGCAGCAGCTCGTCGGCCGTCTGGTAGCGCTGGCCCGGGTCCTTTTCCAGGCAGCGCATCACGATGCGCGCCAGCGCCGGGGGCACCGCCGGCTGCACCACCTGCAGCGGTTCCGGTGCGGTGGTGATATGCGCCGCGAGCAGCGCCTGCGGCGATCCGGAGAACGGCGTCCGGCCGGACAGCATCTCGTACGCGAGCACGCCGACCGAATAGATATCGGCCCGATGGTCGATGTTGGGGTCGGCCGCCGCCTGCTCCGGCGCCATATAGGCGGGGGTGCCGAGGGAGATGCCGATGCTGGTGAGGTCGTGCTGGCCGGTGGCGCCGCTCATCGCCTTGGCCACGCCGAAATCCACCACCAGCGCGTGCCGGTCGGCGAGCATCACGTTGTCGGGCTTGATGTCGCGGTGCACCACGCCGTTCCGATGGGCGTGGGCCAGCCCGTCCACGATGTCGCGCAAGAGGCGCATCGCCTCCGATGGGGCCAGCGCGCCGTCGCTCGCCAGCCGGTCCCGCAGCGAGACCCCGTTGACGAACGGCATGACGTAGAACAGCAGCCCCTTCGCTGCACCCGAATCAAGCAGCGGCAGGATGTGGGGGGACTGGAGCTGGGCCGCGATGTTGATCTCGCGGAGGAAGCGCTCCCCGCCGATGGCCTGGGCCAGCTCGGGGCGCAACACCTTGATCGCCACCCGGCGATGGTGCTTCAGGTCTTCGGCCAGGTACACCGTGGCCATGCCCCCCGCCCCGAGCTCGCGCTCGACGTGGTAGCGGTCGGCGAGGGCGGCGGTGACCTCGGCAAGGTGGCTCAACGGGTCGCTCTCATCTGGGGGTGGTGCCGGGGCGGCCGGGATGGTGCAGGTCGAAGCTAACGACTGCGCGTGCGGGGGCGCCAGCGCATGCGCCGAGCCGACTCAGGGATGCGCGATGCGAAGGGCAGGTGGCGGACATGTCTCCCAGCACGCCGGCGGCAGCACCAGCTTGCGTCCCCCGGTCCGTCCGCTACCTTCTCGACCACCGCGACCCCTTTCGGAGGTCTCCATGTCCTGGCGCCCCCGCTTCGCCCTCACCGCCTTCCTCGTGGCCATCGCGGCAGCCCCCGCCGCAGCCCAGGCCAGCAGCTCCGCCGCCGACACCCGTGAGGTGCTGGCGTACCGCCTCACCATGCCCAAGCTGAATCAATTGAACCAGGCCATGGCCGACGTCCAGCGGCAGCGGGAAGCCGATCCCGCCTACCAGCGGCTTCAGGGCAAGAGGCGGGAACTCGCCGCGCTGGGTGAGAAGGACGAGCTGAGTGAGGCCGAGCAGGAACGCATGGAGCGGCTGGAGGAGGAAATCGCGGAGGCGGAACAGGCGGAGGAGGGACCCGACGAGGCCGATCAGTCCCTGGCCGGCATGTCCCGGCGCATGGAACGCGACCCGCGCATCGCCGGCGCGCTCCGGCGCGCCAGCCTGGCCCCCCGCGAGGCCGCCACGATGCAGATCGCGCTCCTGCAGGCCGTGCTGGTGGCGGGGCTGCTGGAATCGGGGCACCTCAAGGAGATCCCCAAGGACGCCAGTCCCGAGAACGTGCGCTTTGTCCAGGCCAACCAGGCCGCGATCAACGCGATGACGCTGCTCCGGGATCAGGAGGACTAGGCACCGCCCCACCGTCCCGCCTTTGCCCCCGCTCGCCCGCCCGGCTCAGGTCGCCGGAGCGCGGTCCCCGCCGCCGAGCTGGGCGATGGCCCGGCGATACCGCTCCAGCCGGGCGTGGTCCTTCTCCGTGGGGGCGGCGATCCGGGCGAGGTTGGCATTGTCCTCCAGGTCCGCCAGCTTGACCCGCCGTCCGATGGGGTCGAGGCCGGCGCGGACCACGAAACCCTCGTAGCTCTCCCCCTCCCGCCGGGTCACGGCATCAATCGCCAGCAGGACCCGCTCCGAGAATCCCTCCGCCGTGAGGCGGGCGAGCGTCCAGGGCGAATCCTCCACCACGTCATGCAGCACGCCCGCGATGCGCTCATCCACCGTGTCGAGCGAGAGCATCACCCGCAGGGGATGGAGGATGTAGGGCGCCCCGGCCTTGTCCACCTGCCCGGCATGGGCTTCCACGGCGATGGCGATGGCGCGCTCGAGGGTGCTCATGGTGTGATCCGCAGCTGAAGGGTGGCAGCGGCTCGCTACCTCCGCGGGTTCGCCGGCAGCCCCACCCGCCGGAGCAGCGCCTGGTACCTCGGCTCGGTGTGCAGCGGGTAGAGATAGTGGATCGAGGTGATCACCCACAGCAGGTCCCCGTCCCGCGCGTCGATCGCCTGCTCCAGCAGCCGGTAGGTGGCGGCGGTGTCTCCCGCCAGGTAGTGCATCACCGCCCGCTGGGCATAGCGTGGATCTCCCTCCAGCTCGCGGATCACCTTGCGGACGCCGGCCAGGTCTCCCTTCGCCTTGTGCAGCACCCCCTCCGAGAACTGTCGCACCCAGTAGTCGCCGCCGGCCACCTCGATGGCCTTCTGGTGCAGCCGGGCGGAGGCCTCGAGGTTCCCCGCATCGCTCTCCACCATGCCGAACAGGTCGAACGCTTCGTAGAAGGTGGAGTCCACCTCGATCGCCTTCCGGAGCGTGGCACGGGCGGCGGCAGTGTCCCGCCCGGACCAGTAGGACCAGCCGATGTCGCTCCGCCACTGCGCGGTGGTGGGCTCCAGCGCGATCAGCTCGAGAGTGGCAGGGATCGCCTTGTCGCTCCGCCCCGTCTCCCACATCGTCCAGCCGTAGAGTCCGCGCGCCTCGGTGGAGCCGTTCCTGAGGAAGCCCTGCCGGAAGTCCTCGTCGGCGGCGGGAAAGTTCCAGTCAATGTGCAGGTGCGCCACCCCGCGCGCGAACCAGGGATCCGCCAGCCGTTCATCAAGTTCCGCGGCCTTGTCGGCGGCGCCCAGGATCGCGGCGCGCGCCGAATCGCGGGAGATGAGCCCGTACAGCAGGCCGTAGGAGTTGGCCATCGCGAGCGCGGCCCACGCGGGGGCAAAGGTCGAGTCCAGCGCCAGCGAGCGGTTGAGGTACTCCACCGCCTGGGTGAAGCCGCCCGGCGTGCGGAGCGTGGCCTGCTGCTGCCCCAGCAGGTACTGGGTGTACGCCTTGGGGTCCACCGGCCGGGTGCTGGCCAGCGCCTGCTGCTGCTCCGGGGTGAGCCGGGCGCGGACCCCCTCGGCGATCTCCCCGGCGATCTCGTGCTGCAGCGTGACCACGTCGGCGGCGGGACGGGAGAAGTTCCGGGACCAGAGGCTCTCGCTGGTGCGCGGGTCGGTAAGCTCGGCGGAGATCCGGACCACGTCGCCGGCGGTGAGCACCGCGCCGCTCACGATGGCGTCCACCCCCAGCTCCCGGGCAATCTCCCCGATTGGCTTGTCGCTGTCCCGGTACGGCGCCACTGCGCGGTGGCCGAGCACCCGGACGCCGGCGTCGCCCAGCACGCCGATCAGCTCCCGAGTCATCCCCTCGGCGAAGAACGCCTGGGTCGAGTCGCCGGTCCGGTTGTCCATGGGGAGCACCGCGATGCGCTCGAACCGCGGGTCGCTGCCTGACAGCAGCGCCCGTCCTCCCAACCAGGCCAGCAGGACCAGCAGGGCGGCACCTGCGGCGATCAGGGCGGTGCGGGTGGGAGTGCGCGGGGCGGTGGCCGCGGCCATCCGGACGGTCCCGGAGGTGGTGCCGCTCCCCAGCGCCTGCACAAACTGCCCCGCCGGGCTGAACCGGTCCGCCGGGTCCTTGGCGAGGGCGCGGGCCAGCGCCCCCGACACCTCGGCCGGCACCGCCGGCCGCTTGTTGGTGATCGGGGCGGCCTCGGTGACCAGGTGCTGGCGGGTGACCACCGCGGCGGTGGCCCCGGTGAAGGGCGGCTCGCCGGCCAGCATCTCGTAGAGCACGCAGGCCAGGCTGTAGAGATCGCTCCGCCCGTCGAGGTCGGAGGCGCCGGCGGCCTGCTCCGGGCTCATGTAGAGCGGGGTGCCCACGGTGATGCCGGTCTGGGTGAGCCGTTCGGCGCCGGCGGCGCTCAGCGCGCGGGCGATGCCGAAGTCGGCCACGTAGGCATGGCCCCGTTCGAGGAGAATGTTCTCGGGCTTGATGTCGCGGTGGATCACCCCGACGCTGTGGGCGTAGCCGAGGGCGTCGGCCACCTCCCGGGCGATGCCGAGCGCGTCGTCGATGGGGAGCTGGCGTTCGCGGTTGAGCCGGTCGCGGAGGGATTCGCCCTCGACGTAGGGCATGACATAGAAGGGCGATTCGGCGACTGGGCGATTGGGCGATTGGGTGGCGGGTCCGGATTCTGTGCCGATCGCCAGTTTCGCGATACCCGAGTCGAACAGCGGGAGGATATGCGGGTGGCGGAGGTTGGCGGTGGTCTCGATCTCCTTGAGGAACCGTTCCGGGCCGAGGGCATGGGCCAGCTCGGGCTTGAGCACCTTGATGGCCACCATGCGGTGGTGCTTGAGATCTTCCGCGAGGTACACCGTGGCCATGCCGCCGGCGCCGAGTTCTCGCTCGATGCGGTAGCGGTCGGCCAGGGCGCGGGCCAGCGGGAGATCCGGTGCGGTCATCGGGGGCCCGGCGGGTAGGAGGAAGCCCAGGCGTGGGGCAGGCGGATGGGGAAGGTACGCGAGGGGTGGGGGAGTGGAAAGGGGAAAGCGGGGCTCGAGCGTGCGGGCGTCAGCCCGCCCGAGGGGGCTTCCACTGCCACAGGCCGTTCCGGGCGGCCGCCGGGAGTGCGCAGCCCAGCTGCCGGGCCACGAGGGTGAGCTGCCCGCGATGGTGGCCCTCGTGCGCGACGAAATACGTCAGCACGTGGCCGACATCCAGGGCGAGGTTGCGCCAGGCGTAGGCCGCCGTCGGCGGGATCCGCCCTCCCTCCCTGCATCCGAGCCGAAGCAGCTCGCGGATGGCTACGGCACTGTGCCTGAGCGCCCGGAGCAGCTCCGTCTTCGTGACCGACCGGCGCTCGACGGCCTTGGGGACCGGGATGCCGTGCGGCTTGCCGAGGGTGCGAATCCACATGCACCGGGCGTTGTGGATATGGGCGGCGATCATTCGCGGGGTCCGGCGCGGCGCGCCGGGAATGGCGGCGTCCCACAGCGCCCGGGGCAGACTGGTCAGCAGCAGCTGGGTGACCCGGGCGTTGGTGTTCCACGCGGGGAGGATGATGGCTTCGAGGTT
>CAYUYF010000009.1:0-1436 GCA_964449145.1 uncultured Gemmatimonadaceae bacterium | reverse complement strand
GCGCAACAGGCATGGGTCGCCGCCTGAGACGGGTCCTGGCGCCAGTACCGGCCTCCAGACCGGGGCCGGCCAGCCACCGCGAGCGACTACCTGGCTGCCGCGGCCGGCGGGGCAACGCCGCTGAACATGTCCACCACATAGCGCCACTTGCCGTCGGCGCCCTTCCGCAGCACCTCGACGTACTTCACCGTCGCCGTGCCGCCGCCCATCGTGAAGCTGGCCGTGCCCACCTGGTAGGCCAGGTCGCCGGCGCCGTAGGTCGTCGTCGGGGTGAGCACGAAATTCTCCGCGCCACCGGCGATCAGGCCGGCGAGGACCGGGTGCCCGGCGGCCCCTTCGAGGATCGGGGAATCGGGTGGCATCAGCTTGGCGTCGGGGGCATAGATCGCGAAGACGGCCGCGGTATCCTTGGCGTTCATGGCGGCCGCGAAGGCGGCGTCGACCGCCCGGATGGCATCGAGCTCCGCCGCCGGCAGGGCCGCCGAACCGGCGGCCGGCGTGCCGGACCCGGGGGCGCAGGCCGTGGCCAGCAGGGCGAGTCCGAGCAGGGATCTCAGGCGCATGGGCAAACTCCGTGACTGGGGTGCAGGCAGTGTGTGCGTCGGAGTCGAAGGTAGCAGGTCACGGCGCTTTGCGCCGCCTTTCCTGCTGGCGGTTCAGCTTCACGGTCCCGGTGGTCGTCGAAGGGGCTCGGCCGAGCTCCTGCCTGGTTCATGAGGTAGCGGGCCTGAACCGTGCCGGCGCTATGGGCGGAGCCGACGCATCGTGTACACCGTCTCGGGCCTGCCGGGCGCCGATGGGTGCAGGGTCGCGGTCCACTCGTCCCGGGATCGGCGGGCGAAGGTGAACCCGCCGGTTGCGGTCCCCGGAGGGAGGAAGCGGATGCGATCGGGTTCGAGCAGGACCGCCAGGTACTGGACCCGACCCCCGCGGGACTTGGTAATCGCGCCCTGCCGCCACTCGATCAGGGACGAGTCGCGCGCGGTCCGAAGCGTCGAGTCGCTGAAGGCCCGCATTTGGACCGTGGAGTCGTTGATCCTGCGGTACTCCTCATAGAAGGCCGGGTAGGCTCCTCCGCTCCCCAGCCACGTCCCCTCCAGCCACTCGAGCTGGTGGAATTGCGCGGCGGTCACGCCAGCGAGCGGCGCCTGGGCGCGGGCCGAAGGCGTCAGCGCGGGGGCCAGTGACAGTGCCACGACGAGCGACAGGGTGTGGTAGCGCACGGCCCTCCAGCCATTCCGGCTAAAAGTGAAACTTGCGGCCGACCGCGCAGGGTACCAGCACGTCGTCGCCGAAGATCCTGGACAGCGCGGATACGGCCCGCCACCCCGTGCAGTGGCCGGGCATGATGCGCTTGAGCCCGTACGTCCCCAGGTCATTGACGGTTTCCGGAATGATGGCTTCCGGCCCTGCCCCCGAGAGATGAAAGCCGCCCA
>CAYUYF010000008.1:0-122229 GCA_964449145.1 uncultured Gemmatimonadaceae bacterium | reverse complement strand
GCAGCGGCGCCAACGCCCCTAGGCGACCGCGTAGATGTCGGTCACGTCCCGCCCACCCGGCCGACTCATGAGCCGGAATTGATCCACCCGCATCATCGGGTCGTCCCGGAGTTCCAGCTCCAGCCCGGTGAGCTTGCCGAGGGTGTGGATCAGCTTCGGTTCCTCCTCAAGCAGGTACAGCGCCACCTCGGGGTGAAGGCGAACGGCCAGCTGCCGTTCGCGCCGCTCCCGGCCGGCCCGGCGGAGCGAGCGTTCCAGGCGGCGGGCCACCACTTCCGGGGTGAACACCCGGGCGGTGCCGCTGCAGGCGGGACATTCGGTGGTCATCGAGTGCCACAGCGAGGGCCGCACCCGCTGCCGGGTCATCTCGATGAGGCCCAGCTCGGAGACCGCGAAGGCCTTGGTGCGGGCCCGGTCACGGCCCAGGTGGGCACGCAGCTCCTGCAGGACCCGCTCCCGGTTCTGGCGGGTCTCCATGTCGATGAAATCGCACACGATGATGCCACCGATGTCGCGCAGCCGGATCTGCCGGGCGATCTCCCGCGCCGCCTCGATGTTGGTCTTGAGGATGGTCTTCTCGGGATCGCGCTTGCCGGTGTAGCGGCCGGTATTCACGTCAATCGAGACCAGCGCTTCGGTCGGCTGGATGATGATGTAGCCACCGGTAGGCAGGTCGCAGCGGGCCTTGAAGAGATCCCGGATCTCGTTCTCGATGTCGAACTTGTCGAACAGCGGCACGGTCTCGGTGTACTGGTTGACCCGGGTGAGCAGCTCGGGGTCCACCTGCTTGAGGTAGGTCTCGATCTCGTTGTAGAGCTCCTTCGAGTCCACCTGCAGCGAGTCCACCTTGTCGCTGAAGAGGTCGCGGATAATGCCCCGGGTGAGCGAAGTCTCCCGTTGCACCAGCGCCGGCGCCCGGACGAAGGTCTTCTTGCGGTTGATCTTGCGCCACAGGTTGAGAAGGCTTTCCACCTCCCGCTGGACATGCTCCTCGGTGACCCCTTCGGCCACGGTGCGGACGATCATCCCGCCCGAGTCCTTGGGCAGGTAGGTGGAGACCATCTCCCGGAGCCGGGAGCGGAGTTCCTTGCTTTCGATCTTGCGGCTCACCCCCACCCGGGAGGCGTAGGGCATGTAGACGAGGAAGCGGCCGGGAAGGGAGATCTGCGCGGTCACCCTGCAGCCCTTGGTGCTGATGGGCTCCTTGGTGACCTGGACCAGGAGGGTCTGGCCCTTCTTCAGGATGTCGGAGATGTCGGGGAGCTGTCGCCGGGATCGCACCTCCCGCTGGCGGGGCTCATGGCCGCCGTTGCCATCACGACGTCCGCCCCGTGCGCTCCGGGTGCCGCCATTGCCGCCGGCCCCGGCCTCCGGGGCGGCGACGGTCTCGGCAGCCTCGAAGGCCTCGTCCCCTTCTTCGGTGTCCGGCTCCTCGTCCTCCTCCGGCTCCAGGAGGTCCGAGGCGTGGAGAAAGGCGCTCTTCTCCAGGCCTACGTCAACAAACGCCGCCTGAATGCCGGGCAGGACCGCCTCGACCTTGCCCAGGTAGATGTCGCCCACGCTGCGGCGATGGTCCGGCCGGTCGATGAGGAGTTCGACCAGACGGTCGTCCTCGAGAATGGCCACGCGGGTTTCCCGCTGGCTCCCGTTGATTAGAATCTCGCGCTTCACGCGTGACACCCTCGATGGGGTAGCGCGCCGCCCGGGCGCTGCGACGCCCCGGCTCGGCCAACCCGATCAGTAGAGAGACAGTCCGGCCCGGGGGCGCCCAAGGGCGCTCCACGAACCGGGACCGCCCCGGCCTCGGCGCGGTGGCCGAGCGGGGCAAGGAGGCAAGGAAATGACGATCGGAGAGCCGCCGTACGGTCCGGGACCGGCTGGCGCCGACCCCCATTGTAGGACCGCGATGCTGGCGGAGACTGCGAACCACGGGCGGAAGGCTCGCTCGGCGAGTCCGTTCCGCAAGACCAGGCCTGACCCCACGTAGCCGCGCCCCGGTGAGGAGCACGGCGGCGAGACGCTGAATACGGGGGCCCAGCCACATCGAAGGCATGGGCCAAAGATATGAATTATCGGGGGTTAGGGCAACGGCGCGAGCCAACAGCCGGGGTGGCCTGCCGAATCGGGGGACTGGGCGATTGGGCGATTAGGGGGTAAGGGGACCGCGAGGGGGCCCAATTCCGGCCACGACTCCCTCCCACGATCAACCGACGATGTCACCCAGGATCTGTCGCGCGATGACCATCCGCTGGATCTCGCTGGTCCCTTCGCCGATCTCGCAGACCTTGGCGTCCCGCATCATCCGCTCCACCGGGTAATCGGTGGTGTACCCGTAACCCCCGAAGATCTGGACCGCCTTGGTGGTGGCCCGCATGGCCAGTTCCGAGCAGAACAGCTTGGCCATGGCCGCCTCCTTCTTGAAGGGCTTGCCGTTCTGCTTGAGCCACGCGGCGTGGTACAGCAGGTGGGTACCGGCCTCGATCTCCATGGCCATGTCGGCCAGCTGGAAATGGACCCCCTGGAACGAGCCGATGGCCTTGCCGAACTGCTTGCGGACGCCGGCGTACCGGAGCGCCTCCTCGTAGGCGCCCTCGGCGATCCCCAGGGACAGCGCCGCGATCCCGATCCGGCCCCCGTCGAGAGTCTTGAGGAAGTTGATGAACCCGTGGCCGGCCTTTCCCAGGAGATTCTCTTTCGGGACCACCGCATCCTCGAAGATCAGCTCGCGGGTGTCGCTGGCCTTCCAGCCCATCTTGTCTTCCTTTTTCCCCGCGCGGAACCCAGGGGTCTTCGGCAGCGACCCATCATGCCCCACGCCCACCTCGCGGCAGATATCGAGGTCGCAGGTTTCCTTGGTCAGGATGAAGCTGGTGATGCCCTTGTTGCCCTTCCCCGGCTCAGTCCGGGCGGTGACCACGAAGATCTCTCCGACCCCGGCATGGGTGATGAACACCTTGGAGCCGTTGAGCAGGTAGTGATCGCCCTTGTCCACCGCGGTGGTGGCGGTGCCTCCGGCGTCGCTGCCCGCGCCGGGTTCGGTCAGGCCGAACCCGCCAAGGACCTTGCCCGAGGCAAGCAACGGCACGTAGCGCCGCTGCTGCTCGGCGGTGCCGAAGTCCACGATGGGCGAAGTGCCCAGATTGGTATGGGCGCTGATGGTCAGGGCATGGCTGGCGTCGGTCTTGGCCAGTTCATGGATGGTGACGTAGTAGCTCAGCTGGTCCATGCCGGTGCCGCCGAGCTCCTCGGCCCAGGGTACCCCGAGCAGGCCCAGCTCTCCCATCTTGCGGATGTTCGGCCAGGGGAAAGTGGAGGTCCGGTCCAGCTCCCGGGCGACGGGAGCGACGTCCTGCTTGGCGAAGTCGCGCACCATGTCGCGGACCTGATAGTGCTGCTCGGTGAAGTACAGCGAGAGGTCCATGAGTCGAGCCTGGAGAATTCGGTCGAGGGAAGGCCGCGGTACGGCCGCAGGGGTCAGCGGACAATATAACCGCGGCCCGGGGCCCACCGAGGGGTTTACTTTTGTGCATGACACACCTTTCGCCCAAGTGGCGGTGGCGGACCTGCCAGCTCCTGCTCCCCCTCACCATTCTGGCCGGTGCATGCGGTGACTCCGGCGGTCCGGGCTCCGGTCCAGTGGACGCCCTGACGCTGGTCCCGGTGGACAGCGGATTCGCTTTCTCCATTCAGGTCACCGCGCCCCCGGGGGACCCGACCCGGTTGATGACCCTCGAGCGGGGTGGCAGGGTCCTGCTGCGTAAGAACGGTGTCCGGCAGGACTCCGCCTTTCTCAACCTCACCGCGCTCACCGATCCCGCCACCGGCGAGTACGGCGTCTACTCCATCGCCTTTCATCCGCAGTACGCCAGCAACCGCCGGTTCTTCGTCTATTACGCCGACATCAACGGCGACAGTCAGCTGGCCGAGTTCACCGCCGACCCCGACTTCGATCATGCCGATCCGGCGAGCCTGACCCCGATCCTGAGCCAGCCCCAGGACCCGGGCACCGTCCTCTATGGCGGGCTGGTCAGCTTCGGACCCGGCGGGAAGCTCTACCTCGGGCTGGGCGACGGGCACGTCTACGGGGTGGTCCCGCTGCCCACCACGGCCCAGGACAGTGCCACCCTGCTCGGCAAGATCATCCGCATCGATGTGGATGCCGCGCCGCCGTACACGATCCCTCCCGATAACCCCTTTGTGGGTCGGCCCGGCTGGCGGGGGGAGATCTGGCTGCTGGGCCTGCGCAACCCGTGGCGCTGGAGCTTCGACCGGGGGACCGGGGATGTCTGGGTGGGGGATGTCGGTGAGGACCTGCACGAGGAGATCAGCTATCTCCCGGCCGCCACGGCGCCAGGCGGCAATCTCGGCTGGCCCCAGCGGGAGGGGCCGTTCTGCTTCCAACCTGCCAGCGGGTGCCAGACCGCCGGTCTGACCGATCCGATCCTGACCTACCCCCACGGCCCGGCGTGCGCGGTGACGGGCGGATATGTCTACCGCGGCGCCGCCTTTCCGAGCCTTCGCGGCACCTATTTCTACGGCGACTACTGCTCCGGCTTTATCCGGGCCGTGCGCCGAAGTGGCACTCAGGTGGCGGACGCCTACGCTCCGCTCTCACCGCCGCTCATCAACGACAACGTGGTCTCCTTCGGTGAGGACGCCGATGGAGAGGTGCACGTCGTGATGGCGTCCGGGCGGGTCTATCGGATCGAACTGGGCCACTGAGGCCGCGCGCTTCCGGTCAGTGACCGATGCCGTATTTCCGGAGGACTTCCTGCAACCGGTCCAGCGGCAGCGGCTCCACCCGGGCGGAGCGGCTCTGCACCATGGTGGCCATGGTGAGTGAGTTGTAGATGGCCTCCTCGGTGGCCTCTACCACCGCCTGGAACAGGGGGGACAGTTCATCATTGGAAAGCTCCTCCGCGGCGGGCCGGCGAGCCTGCCATGAACGCCGCAGCTGGGGAGCGGTGGAGAACGCCACGACATAATCTCCCGAGCCGTTGGAGGCGGATGACCCCGTCCGGGCCAGCCCCATGATGGCCCTGCCGGCCAGGCGCTCGAGGTTCCTGGCGAGGACGGGGGCGTCGGTGGCTACGACGATGATGATCGAGCCGTCTCCCCGTTCTCCTTCCACCGCCCCGCGGAAGGCGTAGCGCCCCAGTTCCTTCCCCACCGGCGCCCCGAGGACCTGCAGGACCCCACCGAAGTTGGACTGCACCAGCACACCCACGCGCCAGCCGCCGAGCGACGGAGGCAACACCCGGCTCGAGGTGCCGATCCCCCCTTTCCAGCCGAACGCGACCGTCCCCCGGCCCGCCCCGACGCTTCCCTCCGCCACCGCGCCGCCGCGAGCACCCTCCAGGGCCGTCCGCACATGTTCCGCCGCCACCGGCCGGCTCCGGATGGCGTTGAGCTGGCCGTCGTTGGTCTCCGCGACCAGCGCATTGAACGACCGCACCTCCTCCATGTTGGGCTGGGCCAGCATCCAGCCGGTCAGCGCGTCCGCGGCCCGCCACACGCAGAGCGTGCAGGTGAGCAAGATGGGGCTTTCGAGTTCTCCCAGCTCCTGGAGCTGGGTACTCCCGATCAGCTTTCCGAAACCGTTGCCCACATGCACCGCAGCCGGCACCCGGTCGAGGAACGGATTGCCTTCATGTGGGAGGATGGCTGTAATGCCGGTGCGGACCGAGTCGCCAATGTCCACCGTAGCCTGCCCCACCCTCACGCCGGCGACGTCGGTGATGGCGTTGAGCGGTCCGGGCGCAAAGATGCCGGGAGCGATGCCCAGGTCACGCGCCCGCACCTGTGCACCGAGTGAAGCGGGCAGGGTCAGCAGCACCCAGGGAGCGATACGCAGCATGTGCATGGGCCGTCAGGGCAGAGGGAAAGATCATTGAGTTGACGTGCAGAGTACCAGCCGCGACCGGCCGGCGCCACCGCTTCAGGCACGCCCGGCACCCAGCAAGGCGGCGAGACGCTGGAGCGCATGTCTCGGCGCCTCACAGGCGTCGCAGCCGGAGCACTGGTCGGCCGGTTCTCCGAAATATCCCAGCAACAGGCGACGCCGGCAGGGAGCCTGGGTGGCATAGCGCTCCACCACCTTCAGGCGGGACAGGGCGTTGGACTTTCTCCGCCCGACCCGGGCCCAGTCCGTCGGGTCCCCGCCCAGCTCCTGCCGGAGGCGGTCCGCCGAGGCCACGACGCCGACTGGAAAGCGATTTCGGCGCGTGGGATTGCCCCAGATCTCCTCTAGTACCCTTCGCGCCGGGAAGGTGACCTCCAGCTGGCGACGGTGGATCCTGCCATCCGACTGATGGTGCAGCAGCACGCAGCGCGAGGGCTGGCCATCCCGACCGGCGCGTCCAGCCTCCTGGTAGTAGGCCTCCGGGGTGGGCGGCATGCCCCAGTGGGCCACCAGGCGCACGCGCGGCGCGTCAATGCCCATGCCGAAGGCGGAGGTGGCCACGACCACGTCCAGGTCTCCGGCAAGGAAGCGGCAGAGCACGTCGCTTCGCCGTTCTCTGGTGAGACCGGCGTGATACCCAGCGGACCGATGACCGGCGAAGCCAAGTCGCTGCGCCAGCGCGTCAGTACTGTTGCGGGTGGGGGTGTAGACGATGGAGAGGCCGGGCCGTTGCTCCAGCAGGGAGAGGAGCGCCGGGAGCCGGTCCTGCCTGCGACGGATCCGGCGCACCCCGAACCAGAGATTGGGACGGTCGAAGGAGCCGAGATGAACGTCGTGCCGGCCGAACTGGAGAACTCGGACGATATCCGCCCGAACCTCGGGCGTCGCGCTCCCGGTGAGCGCGACGGTGGGCGGGGTGCCAACCGCCGCCCGAAAGGCGGCGAGGGCCCGGTAGCTGGGACGGAAGTCGTGACCCCACTCGCTGATGCAATGCGCCTCATCTATGGCGAGCAGGCTGGGCCGGAGGGCGAGGCGCGCGAGGTCCGCGGCGATGCGGGGAGCGCGCTCCGGCGACACGTACAGGAACCGGAGCGTCCTACGAGCCACACGCTCCAGGACGGCGTGCTGCTCCCCCTCGGCCCGCAGTGAGTTGAGCGTCTCCGCCTCGATGCCACGCGCCTGCAGGGCCGCGACCTGATCCTGCATCAGGGCAACGAGGGGGGAGATGACGACCGTCAGCCCGCCCAGCACCAGCCCGGGCACCTGAAAGCAGATGGACTTTCCCCCTCCGGTGGGGAGGATGGCGAGGGTGTCCCTCCCGGCCAGGACCGACTGCACTACCCGGCGTTGCAGTGGGCGAAAGTCCGCGTAACCAAAGGCGTGGTGCAGGAGGCGCCGTGCCTCGGCGATGCGTTCGGCGAGTGAGGCCATGACGCCAAGGTGGCGCCCGCGGGCGACCGGGCGGGGAGCCTATCGCTGCGCGCCGGCGCCAGAAACCGCGCAGCGGCGATCCGGGAAGGGATCGGTCCGTGTGGCACGGTGGGAGCCAGTAGGCCGCCCGTGCACCTCAGCGTCGCCCGATCCAGCGCCGAATGGCCAGCGCCACTGCCAGCACCGCAATGGCGGCCCACACCAGCGGCCGGCTGTCGGTGGCGATCCCGACGGCGGTAAGCACGAAGCCCAGCATGGCGAAATAGAGTTTCGCGCTGGCCAGGGAGGGGAGCTTCACTTCTTGAGGAAGGCGGCGACCGCGGCCTGGAAATCCGGGTGGGCGCGCGCCAGGGCGTTGATCCGGGCGCCGAGCGCTATTCCACCGGCAAAGTCCTGGCCGTCCTGCTCGTAGAGCAGCCGCTTGATCAGGGCCAGCGCGGAGGCGCTGCTGCCGGCAAGTTGCTGGAGGATGCCTGTGACGGCGGCTTCGAACCCCTGTTCGGGCAGCACCCGCGAGACCAGCCCCGCCTCGCGCGCTTCCTGCGCGGACAGCAGCCGTCCGGTCGCGACGAGGTCGAAGGCCCGGCGCTCGCCGGTGAGCCGGACGAGGATCGTCATGACCATGGCAGGGACGAAGCCACGCTGGATTTCGGGATAGCCGAATTGCGCGGTTTCGGCGGCCAGCACGAGATCGCAGCCAGTCGCGAGCCCGGCGCCGCCGGCCAGGGCGCGACCCTGCACCACCGCCACCACCGGCTTGGGGAGCGCCCGGATCCGGGTGAATACCCGCCCCAGGTGGAGCGCATTGCGCTCGTTCTCCTCGGGCCCGAGCCTGGCCGACACGAGCAGCTCGTCGAGGTCGGCGCCGGCGCAGAAGTCCTTCCCCGCTCCGCGGATGGCGACCACCCGGACCGCCGCATCCAGCTCGGCCCGGTCCAGTTCCCCGTTCAGCTCGCTGATCAGCGCGGCGCTAAGCGCGTTCCGCTTCTCGGGGCGGTTGAGGGTGAGGGTGAGGACGCCGGTACTGAGATTGGCCTGGAGGGTCATGGGAGCGGGTGTGGATCGAGGAACCGGGGCCGATGGTCCAGAGTGGCGGGTTACCTGCCGAATCTAGCTGGTCAGGTGCGGGAAAGGCGCCGGCGGCAGCTCCCCGGGGGTGCTCGGGTTGGGGCGGCGGTTAATGCCGCACCGCCACGCCGGCGCTTAACCCTCGCGGCGGGTCGCCCGGCGGGCGAGCGCCGGTGGCACCGGAACCTCCATCCGAAGCAGCGCCGTCGAGTACACCTTGCCCTGGGCGTCGGTCTTGAGCGAGATCGTGCCGCCGCCGTCCAGCGCCCCGTGCAGCAGGAAGTTGAGCGCCTGGAGATTGGGCAGCTCGAATCGTTCCACGCCCTTCACCATGCCCTTGAAATGCCGGGCCACGCGGGCCCGGGTCACTTCCTTCACCAGGATGGGGTAGAACTCCGGCTCCAGCGCGATCAGCCCCACGTTGGCGGTATCGCCCTTGTCTCCCGAGCGTGCGTGGGCCAGGAAGCGCAGCTGCACTCGAGTGGAACCGGCCGATGACCCACCGGCTGGCCGGACGATCCGCCCGGCCGCCCGCTGGCCTCTCGGGCCGGGAGACCGGCGGACGCGCCTGCCGGCCGGCCTGCTCTTCCTAGGCATCCAGCACCTCCACCGTCACGTGGGGTTCGATCTCCCGGCGGTCGATCAGCGCGGGCCAGTAGGCCACCACCTCCTGCACCTCGGGCCGGCCACCGGCGAACCCGGTGACGCTGGGTGGACCGGTGAGCACCAGCGGCGCGATCTCCCGGGTGAAGCGCTCCACCGCCGCCTTGTCCTTGCCCCGGACCCCGACCCGGAGCTGCACCTCGGGCGCGTCGGGGCTCGGCGGGCCGGCGAGGGGACCGTGGGTGGCATCCACGCCGACATACTCCGTGAGGATCTGCTCGAACTCGAGTCCCAGGTCCTTGAGCCGCTGGCGCAGGATGCGGTCGGCCGCCTTTGCCTTGTCGTAGGCCTCGGGCCAGCTGTAGACCAGGGTCCCCACCGCCTTGTAGCCATAGAAGTACGCGATCGAGACCTTGAGCAGGGGCGTCCGTTCCCGGCCGCGGATGCCGCTCACCCGCACCCGGTCCTTGCCCGCCTGCCGCAGCTGGATGGTCGTGAAGTCGGCGATGCCATCGGGGGTGATGTAGGTATGCGGATCCCCCATCTCATACACGAGCTGCTCGGTGATGCTGGGGATGTTGACCACCCCGCCGGTGCCGGGATGCTTGGTGATCACGAAGCTGCCGTCGGCGCTGGCCTCCACGATCGGGAAGCCCGGGTTGGCCAGCCCCTTCACCTTGCGCCAGTCGCGGAGCAGGTTGCCGCCGGAGGACTGGGCCCCGCACTCGATGATATGCCCCGCCACGGTCCCGGCGGCGACCTTGTCCCAGTCGTCGAACGCCCAGCCGAACTCGTGGAACAAGGGCCCCAGGGTGAGCCCGGTGTCGGTCACCCGCCCGGTGATCACCACCTGCGCTCCCTTCCGGAGCGCCGCCACCATCGGCGCCATACCGAGGTAGGCGTTGGCGGAGAGCACCTGGTCGCGGATGTCGCTCAGGGGACGGCCGGTGTCCATGTCGGTGAGGGCATGGCCCTTCTCCAGCAGCTCGTCGAGCCGGGGCAGGATGTCGTCGCCGCTCACCAGGCCGATCCGGACCCGCTGGCTGAGTCCCAGCCGGCGCGCGGCTTCCCGCACCGCCTCGGCGCAGGCCCGCGGGTTCACCCCGCCGGCGTTGCTGGTGACTTTGATGCCGCGGGCCGCGATGTCCGGCAGAATCCGCTCCATCAGCGGGACGAAATCGCGGGCGTAGCCGAATCTCGGATCTCGGCTCTTCTGCTTCTGCATGATGGACATGGTCACCTCGGCGAGGTAGTCCATCATCAGGTAGTCAATGGGCCCGCCCTGCACCTGGCGCACCGGGGCCTCGAGCCAGTCGCCCCAGAAACCCTGGCCGCCGGCGACCCGAACGATTTTCTCCGTCATGGCGTGAGCGGGGTAACGGGCGCGGGCAACGGGACCTCCAGGGTCCAGGTGCGATCTCCCTCGGGAACGACGACGATGCCGAGCGGCACAAAGGCATCGCCCAACGGGAGCGCACCGCCGGTGAACGGCAGGGTGAGGGTGGACCGCTGGCCCGCGGGGATGGTGACCTCGTGTCCCGGCATCCGCTCCACATGGGCGGAGTCGGTATACAGCCGGATCGACACCCGCGCAGTCCAGCGATCATCGGCGCCGGGATCGGCAAATCCGGGGAGCAGAGCCAGCTCGGCCATGGCCACGGAATCGCCCGGCGGGGGCGGAGGCAGGGAGATGTGCAGCCGCCCGAAGGCGTAGTTCATCGGCGCCTTCCCCAGCTGCCGGCCAGCGCCGTCCAGCAGAGTCACGCCGAAGTCGGTGAAGCGCGGCCACTCCGCCGGGTCCATGGTGACGTCCACGGACGCGTGCACCGCCCAGGACGGGAGCGCGAAGCGGATCCGCTGGCGCTCCGTCCCCCGCGCGACGACCGCGGTGCTGCGTTCTCCACCGACCAGCACACCGAAGGGCGCCGCGGTCACCGCCGTGGCGGTGACGTTTTCCAGCGCGACCTCCACGCCGCTGCGGGCGCGGCCCGCGGCGATCCGGAGCGGGCTCTGGAACACCTGCACCCGTCCGCTCGCGGCGTCCAGCGGTGAGGCCACGGCGACCGCCTCATACAGGCCGGGCACCACGTCGCGCGCATCCACCACCGTTTCGCTGGCCTGCTCGCCGTAGCCGGCCCCGGCCCCGGTGTCCTCCCGGTAGGGCTGGCCCCCGGGCTCGTGCAGGTAGGCGAGGATCAGCTCACCGGGTCCGGCGGTGGCGTAACTGATCGCGAAGGGCCGGCCTGCCTCGGCCCGGAAGAACCGACGGCCGGTCCCGCCCGCCGCAATCCGCCCGAGCTCGGCGGTGATGTGCTGGCCGGTGTCAGGCACCACCACGGTGGTCACCAGCCGGACCACGGGACCCAGCAGCGTGTCGCGGGTCCAGCCGGCCACTACCCCGGTGTACACCCCCGGCTTCCCGAGCTTGCCTGCGCGGAGTCCTACCCGCAGCGTGGTCGAGCCCGGCTGGAGGGTGATGGATCCCGGCGCGTCCAGCCAGTCGGCGCCCGGGCGCAGCAAGATCTCCTGTGCCGCGCTGGCCGCGGGCAGTTCCAGCCGGAACAGCTGCGCGGTGTCGGCGGTGCGGCCTGGCGGGAGTTCCAGCCAGCCGGCGGTGCTGCCGGTGCCGGCGAGAACCTGGACCTCAGGCACCGGACGGCTGGTCTGCAGCCAGCGCCACGCCGAGCCGATCTCCGGCTGACCGGTACCTTGATCGAGATAGGTACCCGCACCAACAGGGCGGGCCGTCACCATGAGGGCCTGCCGGATCTGGAACGCGCTGGCGGTGCGCCCCTCCTGTGCCAGCCCGGACAGCAGGAGCGCCGCCAGCCCGGCCGCGTGGGGTGAGGCCATGCTGGTGCCGCCCTTGCGCTCGTCCCCGGTGTCCCAGCGGGGCACAGTCGAGTAGGCCATGCCCGGCGTCACAATCTCCGGCTTGGCCAGCTCCCCGCCGCGCGAACTGAAGTACGCCACCGGGTCCCGCCCCGCGCCGCTGGCACCGAGGAATACCGCCGGGAACGTGGCCCCGACGGTGATCGCGCGGCTGGCGGAGCCGGGAAAGCCCATAGTGGAGAGCCCGGGGCCATCGTTGCCGGCGCTGATGGTCATCACCACGTCGGGGTGGCGGGCCAGCACCGAGTCAACGATCCGGTCGATCCGTGCCTGCCCCTCCCGTTCGTTGCCGACACCGAAGCTCACGTTGATCACCAGCGGCAGCCGGCGCTCCTGGGCGAACCGGATGGCGTAGCCGATGCCGGCCAGCATGCTGCCGGATGTTGAAATGCCCCCGTCGGCGTTGTCGGCGATCTTGATCCCCAGCAGGTACGCGCCCGGCGCCACCCCGTTGAAGTCCTTGACCCCGTACATGTCGTGGCCGGCGGCGATGCCGGCGACATGAGAGCCGTGGGCGCTGGTGTCGAAGAAGAGATTCAGCTTCGGGACGTTCTGGTCGTCGCGAAAGTTGGCGGCGAGGTTGATCGTGGTCGGGCGGCTCCCGGTCCGCCAGCCAAAGGTCTCGCGGGCGCGGAGATAATCGTGAATCGGCCGCTCGTTGGAGAGCGAGCCGTCGCCGTCGGTGTCGGCATAGAGCACCCAGCCGTCGCTGGCCCGGGCCACCACGACCGCCAGGGTGTCGGTATCATCACGATCACCATTGAGGTCCGCGGCCGGCATCTCGCCCAGCGGAATCTCGGCGATGCTGCCCGTCCAGAGGCGGTCGCCCACCATGACGGCACGCAGCCGGGAGACACCGGTGAGTACCCGGCCGGCCACGGTGACCTGGTCTCCCACCGGAGTGACCGGCGTCAATGCCACCGTCCCCTCGCCGGAGAAGTCGCGCAGGTCCAGCACCTTTTTCTCATCGGTGGTGGTCAGCCCAAGGCCGGGGATCCCCGCATCGAGGCCGCTGTCGAGGATGGCGATGAGCACGCCGCGGCCGTCGTAGGTCGGGTACCGCGCGAGAAACTCGGGGACGCCGGTCTGGCGGAGCGGCATCCAGCCCCGGGCGTACGCCTCCGCGGGGGGCATCATCGGCTTCGGCTCGGGACCCGACGACTCGGCGGCCGCTCCCTCGCGGGTCGGCGCGGTCTGGGCGGCCACCGGCACGACGGGCGGCTGGGCGGCGCAGCCGCCGAGGAGCAGGACCGCCGTGATCAGGCGGAGGCTAGGCATGCGGGTCCAGCGGCGGAAGGACGAAGGGGCCCAGGTGCGGGCCCCGGTAGACGCTGGTCACGCTGAGCAGGAAGGCCAGGTGGTCCCGGGTCTCTTCCGGCGTGATGAGGGCATCCACGTACCCGCGGGCAGCGGCGAACTTGGCATCGAGCTGGTGTTCGTAGTCCGCCCGCATGGTGTCGGTGGCGGTCTGGGTGGCGGCATCGGGCTGGCGCTTCTCGGCGCGGGCCTTGGTGAGTTCCTGCCCATGCACCGCCTCTACCGCGGACTCCCCTTCCATGACCGCCATGCGGCCGGTCGGCCAGGAGAGGATGAAGTCGGGGTCGAACCCCTGCCCCGCCATCGCATAGTAACCGGCGCCCGAGGCGTGGTTGATGGTGAGGACGATCTTTGGGACCACTGCCGTGGCCATCGCCTCCACGAAGCGCGCCCCGGCCCGGATGATACCGGACTGCTCCGCCTCCGTGCCGACCATGAAGCCACTCACGTCCTGGAAAAAGAGCAGCGGGATTCGCTCCCGCCCGGCGTTCTCGATGAAGTATGCCGCCTTCTCGGCGCTCTCGGTGTAGATGATCCCGCCGATCCGGGGCATCTGCCCGGCCTTGGCCTTGATCACGGTCCGGGCGTTGGCCAGGATCGCCACCGGCTGTCCCTCGATTCTCCCGTGCCCGCACAGCAGTTCCCGGCCGACGTCAGGCTGGAACTGATCCAGCCGGCCGTCATCGAGCAGGCAATCGAGCAGGGCATGCACGTCGTAGGACATGCGGTGATCGGCGGGGAGGATGTCGTAGAGGTCGGCGGTGGGACGCTTCGTCGCTGCGGTCCGCGCCGAGTCGACCCGGGCCGCGGGCAGGCGGTCCACGTAGCCGCGGATCATCGTGAGGCATTCCGCGTCGGTGGCGGCCCGGTAGTGGGCCACGGCGGAGAGGGCGGTGTGCATGGCGGCGCCGCCGAGCGTCTCGGCGTCCACCACCTGGCCGGTGGCGCCCTTGACCAGATTGGGCCCGCCCAGCCCCATGAAGCTGGTCCCCTCGACCATGAAGATCACGTCGGAGAGGGCCGGCAGATACGCCCCGCCCGCGATGCAGCTCCCCATCACGGCGCTGATCTGTGGCACGTGCAGGTAGCGCCGCATGAGCGAGTTGTAGTAGAAGATCCGGGCGGCACCGTACTGGCCCGGGAAGACCCCGCCCTGATACGGGAGATTCACCCCGGCCGAGTCTACGAGGTACACGATGGGAATGCGCTGGCGCATGGCGACCTCCTGCGCCCGGAGGATCTTGCGGATCGTCTCCGGCCACCACGACCCCGCCTTGACGGTGGCATCGTTGGCCACCACCACCACCGGCCGGCTCTGCACCACGCCGATGCCAGTGATCACTCCGGCCCCGGGCGCCTGGCCGTCATACTGGTCGTAGGCAACCAGCAGGCCGAGCTCGACCCATGGCGCCCCCGGATCGAGCAGCGCCTGCACCCGCTCGCGCGGGGACAGCTGGCCCTTCGCGTGCATCTTGGCGACGCGCTTGGCGCCGCCTCCCTCGCGCAGCTTTCGCGACAGCGTGAGGTACTCGTCGGTGAGGGTGCGCAGGCGTGAGGGCCGCGTCTTGGGCTTGGTCACGGAGTCGATGAACGTGGGGGAAGGCGGCGCGGGGCGACCGGCATCAGTCCTTCAGCTTCTCCGCCGCCCACTGCTCGATGTAGGCGATGAGATCTCCCGTGGGGGTCCCGGGGCCGAAGAGTCTGCCGACCCCCAGGGCCTCCAGCGCCTCCATGTCTTCCTGCGGGATGATGCCGCCGCCGGTGAGCAGGATGTCGGGGCGACCCGCTGCATCAAGCAGGGCCCGGACCCGGGGGAAGAGCGTCATGTGGGCGCCGGAGAGAATGGACAGGCCGACCACGTCCACGTCCTCCTGCACCGAGGCGGTGGCGATCATCTCCGGCGTCTGGTGCAGCCCGGTGTAGATGACCTCCATGCCGGCATCCCGGAGGGCAGCCGCCACGACCTTGGCGCCACGATCGTGGCCGTCGAGACCCGGCTTGGCCACCAGCACCCGGATCGGCCGGGCGAGGGGTTTCTTGTCCAGTGCTGCGGTCATGGGCTCATGGGGTAAGGGGGCATCCGGTATTCCGTGTCCGCTGTCTGCGATTCTCTCGCCACCGGCCGGCCCGCCAGCACCCACTCGGCCACCGCGGCGATGCTCGGCGCGGTCGGAGTGTCGCGGGTGGCATGCTGGCCGTGTGGATCGAGCAGGATCACGTCGAGGCCCGCCGCGCGGGCACCGATGACATCCACCTCGTAAATGTCTCCAACATACAACGCCTCCAGGGCCGTGAGCCCCATCCGCTCCAGGGCGAGCGCAAAGATCGCCGGGTCCGGCTTCTCCACCCCCACGAGCCCAGAGTCGATCACCAGCTCAAAGGCCCCGCGCAGCCCGGCGGCGGCCAGCGCCTCGGCCGCCCGGCCATCGCTGTTGGACACGACCCCCAGCCGGTACCCGGCGGCACGAAGCCGCTCCAGCGCCAACGGGGTCCCCGGGACGATGCCGCTCCACAGGTGCCGCTCCCCGTGCAGGGCCAGCAGTGTGTCCCGTGCGACCTGCATCTTTGCCTCTGGCATGCCGGCCAGCCGGAGGAGCGACTCGAGGTATCGGGTGCCCCGCTCCCGGTCGGTGCCCTCCCGTCGCTCAAGGCTCTGGGCGGCCGCGCCGGCCTGGGCCGCAAGGGCCCGTGCCGTCAGCGGGACCCCCGTCGCCTGGGCGAGGGCCGGGGCCAGCCGGGCGTACTCGAGGAAGAGCAGCGTGTTGCCGGCGTCGAACAGCACCGCCTTCAGGCTCACCGGAATCGCAGCAGCCCCGCCAGCTCCTTGACCGCGCTCCGGGCCTCGGGATCGTACAGCACATCGACATCCACCCGCTGGCGCAGGGCTTCCTCGATCGCCTCGTCGACCACATCAAGGACCGCGACCACCTCGCCGTCCGCCTGCAGTTCCCGCTCGTAGAGGGCCAGTCTCCCGGTGCTGCCAGACCGGAATCCGGGACGCTGGGCGTCGGCGGAGACGAGGAGGGTGCGGACCTGGCCCCGGCCCAGCGCCTTGAGGGTCGCATCCACACCGTCGACGGCCCAGCCCTCCGCCAGGGCGCTGGCCAGCCCCTGGGCGATCGTCCGTTCCGACTCCCGCTCGTATTCGGTACGGGTGGCCAGCGTTGCCTCGTGCACCACCGCGGTGGTGACCTCCTGCGGGTTCAGGCTGACCACCCCCATGAGGCGCTCCGCCAGGTACGGGTGCAGGAACGCCGCCACCGCGCCGGCGTCCTTGCCCGGTCCGGCGAGCACCACGCCGTGCACCGGACGCTGGCGATGATGCTCAAACAGCCGCTGGGCGATCATGGCGTAGTGGCGCTGCTTCTCCTCCCGGATCCGGTTGTGGTACTGGTGCTCGCCCATGCCGGGGCCATCCTGCCGGTCCCCGTGGTAGCGCTTGCCCCGGGTGGCGGGAGAAGTGACACCCTCGACTTCGGTGGTGCCAAAGGCGCCCACCTCGAAGATCCGCGCGGCGGTGCGGTCCAGCACGGCGGTCAGCAGGGTGCCGATCTCATCCTCCACGGAGGCGAGTTCCCGCACCAGCGCACTCCGGTCCACGCCCAGCCGGGAGCGATGCACGCCGGGGAGGCCGACCAGCTCGAACAGCTTCAGCGGGCCGCAGGCGAAGATCGCCAGACCCTGGGTGGCGGGCAGACGCTTGGGATCCTTGAGCGTGTCGTGGATCCGGCGGAGGTCGGCGCTGACTTCGGCATGCACGCCCTTCGGCAGGTCCATCTCGGCCAGGGCGGATTCGACCTCCCGGATGCGGTTCTTGACCTTGATCAAGTACTTGCCACGGGCCCGGTCACGGGGCTCGATCTTGAGATAGCAACTGACGATGCGATGATCATCGGTCCGGAGCTTGGTGAGCCGGCCGAGGAGTCTCTTGATATCAGGATTTGGCATGTCGCTTTCTGCTTGGCGTAGTGGCTGCACACGGTCCGCGATCCGATACCCGAGAGGCCTGCGCCGCTGGTAGCGCCTCCACCACGCGGCCGGCGTCCCGGCGACGATCGGATCGCGTCAGAAGAACACCGGCTCTCGATAGGTCCCATACACCTCTTCCAGGACATGGCGGATCTCGAAGAGGGTTGCGTAAGCTCGGGCGCAGTCGAGCATCTGGGGAATGACGTTGCGATCCTCCTGGGCGGCCTGACGCAGCGCCGTCAGGCTGCGGTCTACGCGGGCCTGGTCCCGCTCGGCCCGCAGCGCGGCCATGCGCTCCCGCTGGGTGCGCTCGGCGGCATCGGTCACCCGCAGGATATCCACCGGCGCCTCTTCCGCCTCCACGAACTCGTTCAGGCCGACAATGGTGCGCCGGTTGCGCTCCACCTCACTCTGGAAGCGGCTGGCCGAATCGGCGATCTGGCGCTGGAACCAGCCGTTCTCGATGGCGTGGACTACCCCACCCTGCGCCTCGATTTCTGCGAACAGCCCGGCCGCCTCCCGGTCCAGCCCGTCGGTCAGCGCCTCCACGTAGTAGGACCCGCCCAGCGGGTCGGCCACGTTGGGGATGCCGGTCTCGCAGGCCAGGATCTGCTGGGTCCGCAGGGCGATGCGCACCGAGTCCTCGGTGGGGAGCGCCAGGGTCTCGTCGAACGCGTTGGTGTGCAGCGACTGGGTGCCGCCGAGCACCGCCGCCATGGCCTGGTAGGCCACCCGGACGACGTTGTTGTAGGGCTGCTGGGCCGTGAGGGAGACGCCGGCGGTCTGGCAGTGGAACCGCATCTGCCAACTGCGCGGATTGGTGGCGCCGTACTTCTCGCGCATGGTGCGGGCCCAGATGCGCCGGGCCGCGCGCATCTTGGCGATCTCCTCGAAGAAATCGTTGTGCACGTCCCAGAAGAACGACAGCCGGGGCGCAAAGGCGTCCACGTCCAGCCCCCGCTCCAGCCCATGCTCCACGTAGCAGAAGCCGTTGGCCAGGGTGAACGCCAGTTCCTGCGCCGCCGTCGCGCCGGCCTCGCGGATGTGGTAGCCGGAAATGGAGATCGTATTCCACTTCGGGGTGTGGGCGGCGGCCCACTCGAACAGGTCCACGATGACCTTGAGCGCCGGCTCCACCGGGAAGATCCAGGCATGCTGGGCCATGTACTCCTTCAGCATGTCGTTCTGGATGGTGCCCTGGAGCTTGCCGATGTCCACGCCCTGCCGTTCGGCGGCCGCCACATAAAAGCAGAACAGCATCGCGGCGGGACCGTTGATGGTCATGGAGGTGCTCACCCGGTCCAGCGGGATCCCGGCGAACAGGTCTTCCATGTCCCGAAGGCTGGAGATCGCCACGCCGCACTTGCCCACTTCCCCCTCGGAGCGCGGGTGGTCGGAGTCATAGCCCATGAGCGTGGGAAAATCGAACGCCACCGAGAGCCCTGTCTGTCCCCGGGCCAGCAGGAACTTGTAGCGCTCGTTGGTGTCCTGCGCCGTGCCGAACCCGGCGAACTGCCGCATCGTCCACAGCCGGCCCCGGTACATCGTGGGGTGGATGCCGCGGAGGTAGGGAAATTCTCCCGGGAGACCCTCCTGGGCCAGGTGTCCCGCCGGCAGATCGAGCGGGGTGTAGACCGGCTCCACACCCCGGCCGGAGATACTGGTCAATTCGGCATCGGGCCGCACCGGGAGCCGGGCGGCGGCGTCCCGCCACTGTGCCAGCTCAGTCCGAAGACGCTCCAGCTCCCGTTCCTGGGCTTCCACCCGCTCGGCGAGGTCGCGTTCGGCACGATTGGCATTCCACGGGCTCATAGGCGCGATCCCTGTTTGAGGCTGTCGAGGACTTCCGCCGCCAGTTCATACGGACTGGTCCGGCCAGCCAGGACATCGTCCAGCCGCTCGCGGATCAGCTGCTCCGCGCCGGTCTCCTGCCAGATCCATTGCCGGGTGGCCCGGTTGACCACTTCCCGGGTGCGTTCCAGCAGCCGCTGCCGGCGCCGGTCCAGCAGTCCCCCGGAGGCGGCCAGGTACTCCGCGTGCCGGTCCAGGGCGGCGATCAGCTCCGTCAGGCCTTCCCCCCGGGCGGCCACCGTGGCCAGCACGGGATGTTTCCAGGGCGCCTCCGCGCCCCGGCGACTCGGCGACTCGGCCATAACCGCGGCCTGCGTCTCCAACCCGGCGCCCGAGGCGCCGCGTCGCTGGGCTGCCGAGCCACCGTGATGCGCCCGGATGTTCCGGAGGGCATTCCCCTGGCGGATGCCGAGCGTCACTTCGATCTCATGACGCATGCGGTCGGCGCCGGGGCGGTCCGCCTTGTTGACGACAAAGAGGTCGCCAATTTCCATGATGCCCGACTTGAGGGTCTGGATTCCGTCGCCCGACTCCGGCACCAGGACCAGCACGGTGCTGTCGGCCGTCCGGGCCACGTCCAGCTCCGACTGCCCCACCCCGACGGTTTCCACGATGATGCGGTCGAATCCCGCGGCATCGAGGATGTCGCAGACCTCCCGGGTGGTGGTGGCCAGACCGCCGAGTGAGCCGCGAGTGGCCATTGACCGGATGTACACGCCGGGGTCCAGCGCCACCGATTCCATCCGGATCCGGTCTCCCAGCAATGCCCCGCCGGTGAACGGGCTGGTCGGGTCCACCGCCACCACCGCGACCAGCAGTTCCCGACGCCGGAACTCCTGTACCAGGCGTTCGGTGAGGGTGGACTTTCCCGCGCCCGGCGGGCCCGTGATCCCGATACGCCGACCCCGGCCGAGCTCCCGATGCAGGGTGGAGAGCAACTCCTCGAAGCCGGTCCGGCCGTTCTCGACCATCGAAATGGCTCGAGCGATGGCGGGCACCTTTCGGGCCCGGAGATCGGCCACCAGCTCGGGCAGATTCATGCCTGTAACTTCGCCCCTCTGAAGGAGCTACGCAACTTTTCCAGGCCCCGGTCCGGTCTGGCCGCCGAGCTTGACGGCGTTCACTTCGGCCCCCATGTTAGCCCGGTCTGTTCCACCCTTCCCGCACCCAACCCAGTCGGCCGCCCCCAATCGCGGCTCAGTTTCCCCACACGGGAGGCCTCATGCGAGGTGTCTTCGTCGGACGGTGTCGTAGTACCATTCTTTTCCTGATCCTCACGCTGGCCTCAGCCCCACTCGTGGCGCAGTCGGGCACCGTGCAGGGCCGAGTGACCGATAGCGCCGGAGCGGCGGTATCGGGGGCCGTGATCACGGTCGAGCGCACCAGCTTTCAGGCGACCACGACCGCCCAGGGCCGCTACACCCTGCGCGGTGTGCCCGCCGGCCCGCAGACGATCCGGGTGCGGGCCATCGGCTACAAGCCCGCTTCGACCGACGTTACCGTCGATGGTGGCGCAGTCCGGGAGCTGGACTTCACCCTGGCGCGCACGGCGGTCGAGCTCGCCCCGATTGACGTGGTGATCGGTTCGCGCGGCCGGCACACGGCGGCGGAGGAGCTGGCCGTGCCGGTGGACGTGTTCACGGCCGAGCAGATCTCCCAGCAGGGGACCAACGAGACCAGCCAGATCCTGCAGGCGCTGGCCCCCTCGGTCAACTTCCCCCGGCAGACGGTCACCGATGCCAATGACATCGTGCGTCCGTTCACCCTGCGCGGCCTGAGCCCGGACCACACCCTGGTGCTGATCAACGGCTGGCGGCGGCACTCGACGGCGGTGCTCAACACCTTTGCGTTTGGCACCGGTGCCGGCTCGACCGGCGTGGACCTGAACGCCATTCCCAGCGGGGCGATCGAGCGCATCGAGGTCCTGCGCGACGGCGCCTCCGCGCAGTACGGCTCCGACGCGATCGCCGGGGTGGTGAACCTGGTGCTGAAGGAGGGCAGCTTCTCGCCGTACCTGTCGGCGGATGCCGGGCGCTACGTGACCGGCAAGGGCTACAAGGACGACGGGACGACGGTGGACGTCAACGGCGGCGTGGGCATCGGCCTCGGCCGCGGATCGCTCAGCCTGTTTGGCCAGTTCCAGCAACGAGACCCGACCAACCGGGCCTGGGCCGACCCGTACCTGGTGGACGTCAACGGCGTCGCCGACTCGATCAACTCCGAGGGCCAGGTGGTCGTCAAGCGGAACGGCCTGCCCCAGCCCAACCTGCACTTCGGCGACGGGCTGGAGCGGAACAAGATGACCTTCGCCAACTTCCGGATGCCGGTGGGTGCCGGCGGCGCTACCGAACTGTACGCCTTTAGCGGCTATGCCCACCGGGTCGGAACCGGGAACGGCTACTGGCGCTACTTCGACAGCGGTCGCAACTGGCCCGAGATCTACCCCCAGGGCTTCCTGCCGGAGTTCCGCCCAACCGTGGAGGACTTCTCGCTGGCCGCCGGTGTCCGCACCGGGGTCGGGGGATGGGCCATCGATTTCGGCGGCACCTACGGCGTCAACCGGTTCGACTACGACCTGCGGAACACCAACAACCCGTCGCTGGGGCCGTGCCTCGACACTCCCTGCGCCCCCGGTGCCGATGGCGTGCTCGGGACCGCGGACGACCCCGGCATTCCCAACCAGACCGAGTTCTTCGCCGGCCGCCTGCTGCGGCGTGAGGCCATCGGTGCCGTGAACCTGGCGCGTGACGTGGAGGTCGGGTTGCCATCGGCGCTCCGGGTGGCCCTCGGCGCCACCTTCCGGCGGGAGCAGTACATCATCACGCAGGGGGAGCGGGCCTCCTGGGTCAACGGCAATCACCTGGCGCAGGATTCCAGCGGACCGGCCCCTGCCGGCTCGTCGGTGTTCGGCGGCTTCACCCCAGGGGACGCCAGCAACAACGACCGCACCAACTTCGGGGCCTACGTGGACCTGGAGGCCAACCTCGCTGCCCAGGTGCTGGCCAACGTTGCCGGTCGGTACGAGCGCTACAGCGATTTCGGCTCGGCGGTGGGTGGCAAGCTGGCGCTCCGATACCAGCCCTCCCAGCGGATGGTGCTCCGCGGCGCCGTCAGCACCGGGTTCCGGGCCCCAGGACTCCCGCAGAGCTATTTCAGCCACGTGACCACCAGCTACGTGGCCGGCCAGCTGATCGAGGTGGGCAACTTCCCGGTCAACCACCCGGCGGCGCGATTGCTGGGGGCCAAGGACCTCAAGGAGGAGAAGTCGCTCAACATCAGCGGCGGCCTTGCCGTGACGCCGCGGGACAACCTCACCTTCACGGTGGACGTGTTCCACATCAAGATCACCGACCGCATCCTGCTGGGCGCCACGTTCGACGACGACACCACGCTGGCCATCCTCGCGGCCAACGGATTCACCGGGATCGCCGGGCTGCAGTATTTCACCAACGGACTCGATACCCGGACGCAGGGCGTGGATCTGGGCGGCAGCCTGCGGGTCCCCGCCGGAACCGGCAGCCTGACTTTTGATGCCGGCGTCAACTTCACCAAGACCAAGATCACCCATATCGACGACCTGCCGGCCATTCTGGCCAACTCGACCGAGCCCGGCCTGATCGACACGGTCACCTACATCGCCATCACGGAGGAGCGGCCTGACTGGCGCGGCACCTTCACCACCAACTACGAGACCGGCCGGTTCCGGGCCCTGACCCGGCTGTCCTACTACGGCAAGTTCTCCTCGGCACAGCTCGGGTACTGCGACCTCTGCCGGGAGCGGTATGGGGCCAAGGCGCTGGTGGACGTGGAGGTCGGCTACCGCTTCAACCAGGTCAAGCTGTCGGTGGGTGCGCGCAATCTGTTCGACACCTATCCCGACAAGCCCAGCTCGACCCGGGTGGTGGATACCAGCACGGGAGACCGCTCGCTCGACTATAACAACAACTTCGGAACCTTCCCGTGGGCAGCGGCCTCGCCGTTCGGCTTCAACGGGCGGTTCCTCTATAGCCGGGTGGAGATGATTCTGGGGTGGTAGGGAGGCGGCTGGTCGGGTAGACAGTCAGGCAGCTGGTATCACGTCAGAGGGGGATCGAGATCACGGCAGATCTCGGTCCCCCTCCCTTCTTACCGCTGGCGAATCGCCCGAGTCGCCGCGCTACACTCCGAGGATCCACCCCGTCAGGCCGAAGAGGAGCAGGAAGCCGCAGACGTCGGTGAAGGTGGTCACGAAGATCGAGGAAGCGACCGCCGGATCGACGCCCATCCGGCTCAGGGCGAGCGGAATCATCGCCCCGGCAAAGCCGGCCACGAAGAGATTGCCGGTGAGGGCCAGGAACACGACCAGGCCGAGCTGGGTGCCATGGCCCAGCAACAGCGCCACGGCGGTGGCGACCAGCCCCACCACCATCCCATTGGTGAGCCCCGCCAGTACCTCCTTGCCGATGACCGCGGCCGCGCGGCCCTGGGGGATCTGGCCGAGGGCCACCCGGCGGACGGTCACGGCCAGCGCCTGGGTGCCACCGTTACCGCCCATCCCGGCGATGATCGGCATCCAGATGGTGAGGGCGATGACCTTGGCCAGCTCGGCCTGGAAGAGATACACCACGCCGCCCGCCACGAAGGCGGTGGCCAGGTTGACCAGCAGCCAGGGGAGCCGCCGGCGGACCGCCTCGGTCCATGGTGCCGCCAGCTCTTCCTCAGCGGAGGTGCCGCCGAAGCGCAGCAGGTCTTCCGTCTGCTCCGCCTCGACCACGTCAATGACATCGTCGAAGGTCACCTGCCCCAGCAGCCTCCCGCCGCCATCCACCACCGGGACCGCCGGCACGTTGTAGCGGCTCATCATCCGGGCCACTTCCTCCTGGTCCAGTTCCGGCGGCACCCGGATTTCGGTGTCCTCCATGACCTCCCGGATGGCGCGGTCGGCCCGGCTGGTGACCAGCCGCTTGATCGGCAGCACGCCGAGCAGGTGGTCGTGCTCGTCCACGACGTAGACCTGCGAGAAGTCCTCGATCTCCTCGGCCTGGCGGCGGAGCGACTCGATGGCCTCGCCGGCGGTGCTGGTCGCCAGGACGGTGACCACCTGGCCGGTCATCAGGCCACCGGCGGTCTCGGGATCGTACCGGAGGAGGTCTTCGATCCCGGCGCGATCCTCGACGCCGGCCAGGATCCGGGCCTGATCCTCGGGATCGAAGCTGCGAACCAGATCGGCCGCTTCATCGTCGGGCAGTTCCTCGACGATCTCTCCAACTGCCTCAGGGGAATCGGCGGCGAGACTCTCCAGGGTCTCCTCCACCTGGGCCTCGTCCGGCATCTCGACCAGGGCCGCGCCGGAGAGCCGGCGCGGCAGGGTCTTCACGACCGAGAGGCGGTCATCTTCGTCCAGCGAGGACAGCACGTCGCCCAGGTCGGCGGGCTCGGCCTTTTCCGCCAGCGCGAGAAAGGCGCGCAGGTTACCCCGCTTGATGAGGTCCAGCATGGACCGGACAATCGTTTCCTGGCGGCTCACGGTCGGTTCTCCCCGGCGAGGGTGCGTGCCAGCACCACGGGCGCACCGATGGCGCGCCGGATCAGTACCCGCTCCACCCGGGTGGGCGAAGCCTGCAGGACGTCGAACTCGAGCCCGCGAATCAGGAACCGTTCACCGGCGGGTGGAATCCGGCCCGCCAGCTCGGTGAGCAACCCACCGATGCTGCTGGTGCGGGCCCGGGGCAGGGCCACTTCGAACCGCTCCTCCAGCGCCTCGATGGGCGTGGTACCGTCGGTCTCGTAGAGCACCGGGCCGGCCGCCGCAGGGGGCCGGGCGCCCTCGTCAAACTCGTCGTAGATCTCGCCGACCAGCTCCTCCAGCAGATCCTCGAGCGTGACGATGCCGAGCGTCCCGCCGAACTCATCGAGCACGACGGCGAGGTGGCGCCGCTCGCGCTGCATGTCGAGCAGCAGGTCACCGCAGGTCCTCCCCGCGGGCGCGTTGGTCACCGGCCGTATGGGGAGCTGGTCGCCGGGCCGGAGCCGGAACAGGTCGAAGGCGTGCAGCATCCCGACGATGTCGTCCAGGGTGCCGCGATAGACCGGCAGCCGGGTATACCCGCTCTGGGCAAAGACCTGGGCGATCTCCTCCAACGGGTCGTCCTCGCCCACCGCCACGACGTCGGTACGGGGCGTCATCACCTCCCGCACGGCACGCTCGGTGAACGTCAGCACCCCGCCGACCATGATGAGTTCGTCGTCCACCGCCAGTCCGGCCGCCGCGCCCTCCCGCCAGACGGCGCGCAGTTCGCTCGCGCCGGGTACGACCCGGGCGGGCAGCATGAGTCCCACGACCCGCGCCACCGGCCGGAGCACCGGAACGATGAGGTTGCGCAGCACATCCGCACGGGGCCGGGCCAGCCAGCGCGGCAGCAGATACCCGACCAGCAGCACGGCCGGGACCGCCACCATGACCAAGAGCAGCCCGGCCACCGCGGTGGTGAAGCCCGCCAGGAAGGGCGGAAGCGAGGCCCCCGCGATGATCACCCCGAGGGCGGTGAGCGTCGCCGTCACCCCCAGGTAGCCTTCCATCTCCGCCAGCCAGGAGAGTGAGCCGGTGTCGCCCTTGAGCTGCCCCGCCACCGCCCGGGTCAGCTCCATGCGGCTGAGGGACACCAGGGCGGTGCCGGCCACGGCGCCGAAGATGGCGATCGCCAGGCCGCTGAGGAGCGCTGCCCAGATCACGAGTCGCCCCCCTCCCCGCGGGCCTGGACCCGCACTGGGCGGGACACCACCACCCGACGGATGCGCCGCCGCGCCACCAGCTCGACCTGCATCTCGATGCCGTCCACCTCGATCTTCTCGCCGCCCCGCGGCACCCGGCCGAAGGCGTCGAGGATCAGCCCGCCGACGGTGGTGACATCCGCCCGCCCGAAGCTGTGGCCGAGCAGCGCCTCCAGTTCCGACAGCGGCACCCCGCCCTCCACCGAGAGGTGGCCCTCGGCGTCCTCCAGGACCGGCTGCTGTTCCTCGGTATCGTGCTCATCCTGGATCTCTCCCACGATCTCCTCGAGGATGTCCTCCAAGGTGATCAGCCCGGCGGTGCCGCCGAACTCGTCCACCACCACCGCGAGGTGGCTGGGGCCACGCTGGAAGTCGCGCAGCTGGCGGTCCAGGGTCTTGCCCTCCGGCACGAAGGAGGCTGACCGGATGAGCCGGTGCCAGTCTTCGGCCGGTTCGCCCGCCGGCAGGCCGCTGGCCAGCATGTCCTTGGCGTAGAGCACCCCGACCACCGCATCGGGATGGCCGTCGTAGACAAGGATGCGAGCGTGCTCCGAGCGGTGCAGCGTATTCATGACCTCCTCGGGCTCCGCCGAGGTGTCCACCGCGATGACATCGAGCCGCGGCGTCATCACCTCGGCGACGGTCATGTCGGCCAGCGAGAACAGGCCCAGCAGCATGTCCCGCCGGGCCGGGCCCGCCTCCCGGCTGAGGGGGCGGGTGGGCGGGCGCAGCCGCGCATCCGCGGAGGCGACCAGGCGGAGCAGCGGGCCGAACGGGCGAAGCGAGCGCAGCGCGGAGGGGCGCACCAGGGGGGGCAGCTCCGGGGCCACCGCAGCCAGCAGCCGGGGGAGCAGCCCACCCACGACCCACACCAGGGAGACCGCGAGCAGCAGGCGGCCCAGCGCCCCGACCGGTCCCCACGCCCACCATGCTTCTGCGGTGCCGGCCGCCGCGCCCGCCAGCATCAGCAGGGCGAGATGGCCGACATAGAGCGCCCGTGCCGGGGGCAGTACCCCGCCCTCCCCGCCCTGGTGATCCACCAGGATACGGGGCACCTCCGCGTCCGCTTCCGCCGCGAACGAAAGCCAGGCCGCCCACAACGAGAGCAGCAGAGTGGCCAGCGGCGTCAGGAGGTGGTGGAGCGTCAGCATCAGGCGAGCACCGTCACATAGCGCTCCTGGCGACGCCACATCGGGGAGGCGGTGCGAGTGGAACCGGCGGGATGATCGTACCCGAGAATGTGCAGGACACCGTGGATCACCAGGCGGATGAGTTCCTCCCGGTCGCCGACGCCGAGCTGACGGGCCTGGGTGCGCGCAACGGCCGGACAGACGTACATGTCGCCCACCACTTTCTGGTCCGGGCCCGGGAGCGCGAAGGCCAGGACATCGGTCGGCCGGTCGTGATCGAGCCAGTCGCGATTCAGCCGCTGCATGGCCGCACTGGAGAGAAACGTCACCGAGATTTCCGCGACCCGGCGACCGGGCACGGGCGCGCGGCGATACTCCAAGGCCACCACCGTCCGTACCACTCGCCGCACCCGCGCAGCCGTGAGAGGATCGGGCCGGCCCTGGATCCGGACACGGATCTCATCCGGCGGCCGGACCAGGCGCCTAGCCGTGCTGATCTTCCGCATAGGCGCGGATGATCTCGCGCACCAGCTTGTGACGCACCACGTCCATCTCGTCCAGGTAGCAAAACGCCACCCCGTCCACACCGGGCAGGATGCGTTCGATCTGTACCAGGCCGGAGTCCTCGCGCTTGGGGAGGTCGATCTGGGTCTTGTCGCCCGTGACGACCACCTTGCTGTTCACCCCCAGGCGCGTGAGGAACATCTTCATCTGCGCCCCGGTGGCGTTCTGGGCTTCATCGAGGATGATGAACGCATCGGCCAGGGTGCGGCCCCGCATGTAGGCGAGCGGCGCAATCTCGATGGTGCGCGACTCCAGCGCCTTCTGCACCCGGTCGTGCGGCATCATGTCTTCCAGCGCATCGTACAACGGCCGGAGGTAGGGGTCCACCTTGGCCTGCAGGTCGCCGGGCAGGAACCCCAGGGACTCCCCGGCCTCCACCGCCGGCCGGGCCAGGATGATCCGCCGCACCCGCTTGCGGGCCAGCGCCTCGACCGCCTTGGCCACCGCCAGGTAGGTCTTGCCGGTCCCGGCGGGACCGATGCCGATGACGATGTCGTGGGTGGAGACCGCCTGCAGGTACTCCCGCTGTCCCGGCGTCTTGGCGGCGATTACCCGGCGGAGCCCCGGCAGGATGATCTTCTGGTCCACCGACCCCAGCGGCTCGGTGGACGGACCGGCGGCCACCAGGCGGGAGACATCATCTGGGGTCACCGTCTCTCCCATGCGCGCCAGATCCAGCATTCCCTGCACCACCGACGTCGCCCGTTCCACCTGCTCCATGGACCCTCCCAGGGTCACCATGTCGCCCCGGAGCGCAATGCGCACGCCGACGGCGCGCTGCAACTCCTGCAGGTTGGCATCGTTGACCCCTGCCAGCAGCAGCGGGTCGGCGCCTTCCGTGGAGAGCCGGTGCTGGATGTCGTCGGTCAAGTCTGACCTCGGGTTGGAGTGGACTACCGATCAGGGCTCGGCCGCCAGATGTGGCCCCGGAGGGGCCGCCGCCTCGATTCCGTTCCCCCCGTCGGCCGAAGCCAGCCTTCGGCCGATGGCGGCTGAACGCGTCGCCGTCTCAATCCTCACTCCACCACTTGAATATGCAACGCCTTCAGGTCTGCCGCGTTGACCACCGTCGGCGCGCCCTCGAACAGGGCCCGGGCCGCGGTGGTCTTGGGAAAGGCGACCACGTCGCGCAGCGACGGCGCGCCAGCCAGCAGCATGACGATCCGGTCCATGCCAAGCGCAAAACCACCGTGCGGCGGGGCGCCGGCGGAGAGACCGTCGAGCAGGAAGCCGAACCGCCGCCGGATCTCTCCCGCCGGGATGTCCAGCAGCTCGAAGATCTTCTGCTGCACCGCCGGATCGGTGATCCGGATGGAGCCGCTGCCCAGTTCGTTGCCGTTGTAGACCGCGTCGTAGTGCTGGGCGCGGCAGCGGCCGGGCTCGGATTCCATGTGGCCGACATCTTCCGGGTGCGGCGCCGTGAAGGGATGGTGCGCTGGGGCGAATCGGCCGGTCTCGGCATCCCGCTCGAAGAGCGGAAAGTCCACCACCCAGCAGAAGGCGTGCTTGGCCCGCAGCACGGTCGCAGGCCGGCGGGCAAGCTCCATGCGTACCGCGTGCAGCGCCGGCCCGGTGATCTCGTCCGGCCCGGCGACCGCCACCAGGAGGTCGCCGGGACTGCCGCCGAGCGCCGCCAGTCCCTCGGCGCCGAGCGCCTTCACCCCCTGCCCTTCCCACCCGGCTGCCGTCCGGCGGGCCCAGATGAGCCCCCCGGCCCGGGCTCCCTTGGCAACGGCGGCGAGCCCGTCGAGCTCCTTGCGGGACAGCTCTGCCAGTCCCGGGGCCACGATGCCGCGAAGCCGCCCACCCGCCTCCCGGGCCTTGTGGACGAACTCCGCCGCATCGGCGCGCAGGAAGGCGGACAGGTCGCGCAGCTCCAGGTCGTAGCGAAGATCCGGCTTGTCGATGCCGAACCGCTCCATGGCCTCTTGCCAGGAGAGCCTCGGGAATGGCGCGCTCACTGTTTCGCCCGCCTCCGCCCACAACTCCACCAGCACCCGCTCAACATAGCCCTGCACATCGGCGGCGCTCACGAAGGAGGCCTCGAGGTCGATCTGGGTGAACTCGGGCTGCCGGTCGGCCCGGAGGTCCTCGTCCCGGAAGCAGCGGGCGATCTGGAAGTAGCGGTCGAAGCCCGCCACCATCAGCAGCTGCTTGTAGATCTGCGGCGACTGCGGCAGAGCGTAGAACTCTCCCGGGTGCACCCGGCTCGGCACCAGGTAGTCACGGGCGCCCTCGGGCGTGGGCTTGGTGAGGATCGGGGTTTCGATCTCGAGAAATTCGAGGGCCGAGAGGCTCTGCCGGGCCCGCTGCATGAGGCGGTGACGCAGGATGATGTTCGCCTGGAGCTCCGGCCGCCTGAGATCGAGGATGCGGTGCCTGAGACGCAACTCCTCTGCCGCCAGCTCCTCCCCTTCCTTCCGCGCCACCGGAATGGGCGGGGTGGCCGCAACCCCCGCGATCGTGAGCTCGGTGACCCGCACTTCGATGTCCCGCGAGGCGAGGGCGGCATCCCGGGCGGTCTCGGGCCGGAGTTCCACCCTCCCGGCGACAAGGATCACCGTCTCCTGCCCCAGGGTCTTGGCCCGGTCCAGCACCTCCCGTGGTGTCCACTTGGGATCGAAGGACAGCTGGACCAGGCCATCGCGGTCGCGCAGGTCGAGGAAGATGACCCCGCCCAGATCGCGAACGCGGTGCACCCAGCCGGCCAGTCGGACCGCCTGGCCGGCATGCTCTTTCCGCAGGCTGCCGCAACGATGGGTACGGAGGGAGGTGCCGGCGGTCATCGCTCCTCGGCTTCTACGAGAATCTGGTAGAACCCGGCCGGGTCGGCTGCGCCGAGCAGGGCATCCCGGACACTCTCCCGCCGCACCACCCGGGCGACGCGGGACAGCGCCTTCACATGCTCACCGGCCGCACTCTCCGGGCCGATGAGCAGGAAGAACAGGCGCACCGGCTCGGCATCCAGGGCATCGAACTCGACCCCCTGCGGAGTGCTGCCGCAGACCACGGACAGCTGACTCACCTCCGCCTTCGCGTGCGGAATGGCAATCCCGTGGCCGATGCCGGTGGACAGCACCTCCTCGCGGGCCTGGACGGCCGCCAGCAGGGGGACGGGATCGGTCCCCACGACCGTTGCGAGCAGTTCGGTAAGCTCGCGCAGCACGCCAGCCTTGTCGGCGGCCGCGAGGGGAACCTTGATGCGATCGGGGGTCAGCAGTTCGGTGAGCAGCAATCCAGGGGTCGGGTCGGAGATTGGGGAAAACCTAACCGGCGGGTCATAGTGGGGCAACTGATTCACTGGCGTGGACTTAGCCACAAAGGGGCGGAAAGCGAACCGCCGGGCCCCGTGAGGGACCCGGCGGAACGCCTGCTGCCGCTGAACGCTTGGCGCCCGTCAGGGCACGTTGATCGTCTGCGTGGTGCTGTTGGTCGCCCCGCCGTTGTCGGTGACGGTCAGGGTCAAGGGGAACGACCGGGGGCCCGGGAACGTCTTGCCGAAGGTGGACGTCGTCGCAGCGACGAAGCCGTTGGGTAGGGTCCAGGAGTAGCTGGCGATGTTGCCATCTGGGTCGTTTGAACCGGTGCCATCGAAGGTGCAGGCATGGCTCGCGTTGCAGGAATAGGTGAAGCTCGCCACGGGCGGGACGTTACCGCCGCCGCCAGTGACCACCACCTGCTTGGTGATGGCGTTGGTCGCGCCCTGATTGTCAGTGACAGTCAGGGTCAGGTTGAACGTGCGCGGCGACGGGAAGGAGCGGGTGAAGGTGGCGGTGTTGGCCACGACCGCGCCGTTCGGCAGCGTCCAGGAATAGCCGTTGACGGTCCCATCGGGATCGCTCGAGAGCGTTCCGTTGAAGGTGCACGTCAGATTGCTGCAGGTCGCGACGAAATCGGCCACCGGGGGCTGGTTGACCGGGCCGCCCGCGATGAACTGCATGTTCAGGTTCTTGTTGGGCGAGTTGGCCGGGAAGGCCCCACCGCCCACGCCGGCGATGATGTTGTTCGTGGCGTTGTTGATGATGGCAGCGTTGACCGTCGCCACCGAGGCGCCGGGGTTGGCGCCCAGGTACAGACCCGCCACGCCGGCCACGTGCGGCGCGGACATGGAGGTGCCGCTGATGGTCGAGGTCGCGGTCGGGCTGCCGATCCAGCCGGCGGTGATGTTGACGCCCGGCCCACCAAGGTCAGTGCAGGGACCGATGTTGGAGAAGTTGGCCAGACGGTCATTGATGTCATACGCCATGACCGTGAGTCCCTCCACCACCGCCGCAGGAGACTGGGTGCAGGCGTCCGCCCCGTAGCTGTTACCGGCAGAGAGGCTGTAGACCACCCCGGCGGCGATCGAGTTCTTGACGGCCGTGTTGGTGGCCGGATCGAGACCGCCACCGAGGCTCATGTTGGCCACGGAGTTCTGGCCGGGATGGGCCTGGTGGTCGCTGGTGACCCAGTTGATCCCGGCGATCACCTGACCGAAGGTGCCGGAGCCGGCGCAGTTGAGGACCCGGACCGGGTGCACGGTCATGCCTTTGGCAACACCGTACGTGGTCCCCGCAGCGGTCGTGGCGGTGTGGGTGCCGTGACCGTTGCAGTCGTTGGCGGTGCCGCCGATGGTGATAGCGTCGTACCCCGTGGAGAGCCGTCCAGCGATGTCCACGTGGGGCGTGGTGGCCCCGCCGTTGATGCCACCCAGGATGCCGGTGTCAATGCCGTAGAAGTGCACGCCGGCGCCGGTATTCGGGTAGGTGTAGCTGTTGTTGAGGGGCAGGTTCACCTGATCAATGCGGTCCAGGCCCCAGGAGGGGGTCGGGCTCTGGGTCGCGTCCAGCTTGACCACCGCGTCCTGCTGGATCAGCGAGACGTTGGGGTTGCGGCGGAGCCGCTCGACCGCCGCGTCGGAGAGATCGGCGGAGAAGCCGCGCGCCGCGTGCTCATACGTGAACAGCAACCTGCCCCCCTCGGCGCCGACGATCCGGCCGGCCTCACCCTTCACATCCGCCACCGACCCCTTGAAGAACACGATATAGCGGCCCGGGACGAGTTCTGCGCTGACGTTGCGCTGGACATCCAGCAGCGGGGCCGATTCGGTGCTGGTCGGTCCCTCGCTACACGCCGCGAACAGGAGCGTACCGCACGCCAGGGCGAGCAACTTCTTCTTCATGAACCCTCCAGGGGGGTATGGTAAGGAATCGGCGCAAGCCGCTCCCGAGGGGCGGGAATGGCTCGATGCCGAGGCAGAAAGCAGTTGTGAGTCGCGATCGGGTCAGCGCCCGAGGGGAGGCGCGGGTAATCTGAGAGATTCTTGCCCGCCGGTCAACCTCTCAGCCATGCAACACCTGTGGCCTCAGGGCAACGGTTTGTAACCACGGAGGCCATGCCAGCCACCAGTTATCTTCCATGGAGCGATGCCGAAAGTCACTGCGCAGCCAACGCTGCTCGATTGCACCCCGGAACAGGCCGCCTCGATGCTGGCGGTGTGGACCGGGGCCGAGGCGTTGCCACCGTACCGGGCCCGCCAGCTGCATCCCCGCCTGTGGCAACGGCCCATCGGAGACTGGCAGCAGGCCACCGACCTGCCGGCGCCCCTCCGCGACCGGCTGGATCAGATCTGGCCGATTCCGCGATTGACGCTGGCCACCGAACAACATTCTCAGGACGGCACCCGGAAGTACCTCTGGCGGCTCGCCGACGGCGAGCTGGTCGAGTCGGTCCTGATCCCCAGCGGCGACCGCCGCACCCTCTGTATTTCCTCCCAGGCCGGGTGCGCGCTCGGCTGTGTCTTCTGCGCCACCGGCCGGATGGGATTCCGACGCAATCTCTCCCCGTTCGAGATCGTGGGGCAGGCGCGGGAACTGATCCTCCGGGACCCGAACGACAAGCCCACCAACATCGTCTTCATGGGCATGGGCGAGCCGCTGCTCAACTGGGAGGCGGTGGACCCCGCGCTTTCGATCCTGAATAGCCCCGACGGCCTGGGGATCGGCGCCAGGCATATCACCGTCTCTACGGTGGGGATCGTCCCCGGCATGCAGGCCCTGGCGGCCCGGCCCGAGCAGTTCCGGCTGGCGATCTCGCTCCACGCCGCCAGCCCAACCCGCCGCCAGCCGCTCATGCCGATCGAGAAGAAGTACCCTCTGGCCCAGGTGCTCGAGACCGCCGCGGCCTTCCGCAAGCGGATCACGTTCGAGTATGTGATGATCGCGGGCCTCAATGACTCGGACCAGGACGCCACGGAGCTGGCGCGCCTGGCCCGCCGCCAGGGGGCCCTGGTGAACCTGCTGCCACTGCACCCGGGAGGCGCCCCGGGCCTGACCCCGACGCCGAGCGAGCGCATCCGCTCCTTCCAGCAACGGCTGACCTCGGCGGGCATCGAGGCGGTGGTGCGCCGGAGCCGGGGCCTCGACATCAGCGCGGCCTGTGGCCAACTCCGGGTAGAGACCGAGCGCCCACGCCGCGTGGTCCATCCGGCCTGAGCGGGCTGCTGTACGATTATCCGTCTCTCACGATTCGCGCCAGCTTCCCCAGCATCGGGCAGCGCGACACAAGAGCTTATGTGGCAATGGCTTGGACGTTCTCGATGGGCGGGCCGGCGATGATGGCGATGCCGACGTTGCGTCGGCACCGTAGCAACGGCGAGACGGATTTCGGTCAGCCGGTGGCGCCGAACCCCGCAGAGAGGCAGTTGATGGAAAGGAGGAGCGCATCGAGGTACTGTTGCCGCTCTTCGTCTCCCCGGGACGCGCGGAACCGGCGCAGCAGTTCCACCTGCTGGCGACTGACCTGGTTGATCGTCGCCATCCGCCGCGCGAGCCGTCGGCGAAAGCGGGGAAAGCGTTCCGCCAGCCCGGGGCCGCCGGTCACCCCGAGCACCGCGCGAACGGTGCGGTGGTATTCCGCTTCTACCAGGCTGAAGATCTCCTCGCGGCCGGGGCCGGCGGGGGCCAGGTCCGCATACTGCCGTGCGATGGTCAGGTCCACGTAGGAGAGGGTCTTCTCCACCTCATCGAGAATCAGCCGGAACAGGCGCGACTCCTGATACATCCGTCCGAGCAGGCGAACGCCGCGTTCGCCGCGGACCTGCATGAAGGTCTCGAGTCCGCTCCCCAGACCGAACCAGCCGGTGATAAAATGGCGGTTCTGGGACCAGGCGAATACCCACGGGATCGCGCGCAGGTCGCCCAGGGTGCGCAGCCCGCTCCGCCGGGCGGGCCGGGACCCGATGTTGAGCAGGGTCAGCTCCTCCAGCGGACTGGCGGCCGAGAAGTACGGCAGCATGCCCGGATGCTCGATGAACCGGCGATAGGCCGCCTGGGCCGCACCGGAGATCGCCTCCATCGCTTCTTCAAACTCGGTGGTGGGCGCCAGCGCGGCCTCGTGTTCCGAGCGCAGCGTGTGCTCGATGACGCTGGCCGCGAGCAGCTCGACCTGATACTGGGCGGTGCCCCGGTTAGCGTACTTGAGCGAGACCACCTCTCCCTGCTCCGTGATCCGCATCCGTCCCCGAATGGATCCGGCGGGCTGCGCCGCGATGGCCCGGCCCAGGGGCGCCCCACCGCGGCTGACCGAACCGCCGCGGCCATGGAAGAAGGCGATCGGCACCCCCAGCTCCTCCCCCACCCGGGTGAGCCGAGCCTGGGCCTTGAAGAGCTCCCAGTTAGAGGCAAAGAACCCGCCATCCTTGTTGCTGTCCGAGTAGCCGATCATGACCTCCTGGGTACCCCCCAGGGCGCGCACCGTCCGGCGGACGACCGGGACGTGGAGCAGTTCCCGCATCATGGCCGGGGCGCGGTGCAGGTCTTCGATGGTCTCGAACAGCGGCACGATCGGCAGGGTGGAGCTCTCGGTGCCGGCCTCGTCGGCGAACAGGCCGCCCTCCTTGGCCAGGAGATAGGCGCCCAGCACGTCGGCCACCTCCCGCGTCATGCTCAACACGAAGCTGCCGAACGCCTCACGGTCGAGGTCGGCGCGCATCTCCCGCACGACCCGGAAGAGGCCCATCGTCTCCCGCACCTCGGGCTCGAAGCCGTCCAGCGCCCGATCCCCGCGCCGGGGCCGGGCCAGCTCCGCCACCAGCCAGGCTTTCCATTCGTCCGAGGCCACCGGCGGCGGATCACCGATCGCCCCGGTGCCGCTCCGCCACAGCGCCACCAGCGCTTCCGTCAGGCGGCTGGTGTTTTCCCGCAGGTCGAGCCGCACGGTGCTGAACCGGAATGTCTCCACCTCGCGCCGGACCGGGCGGAGCAGCGCCTGCGCCACCCGCGGCCCTCCCCCCTGCGCCAGCGCCCCCTCCAGCAGACGGAGGTCACCAATCAGCTCCTCCGCCGACGCGTAGCCCTCCGGAGAAGGCGCCGTCCGGCCCGCCTCGGCGTGGCGCACCGCCTCCTGGAGCCTCCGCATCATGCAGGCGAGGTACTGGCGGTACACCTCGCCCGGGTTGCGCGCGATGATTTCCGGACCCTCGCCGCTGGCCTCGAGGGCATCTGCCAGCGCCAGGCGGAAGGTCCCGGGGACCGCCAGCGCCCGTTCCGTAATGCTGATGGTCTTCAGCAGCTCTCCCAGGCGCTGCTGATAGCGGACCAGGCTGGCTACGCGGTTCTGCCGCAGCGTGCGCCGGGTCACTTCGTTGGTGACGAAGGGGTTGCCATCGCGGTCGCCGCCGATCCACGAGCCAAACTGGAAGAACGGCGGGATCTCGTGCTGCGACTCGGGCCAGAGCTGCTGCACGGTCCGGTCGACCTTCTCCAGCAGCTCCGTCGTGGCCTCGAACAGCGATTCACTGAAGAAGTGCAGCCCCCAGTACACCTCCTGCGGCACCGTCGGCTTCTCCAGGCGCAGTTCGCCGGTCAGCCACAGGAGTTCGATGTCCAGGCGGAGCTGGTCGATGATCTGGGTGCGTTCCCGGGGGGTCCAGCGCGGCGACTCCAGGTCCACGAGGCGGCGGTACACCCGACGGTGCTTCTCCAGCACCGTCACCCGGCGGGCTTCGGTGGGATGGGCGGTGATCGTGGGCCGGATCCGGAGCCCGCGCAGCAGCGCACCAAGCTGGGCCGGCCCGGCCAGGCCATCCTCCCGGGCGTGGTGGAGCACCTGCATGAGCGTGCCGCGGACCTGCTCCGGCCCGCGCTCGGTCTCCACCTGCCGCCGCCGCCGCATCGCGGCGTTTTGCTCCGCGATGGACAGCAGCTGGAACCAGATCCCCTGGGCCCGGAGACAGGCTTCCAGCTGATCGGTGCTCCAGGCCGGGTCCATCGGCCCGCCCAGCAGGGCCGGCTCGAGGTAAGCATGCCGGACGCGCACGACGTCCAGCAGCAGGCCGAACAGCAGCTCGGCGGTCTCCGACGCGTACTGGGCCGCGCTGGCCGCCAGCGGATCGGCAGAGGCGGGGAGGTTCTCGGCGACGAACGGCGCCGCGTGATCGTCGGTCACACCACGCGGTCGCGCACCGGCTGCCCGGCAAAGAAGAGGCGGAGATTCTCGAGCGCGCGCAGCCCCATCGCGACCCGTGTCTCCATGGTGGCGCTGCCGAGATGCGGCAGGAGGACCACGTTTTCCATCTTGAGGAGACCGGCGGTGACCTCCGGCTCCCGCTCGAACACGTCCAGGCCCGCACCAGCGATGGTGCCCGCCTCAAGGGCCGCCACCAGCGCCGCCTCGTCCACGACATCGCCCCGGGCACTGTTGATCAGGAAGGCCTCCCGCCGCATCAGCCCCAGCCGGGCGCTATTCATGAGGTGACGGGTCTCGGGTGTGGCCGGGCAATGCAACGAGACGAAGTCCGCCTCGGCCAGCACCGCCTCCACGCTGGGGCGCTGCTCCGCCCCCAGGGCGCGCGCCTCCTCCGCGGAGGGCGGGAAGGGATCGGCGAAGATCACCCGCATTCCGAAACCGTGGTGCAGGCGCCGGGCGACCGCCTTGGCGATGCGGCCGAAGCCGATCAGGCCCACGGTCTTGCCGCTCACCTTGGCGCCCAGCATGTGGGTGGGCCGCCAGCCGGTCCACTGGCCGGCCCGGAGGTGGCGGTCCCCCTCCCCCGCCCGCCGGGCCACCATCAGCAGCAGCGTGACCGCGATGTCCGCCGTGTCGTCGGTGAGGACATCGGGGGTGTTGGTGACGGTGAGGCCCAGCCGCTTTGCGGCCTCGATATCAATGTTGTTGAAGCCCACACCGAAGTTGGCTACGATCTTCGCCCGCCGGCCCGAGACCTCGAGCACCTCGGCGGTGACCTTGTCCGTCACCGTCGGCAGCAGTCCGTCTGCCCCCTGCAGCGCCTGCTTGAGCTGCGCGGTGGAGAGGGGCCGGTCATCGGGGTTGAGCACCGCCTCGAAATGCTTCGCGGCCTCCGCCTCACACGCCGCCGGGATCTTGCGGGTGATGGCGATGCGGGGACGGGCGCTCACCGGGTCACCAGCTTCTTGCGGGGCGGTTTCTTGGCCAGCGCTTCCGCCACCGCCTTGCCCAGCTCGGCGGGGCTGGGGGCCACCGCCAGCCCCAGCGACCGCATGATCTCCGACTTCTCCGCCGCGGTGTCGCCGAAGGCGGAGATGATGGCGCCGGCGTGGCCCATGCGGCGGCCACGCGGGGCGGTGAGCCCCGCCACGTAGCCGATCACCGGCTTGGTCATGTGCTCCTTGACCCACATCGCCGCCTCCGCCTCCTGCGGACCGCCGATCTCGCCGATCATCATCACGGCCTCGGTTTCCGGATCGGTCTCGAAGCGCTCCAGCATATCCAGGAAGCTGGAGCCGTTGACCGGGTCGCCGCCGATCCCCACGCTGGTGGACACCCCGATCCCCAGGTCCTTGAGCTGGCTGGCGGCCTCGTAGCCGAGGGTCCCGGACCGGGTCACCAGTCCGACCGAGCCGGCCTTGTAGATATGGCCCGGCATGATCCCCAGCATGCACTTGCCCGGGCTGATGAGGCCGGCGCAGTTGGGACCGATGAGCGTGGTACGCTTCTCCTTCGGGTACCGGCGCAGGTAGCGCTTGACCATCATCATGTCCTGCGCCGGGATGCCATCGGTGATGCAGCAGACCAGCTTGATCCCCGCGTCGGCCGCTTCCATGATGGCGTCGGCGCAGAACGCGCCGGGCACGAAGATGATACTGGCGTCGGGGTAGATGGCATCCACGGCGTCCTTGACGGTGTTGAACACCGGCAGGCCGATATGGGTCTGGCCACCCTTCCCCGGGGTCACGCCGCCCACCACCTTGGACCCGTACTCGATCATCTTCTGCGAGTGGAAGGTGGCCTTGTCCCCGGTGAAGCCCTGCACCAGGACCCGGCTGAGTTCGTTGATGAGGATCGCCATGGTCAGTTCCCCTTTGCCTTGCGCCAGGCCGCGACCACCTTGTCCGCGGCATCCGCCAGCGAATCCGCCACGATGATCGGCAGCCCCGACTCGGTGATGATCTGGCGGCCCTCCTCCACGTTGGTCCCCGCCAGCCGTACCACGAGGGGCACCTTCACGCCCACCTCCTGGACCGCCTGCACCACCCCCTTCGCCACCCAGTCGCAGCGGTTGATGCCAGCGAAGATGTTGACCAGCATGGCGCCCACCTTGCCGTCCTGCAGCACCAGCTTGAAGGCCATCGCCACCCGCTCCGGGGAGGCGCCCCCGCCGACATCGAGGAAGTTCGCCGGCGACCCGCCGGCGTGCTTGATCATGTCCATCGTGGCCATGGCCAGGCCGGCGCCGTTGATGATGCAGCCGATCTCACCGTCGAGCGCCACGTAGTTGAGGCCGTGCTCGGCGGCCTGCGCCTCACGGGGATCCTCCTCGGCGTGGTCCCGCAGCTCGCTCACGGTGGGCCGGCGGAACAGGGCGTTGTCATCGAAGCCCATCTTGGCGTCCAGCGCCAGCAGCTGTCCGTCCTTGGTGAGGACCAGCGGGTTGATCTCCACCATGGTGGCGTCCAGATCGCGGAAGGCACGGTGGCAGCCCAGCAGCATCGCCACCATGCGGTTGACCGACCCGGCCGGCAGTCCCAGGCCAAAGGCGATCTCCCGCGCCTGGAAGGATTGCATCCCCACCGCCGGCTCCATGGACTGCCGCAGGATGGTCTCCGGCTCGCTTTTGGCGATCTCCTCGATCTCCATCCCGCCATGGGGGTGGGCCACCAGCATGATCCGCTCGGTCTTGCGGTCCAGCACGAACCCGATGTAGAGCTCGCGCTCGATCGGCACGGCGGCCTCGATGTATAGCCGGTGCACCACCTTGCCCTCCGGTCCGGTCTGGTGGGTCACCAGCCGCTTGCCGAGCAGCTCAGTGGCGGCCTTGCGGACCTCATCCTCAGTGGTGCACAGCTTGATGCCCCCGGCCTTGCCCCGGGCGCCCGAGTGGATCTGGGCCTTCACGGCCCAGCGGGTCCCGCCGATCTCGGCGGCGCGATACACCGCCTGCTCGGCGCTGTACGCCACGCCGCCCCGCGGCACGGCCACCCCGAAGTTGGCGAGCAGTTCTTTGGCCTGGTACTCGTGGATATCCAAGGTGACCTCCAGGGGTCGGTCGGCTCGCGGTGGCCCGCCGAGCGGTCAGCGAGGCTGTGGGTGCTACTTGCGGGCCGCGAGCGCCGCGGCCATCTCGACGACGACGTTGGCCATCCGGGCGCTCGCGGCATCGATCATCTTGCCGTCCAGCTGCGCCGCCCCCTTGCCCTCGCGGGCCGCCTGTTCCAGCGCCTCGAGAATCCGCCGTGCCCGAGTCACTTCACTCTCGGGGGGCGTGAACACCTGGTTGGCGAGGTCGATCTGGGACGGGTGGATCGCCCACTTGCCCTCGATGCCGAGCGCCGCCCCCCGGCGCGCGGCGGCCAGGAAGCCGTCGGCATCCTTGAAATCGCCGAAGGGGCCGTCGATCGGCCTGAGGCCGTAGGCCCGGCAGGCCACGATCATCCGGGTGAGCGAGGCGTGCCACTGGTCACCCGGATAATCGGGATTGAGGCCGCCGATGTTGACCGTGCGCGCCCGCATGCTGGCGGCGTAGTCCGCCACCCCGAAGTGCATCGCCTCCAGCCGCCGGGAACTCTGCGCGATCGCCTCCACGTTGGCCATGCCCAGGGACGTCTCGATCAGCACATCCAGGCCGATCCGGTGCGGGATGCCCTTGGCCGTCTCGATCTGGGTGAGCAGGGCGTCCGTCAGATAGACATCGCCCGGCACGCCCACTTTCGGGATGAGCACCACATCGAGCCGGCTGCCGGCCTGTTCCACCACATCCACGATATCGCGGTAGAAATAGTGCGTGTCGATGCCGTTGACGCGCACGCAGATCGTCTTGCCCCGGCCCCGCCAGTCGTACTCGTTGAGCGCCTTGATGACGTTGACCCGGGCCTGTTCCTTGTCCGCCGGGGCGACGGCGTCTTCCAGATCGAGGAAGACATAGTCGGCGGCGCATTCCAGCGCCTTGGCGAACATGGCCGGGTTGGAGCCGGGCACCGCCAGCTCGCTTCGCTGCAGCCGGGGGCGGGCCGGCTCGTAGCGCGTATGGCTCACGCGACACCCGCCGGCTTCTTGGCGACCACGGCCTCGGGCGGCGCCGCCACCTTCCGGGCGGGCAGCGGCCGCTGAGTCTCGATCCAGTATTGCTGTGCCGCGGCAACCCCCTTGCCCAGCTCGACTTTGATGCCCACGTCGCGCATGGCCATCTCGGTGCCGGCCAGTCCGGCCAGCAGGGTGATCTCGTTGAGGTCCCCCAGGTGGCCGATGCGGAACAGCTTGCCCGCCACCTTGTTGAGCCCCGCGCCGAGGGCAAAGTTGTAGCGCCGGTAGGCCACGTCGATCACGTCGGCGCCATTGATGCCCGCCGGGACCATGATGGCACTCACCGTGTCGCTGTGCCACCTGGGCGCCTTGGCGCACAGCGACAGCCCCCAGGCGCTCACCGCCCGGCGGCAGCCCTCGGCCAGGCGATGGTGCCGGGTGAAGACCTGCTCCAGCCCCTCCTCCAGCAGCATGCTGAGCGACTCCCGCAGCCCGTACAGCATCGGGATGGACGGGGTGTAGGGGAAGTAGCCTGACCCGTTCGCCTTCACCATGTCCTCGTAGCTCCAGTAGCAGCGCGGCAGCTTCGCCGACTTGCCCAGTTCCAGGGCCCGCGGGCTGACACACACCAGCCCCAGCCCGGCGGGGAGCATGAACCCCTTCTGGGAGCCGGTGATCGCCACATCGACCTTCCACTCGTCCATCCGGAAATCGATGCTGGCCAGCCCGCTCACGCTGTCCACGAACAGGAGCGCGGGGTGCTTCGCGGCGTCCATCGCCTTGCGCACCGCCCCGATGTCGCTGGTCACCCCGGTGGCCGTCTCGTTGTGGACGATGCACACCGCCTTGTACCCATGCCCGCTGTCCTTGCTGAGCAGCGACTGCAACTGGTCCGCCGGCGCCCCTTCGCCCCAGTCCACGTCCACGACGGTGACGTCCAGGCCGAGCCGTTGCATCATGTCGATCCACAGGTGGCTGAACTGGCCGTAGCGGAAGGTGAGGATCTTGTCGCCCGGGGAGAGAGTGTTGACCAGGGCCGACTCCCAGCCGCCGGTGCCGGTGCCGGGGAAGGCGAACGGCGTCCCCGTCTCGGACTTGAAGACCTTCTTGAGGTCCCGAAGAATCGAGAAGGTGAACTCGGGGAAGCTGGAGGAGCGATGATCCTCCATCGGCACGTGCATCGCCCGCAGGATGCGGTCGGGGGTGTTGGTGGGACCAGGAACGAACAGGAAGTTGCGGCCGGCCATGGCACTATCCTCTGCGCTGAAGACAACTGAGCGGAAGCTCCGGGCTCCCGCGCGAATGCTCACGGACGGCTGTATGTTCATACGCCCGACCGTTTCCTGCGACCTGCGAGCTGCTGATGATTCCTCCCGCGCCGGTACCGGACCCGCGGGTCCTCCTCACCGACCTCTACTGGGCAGCCGTCACCGCGGCCGCGCCCGGACCGGCCCTGCGAACAGCCCTCGAGACCCGCACCGAGGGCTCGGCGCGCCGGGTCCACATCCTCGCACTCGGCAAGGCCGCCCTGCCGATGGCCCAGGCCGCCGTCGCGGTCCTGACCGAACGCTCGCAGCAACCCGCCGGCGGCCTGCTGGTGGTGCCTGAGCCGTCGGCGTCGCCGCATCCCCGCCTGCCGGTGGTGGTGGGCGACCATCCCCAGCCGGGCCCCGGCTCTCTCGAGGCGGCCGCAGCCCTTGGAATGGCGGCAACAGCCATCCGCCCGGAGGACGAAGTGTGGGTTCTCCTCTCCGGTGGCACCACCAGCCTGATTGCCGCGCCGATCCCTGGCCTCGACCCCGACGACCTGAGCGCGCTGTTCCGCCTGCTGCTCGGCTCTGGGCTCGATATTACCGCGATGAATCAGATCCGCAAACGCTTCTCACGCTGGTCCGGAGGCCGACTGGCCGCGGCCTTGGCTCCGGCGCAAGTGAAAAATTTCACAATCTCCGACGTGATTGGCGACGACCTCGGCTCCATCGGCTCCGGTCCCTGTGTCCCCGATCCGACCAGCGCCGCGGAGGTGCGGGCGACGCTCAACTCTGCCGGACTCTGGTCCGCGATTCCTGCGGCCCTGCGCGACCACCTCAGCGCCGTGGAACGCGGCGACCTGCCCGAAACCCCGAAACCAGCCGACCGGGTTTTCGGGAATATTGATATCTCCCTGGTGGCCAGCAACCGCCTGGCGCTTGAAGCCGCCCTGCACCGTGCCACGATCCTGGGCCTGGAGGCCCGGCTGCTGGACACCGCACTGGCCGGCGAGGCCGCCGAAGTCGGCCGCCGGCTGGCAGGCCAACTGCAGGCCTATGATGCCACAAAAACCCCGGCGGCGCAAGGCACCGGGGTGAATAAACATGCAGTTCTCGTCTGGGGTGGGGAGACCACCGTGACACTTGCCCCGGAGGCGGGCCTCGGCGGCCGCTCGCAGGAGCTGGCCCTGGCGGCGGCTGAAGTGCTGGCCCGGCCAGGGAATGGCGGACCGGGCCGGATCACCCTGCTCGCCGCCGGCACCGATGGCCGGGATGGCCCGACCGACGCCGCGGGCGGGTTCGCCGACGCCTCAGTCTGGCGACGGATCCAGGCGGCGGGTCGCGATCCGGCCCGCGACCTCGCCACCCACCACAGCCACCATGCCCTGGCGGCCGCCGGGGCGCTTTTTCACACCGGGATGACCGGGACCAACGTGATGGATCTCGTTCTGGGCCTGGTCGCCCCCGCGGAGGGGCGCTAGTCCGCCGGCGCGATGGCGGCGCGGCCACCCCGGCTAGGGGTGGCTCTCCTCTGCAGGGTGGAAGTCCCAGCCGAGAATTACCGTCACATCAACTCGGCGGAGGCTGTCGGGCGCGACCGCGATCGTGCCGGCGCCGAGCGCGGTGCGCACCCGCTCGGCGGCATCGCGGGACCCCCGGCGCAGCAGGATGCGGGTGGAATCCACCGTCGTATCCGCACCCCCGAAGTACACCACATCGAGACCTTGACCGCGGAGCTGACGCGTGCCTTTGCGCGCGAGGCCCGAGCGCGCCGTGCCGTTGAGCACTTCTACCACGACACGATTGTCGGCGGAGGGGATATCGTAGGCGTGGCCCTCGACCCGGTCCCGGCCGACCAGGCGGAACAGGAGGACCAGCAGCAGGACGGCAAGGAGGGAGCCGCCGGCGATCAGCCCGCGGCGCGTACGGCCAGACTGTTCCAGAATCGTACCATCGGATCGGGGAGCGACCAGCCGGAGGCGATGGCCCGGGCAAGACGGGCAGAAGCAACGGTGCGGAGCACGCCACCAGAGTCCTGGGGAAAGCGCGCCGCCAGACCCGCCCGCTCCTCGGCCGGGTGTTCACGCCCCGGCTCAAGGTAGTCGGCGCAGTAGAGCATCCGACCCACCATGTCCCACTCCGCCAGCCCGACGCTGTGATACCGGACTGCGTCCAGAACCCCGCGGTCGGTCTCGCCGTCGGCCTTGGCCCGCGCCGCACTGGCGGGACCGTGACGCAGCGCGACGCTCCCCTGCACCGTCGGGGCCCAGCGTTCCAGCTCATCCTGTGGCGCATCCCGCAGGGCATCATGAAGCCAGACCGCACGCAACCACCGGTTCCGTTCGCTATCGGGCACGCCCATCTCCTCCGCCCACTGGGACGCCAGCCGGGCGACCCGCTCGATGTGCGCCAGACGCCCGGGCGAGACCACGGCCCAGACGGGGAGGGTGGGCCGCAGTCCCGAGGGTGCGGGGCGGGATTCGTGGATCAGATTCAACGTATCTCCATGCCAAGGATGAGATTATCCAGCAACCGGGTGTGTCCTACCCGCCCCGCTACAGCGATGATTGTGCCATGTTCGGCCTGGGTCACCGGGCGCAGGGATTGCGGATCAACGATCGCAATATAGTCCGGAGTCAGACCGGGAAACATCGCGAGCGCTTCACGGAGCACGACCGCAATCGCCTCGGCAGACCGCTCGCCGGCGCGCCAGGCGCGCTCGGCTGCCCGCAGCGCGTGGCTCAGTCCCAGCGCCTCATGCCGCTCGCCGGCCCCGAGGTAGGCGTTGCGGCTGCTCAACGCCAGACCGTCGGATTCGCGCACCGTCGGTGAGACAGTCACCTCCACCGGAAAGTCGAGATCCCGGACCATCTGGCGGACCAGCACCGCCTGCTGAATATCCTTCTGCCCGAACACCGCCACGTGGGGCCCGACCAGGTGAAAGAGCTTGGCCACGACAGTGAGCACCCCTTCGAAATGGCCCGGGCGTACCGCCCCCTCCCACAGCAGGGCCGACGCACCCGGCTTCACCCGCACCTCAGAGCCCGGCGGGTACATCAGCTCCACCGACGGCAGGAACAGGGCATCCACCCCGGCCGCCTCGGCGAGGGTCCCGTCCCGGACCGGGTCTCGCGGGTAGCGCTGATAGTCCTCGGCGGGACCGAACTGCAGCGGATTGACGAAGACGCTCATCACGACCACGTCGCTTTGACGCCGGGCCTCGGCCACCAGCGATAGGTGCCCCTCGTGCAAGGCGCCCATGGTGGGAACGAGCCCGATCCGGCGGCCGGCGCGGTGTTGCTCGTGGAGCCAGGCGTTGAGGGTGGCGCGGTCGGAGAAGGTCTGCATGGGGAGCGCGCGGTCGGCGGTCGGCCGCGGGCATCTCACTCGAAGCTGTGCTCTGCCCCGGGGTACCGTCCGGCCCGCACTTCCGCGGCATAGGCGAGGGCCGCCTCGCGCACGGTCGCCGCGAGGTCGGCGTAGGTCTTGAGGAACTTCGGCTGGAATCCCTCGTTGAGGCCGAGCATGTCATGCAGGACCAGGACCTGTCCATCGCATCCCGGGCCTGCGCCAATCCCGATGGTCGGCATCCACAGACTCCGACTCACCTCGGCGGCCAGGGCGGCGGGAACCAGTTCCAGCACCAGGGCGCAGGCCCCGGCGTCCTGCAGGACACGGGCATCGCTCCGCAGCCGGTCGGCCTCGGCGCGGTCGCGGCCCTGCACCCGGTACCCGCCGAGCTGGTTGACCGATTGCGGCGTCAGGCCGAGATGTCCCATGACCGGGATCCCGATGCGGACCAGCGCGCGGACCGTGTCCGCCATCGGCTCGCCGCCCTCGAGCTTCACCCCGGCGGCCCCCGTTTCCTTGAGCACCCGGCCGGCATTGCGGATGGCGTCCTCGACCGACACCTGATAGGACAGGAACGGCAGGTCCACGAACACCAGCGACCGGCTGGCGCCCCGACGGACGGCCTTGGCGTGATAGATCATCTGCTCGAGGCTCGCATCCAGTGTGGTCTCGCGGCCAGCCACGACCTGGTTCACCGAGTCCCCGACCAGCAGGATGTCCACCGTCCCGTCCAGCAGCCGGGCGAACAGCGCGTCGTAGCAGGTCAGCACGGTGACCTTCTCGCCGGCGGCCTTGCGTTCACGCAGTTCGGGTACGGTCAGGGGCTTGGGTGTAGTCATCCGGAGTCCGGGAAGAAGAGATCAGGGATCAGGCTTGGGCGACGGCGTTGCGGCGTCAGTCCTCGTCCTTCTGCAGGGGACTGAGGCGGTCGAGCTCTTCGATCTCCCGCTGCCACCAGTCGCGATTGGGCAGCTCGGGGTGCGGGATCCGGAGATCGGGATCGCGCAGCCGCCGGGTCCCGAAGCGGACGATATCCAGGTCGAGGGTGCGTGGGCCCCAGCGCTCTGTGCGGGTACGGCCGTTCTCGTCCTCGATCTTGTGCAGCAGCTTGAGAAACCGGCCGGGGTCCAGCGTGGTATCCACCAGCACCATCTGGTTGAGGTAGGGTCCCTGCCCCTCCGGTCCGACCGCCGGGGTCTCCTCGACGGCGGAGACCGCCAGCAGGTTGGTGAGCGGCAGCTTGGCCAGCGCGTCGCGCGCGCGTCCGAGATAGGCCGCCCGATCTCCCTGGTTGCTGCCCAGGGCAACGTATACCCGTTCGCGTGGGTTCATAGCTCGTGGGAAAAGTGGCGGGCAATCGCTTCCAGTCGCTCGGCCACAGCAGCCAACTCGCGAATGGCGCGCTCCAGCTCGGCGTGACTCCGGGTGGTCTCGGAGGCGCGCCGGGCGGTCGTGTTGGCGTCCTCCAGGGTCCGGGCCGAGACCTGCGCAATGCGGTCCATCTGCTCGCTCAGCCGATGGGCGGACTGCTCCTGTCGGGCGGCGGTCCCGGCGATGCGGTGGGCGTGATGGCCGGCTTCGAGGGTGCCGGTGACGATGCCCTCGAGCGCGGTCGCGGCATCGGCCGAGAGCTGCTCGACCCCCAGCACCGTCTCGGTGCCTTTATCCATCTCCTCGGAGATCTGCGCCACCTGGGCGAGGATCGCCGCGACCAGTCCGCCCGCCTCCCGGGAGGCCTGGCCACTCTGGGCCGCGAGCTGGCGGACCTCCTCTGCCACGACCGCGAACCCCCGGCCCTGGTGCCCGGCCCGCGCCGCCTCGATGGCCGCGTTGAGGGCGATGAGGTTGGTCAGGTCGGCGATCTCCCGAATGGTGCCGATGAAGCCGATCAGCCGGTTGGTCACGTGGTACAGCTCCCCCACCTGGCCGGCGCTGGACTGGACGAACTGCTGCAGGTGGACCAGCCGCTGGATGGCGTCGTTGATCGCATCCCGGTTGCGGGCGGCCGTCTCGGCGGCGGTGGCGGAGGCGGCCTCCGCAGCCGCGCCGTCGGTGGCCACCTCGCGGGCCTGCGACGCCAGCCCGGTCGTGGCCTCCCGGCTCTGCGCCACCAGCTGTTCCTGTTCGGACGCCCCGGACCGAATGGCCTGCGCCGTCTGGGCGACCGACCCCGCCGCGGCCCGGAGGCTGTCGGCGGTTGCGCCCAGCAGCCGGACCTGCTGAGCGACCCGCTCGACGGTTTCCACCAGTGGACGCCGCAAGTCGGCGATGTGAATGGCGGTGGCCAGCTGGCCCGCGAAGGTCGACGCCGCCGCCACTTCCTTCTTGCCGTAGCTGCGCGGCTTGTGATGATCCAGCTCCAGGGTTCCGATGATCTCATTGCCGAAGCGCAACGGCAGGATCAGCATACTCACCGCATCCGGGGTCGGCGCCAGCACGCGGGCGTCGGAGCGGGAATCCCCCACGACCACCGGCTCACCGGATTCCACGGCATCGCGACGCAGCTGCGGGCTGTCGAAGGGCGGGTCGCCCCGGTCGGGCCAACCCAGCGCCCCGCGGTAGACCATGGTGGCGACCCCCTCCCGCACCCGGAAGATGCGGAAATCGCTCCAGTCCAGGACCCGGTTGGCCATCTGCTCGAGCTGGGTGAAGGCGTCGGTCAGGGAGAGGTTGCTGGTGATCACCCGCTCCCGCGAGTGGATCTTGTTGAGTTCTTCCGCGCCGATGGCTTCCTCGAGGATCCGGGTCGTGAGCAGTCCCAGAACGCCGAGGACCGCCATGACGGTGACCCACGCCTGTGGCGGCAGCGCCCGGATCGCGGCGGCGGCGATGACCGACCCGGTGATGGTCAGGATATACGCCAGGATCTCGTAGCGGAGAATCATGAGCCGCTCGTGCGGCTCGAGTTTACCGCGCAGCAGCAGGGTGAAGTAGAACAGCGATCGGCTGGCGAAGAAGTACATCGCCACCAGCGTGAGCCCGGCGGGCAGGAAGTCCAGGCTCAGGCCGGTGGGATCGGTGGCTGTGAACACGGCCGCATAGGCGCCGTACGCCGCCACGAAGCCGAGGACCTCGCGGCCCGCGTTGACCCAGGCGGCCCGGAGCAGCTTGCGCAGCCAGAAGGCGTCCGCCAGGAAGGTCCCGAGCCCGAGGGCGAACACGACGATCCCGGGGCCGACCGTCACGCCGCCGACCAAGGCCACCACGCCCACCTGGGAAAGGTAGGAGAACTTCGACAGCTGAATCTGCCCGCGCCGCAGGATGACGGTGAGGGCGAGGAGGCCCAGCCCGACCCAGGGCTCCTGCAGCCAGCGGCGGTCGCCGGCCATGACGGCGATGGCGAGCAGGCCGCCGCCCCAGGCCATGGCCGTTGCGTAGAAATCCAGCGCCCGACGGGACACGGCGCTCATGGACGGGCCTCTCGATCACTCGTATCCATGGCGGCCCGGAGCCGGCCGAGGAAGGCCCCCGCGGCGGCGGGGCCCTCCCGTGCCAGCAGGTCCACCAGGGCACTCCCCACGATGACGCCGTCGGCGAGACGGGCAGCTCGGGCGGCCTGCTCGGGGGTGCTGATGCCGAACCCGAGGGCCAGTGGGAGCTCGCTCACGGCGCGCACCCGGTCGAGGTACGTCTCGAGATCGCTGGCGAGGCTGGCGCTGGCACCGGTCACCCCCAGCCGGGCGACCAGGTACAGGAATCCCTCAGCGCCCTCCACGACCTCGCGCAGCCGGACCCCGGTGGTGGTGGGCGCCACCAGCCGGATGAGCGCCAGCGGACTCTCGCGAATAGGGGCCTCCACCGCGGGGTCGCTGCCGGCCGGCAGATCGGTCAGCAGCAGGCCCGCGACGCCCAGCTCCGCGGCGTCGCGCAGGAAGCGCTCGAGACCGTAGCGCCGCACCGGATTGAGGTAGCTGAACACCACCACCGGCTTGCCGAGGCGGGCCTCGGCGATCAGCTCCAGGGTACCTGACAGCGTCATGCCCGCCCGCAAGGCCTCGAAGCTGGAACGCTGGATCGTGGGACCGTCGGCCAGCGGGTCGCTGAAGGGCACGCCGACCTCGATCAGGTCCGCGTGTTCGGCGACCCCCCGGAGCGCTTCGATGCTGGTGCGCCGGTCGGGGTGCCCCGCGGTCAGGTAGGGCACCAGGGCGGTGCGGCCCGCGCGCCGCAGCTCGCGCCACAGGTCAGGCAGCGCCGGCTCAGACAAAATAGTCGCCGACAATGATGCCGTACCGGTCTGGGTTGGTGACCTTGACGATCGAGCGCAGGAACCCGCCGGCGGCGTCCTGGGCGGCCAGGTCCTCGCCGCGGCCGGGCGGGCCGAGCAGGGCGCCGTTCTCGTCGAGACAGACCCGCACCTTCGGCCGATTGAGCATTTGCGGATCGGTGCTGGCCGCCGCGACGATGGCGACCTCGAAGGTATCGAGGATGACGCAGGTCCCGACCGGGTAGACGCCGATGAGGTTGATGAGCGCCTTGACCAGCACCGGATCGTAGCCGCGGCGCGGGTTCTCCCACATTTCACGCAGCACCTGGTCCGGCTGGATCGGAACCGTCTGGTAGCTCCGCCGCGTGGTCGCGGCATCATATCCGTCGGCGACCGCCACGATGCGGGAGAAGATGCCCTGGGAGCGCGGGCGGATCGCCTTGGGATAGCCGGTCAGGTCCGTCTTCATGTGGTGCTCATGGGCCACCACGATCTGGCGGTGCGGAATCTCACCGTAGCCGCGCATGCTGAACAGCGTCAGCACCCCCTGCCAGGGGTGCATCTGCATCATCTTCCACTCTTCCTCGTTGAGGCCCGTGGTCTTGTTGAGGACCTCGACCGGAATGCGGGCCTTGCCCACATCGTGCAACAGGGCCGCCAGACCGAGATCGTAGAGCTGCAGCCGGGTGAGCGAAAGCTTCTTGCCGATCGCCACCGCCAGGATGCAGACGTTGACCGAATGGGTAAAGGTGTATTCGTCGTAATCCCGGATAGCGGTGAGCCCGATCAGGGACGTCTCGTTGTTGAGGACCTGGTCCACGATGGACTGGACCGCCCGCTTCACCTTGGCCACGGAGGTGGTGCGCCCCATCCGGACACTGTTGATGAGGTCCTTGGTCGCGGCCACGCCGTGGGAGTAGGTCCGTTTGGCCGCTTCACGGGCCTGCTCGGCCTCCGCCATCTTCTCCTCCGACTCCAGCGGCAGCTCGACCAGAATGCGGGTCACCGTGCCCGCCTGCAGCCGGTCCCTGAGCTCGAAGAGCCGGTCAGGGTCATTCTCGACCCCGGCCCGGGCACTCATGGCCAGCACCACGCTCAGGAAGATCTGCCACTCGCGCCGCTCGCAGCCCGCGAGGACCTTGACCTCGCCAATGTCGAGGGACCGCATCGTCGCCAGCAGGTTGGAGAACGAGGCGTAATTGTCCAGTTCCAGGCGCAGTCGCGTGCCGTTGACGAAGATGAACTCTCCCGACAGCCGCAACTCGATCTCGGTCATGGGACCGAGGATCGCGTCGGTGGCGGCCTGGAGGTCATCGAGCGACTTCTGCGCCGTGGCGTTCTCGATGGGATACAGCTTGAGGCTCCGCAGCGCGGCGTACATCGCCAGCAGGAACGCCCGCCCTGCCCCCCGGAGGAAGGCGTCGCCGCCCACCCGCTCCTCGCCGCCGCCAGGCTCGTGGGGGTTCATGAGGCGGCCTCCCGCAGCGCCCGGCTGACGGCGTTGCGGACGACGAGGTCCTTGTCGTCCTTGTGCTTCTCGAGCAGCTCGCGCGCGGCCGGGGAGCGGATGCGGGAGATCGCCAGCGCCGCACAGGCCCGGACCTCGGGCACCTCGCGCCGCTTGAAGAGCCCGCCGGCGGAGAGCATCTGCGACAGCACCTCGAGCGCCCCCGCCCCGGCGATCTCGGCATACGCCTCGAAGAACCGCATCCGTTCTGTCAGGTCGATGACGCGGGGGAGCTTGCCCTGCACGACCGGCTCGATCCGGCGCAGGGCCCCCTTGTAGCCGCGCTTGCCCAGCGCCTGCACCCCGGCGATGCGCACCTCCCGGTCGGCGTCGTCCAGGGTCCGCTCCAGTCCGGTCAGCGCGCCGGGGGTGCCGATGAGGTCGAGCGCCTGCACCGCCAGCAGCCGCAGGGACGGCTCCGTATGACCCAGCGTCTCCGCCAGGCCCGGGACCGCGGCCTGCGACTTGAGCCGGCCACAGAGGCTGATCACCGCCGGGAGGGCCTCCGAGGCCGGCAGCCGAAGCAGCCGGAGGACCTCCTGCGGGCTGGTCTCCGCCAGGCGGTCGGCGGCCGAGGCCAGCAGGGTGTGCACCTCCGACGCCGCGGGCAGGCGGGGCAGCCAGACCAGCACGGTTTCCAGCGCGTTCGGCCGCAGCTCACGGAACAACTCACCCAGGTCCTCCCGGCTCGGCGGAGTCTGGGCCTCGCTGACCGACTGCAGGATCTGCTGCAGCACGCCGGGATCGGAGAGCCGCCCGGTGAAGGCGTCGAGCCGCCCCCGCTCCTCGAGACTGAACAGCTGCGGCTGCCGCACCAGCAGGCGGATCTCGCGGAGGATGACCGCCACGCTGCGGAAGTCGCCCGAGTTGAGCAGGTGCGGCAGATAGGTTTCCAGGATCCCCAGCAGCTCGCTCCGGGCCCAGTCCTCGTGGCGCTGCTCCAGGATGTCGAACAGGATGCTCAGGACGTTGCTGCGGAGGTCCTGCTGGTACTCGTGCTCGATCGCCTCGGTAATCCCGCGGATCTCGGCTTCCTCCAGCCAGTACAGCGTCGCATCGAAGTCTTCGAGGTCGACCACGCCCGTCAGACGGGGCGGCGCCTCCTCGGCGACCTTGCTGCGATTCTCATCCGCCTTCGCCTCCTCCTGCGCCGGATCACCCGGCGGCTGGGCGTAGGCCCCCTCCCCCGATTGCCCCGGCGCAGCCGCGTCCGCAAGGAATTCGGTAAAGTGATATTGAATGAGGCCGAAGTCCTGCTCCCACAACAGGGTCAGGAGATCGTCGCCGGCGTCGGGGGCGAGGGTGCGGGCCCGCTGCACGATCTCCAGAAAACGAATGATCTCCTCTTCTTCCACCCCCGGAAACAGCGTGAGCACCCTCATGCCGTCCTTGAACAGCATCCAGGCGAGGCTGTCCGGCCTGTTCGGCTGGTGGTAGACGACCTGCTCCTCCCAGACGATGTCGGTCTCCACGATCTGCAGCACCAGGCGGTCCGCCCCGCTGTTCCAGACCGGCAAGAAGGCGGCCCGCACGTTCTGCACGGCGCGCTGGTATACGGGATTGTTGGGCAGATACATCTGGAACGCCCGGAGCCCCTTGGTCAGGGTGCGCAGCATCTCCTCCACCTGGGAGGGCGGCAGCACCACGGTGGAGGGCATCGGGTCGGTCACGCGGGCGGTCCCAGCAAGGCGGCCACATGGGCCACGTCCTTGTCGCCGCGGCCGCTCAGGCAGACCAGCACCAGATCATCGGCCTGCCAGCGGCCGGGATGCAGTTCTACCCAGGCCAGCGCATGGGCGGTCTCGAGGGCGGGAATGATGCCCTCCAGGCGGCAGAGGGACTGGAAGGCTGCCAGCGCTTCGGCGTCCGTCACCGAGGCATAGGTGACCCGGCCGGTGTCTCGCAGCCAGGAGTGCTCGGGACCGACACCCGGATAGTCCAGCCCGGCCGAAACCGAGTGCGCCGGCAGCACCTGCCCGTCCGCATCCTGGAGCAGGTAGCTCAGGCAGCCGTGCAGCACCCCTGGCTCTCCGGCCGAGAGGGTGGCGGAATGGTGACCGCTGTCCAGGCCTTCGCCCGCGGCCTCGACCCCTACCAGTTCCACCCCGCCGTCATCCAGGAACCCGCTGAAGATCCCAATGGCGTTGGACCCGCCGCCGACACAGGCCACCACGGTGGCGGGGAGCCTGCCCTCCTGCTGCAACAGCTGCGCCCGCGATTCGCGCCCGATCACGGACTGGAAGTCCCGCACCATGCGCGGATAGGGATCGGGCCCCACGACGGAGCCGATGATGTAGTGCGTCGTGGTGACGCTGGCGACCCAGTCCCGCAGCGCCTCGTTGGTCGCGTCCTTGAGGGTGCGGGTACCGGAAAGGACCGGAACGACCGTGGCCCCGAGCAGCCGCATGCGGTACACGTTGAGCGCCTGTCGTTCGACGTCCTCCGCGCCCATGTAAACGACGCACTCCAGCCCGAAGCGGGCGCAGATCGTGGCGGTGGCCACCCCATGTTGCCCGGCGCCGGTTTCGGCGATGATCCGGCGTTTGCCCATGCGGCGGGCCAGCAGCGCCTGCCCGATGGTGTTGTTGATCTTGTGGGCCCCGGTGTGGTTGAGGTCCTCCCGCTTGAGCAGCACCCGCGCGCCCACTCGCGCACCGAGCCGGGGGGCCTCGGTGAGGATACTGGGACGGCCGACGAACGAGTGCAGCAGTTCGTCGTACTCGGCCCAGAACGCGGGATCCTCCCGCGCCGCGTCGTAGAGGGCGGCCAGCTCGGCCAGCGCGGCCATCAGGGTCTCGGGCACGTAGCGCCCGCCGTAGGCCCCGAACCGTCCGCCGACCGCCCTCTCGCGCGGCAAGGTCAACTCCATCCGACCGCCTCCATGAACTGAGCCATCCGCCCGGAATCCTTGATGCCCGGAATCTGCTCGACTCCCGAGGAAACGTCCACCACGTCCGGGTGAATCACCGCGACCGCCGCGCCCACGTTCGCGGGAGTCAGGCCGCCCGCGAGAAACATTCGACGGCCGGCGAGCTCCGCCCTGGCGGCGATCGCGAGCTCCAACGGAAGCGACTGACCGGTGCCGCCCAGCTGGCCCGACACTCGCGGCTCGATGAGCACGGGGAGGTCGGCGAGTTCCTCCCGCTTGAGGAGCGCAAGGTCGTCGGTACCGGCCAGATGCACCACCGGCAGAATCAGCATGCCCTCCTGACGGAGCCTGGCCAGCAGGCCAGGCGATGCGCCGCCGTGAAGCTGGGCTCCGCTGAGGCCGGTCGCGTCACGCAGCTGCAATATCTCGTCACCGCTCTGCGATCCAAAGACCCCAAGCACGGGCACCGCCGCCGCCGCCGCCGCGACGACCGCCTCCGCGACGGCCGCCGTTACGCGCCGCGGCCCGCCCGCGAACACTACACCGAGGTAGCGGGCTCCCAGCCGTACCGCGTCGGCAGCGTCCGCGGGCCGCGTCAGGCCGCAGATCTTCACCTCAGGCGGAAACGGTCTGGTCGCTCCGGGCACGAGCCTACCCGGTCCGTCCCCGACGCGCCACGAGCGCAAGGCGCCCGGCCAGGGCCCCCGGATCGCTGGCCGAGGAGAGCGCGGTACCGATGAGGACGGCATCGGCCCCGGCCTCCGCCGCCTTCTCGACGTCCGCGACCCGGGCCATGCCGCTTTCGGCGACCGCGATGCGGTCCGCCGGGATCCGCTCCAGCAGGCGCCAGGCGGCGTCGACGTCCACCGTGAAACTGTCGAGGCTCCGGCTGTTGATGCCGATGACGGGCGCCTCGCTGTCCAGGGCAACTTGAAGCTCGGCGGGGTCATGGGCCTCTACCAGGGTCGCGAGGCCGAGTTCGGCCGCCGCCCGGGCAAGTTCCCGGAGCCTGGTCGGGGTGAGTGCGCGAACAATGAGGAGAATAGCCGAGGCGCCGGCCGCGCGGGCCTCGAACAGCTGGGCCTCGTCTATGATGAAGTCCTTCCGCAGTACCGGAACCCGAACCTGGGCCACCACCGCCGTGAGGTCTTCCAGCGACCCCCCGAAGTACGGGCCGTCGGTCAGGACCGAGATCACGCTGGCCCCGGCGTCCGCATAGGCCCGGGCGTGCACGGCGGGCTCCAGGTCGGCCCGAATGGTCCCGGCCGAAGGGGAGCGGCGCTTGACCTCCGCAATCAGGGCGATCCGGCCGCGATCCCACCCCGCCAGGAACGCCGGAGGCACCGGGGCGGCCAGCGCCGCCCGCTCCAGCTCCCCCCGGCGGGCCCGGAGGCCCGGCAGGGTCGAGCGAGTGGTGCTCAGGATCTCCTCCAACGCGGCTGGCATCTTGCCCTTCGGTAACTGTTCGGATATGTTGGTTCGGAGTCCGTTCGGTACCAGCCCCGGAGGCGGTTATGGCGCTCACCAAGCGTCAGCGGGAAATCCTGACCTACCTGCAGCAGCAGATTCAGGACAACGGCTACGCACCCAGCTTCGATGAAATCGCAGAGCGTTTCGGGTTCAAGTCGCTGGCCACGGTGCATGAGCACCTGACCAATCTTGAACGTAAAGGGTACATCCACCGGGCGCACAACGAGAGCCGGGCCATCGAGGTGCTGCCGCCGAAAGGGACCGCCGGCGCCACCGAGATCCCCCTGCTTGGCCGGGTGGCGGCCGGCACACCCATAGAATCCATCAGCACCGGGGAGACGCTCGCGGTCCCCGATGCCCTGCTCCCCAGGCGGGGCCCCAACTACGCCCTCAAGGTCCAGGGTGAGTCCATGATAGATGAGCACATCATGGACGGAGATTTCGTGGTGGTCCACGGCAAGCAGGCAGCGGACAACGGGGAGATGGTCATCGCCCTCGTCAACGGCGCAGAAGCCACCGTCAAGCGCTACTACCGGGAGCCGGGAGGCTGGATCCGACTGCAACCCGCCAACCCCACCATGCAGGCCATGCGCTTCCAGGAACGAGATGTCCTGATCCAGGGGGTCGTCGTCGGGGTCATCCGGAAGTACTGACCCCATGGGCCTGGTCCGGGGGGGCTAGCGGCGCCTGAGGCGCTCCAGCACCGCCGCGCCCGCGCCGGATTCCAGCGCGGCGCGGGCCCGTTCCATCGCCTCCAGCAGGCTTTCCTCGAGTCCCGCCACGAAGACCGCCATCCCGGCGTTGAGCACCAGTGCCCGCCTGCCCGGCTCGTCGCTGCCCTCGCCTTCCAGCAACCGCTGTATTCGGTGTGCGTTCTCCACCGGTTCTCCGCCCGCCAGATCGTCCACCCGGTCCCATTGCAGCCCGTAGTCGGCCGGGTCGAGGGTCCAGGTGCGGATGTCGGGTCCGCGGACCTCCCATACCGCGGTGACCCCCGCGGGACTCACCTCGTCCATGCCGATCTCGCCGTGGACGACGAGGGCGTGTTCCGCCTCGAGATGCGCGAGCGCCGCCGCGAGCAGCGGCGCCCGCCGCGGATCGGCCACGCCGAGCACCTGTCGCCGCACCCCGGCGGGATTGGCCAGGGGGCCCAGCAGGTTCATGATGGTCGGCACCCCCAGCGCTTTGCGGGTCGGGCCGACATGCCGCATGGCGGGGTGGTAGTTCGGGGCGAACAGGAACGCCATCCCATGGGCATCCAGGGCCCCGCGGGCCTGCGCCGGAGCCAGGCCGATGTCAACACCGAGCGCTTCCAGCACATCGGCGCTGCCGCACTTCGAGGTGTAGCTCCGGTTGCCGTGCTTGGCCACTCGCGCGCCCGCCCCGGCCGCCACGAAGGCGGCTGCGGTGGAGAGGTTGAAGGTGCCGATGCCGCCGCCCCCGGTGCCGCAGGTGTCAATGGTCGCCGGCTGGTTGGTCCCCGGGAGGGGGATCATCGCCTCGCGCAGGGCAGCGACGGCGCCGGAGATCTCCGCCGCCGTCTCACCCTTGGCCCTGAGGCCCATGAGCAGGCCGGCGATTTGGTCGGGCGGGGCCGCACCGCTCATCAGGACGCGGAAGGCTGCCGCGGCCTGCCCGGCGGAGAGATCCTGCCGGCCCTCCAGGAGGCTGATCGCTGCGGCGAGGGTCGAGTTCATGGGAATCTGAAGATACAGCGAGCCCGCGACCGCGTCTTGTCGTCCTTCGCTTCACCACCTAGGGCATCCCTCCCCGCCCGGCTATATTTGTGGTTCTCATGAGCCGGACCTATCTGGCCCTGCTGCACTTCGATGGTCGCGCCTTTGCCGGGTGGCAGCGACAACCGCGAAGCCGAACGGTACAAGCCGAAGTTGAGGCGGTGCTGGAGCGGCTCAACGGGCGACGGATCGTGGCGCATGGGGCCGGCCGGACCGATGCCGGGGTGCATGCGCGGGGGCTCGGCGTCAGCTTCACGGTCCCGGCACGCTGGCGAGCACCGGTTCTGCACCGGGCGCTCAACGCGCTGCTGCCGCAGGACTGCTGGATCGAGCGGCTGAGCCTCATGCAACCGGGGTTTCATGCCCGCAAGAGCGCCTCGGGACGGCAGTACCGGTACGACGTCGGCACCGACGCGGCGTCAGAGTCGCCCTTCCGGCGTCCCTACGAGTGGGCCGTTGGCAGATCGCTGTCGCTGGAGCCCATGCAGCAGGCGGCGGCCCTGCTGCCGGGGCGGCACCAGTTTCAGGCCTTCGCGGTTCGCAAGCCGGAAGCCGACTATGCATGCACGCTCCGGCTGGCGCGCTGGGCACCGCGGGCGGATGAGGCGGGATTGAGTTTTCATGTAGCAGCCGACCGATTCCTGCACCACATGGTGCGCTTCCTCGTCGGCACCATGGTAGATATCGGCCTCGGCCGGCGCCCTGTGGAGGACATGGCCACACTGCTCGCGAGCCACGACAACCAGGCCACCAGCCCACCGGCGCCTCCCCAGGGACTCTTCTTCATGACAGCCGAGTACCCTGCGGCGTGGTACGCCGACCCAGGCGCGGAGGCGGCGTCATGAGGGCTCGGACCCCAGTGACCATCCTGCTGCTGGGTCTCGTGGCCGCCTGCGGACGCCAGGACCGTGGACCGAAGTTCATCGAGACCCTTGAGGCCCAGCGCCCCGTCCGGACCACCGCGGAGGCCGTGACCGGATCGCGCCGGACCGCCATTGTGGAGGCCGCCGAGCGGGTGTCCCCGGCGGTGGTATCGATCACGGTCACCAGCACCCGTCAGGCCGGGCCGCAGACGCCGTTCGACTTCTTCTTCGTGCCCCCCTCGCCCCGCGAGCAGCAGAGCTTCGGCACCGGGTTCATCATCCGTCCCAACGGGACGATCATCACCAACCAGCACGTGATCAGCGGCGGCGAGCGGATCATCGTGACCCTGGGCGACGGCACCGACCGGCTGGCGCAGCTCCTGGGCGAGGATGCGCTCTCCGACATCGCCGTGATCAAGGTCGAAGGACGCGATCTCCCGACCGCCCTGGCCGGCACGAGCAAGGATCTCGTGGTCGGGGAATGGGTGGTGGCGCTGGGGAACCCCTTCGCCTACCTGCTCGGCAACGCCGAGCCCACGGTTACGGCGGGCGTCGTGAGTGCGGTGAACCGGAACGTCCTCCCGGGACGGGAGCAGGCCGGAATGTATCTCGACATGATCCAGACCGACGCGTCCATCAACCCCGGCAACTCGGGCGGCCCCCTCGCCAACGCGCTGGGGGAGGTGGTGGGCGTGAACAGCTCGATCTTCACGCAGAACGGCGGCTCCATCGGGCTGGGGTTTGCCATCCCGATCGAGCGGGCGCTCCGGGTGGCGGACGACATCATCCGCACCGGCGGGGTGCGCAGGGCCTGGACCGGGCTGGAGGTGCGCGGGGCGGAGGGGATGCGGGACTGGAAGACCCAGGGCGGCGTGCTCGTCACGGCGGTCACGCCAGGTGGGCCGGCCGAAAACGCCGGCCTCCTGCGGGGAGACATCCTGACCCAGGCCAACCAGCGGACGCTCCGGAATTACCTCGACTGGGAAGCGGTCAAGCTCGACCTGCGGGTGGGAGACCCGATCCGCCTCACGGCCAAGCGCGGCACCGGCGAGCGGGTCCTGACCCTGACCAGCGGCGACCTCCCCACCACCAACGCCGAAAAGGTCACCGTTCTCAAGGACCTGCAGCTGGTCACCCTCACCGAGCAGGTCCGCGCCGAGCGCAACGTGCAGAGTGAGCGCGGCGCCCTGGTGTTCAGCATCTCCCGTGAGCTGAGTCAGGCAACGGGGATGCGCGCCGGGGACGTCATCGTGGGCCTGAACCGCCGCCGGGTCAGCGGGGCCGATGATGTCCGGGAGGTCATCGAAGGGCTGCGGCCCCGGCAGGCCTTGCGGGTCTTCTTCGAGCGCGACGGGGCGATCGTCTACGCCGACCTGGAGTTCAGATGACCGACGACCGCTATCGCTCCCCGCTCGGCACCCGGTATGCGAGCCCCGCGATGCAGCGGCTGTGGGGCGAGCCCGCCCGCATCGCCCGGTGGCGACAGGTCTGGCTGGCCCTGGCGGAGAGCGAGCGTGACCTGGGGCTCGACATCCCCGAGGCCGCCGTGGCGGAGATGCGCGCTCACCTCCTCGACGCCGACCTGGCAGCGGCGGCCGCCTACGAGAAACAATTCCGCCACGACGTGATGGCCCACATCCATCACTTCGGCGACCAGGCGCCGGCGGCGCGGCCCTATCTGCACCTCGGCGCGACCTCGGCGTTTGTCACCGACAATGCGGATGTGCTGATCCAGCGCGACGGCCTGCGGCTCCTGCTGGGACGGCTGCTCTCCCTGGCTGCCGGGCTGGCGGCCTTCGCCCGGACCCACGCCGCCCTGCCCTGCCTGGCCTACACCCACTTCCAGCCGGCCCAGCTCACCACGGTGGGCAAGCGGGCCACCCTGTGGGCCCAGGACTTCGCGCTGGACATCGAGGAGCTGGTGCATCGGCTCGAGACCCTCCGACTCCGCGGATGCAAGGGCACGACCGGGACGCAGGCCAGTTTCCTCGAGCTCTTCAAGGGCGATCACGGCAAGGTCCGTCAGCTCGAAGCGCGCATCGCCGAGAAGCTGGGAATGCCCAGGGTCTTTCCCGTCACCGGCCAGACCTACAGCCGCAAGGGAGACAGCGTGCTCCTGGACGCGCTCTCCGGCATCGGCCAATCCGCCGCGAAGATGGCCGGCGACCTCCGGCTGCTGCAGCACGAGGGAGAGTTGCTGGAGCCCTTTGAAGCCGACCAGGTCGGTTCCAGCGCCATGGCCTACAAGCGCAACCCCATGCGGGCCGAGCGGATCTCCGGGCTGGCGCGCTTTCTGATCAGCCTCCAGGCCAACACCGCCCACACCGCGGCGACCCAGTGGCTGGAGCGGACGCTGGACGATTCCGCCAACCGCCGGCTCACGCTGCCGGAGGCGTTCCTGACGGCCGATGCGATCCTGCTGCTGGCGGGCAACATCGCCGGGGGTCTCGAAGTGCGGGAGCCGGTCATTCGCCGCCACGTGGAGGAGCAGATGCCGTTCATGGCCACCGAGCGGTGGCTGATGCTCGGGGTGGAAGCCGGCGGGGACCGGCAGGTGCTGCACGAAGTGATCCGGCGGCACTCGCTGGCCACCGCCGAGGCGGTGAGCCGGGGGGAACCGAACGGGCTGCTCGACCGGCTCGCCAGCGACAAGACCTTTGCCAGGATCCCCACCGGGCGGCTGCAGGGCGAGCTGGACCCGATGAAGTACACCGGGCGGGCGCGCGAGCAGGTGGCCGAGTTCCTGGACGAATACCTCACGCCGCTCATGACGCGGGCTCGGCCGCTGGCGGCCGCGGCCGAGCCGGCGGAGATCGTCGTATGACGGGCCCAGCCACCGGGGGCACCCGATGACCCTGCTCACCCACAGCACCCTGCCGCTGCCGCTGCTCCGCAAGGGCAAGGTACGCGAGGTCTACGAGGTGGACGCCGGTCACCTGCTGCTGGTCGCCAGCGACCGGGTGAGCGCCTTCGACGTGGTGATGCGAGAGCCGATCCCACGCAAAGGCGCGGTGCTGACGCAGATCAGCGCGTTCTGGTTTGAAAAGCTTGGCGCGGTGGTCCCCAGCCACTATGTCACGGCCCGGACGGGGGAGATCCTCCGGCGGATCCCCGCCCTTGTCGCCCACCGGGACCAGCTCATCGGACGAGCGATGCTGGTGCGCCGGACCGCACCGGTGGCGTTCGAGTGTATCGTGCGGGGATACCTCTCCGGCTCGGCCTGGAAAGAGTACCGGGAGAGCGGGACGCTCGCCGGCGAGCCGCTTCCGCCGGGCCTCACGGAAAGCGCCCGGCTGGAGCCGCCGATCTTCTCGCCCGCCACCAAGGCGGAGTCCGGGCACGATATCAACGTCACGGAGACCACCATGGCCGCCGCCCTGGGGCGGGGGCAGACGGAGCGACTGCGCGACCTCAGCTTCGCGGTGTACCAGGCCGGCCGGGATCACGCGGCCACCCGGGGAATCATCATTGCGGACACCAAGTTCGAGTTCGGCTTCGATGCGCAGGGCCAGCTCCGGCTGATCGACGAGGTGCTCACCCCCGACTCGTCCCGCTTCTGGCCCGCCGACCGGTACCAGCCGGGCCGGGGGCAGCCGAGCTTCGACAAGCAGCCGCTCCGGGACTACCTGTCGGGCCTGCGGGGCGAGGGGCAGTGGGACGGGGAGGCGCCGCCGCCGCCCTTGCCGGACGCCGTGGTTTCGGCCACCAGCCAGCGCTATCTCGATGCCTTCCGGCTGCTGACCGGATTCGACCTGCCGGAGGACGCCTGATGCGCATCGCCCCCGAGGGCCGCCCGTTCATTCTCGGGGCCTGGCTGCTGCTGCCGGCCCTGTTTCTGCTCTCGCCGTGGGCCGCGGCGGCCTGGCTTCCCGTGGCGGTCTGGGTCGTCGCGTTCTTCCGCGATCCGGTGCGCGAGGGTCCGCGGGGAGACCGGCTCGTCATTGCGCCGGCGGACGGGCTGGTCGTGAGTGTGGTGAACGTGGACGAACCGGTCTACCTGCAGGGCCGGGCCACCAGGATCTCGATCTTCATGAACGTCTTCAACGTCCACGTGAATCGGTACCCCGCCACGGGCACGATCGGCTACCGCCACTACAACAAGGGCAGCTTCGGGCATGCCGGCACCGAGAAGGCCAGCCTGGAGAATGAGCAAAGCACGGTCGGCATGGAGACCGTGAGGGGGAAACTCCTGCTGCGGCAGATCGCCGGACTGGTCGCCCGCCGCATCGTCACCGACCACCAGGCGGGCACCCGGGTGGAGCAGGGCGAGCGGATGGGCCTGATCCGCTTCGGCTCGCGGGTGGACGTGTTCGTGCCGGCGGACCTCAAGGTGCTGGTGCATGCGGGAGACCGCACCAAGGCGGGCCAGACCGTGGTGGCCGAATGGGTCTGACCCCGCCCCGGCTCCGTCCACCCGCCATCCGGCAGGTCGTGGTGGTGATTCCGAGCGCGTTCACGCTCGGCAACCTCTTCTTCGGCATGTGGGCGGTGGTGAGCGCCGCCCGCGGGAATTTCATGTGGGCCGGGTGGTTCATCGTCTTTGCCGGAGTGCTGGACATGCTGGACGGCCGGGTGGCGCGCCTCTCCGGCACCGGCACCCGCTTCGGGGCCGAGCTCGACAGCCTGGTGGATTGCGTGAGCTTCGGCGTGGCCCCGGCGCTGATCATGTTCTTCCTCGAGTTCCAGTCGGCCGGCAAGTTCGGCTGGGTGCTGTGTTTCCTGTATGTGGTCGGGGTGGCGGTCCGGCTGGCGCGCTACAACGTCCAGCACGGTAGCGACAAGCCGGGCTGGTTCACCGGGATGCCGTCGCCGTCGGCGGGGATGATGCTGGCCGTCTACTATCCGTTCAGCCAGACGGACTGGTACCGCCGGTCACTCGCCATCTTCGATTTCCAGCGCGAAGGGCTGGCGATCCTGATGGTGCTGCTGGCGCTGCTGATGGTCAGCACCGTCAAGTATCCGCGCTTTCCGGCGGTCGGATTCCGCTCCGTGCGCGGGCTCCTCGGGCTCACGCTTCATCTGGTGATCCTGGTGGGCGCACTGTGGAAGCCCAGCTACTTTCTGTTTCCGCTGGGATTGGCGTATTTGACCCTCGGGCTGGCCCGGAGGGCGGTGCTGCTCGCGCTGGAACGGAAGGAAGGAGCGCTCGCCCGGGTGGAGGGAGACCTCGAACCCGCCGGGCTGCAGCCCTCCGACCACGACGATGCGTAGGGAGTGAGAGACGGCTGGTCGGCAACGTGAAGGCATACCGCGGAACCAGGGACGAGATGACCAACTTCAAGGTGCATGTCCGGGTGGTGCCCCGTGCGGGCCTGCTCGATCCGCAGGGCCAGGCGGTGGAGCACGCCCTGACCGCCCTTGGCTTTCGCCATGCCAGCGGGGTCCGGATCGGCAAGGCCATCGAGTTCCAGGTGAGCGCCGAGTCGGCCGACGCGGCGCGGGCCGAGGCCCGGGCGATGTGCGACAAGCTGCTGGCCAACCCCGTCACCGAGGACTACCTGGTGGAGGTCGAGCGCGGATGAAGCGGGTCGCGGTGGTCCGGTTTCCCGGCAGCAACTGTGACGACGACTCCCTGCAGAGCGCCCGCCGGGCGGGGGCCGAGGCCTATTACGTATGGCACCGGGAAACCGAGCTGCAGGGCGCCGATGCCGTGATCCTCCCCGGCGGCTTCAGCTACGGCGACTATCTCCGCTCCGGGGCCATTGCCCGGTTCAGCCCGGTGATGGCCACGGTGCAGCGTTTTGCCCAGGCGGGCGGCCCGGTGCTGGGGATCTGCAACGGATTCCAGATCCTGTGTGAGGCCGGCCTGCTTCCTGGCGCCCTGATGCGAAACAGCCGGCTGAGCTTCGTGTCCCGGCCGGTGGCCCTCCGGGTCGAGCAGACCGATACTGCCTTCACATCGCAGTACGCCCGGGGCGACCTCCTTCGGATGCCGGTGGCCCATGGAGAGGGGCGGTTCGCCGCCGATCCCGAGACCCTGCGGCGGCTGGAGGGCGAGGGACGGATCGTGGTGCGCTACGTGGGGCTCGACGGCGGGGCCCTGCCGGAGACCATCAACGGCTCACTGGATGAGATCGCCGGCATCGCGAACACCGACGGCAATGTGGTCGGCCTCATGCCCCACCCTGACCGGGCGGCCGACCCGGTCCTCGGCAACACCGACGGCCTCAAGTTCTTCACCTCCGTGCTCGCCTGGGCGCCGGTCCGCGCCGGCGGCCGCTGACCTGACGATGCACCTCAACCTGAACTGACGACCATGACGACCGACAAGCCCAGCAGGAACGAAGACGAGTACTTCGCCAAGCTCGAGATGGAGCGCCTGGAGCGCAAGCGGCAGGAAACCCTGAAGCGCAACCAGGACAACGAGCGCCAGTCGCATCACATGCGCTGCCCCAAGTGCGGCGGGCACCTCCAGACCGAGGACTTCCACAAGATCCAGATTGACCGCTGCCCGGATTGCGCCGGAGTCTGGCTGGATGCGGGCGAGATCGAAGCGGTGGTGGACCTGGAGACCCGCGGGTTCATGGGCCGTGCCCTGGGAGACTTCATGGGCAGCCTGAAGGGGAAGAAGAAGTAGGTGACGACGACCCGCCAACCCGCCACCAGCGCCCAGCCCTTCGCCGGCGAGCGCCCCGTGACGCCGGCTGTGGTGAAGGAGCACAACCTCAACGAGCTGGAGTACCAGCGGATCGAGGCGATGCTGGGGCGCGACCCTACCCTGACCGAGCTGGGGATCTTCAGCGCACTCTGGTCGGAACACTGCTCCTACAAGCACTCCAAGCCGGTGCTGCGGACATTTCCGACCGAGGGACCGCACGTGGTGCAGGGCCCCGGGGAGAACGCCGGCGTCCTGCGCCTGCCTGACGGGTGGGCCGTGGCCTTCAAGATCGAGTCGCACAACCACCCTTCGGCAGTGGAGCCCTACCAGGGTGCGGCCACCGGCGTGGGCGGTATCCTGCGGGACGTCTTTACCATGGGCGCCCGGCCGGTCGCCGTGCTCAACAGCCTCCGGTTCGGCCCCCTGGACTCACCCCGCAACCGGTATCTCTTTGCCGGCGTGGTGAAGGGGGTCGGGGACTACGGCAACTGCGTGGGCGTCCCCACCCTGGGCGGGGAGGTGGATTTCGCTCCCGGCTACACCGGCAACCCGCTGGTCAACGCCATGTGCGTCGGGCTGCTCCGCGAAGAAGACCTCACCCTGGCCAAGGCCCACGGGGTGGGCAACGTGATCCTCGCCATGGGCTCCAGCACCGGCCGCGACGGGATCCACGGGGCGAGCTTCGCCTCCGAGGACCTGTCGGAGAAGAGCGAAGCCCGCCGGCCACAGGTGCAGGTCGGCGATCCGTTCACCGAGAAGCTGCTGCTGGAGGCCACCCTGGAGCTGATCGAGAAGCGCCTGGTCGTGGCCATCCAGGACATGGGCGCGGCCGGGCTCACCAGCTCGTCGGCGGAGATGGCGGCCCGAGGAGGTGTGGGGGTAGAGATCGAGACCGACAAGGTCCCGGTCCGCGAGGCCGGCATGACCCCCTACGAGATCATGCTCAGCGAATCGCAGGAGCGCATGCTCATCGTCGCCCTGCCGGAGCAGGTGGACGCGATCCGGGCGGTGTGCCAGAAGTGGGAGCTGGATGCGACGCCGATCGGCCGGGTGACCGACGACGGGATGTACCGGATCCGGCATGGCGGGGTGACCGTGGCCGAGATTCCGGGGCAGCGGCTGATCGACGACGTGCCGATCTACCATCCGGAGGCCCGGGAGTCGGACGCCGCCAGGGCGCGCCGCCTCGCCCCGGGCCCGACGCGTCCGGCCCGGGTGGAGGCGGACCTGCTGGCGCTGCTGGATGAACCGGCCATCGCGTCCAAGCGCTGGGTCTTCGAGCAGTACGACTCCACCGTGCAGGCCAACACCCTGCTCGGCCCCGGCGGCGATGCCGGCGTGCTCCGGGTGGGTCACAGCAGCGTGGGGCTGGCGGTGACGGTGGACTGCAACAGTCGCCTGGTGGCGCTGGATCCGTACGAAGGGGGCAAGGCCACGGTGGCGGAGGCAGCGCGCAACATTGCCTGCACCGGCGCGGTGCCCCTCGGCATCACCGACTGCCTGAATTTCGGCAATCCGGAGCGGCCGGAGGTCTTCTTCCAGTTCACCGAGGCGTGTCGAGGCATCGCCGATGCGTGCCGCGCGTTCGAGACACCGGTGACGGGCGGGAACGTGAGCCTGTATAATGAAAGTCCCTCCGGCGCGATTGACCCGACCCCGACCGTCGGCATGGTCGGGCTGCTGGAGCAGATTGATTGCCGGGTCCCGAGTCACTTCCGGTTTTCCGGGGACCGGATCGTGCTCGTGGGCGATCCTGCGCCCGCCCAGCTGGGGGGGTCGGCGTACTGGGCCCACCTCGCCGGATTCGTGGGGGGCACGCAGCCGCCGGTGGACCTGGGGGCGGAGCGGGCGCTGCAGCAGTTCCTGGCGGAGGCCGCGCGCCAGCACCTCCCCCATTCCGCCCACGATTGCTCCGCGGGCGGGCTGGCGGTGGCGCTCGCCGAGGCCGTGATGGGTGGACCGTACGCGACCCAGGGACTGGGCGCCGAGGTGCGCGTCCCGGGGGCGTCCGCCGACGACGCGGCGCTGCTGTTCGCCGAAGGGCACGGGCGGGCGGTGCTGAGCGTGAGCCGGGCCGATGAGGATGCCCTGGTGGCGCTGGCCCGGCGCTTCGGCGTGCCGGCGGCTGGCATCGGCACTGTGGGCGATGCGGGGGGAGAACTGCGGATTACGACGGCGTCGGGCAGCTACCGGTGGCCGGTGGCGCAGCTCCGGGACACCTATTTCAATGCAATCCCGCGCCGCATGGCGCATGTGGTCGAGGATCGATAGAAAGGGGCAGCAGGACAACATGTGCGGCATCTTCGGGGTTTCCGGCGTCCCAGACGCGGCCCGCCTCACCTATCTCGGACTCTATGCCTTGCAGCACCGGGGGCAGGAGAGTGCCGGCATCGTGGCGGTCGATGCCGCCGGGCAGGCCCGCGCCCAGCGGGGAATGGGGCTCGTCTCGGAGAACTTCGATGACACCAGCCTGGGCCGGCTGGACGGAGATGTCGCCGTGGGGCACACCCGCTACTCGACGGCCGGGAGTTCGGTGCTGGCCAACGCGCAGCCGCTCCTGATCGACTACCGCCGCGGGCCGTTGACCATCGCCCACAACGGCAACCTCACCAACGCCCCCGCCCTGCGGAAAGAGCTGGTGGACCAGGGTGCGATCTTCACGACCACCAGCGACACCGAGGTGATCCTCCACCTCATCGCCCGGTCGCGGCAGCCCACGGCGGAGCTGCAGATCCGGGAGGCGCTGGAGGGCTGTGAGGGCGCCTTCACCCTGCTGATGTCGGTGGGCCGCACGATCTACGCCGTGGTGGACTCCCGCGGCTTCCGGCCCATGGTGCTGGGACGACTGGGCAACGGCGTGGTCGTGGCCTCGGAGACCTGCGCGCTGGACCTGGTGGGCGCGTCCATGGTCTGCGAGCTGCAGCCGGGCCAGTTCCTCAAGATCGAGGACGGCCGCATCACCGAGCTGCCACGGTTCAAACCCCGGCCGGTCAGCCGCTGCGTGTTCGAGCTGGTGTATTTCGCCCGGCCGGACAGCCGGGTCTTCGGCGAGTCGGTCGACCGGGTCCGGCGCGAACTGGGCCGGACCCTGGCCCGGGAGCACCCGGCCCCGGGCGCGGAGGTCGTCTTCAGCGTACCGGACAGCTCCAACGCCATGGCGCTGGGCTTCGCGGATGTCTCGGGGATCAAGCTGGAGAACGGCCTGATCCGGAACCACTACGTCGGCCGGACGTTCATCAACCCCAGCCAGGCGCTGCGGGTGGCCAAGGTGAAGATCAAGTTCAACCCGGTCCGCGGCGTCATCGAGGGCAAGTCGGTCGTGATGGTGGACGACAGCCTGGTTCGCGGCACCACCAGCAAGGGACTGGTGCAGATGATCCGCGCCGCCGGGGCCCGTGAGGTCCATCTCCGCCTGAGCAGCCCGCCGATTACCGGGCCCTGTCACTACGGCATCGACACGCCGACGCGCGAGGAACTGATCGGCGCCAATCACAGCATCGAGGAAATTCGCCAGTATCTCGGGGTCGACACCCTGGGCTATCTCTCGCTTGATGGCATGCTGGCCGCGGCCGGCACCCGGCAGGAGTTCTGCCACGCCTGCTTCTCCGGCGCCTACCCCACCGAAGTCTCCGAGGACCTTGTGACTCTGCGCCACGCCCCGCCGATCGCGGCCCCGGTATGAGCGGCACCTACTCCCAGCCCGTCGTCTACTTCTTCGGGCAGGGCCGCGCGGACGGCACCGCCACCATGAAGGACGTGCTGGGCGGCAAGGGCGCCGGCCTGGCGGAGATGACCAACCTCGGAATCCCGGTGCCGCCGGGCTTCACCATCGCCGCGTCGCTGTGCCTGACCTACCTCGAAACCCGCCAGTTTCCACCCTGGCTCCGCTCGCAGGTCGAGACCAGCCTGCAGCGGCTGGAGGCGGCGACAGGCCGGCATTTCGGTGGCAAGGAAGGACCGCTGCTGGTCTCGGTCCGGTCCGGCGCAGCGGTCTCCATGCCGGGGATGATGGACACCATCCTGAATCTCGGCCTCAACGAGACCACGGTGGAGGGACTCACCCGCGACAGCGGCAACCCCCAGTTCGCCTGGGACAGCTACCGGCGCTTCGTCCAGATGTACAGCACGGTGGTGCTGGACCTGCCCAAGGCACCCTTTGAGCAGATGCTGGAAGCCCGGAAGAAGAAGGCGGGGGCGGTCCGCGACATCGACCTCTCGGCGGCGGAGCTGCAGGCGCTGGTCAAGGAGTACAAGAAGCACGCCGAGAAGGTGAGCGGGCGCCCCTGGCCCGACGATCCCATGGATCAGCTCTGGGGTGCCATCGCCGCCGTCTTCGAGAGCTGGCACACCCGGCGGGCGGTCGATTACCGCAAGCTGCACGACATCCCCGACACCATGGGGACGGCCGTCAACATCGTCACGATGGTGTTCGGCAACATCGGCGAGGACTCGGGGACCGGCGTGGCCTTCACCCGCGACCCCTCCACCGGCGAACGGCGGCTCTACGGCGAGTACCTCCTCAATGCCCAGGGTGAGGATGTGGTCTCCGGTACCCGCCATGTGCATGACATCGCCCAGCTCAAGGAGGAGATGCCCGCCGCGTACGCCGAGCTGGACCGCATCGCCCGGGTGCTGGAGCGGCACTTCCGTGACGTGCAGGACATGGAATTCACCATCGAGCGCGGCAAGCTCTACATGCTGCAGACCCGTCGGGGCCAGCGCTCCGGTCCGGCGGCGGTCCGCATCGCCTGCGAAATGGTGGACGAGGGCGCCATCAGCGAGGATGAAGCGGTGGCCCGGATACCGCCCAACGACCTCGACCAGCTGCTCCACCCCACGATCAACCCTGACAGTGAGGTGGATCTCCTGACCACCGGGCTGCCGGCCTCGCCCGGCGCGGCCGCCGGCACCGTGATCTTCGATGCCGACCTGGCCGAGCAGCTGGCCCGCAAGGGTGAGGCGGTCATCCTGGTGCGCCGGGAAACCAGCCCCGAAGATTTCCACGGCATGGTGGCCGCCAAGGGCATCCTGACCGCCCGGGGCGGCATGACCAGCCATGCGGCAGTGGTGGCCCGCGGCCTGGGCAAGCCCTGCGTGGCCAGCGCCCAGCACCTGGAAGTGGACGAGGTTCACCACCGGTTCTCGGTCAACGGCCGTTCGCTGTCCCAGGGCGAGTGGATCACGATCGACGGCGGCAACGGCCGAGTCTACGCCGGCCGGGCGGAACTCCAGGAGCCCGAGCTCTCCGGCAACTTCACCCGCCTGATGCAGTGGGCGGACAAGGTCCGCCATCTCCGGGTCCGGGTCAACGCCGATACCCCCGCCGACGCCCACCGGGGCCGCGACTTCGGCGCTGAAGGCATCGGGCTCTGCCGCACCGAGCACATGTTCTTCGAGGGCGGCCGGCTGCTCGCCATGCGGGAGATGATCCTGGCCCAGGACGAGGAAGGCCGCAAGAAGGCCCTGACCAAGCTGCTGCCGATGCAGCGCGGGGATTTCGAGGCCATCTTCCGCGCCATGGAGGGCCATCCGGTCTGCGTCCGGCTGCTGGATCCGCCGCTGCATGAGTTCCTGCCCAAGGAGGCCAGCGACATCCAGGAGATGGCCAAGACGCTGGGCAAGCCGGCGGCTGAGGTGCAGCGCATCGTGGATAGCCTGCAGGAGGCCAATCCGATGCTGGGACTGCGAGGCTGCCGGCTGGGGCTCATCTATCCCGAAATCACCGCCATGCAGGCCCGCGCCATCTTCGAGGCCGCCTGCGCCGTGGCGCTCCGGAAAGGCCGGGTCCAGCCGGAGGTGATGATTCCGCTCACCGCGAGCGTGGTGGAATTCCGCAAGCAGGCGCTGGTGGTGCGCCAGATCGCCGAGGAGGTGTTCCGGGAGAAGCAGATCACGGTGCCCTACCTGCTCGGCACCATGATCGAGCTGCCGCGGGCCGCGCTGACCGCCGATGAAATCGCCCGTGAGGCGCAGTTCTTCTCCTTCGGGACCAATGACCTCACCCAGACCACTTGGGGGCTCTCCCGCGACGACGCCGGCCGCTTCCTGCCGTTCTACCTCGAGCATGGCATCATCGAGGACGATCCCTTCCAGGTGCTGGACCAGAACGGCGTGGGAAAGCTGATCGCCATGGGGTGCGAACTGGGACGGAAGACGCGGGCCGACCTCAAGCTGGGGATCTGTGGCGAACACGGCGGGGAGCCGAAGTCCGTGGCCTTCTGCGACAGCCTGGGAATGAACTACGTGAGCTGCTCGCCGTTCCGGGTGCCGATCGCCCGGCTGGCGGCGGCCCAATCGGCCCTCGCCGAGCGCGGCACCATGGACCGCACCCGGGCCACCGTCTAGACGAAGGCCATCGCCTCCCGCCCAGCCGGCGGCGGGGATCGATCCCCGCCGCCGGCTGCGTTCCAGAGCTCCCCTCACCTCACGTTGCATCTCCGAACGTCGGTTCCGTCTGGCTGCCGGCACTGCCATCTTTCGTGCCCGCGTGAAGGTTCGCAGACGCGGTCCGATACCCGGCGAGAGGGAGGACAGCAATGCGTTGCCGATTTGTCGTGTCAGGCCTGGCGCTGGCCGCGGGCCTCGGCGGATGCAGCAGCAGCACCGACTCCGGTGGGGCCCAGCCGACCGGCGTCATCCGCATGGTGCAGGCGGTCGGCAGTGCCCCGTCCGTCGCAGTCAGGGTTGACGGAAACCTGCTGCTCACGCTGGCGGCCGGAACGATTTCCGCCCCCACCGCCGTGGCGGCCGGGCAGCATACCCTGACCCTCACCCCCACCGGCGGCGGCACCCAGGCTTCCACCCATAACATCGAGATCACCGAGGGCGCGAGCCTGACCGTGGTGGCGCGGGATTCGTCGGGGATCGTGGTGCCGGCGGCGCTCGCCGACACCGGGGCCATCGTGCCGGCAGGCAAGAGCAAGCTGCGGGTGATGCATGCGGCGGCGCTGGCACCGGCGCTCAGCATTTTCCGCACACAGCCGGACTTCCCCAGCTTCGTGAATGTCATGTTTCCGTTCGCCTACGGGGCGGTCTCACCCTACCTCCAGAGTGATCCGGGGGCGTGGGAGATCCTGGTCACCCCGGAGAATCAGCCGGACACCCTGCATCTCTCCGGGGCCTTCACCGTCGCCGATGGGAAGCGCGTCACGGTGATCGTCATGGACAGCAGCGCTGCCGGCGGCGTCACCTCGATCATCGTGGCCGACAACTAGGCTGCCGAAGCACCTCGTGGATATCGAACATGACCTGGCCGGCCACCGGTTTGTGGTCCACCTCACCGAGGGCAAGGCCGTCCTGGCGTACCAGCCGCTGGACGGGGTGCTCGACATCTACAGCGTGCATGTCCCCGTGGCGGCCCGTGACCGGGGGATCGCGGCGCTCCTGGTAGCGGAGGCGATGGCCTACGCGCGCGCCGAGGGGTGCCGCATCATCCCGAGCTGTTCCTACGTGGCGACCTGGTTCCGCGCCCATCCGGATGAGGCGCACCTGCTCCTGCCCCCACCCTGAAGGACCCGTCAGCTCGATACGCACCTCACCCGCACCTGCCGCCACGGGATGGGCAGGCACCGAGACCGCGGATGGTCAGGCAGCGTAGATTACTCCCCACGATGACCGACCTGCGAGACTACTCGGCGAGGGAGACCCTGCGCGACGGCACGGTAGTGCGCCTGCGGTCGGTGCGGCCGTCGGACAAGGCCGCCTTTCGCGACGGCTTCAGGCAGCTCTCCACCCAGAGCGTCTACCATCGTTTCTTCCAGACCAAGAGCAGCCTCAGCGACACTGAGCTTACCTACCTCACCGAGGTGGACTTCCGCAATCATGTAGCCCTGGTGGTGGTGCTGGATCAGGAGCTCGACACCGCCAGCGGGCACCACCATCCCGGAGAACTGGTCGCGGTGGCGCGGTTCGTCCGGCTCCCGGCAGCGCGCGGGGCGGATCTCGCCGAGGTGGCGTTCACGGTCGGGGATGAAATGCAGGGCCGAGGCATCGCCACCCACCTGCTGCGGCACCTGGCCGCGATCGGCCGCCAGCTTGGCATTCGCGCCTTTGTCGCGGAGGTCCTTCCCGACAACCACCCGATGCTGAAGGTATTTGCCCACAGCGGCCTCGCCGTGACGGAGGAGGTCGTGGACGGGTCGGTGCACGTGGAGATGCCACTTGGGCTCGCCGCGCCGCTGGCAGACGCCCCCTAGGGGCGCCCCCCGGCCGCCGTTGGCGCTCGGCCCCTGGAAGCCCCAGTATTAGGCCTGAAGTGAGCGGCCCGCCGCCGGCCGGAGGGGGGGCCGAAGGGCTTGGGAACGCCCGCGATCAACCTTGCACCTGGGGGACGAACCATGCTGTACCTCGTGCTCCTGCCGCTGGCGGTGATCGCGGCCGTATTGCTGATCCGGCAGATGTCCGTGCCACGGCCGCCCGAAGCGGATCCCGATTCCCTGTTGCTCGCCCAGCTGCGCCAGTCGGGGGCGAACCTGCGGGATCCCGTGCCACTGAGATTCCACCTCTATCTGCCCGACCGGGCAGCGGCCGAGCGGGTGGCGGGGCAGCTGGGTGAACCGGGGCTGCGGGCCGAGATCACCCCGGCGCCGGCCGGCCGCGGGTGGCTCTGCCTGGTCTCGGGCGAGCTGGCGCCCACTCACGACACCATGCACCGCCTCCGGCAGCATTTCGAGGCGCTTACCCTCACGGAACGTGGTGAATACGACGGCTGGGAGCCGGCGCCGGACCGAACCCCGGGGAAGCCGGGCTGATGGACGCTGAGCAGCCCCATCACCTGGAACGGTTTCGGGGCCGGCCGGAGATCAAGGCGGCCCTGCTGCGCGAAGGCCCCACGCCCTCGAGCACCGAGGCCCGCTTCGAGCGGGCCAGCAAGAATTCCGCGTACTGGCCGGCGATCCTGGCGCTCTCCAGCCGGTTTCTCGCCGCTGGCCGCTCCGAAGCGGTGCAGGAGCCTCTGGAGGTTTACGGCCGCCCCTGTTGGCTGCTGTCGGCCATTCTGGGATCTGGAGGCGGCCCCTTCGCCATCGCGGTCACCGCGGCAGACGGCGCGTCCATCGAAACGCTCCGGGACCTGCTGCTGGATGTGAGCCATGACTACTGGTTCGGATCGTACTTCTGGAAATAGTGCCGACCTGCCGCCTGCGGTGATCGCGACCGAGTTTCGCTCCGCCACCGGGGCGGACACGCCGGCGGTACGAGAGCTGGTGTTCGGTGTCCTGACCGAGTTCGGCTTTTCCCCGGACCCGGCCGGGACGGACGCCGACCTCGACGATCTGCAGCGCAGCTATCTGGCGCACGGCGGGAGGTTCGAGCTGGTGGTTGACAGTCAGGGCCGACTGCTGGGCTGTGCAGGGCTGTACCCGGTGGAGGGGAACACCGTCGAGCTCCGCAAGATGTACCTCCGCCCCGAGGCCAGGGGCCAGGGGGCCGGCAGGCGACTCCTGGCCCACATGATCGAGGTCGCGCGACGGGAGGGGTTCGACACCATGGAGCTGCAAACCGCCGCAGTACTGCACCGCGCGGTGGAGATGTACCGCCGGGCCGGATTCGAGCCGCACCAGCCCGCTGTCCGGGTCCCCCGCTCGGATATCGCGCTGCGGCTCCGGCTCATCGAGCCCACGGACGCGATGTCCGCCCCCGCCGCGGTAGCGGGGCGACGAGGAGACCATGCCTGACTCCGGGGCCCATGCGGCCCTCATTGAACGATTCTACTCGGCCTTCGCCCGGCGGGATCACGGCGCGATGGCGGCATGCTATGCGCCCGACGCCACCTTCTCGGATCCGGTCTTCGTCGGACTGCGGGGGCCGGAGGTGGCCGGAATGTGGCGCATGCTGTGCGAGCGGGGGACCGACCTTCGCATCGCGTTCCGGGACATCGAAGCCACGGTCGAGTCCGGCACCGCCCGCTGGGAGGCGTGGTACAGCTATGGCCCCAGCGGACGGGCGGTCCATAACTCCGTCGCCGCCAGCTTCCGGTTTGAACACGGCCTGATCGCGACCCACCGTGACGATTTCAGCCTGACACGTTGGGCGCGACAGGCACTGGGACCCACCGGAGTTCTGCTGGGTTGGGCTCCGCCGTTTCAGGAGGCGATCCGGGTCCGGGCGCGGCGGTCGCTGCACCGGTATCTCGAGCGGGCGGCGGGGGCCTGAGTGGTCCGCGATGTGACCGCCGGCCTCGACCCAGGGTCTCCCATGAGAGCCGTCCGTTTCGGCCCGAGCGCCACGACCGCGACCCGCCCGGAGGGGCGAATGAGACCCATCCAGACCGGCCTGCTGTTGCTGTGTCTCGCATGTTCCAGCGGTCCTGCGGCCCCTGCAGGGCTGCGCGACAACCGACTCGACTACAGCGCCTTCAGCGCCTCAGGGGAGCCGATCCTCAAGGGAATCATCCAGTTGCAGTTTCCCGATGATACCACCGTCACCGGCTCCTGGCGCATTGCCTGGGTCGCCGGGGCGGATACGGCCGAGCGGGTGGGACCGCAGGTGGGAACCGGCCAGCTGGCGGGGAGCCGGCACAGGGACACCCTCTGGCTGGACCTGAATCCCGGGTTCGCCGACAACAACGTCGGCCTCACGGCGGTGGCTACCCGTGCAGGATGGCGTGGCGAGTGGCAGTGGACGGGGTTCCCGGGCCCTCTCTCCCAGGGTCGGTTCACCGCGTCGCGCCGATAAGCCGGTCGCTGGCCGCTGGATGTCCCACCCCGTACATTTTTCGGGGATGACGCCCTGAGCCTCCACCCCGTTCGCTAGAGGCGACCCATGACCGTCTACCGGCTCGTCACCACGCTCGACAAGACCACCCACGCGCCCGGGGCCGGACTCCTGGCTGCGATCCGGGCGCCGCTGCATCGCGCCGCCGCCCGTGTGCGCGGGGTGCGCGCCGAACGGTGGTGGGCGCTGCTCTTCGCGATGCTGTTCCTCACCTTCTTCGTGGTGCTCCTGTTCCAGCCCGCCGTCGGGAGGGGGGGACGGTAGGCGCGCCTCATCACCCACTCCTCGCGCAGCGCCAGCGCAGCCGCCCCCTCCCCGACGAACGCCACCCACGCGGCGAACTTCATCCGGCGGCAACGGCCCGTAATTCCTCCGCCGGTCTCGAGCGGGCCGGCCGGTATGCCGACTCGGGAATCTCGGCGAGTGTGGAGTGGTGCACCCGGTCGCCGAGTCCGTAGAACTGGCAGAAGTTCATGATCAGGGGGCGCCAGCGATCGGGGTCAATCCGGTGGTCATGGCCCGACAGCCGGATGGACTCCTCCACGTGGACCCGGATGATGCGGACCTCCAGCGCGATCAGGTTCCCCCGGCGATCCGGGTCGTTCTGCGCCAGCGGCAAGCTGGCCTGGAGCCGGGCTTCGAGCTGGACCGGGCACTCGCGAACCCGCGGCGGACTCACGGACAGCGACGCCTCGGCTGTCAGCCCCGCCACCGCGAATTTGTCCTTCTCATGGCGATAGCCCATGCCCAGCTTGTGCGGCGGCACGGGGTCCGAGCCGGTGGTCCGGGCCAGGCGATTGACGGCCTCCACCTGGTCCACCGACGGGAGGTTGAGCACGCACTCCCCGGTCCGCAGGATGTTGGCCGGGGTCTTGGAACGGGCGCCGAACCCGAGCAGGCAGCTGCGACCGAGCCACCACGCCGAGGACATCGGCGCCAGATTGGGCGAGCCGTCTTCATTGCGGGAACTCACCAGGACCACTGGGGTTCCGAAGTAGAGAATGGCGGGATCTAGCGTCACATGCACGAGAGGCACCTCGTCGAGGAGTGGGACCCTCGCCGACGGGCCATTCCCGCCGGCGTGGCCTCCAAGCTATGCGAGCCGCCCGGTCGGGCTATCCGATTCTTGCGGCGACATTGCCGCCCGGGGCCGTTGCCGAAACGCCCCGCGCCGCCGTAGCTTGATCGATCCGTGCTTCCCTGCCGCCGCCGCCGAAGGCACATGCCATGGCACGACCAACGATTCGTGATGCGCGCCCCGCGGACGCGGCGGGACTGGTGCCGCTGCTCGCGGCGCTGGGATACCCGAGCGAGACTGCAGCCGTCAGCGAGCGCCTGCAGCGGCTGCTCGCCGCCGATACCACCGGACGCGTGATGGTCGCGGTCCTCGACGGCGAGCTCCTCGGCTTCATGACCCTGCACTGCACCCCCACGCTGCACCGCCCGACCGCCGTCGGCCGGATCACCGGAATCGCCGTCGCCGCGACCGAGCGGGGCCACGGAGTCGGGCGTCAGCTGGTGGAGGCGGCGGAACAGCACTTCACGGCGATGGGCCTGTGCCGGATCGAGGTGAACAGCGGACCCACCCACGAGGAGGCCTACGCCTTCTATCGCCGCCTCGGGTACGCGGATCAGGGCCTGCGGTTCGCGAAGCCGTTGCCCCAGGCGCCTGGCACGGACGGATGACTCCGGTCCCGCCCGCCGGCCCACACCGCACCGACACCGAGACGAGCATGCGCCTGCGCTATCTGCTACTGGCCCTCCTGGTCGGTCTGGGTGCGGGGTGGGTCCTCGCTCCCCGGGGGACAGGCGTGTGGAACCTCTTCTGGGGCCGGGGCGAAACCCGGATCGAAGAGGCAGCCATCCTGGAACAGCTGCGGTCGGTGGCCAGCCTGGTGACCACCGAGGTGGCGCTCCGGGACGTGATCACCTTCGAGCACACCCGGCTGGGATCCACCAAACGATCGCTGGTGGTGGCCTCGGGGACGGCGATGGTGGGTTTCGACCTGGCCAACCACGCCCGAGCCCGGATCGATGCGGCGGCGCGGAAGATTCACCTCACCCTGCCCCGGGCGACGCTCCTCGGGATCGACATTACCCAGCTGAAGACCTATGACGAGAGCCGCGGGCTGTGGAATCCTTTCCACCCCGAGGATCGCGACGCGATCTACCAGCTGGCGCGCTCCCGCCTAACCTCGGCGGCCAACGAACTCGGAGTCCAGGAGCATGCCCAGGCCGGAGCGCGGAACGTGCTGTCGGCGCTGTTTGCGTCCACCGGCTATGAGGTGGATATCACATTCACCGCCCCAGGCCGAATTCAGGACACCGCGCCGTAGCTTGCGGCCCGGGAGGCTATCTTTCCGGCATGTCTGCTGACCGACCCCAGTCCCGGCGCGAAGAACTGGCCAACGCCCTCACCCACGGCACCGGGCTCGCCGCCAGCCTGGTCGGGCTGCCAACGCTGGTGCTGGTCGCCGTCAACGGCGGCGGGGCCCGACAGGTCGTGGCGTGCAGCGTCTTTGCCGCGACGCTGGTGATTCTGTATGCCGCTTCAACGCTCTACCATGCCCTGCCACCTTCGCGGGCGAAGCGGGTCCTGCGGATCGTGGATCACTCGGCGATCTACCTGCTGATCGCCGGCAGCTACACACCGTTTACCCTGGGTGTGCTGAGCGGCGCCTGGGGCTGGACCTTGTTTGGCGTCATCTGGGGCCTGGCTGCATTCGGCATCCTGTACAAGACCCTCCTCGGCTTCCGTTTTCCCCGTCTGTCGATCCTCCTCTACGTCGGCATGGGGTGGCTGGCCGTGCTGGCGATCGGTCCGCTGGCGGAGGCGCTCCCCGCAGGCGGCCTGGTCTGGCTGATCGCGGGCGGGCTCTGCTACACCGCCGGGGTGCCATTCTATCTCCGCGACCGGCTCCGGTACCGTCATGCCGTGTGGCACCTCTTTGTGCTGGCCGGGAGCGTCTGTCATTACGCCGCGGTGCTCCAGTACGCCACGGTCCCCTTGCGCTAGCGCGCCTTGGCCACGATCCGGCTGTCGGCGGAAGTCCGGGCACCGGTGGAGCGGTGCTTCGACCTGGCCAGAAGCGTGGACTTTCATCTGATCTCCACGCGGGGCACCGGCGAGCGAGTGATCGCCGGTCGCCATGCCGGGCTGCTGGCGCTGCACGAGGAAGTGACGTGGGAGGCGCGCCACTTCGGCGTGCGCCAGCGGCTCACCAGCCGGATCACCCAGTTCACCCGGCCGTCCCACTTTCGCGACTCACAGGTCCGGGGCGCTTTCGCCTGGTTCCACCACGATCATCACTTCGACCCGATTGCGTCGGGCACCCGCATCACGGAGGTCTTCGAGTTCCGTGCCCCCTTGGGGGTCGCCGGCCGCCTGGCGGAGCGGCTCGTCCTCACGGCCTACATGGAACGGTTCCTGAGTCGCCGGCTCGGGCTGCTCCAGCAGGCGCTGGAGACCGACTGGTGGGAGCATTTTCTGCCCGCAGGTGAGGGATAGCGCCTGGGCCGTTGCCGGGGCGCGCGCCCGGCGGTTTCCTGGAATCACCCGCGCCGAGGACAGGCCCGGCCGGCCACCTTCGACCACGACCCCGCATGCCCGATGATCTCGACTGGACCGCCGTGACCGCCCGGCATCGCCGCTCGGTGGAGGAGTTTCTCGCACGGGCCCAGCGCGTACCGCCGTCGCTGTGGGAGGCGCCGCGAGCCGAGGGCAAGTGGTCGCCGGCGCAGGTGGCGGAGCACCTGCGGCTGACCTACGAAACGGTCGCCCGGGAGGCCGTCGGTGGCCCTGGCCTGCGGGTGAGGACTTCCTGGTGGCTCCGCCTGTTTCTGCGATTCAGGTACCTGCGCAGGATCCTGGACGACGGTGCGATCCCGACCGGTGCCCGTGCGCCACGGGAACTCATGCCCGGGCCCGGCCCCTTCGAACGGGAAGCGTTGCTCGCCGGCCTCGCGGCGGCGGTGCAACGTGCCGAGATGGCCTTCGTCGGGGATCATGCAACACGGGGATTCACCCATCACGTCTTCGGCCGGATGGAGGCAAGTGAAGCGCTCCGGTTCGCGACGGTCCACAACCAGCATCACACTCGGCAACTCCTGGCTGGCTGATCACAAGGCCGCATCCCACCGCACACCCTGGCCCTCATGATCCCGCTCCCCTTCAGCCTGAAGGTTCCGGCCCGTGACAACCTCGCCCCGGCATCGGTGACGTCCTGGACCACGTTCGCCTTTCATGGGCTGGTGCATTTCGACGGCAGGCTGCTCCACCTCGAATGGACCGGTACCGCCGCCACCGATGAGGTCGAAGGGACGTCGGTCCGTTCCGACCTCATGGCCCTGCCCGCCGAATCCCTCTCGGTTCCCTTGGAGCGGCTGCGCTCGGTGCGCCTGGCGGGTGGATGGTGGCGCCCACGGCTGGAGATCGCCGGCAACGACATGCAGGCCCTCGCGGCCGTCCCGAGCGAGGAAGCCGGCACGGTGCGGCTCTGGATCCGGCGCCGCGATCGCCGCCTGGCCGCGGCGTTGGCAGGGGCCATGCATGAGGCCGCGCGCGCAGGAGTCCTGGCGCCGCAGGCCGACCTACTGTCCCCATCCCACACGCCCCCGGAGGGCGTGTGACGCGCGACCCGGACACGCCCGCGTTCACGCTGCGGATCGCCGAGCCGGCGGACGAACCGGCGATTCACCGCCTCAGCGAGCAGCTGGCGGCCTTCCCGGTACCGGCTTGGCGGACGCCGGCGGACATCGCCCGGGCCGATCACGTCATCCTCCACCAGGCCCTGACGGGCTCGAGCCCTGACGCGCTGGTCCTCCTGGCCGACGGTGCCGACGGCCGCGCGGTGGGCGTGCTCTTCGTGTCCACCCGCACCGACTACTTTACCGGACGGCCACACGCGCACGTCGAGGTCGTGGCGCTTGATCCCGCGGTTCAGGGTGTTGGCCTCGGCCGCCGGCTGATGGAGGAAGCCGAACACTGGGCCAGGGGGCTCGGCTACGAGGCCATTACCCTCAATGTCTTCGCCGGGAACCGCCGCGCGCTCGACCTCTACGAACGCCTGGGCTACCGCCCCGAAACGCTGCACCTGTGGAAAGCACTCTAACTCACCCCGACCAGCAACCACTCCCATCATGCGAACACTTCATCGCCTTGTTCCGCTGTCCCTGCTGCTGCTCGCCTGCTCCATACAGAAGGCGGCGCCGCGTGCCGGCGGCATCGGCAACCCCTCCGCCGAGTTGGCCGAGTTTTGGCGCCAGTATGCCGCCGCCCAGCGGGCGGCGGACACAACGGCCTGGAAGGCGCTGGTCACCGAGGACGTGGTGCTGGCGTCCACCGGTGCCCCCACCATGCGGGGCCGCGAGCAGGCCACCGCGCTCCTGGCCGGATGGCTCGCGAACCACAAGGTGGCCGCCGTTCATGTCGCCAGCGAGGAAGTCACCGCCGTGGGCGACCGGGCCTTCCAGCTGGCCACCATGCACGAGGCCTATCAGCCGGCGGACAAGCCAGTGACGGAGGAGTTCGCGCGGATGGCCGCGTTCTTTGTCAAATCGGGTGACGGACGGTGGCTGCTCGACCGGGCGGTCGTGATCGTCGATTCGATTGTCACCCGCTGATCCGGCTGGTCCCGTGCCTCGGCGCGTCGTGCTGCTGGCCGGTGCCACGGGTCTCGTGGGCGGGGAGTGTCTGCGCCGGCTCGCCGCCGACCCGGGTGTCCCTGAGGTGCGGGTCATGGTGCGGCGGCCACTGCCGCCGGAGGCCCGCCGGCCAAGGGTCACCGAGGTGCTCACCGATTTCGAGCAACTCGAGACCTCCCAAGCCTTCCTCCAGGCCAAGCAGGTCGTCTGCGCCCTCGGTACGACCATGCGACGGGCCGGCTCGCCGGAGGCCTTTCGGCGAGTCGATCACGACTATCCCCTTGCGCTGGCCCGGCTGGCCCTGGCCCAGGGCGCATCGCATTTCCTGCTGGTGAGCGCCGTCGGCGCCAGCGCCAGCTCGCGAGTGTTGTACAACCGGATCAAGGGAGAGCTGGAATCCGCGATTCTGGCCCTGCGGTACCCCAGCGTGACCATCGTCCGGCCTTCCCTGCTCCTGGGGGAGCGGGCCGAGTTCCGCCTGGGGGAGGAGGTCGCCCGCCGGCTTTCGTTTCTCATGCCGGGTCGATACCAGCCAGTCGCTGCGTGGCAGGTGGCCGAGGCGCTGGTGCGCGCCGCCCGCGACGATCATCCCGGCGTCCGGATCATTGAAAACCGCGAGCTCCGCCAGATCACCTAGACCCGCGCATCCTCCGAGCCGGCCCTTGCCCACGCCCGCACGGACCTCCTAGCTTCGATCGGGGCGGCGCCCGGCCGCCGCGGTGGCACCGACAACCGCGAAACCACCATCAGCCCAGCTGCCGAAGCGCCCGCGCCCGCATGCCTAGAACCTCTCCAGTCCCCGCCCCGTTCGAGCACGCCCGCGCGCGCCTGACTCCGTTGGCGGCGGCCTATGGCTTCCGGCCGGTGCAGGTCGAGCTTCCCGAACGCGGCCAGCCTCATGGGTTCGCGGAGTTCTCGCGCGGCCCGTACCGAATCCGGCTGGTGTGGGAGGGGGAGGAGAAGGCGCTCTGGCTGGAGGCGGCGCGACAGGCCGGCAATGAGATCGTGTCCCGCTGGACGGATATCGAGTGGAGCCTGGCCGGAGAGCGCCTTCCGCTCGACCGGGAGGTCGGAGACGACCGGCTGGATCGGCTGGAGTTCGCCCTGGCCGCCTTCGTCCTGCAGTCGTTTCCCCCCTCGGAGCCGACATGACGGGCTCTCCCCGCAGTGGAACTGAGCTCAGCCATGCGCTTGGGGCGCTATTGTCCTCGGGCGTGGCCCAGCTGGGCCCATTCACCGATCAGGCCTTCTTTGCGCCCCAGGGGAAGGCCTGGTCCCCAGCGGAACAGGTGCGGCACCTGACCAAGTCGGCCACCCCGCTGGTCATGGCGCTGGGGCTGCCGCGCTGGATGCTCCGGCTTCGCTTCGGCCAGCCGGCCGCGCCCTCCATGACGTTCGACGCCATGACGGCGCGGTACCTGGACCGGCTCTCGGCCGGCGGTGGCGCGGGGCGGTTCGCCCCCAGGCCCGAAGCCACCCCGGCCGACCTGTCGGCCCGGCGCCAGGAGATCATCAACGACTGGGCGCGGGCCACGGTGGGGCTGCAGCACGCCATCGGTCGCTGGCCCGAGTCGGCGCTCGATACTCACCAGCTTCCGCATCCCCTCCTCGGACTGCTCTCCGTGCGGGAGATGCTCTACTTCACGGTGTATCACACGTCGCACCACCTCCGTCGCATCGCCGAGCGCTCCACGCCTGCGCCGGCCTGAGGCCCCCCATGACCGACACCATCCGTTCCCTCGCCGCGCTGTTCCAGCGGGACCTGACCGCCCTCCGGCGCGAGGTCGAGGCCTACCCTGACGATGCGCTGGCCTGGCACGAGGTACCGGGACTGACAAACTCCGGCGGAACCCTGGTGCTGCACCTCGCCGGGAACCTGCAGCACTTCATCGGGACCCGCCTGGGCAGCACCGGATACATCCGCGACCGGGCGGCGGAGTTCTCGCGTCGCGGGCTTACCCGGGCGGAACTCTGCGCCGAGGTGGACCGGGCCCTGCAGGCGGTGGATCGGACCATGTCCTCCCTCCAGCCCGACGCGCTGGGGAGGCCATTTCCCGATACGCTCGCCGCGCACCGGTTCGACACCGGGGATCTCCTGCTCCATCTGGCGGTGCATCTGGGGTACCACCTGGGCCAGGTGGACTATCACCGCCGCACCGTCACGGGCAGCAGTGCGACCGTCGGCGTCATGGCCCTGCCCGAGTTGGCCAGCGCCCGCCCGGCGTGATGCCGAGGCCGCCGGCTTCCCGCTGGGAGCGGATCTATGCCGTCGTGCGGCGGATTCCACGGGGCCGGGTGGCGACCTACGGACAAGTGGCCAGGATCGCCGGACTGGCCGGCCACGCCCGGCAGGTCGGCTACGCCCTTCACGCCCTGCCATCGGGTTCCGCTGTTCCCTGGCACCGCGTCATCAACAGCGCCGGCCGAATCAGCCTGCCCCCGGGGGCCGGCGGCCTGGATCAGCGCCTCCGGCTTCTGGCCGAAGGCGTTCCGGTCACCGAGGCCGGCCGGGTACCAATTGCTTCGCGGCGGTGGAGTGCCGGGACAACCACCCGAGGATAGCCGGCCACGATTGGTCGAATTACCTTCGGCGAGCCCGGCACTCACGCCTGGGCGACACCACGGGTCCGCCATGTCACTCGGTGTGCTCCTCGCGCTGGGCCTGTTCGGCCTGTATCTGATGATCGCCGGCCAGCGGCGCGGGCAACGGTTGCAGGACGTGGACGCCAACACCCTCATGGAGCTGGCGGCGGCGGGCTCCGACCTCGGCCAGGTGCACGAGGTGGAATTCTTCTTTTACCTGCCGACGGAACCGGCCGCGCAGGCGGTGGCAGAGAAGCTCCGGCAGGAGGGGTTTAGCATCAGGCTGGAGGCGGTGGACCCGGGCCACGACTGGCTCTGTCTCGGTAGCCTGGCGATGACGCCTGTCCTGACGGAACTCAGGCAGTTCCGAACCCGCTTCACGGCCCTGGCCGAGGCACATGGCGGGGCCTACGACGGCTGGGGTGCCACGGTGGTACAACCGGACCCAGGCCCCCTGCCCGCGTGACCCCGCCCGCCGTTGCGGTTCGCCGCGCCGAGCCGGGGGAGGCCTCCCACCTCGCGGCCCTGGCGGAACGGACCTTCGTGGCGGCATACGGGCCCGCGAACACCCCCGCCGACCTGGCGCTACACCTGGTCCGGTATTGCAGCACAGCCTACTTCGCCCAACGACTCGCCGAGCCCGAGGGCGCCGTGCTGCTGGCGGAGGTGGACGGCGTTGTTGCCGGCTACGCCGAGCTGGCGCGAGGCCAGACGCCAGGCGCGGTGCCCGAACCGGCCCGTCAGCTGGTGCGGTTCTACCTGGAGCAGGCCTGGATCGGTCGGGGCGTCTCGGGGCCGCTGATGGCGGCCGCCGTGGAGGAGGCACGGGGCCGGGGTGCGGTGTCCCTGTGGCTGACGGTGTGGGAAGCGGCTCCACGGCCGATCGCCTTCTACCTCAAGTGCGGATTCCGCCAGGCCGGCATGGTCTCCTTCACCATCGGGGCGGATGTGCAGCAGGACTTCCTCATGGTACGGGACCTGCACCCACCGGCCTGAGTTCCGGTCCGGCTGGCGCGATTCCGCTTTCGCCGGTATGATCGCCTTGTATCCCCAGCCCGAGGAGGCGACATGGCGACGGTCCGCGAGATTCTTGCAAGGAAGGGCACGGAGGTAGTCACCGCCCAGCCGGAGCAGACGGTGCTGGATGCGGCCAGGTTGATGAACACCCGTGGGATCGGCGCGGTGGTCGTCACCGAACACGGGGAGTTGTGCGGCATCTTCACCGAGCGCGACATGCTCCGCCGGGTCGTGGCAGAGGCGCGTGCACCCTCGACCACCACGATCCGCGAGGTGATGACAACGTCGCTGGTGACCACGACGGCAGAGATGACAGTGGACGAATGTGCCGAACTGATGACCCGCCGCCGGATCCGGCACCTCCCCGTGATGCGCAGCGGGCAGCTGTCCGGGGTGGTCACGATCGGCGACCTCCTGGCCTACCAGCTGGCCGAGCAGGCAACGACCATCGCGCACCTCAACAGCTACGTCTACGACAACCGCTAGGTGACCCAGCACCGGACCAGCCGCGCCGCATTCGGGCTCGCGGCGCTGCTCGGCCTGGCCCAGCCGGTTGGCGCGCAACAGACGCCGGTACCGCTCCCCGGCTGGATGGCCGGCTGCTGGCGTGAGGCCAGCGCCGGCCTGATCATTGACGAGGTCTGGCTGCGACCCGTCGGTGACGCCCTGACCGGAATGTCGCGCACCATCCGCGACGACACCCTCCGCGCCTGGGAACAGATGGTGATCCGCAGGGTCCCCGACGGCCTGGTACTGGAGGCGACCCCCTCGGGGCAACCGCCCGCAACGTTCGCGTCGACTGAGGCCAGCGACACCCTGCTCGTTTTCGCAAACCCCGATCACGATTTTCCGAAGACCATCCGCTACCTGCGCCGGGGCCGGGACTCGCTCATCGCGGTGGTGAGCGGGACGATTCGTGATCGCCAGCGGGGCATCGAGTTCAACTATGCCAGGGTGGCCTGCCCCGGTCCCTGAGTCGGTCCTGTCCGCATGCCGATCCGCACCCAGCGCCTGCGCCTGCAGCCCGTCACCGTCGCCCTGGCACGAGCCGACCTGGCCGGACGGGAGACGCTCGCGCGCGCCCTGGGAGCGGCCGTGCCGCCCGAATGGCCCCCGGAGCACTTCGACCGGCCGGCCATCGAGAACACGCTGATCCAGCTGGAGGCCGGGGGCCCCGGTGCGGAGTGGGCCTACTTCTACCTGATCCGTGAGGACCTCGGCCCCAGCGGCCCGACCACTGCCGGGATCGCCGGCTACAAGGGTCCACCCACCGGGGACGGGTGCGTCGAGGTCGGCTACTCGGTGCTGCAGGGCCACCAGCGGCTCGGCCTGGCCACGGAGGCGCTCTCCGCCCTCGTAGACCGGGCCTTCGAGGATCCCGCGGTCCTGCGGATGCTGGCCGAGACGCTCCCCAGCCTGCTGCCCTCCATCCGGGTGCTGGAGAAGTCCGGATTCCATCCGATCGGTCCCGGCAGCGAGGCGGGCGTCATCGGCTTCGAGCTGTCCCGGGCCGACTACGAGGCGGGGCGCACCTATGCCCCGCCGCATCTGCGAACGCTGGTGCGACTGGTGAGCCACATGCACTGGGCCGACGAGCAGGTTCGTGCCGCGCTGATCCGCCGGCCGGACCCGCAGGCCTGGCGTCTTTACGCCCACGTCCTTTCGGCGGAGCTGTTGTGGCTGGCCCGTCTCCATGGCGACCTCCCGCCGCTGCCGGTTTGGCCGGACCTTGACCAGAGTGACGCGCTGGCCCTGTCGCTGCACCTCCGAGAGGACCTCAGGTCATTTCTCTGGCGCCAGGAGATCCAGGACCTCGGCCGGCTGATCTGGTATCGGAACAGCGCGGGCGACCACTATCAGAGCACGGTCGAGGACATCCTGCTCCACCTCTGCCTGCACGGCAGCTATCACCGCGGGCAGATCGCCCGCCGCCTCCGGGAGGCCGGCTCCGATCCAGCGCCGACCGACTACATTGGCTTTGTGCGGGGCGCTCCCGCAGCCACCACCAAGGCCAGCCTGAGGCCGTGAGACCCGCTGGCGTACTGCTCACCCTTCTCCTGTGCGGCTGCCCGGCACCGAAACGACCGGCGGCCGCCCCCGCGACCATGCCCCAGTTCCTCGGCCTGCGCACCGCCAAATACAGCGTCAAAGACCTGGCCGCCGCCCGGGCGTGGTACCGCACGGTGCTGGAGGTCGAGCCCTATTTTGACGAACCGTTCTATGTCGGCTTCAACGTCGGTGGGTACGAACTGGGGCTCGTGCCGGATGAGGCTGCGGGCCCGGCCCGGCCCGAAGCAGGCGTGGCGTACTGGGGCGTGGCAGACGCGGAACGCGCCTTTGCGCGGTTGCTGTCCCTCGGTGGAGTTGCCCAGGAGCCGGTGACCGAGGTGGGCGGCGGCATCAAGGTGGGCGCCGTGCACGATCCCTTCGGCAACGTCTTCGGCGTCATTGAGAACCCGCACTTCACCCTGGGGCCGCCACCGAAGTGATCGTCTACGCCGTTACCTCGGAGGTGCAGGCGGGGGCCGCGCCGGAGTGGCTTACCTGGATGCGGGAGACCCACGTCCCCGAAGTGCTGGCCACCGGCTGCTTCACCAGCTGCCGGATCGCCGAACTGCAGCAGCCGGCCTCCCCGCCGGGATTCGTCACGTTCGTCTTCGAGTACGCTGCCCCGACGGCGGAACTGCTGACGCGCTACCAGGAGCAGTTCGCGCCGGCGCTGCGCCAGTCACACCTGGCGCGCTACGGCTCCGCCGTGCGTGCCAGTCGCACCATCCGCCGCCTGATCGGATGACCCCCCGCCGCGAGCCACCAGTCTGATGCCCATCCCAGATAGCGCCCCGCCGGGCCTCCCCTACCACCAGGTGGATGTGTTCTCCGCGACCCCCTATGTCGGAAACGGCCTCGCGGTCTTTCCCTCCGGGGGATCACTCACGTCACGCCAGATGCAGACCATCACCCAGGAGCTCCGGCAGTTCGAGTCCATCTTTCTGGACCGCAGCGGAGAAAGCAACGAGGTCGGGGCAAGGATCTTCACGGTGGAAGAGGAACTGCCCTTCGCCGGCCACCCGATTCTCGGAGCCGCGGCGGTGCTGCATCACGAGCATCATCGGGCCGAGGACCAGGCGGCATGGCAGTTTCGGCTGGAGGCACGGGAGGTGCGAGTGACCACCTGGCTCATGCCGCACGGGTATCGCGCCACCATGGACCAGGGACCCGCGCGGTTCTCTCCACCGCTGGAGCGCAAGGAGGAGGGGGCGTTCCTGACTGCCCTGGGACTCGGCGGGGATGACCGCCATCCCGACCTGCCCATGCAGACTGTGACCACGGGACTACCGTACCTGATCGTCCCGGTGCGCAGTGGCATCGACCGCGCCTGCATCCGCCATCCCGCCTTCGAGGAGCTGCTCGCCTCGGCTGGGGCCAAGTTCGTCTACGTCCTGGATCCCGCGACCCCTGAAGGGCGCACCTGGGATAATGCCGGGCTGCAGGAGGACGTGGCCACCGGCAGCGCCGCAGGACCCGCCGCGGCCTACCTGGTCCAGCACGCGGCCCGTCCCGAGGACACGACCATCACGATCTGGCAGGGCGCGCGCGCGGGGCGACCCTGCGAACTGCGGGCCACGGTGCATCGCGAGGAAGGCGCCCTGAGGGTCGAGGTCGAGGGCGACATCGTCCTCATTGGCCAGGGCCATCTCACCCGCCTGCCCCCCGCCTGACTCGCGGTGGTGGCCCCCGCCTCCGGTCCCTCCACCCTTGCGGCGGGGCGTGCTATCTTGCGCCGGATGACCGCGCCGGCCGCCCGACCGATCAGGAGTGAGCCATGAATTGGAAAGCCACATTGCAGGACGTCCTGACCGATCTCGAGCGGGAGCGAGACGAGCTCAAGCTCAAGCTGCACCTGGCCAAGGCGGAGGGCCGGGACGAGCTGGCCCGGATGGAAGTGAAGATCGCGGAACTGCGTCTCCGGGCCGGAGCGGCCGGGAGTGAGGCACGCGGCGCCATGGACGACATCAACCAGGCCGCCTCCCGGCTGGCCGACGAGATCCGTGAAGGATTCGCCCGGGTCCGCAAGACCCTCTGAGGAGATGATGACCGATTCCGACCTGACACAGGAGATCGCCACCCTCCGCGGCCAGCTGACGACGATCGACGCTCAGCTCGTCCGCAACGCCAGCGCGCCGGAGGGGCTGGAGGACCTCAAACGCGCCGTCGACAGCCTCCGGACCAGCGTCTGGGCGGTGCTGTCCGCCTCCCGGACCAACAATTACCCGGAGTTCATCGCCCGATTCCGGCTGCGCCGCGGGATCGACACGCTCAAGGGCATTCTGGCGGAGTGTGACACCGAGGGAGGCCGGGTGGTGCACCCGGAGCATTCGGAGCTGCAGATCATGATGGAGCAGCTCAGTGAGCGCATCGGTCGGCTGCGTACTCAGGGCCGCTAGCCAGGCCGCTGCTCAACTTTCGATGCGGGCTCCCTCGCTGCCCCAGCTCCTGCTGACCCTCGCCGCCCTTGGCTGTACCCGTGAGCGCGCCAATACCGCGGCGGCCGACAGTGCGTTCCAGGGAGTGCAGCGGCGGGGCGCCATGGTCATGGGGGTGGATCAGGAGGCCTCGAGTCACCGCTTCGAAACGCTGCCCGATGGGGGGCGCATTGTCTTCACGATGAACGACACCAGCGACACCGCGGGGACCGCCGTGATTCGGCAACACCTGCAGACCGTCGCCGACAGCTTCACCGCAGGGGTCTTTTCCGATCCGATGCTGGTCCACGCACGCGAGGTGCCCGGCACCGCGATCATGAGCCGGCTCAAGGACCGGATCAGCTACCGGTACGCCGATCGCGCGGGCGGCGGAGAGCTCCGCCTTGTCACCAGCGACCCGGCGGCCGTCGCGGCCATCCACGACTTTCTGGCCTTCCAGCGGAGCGATCACCGGGCCGCGGGGCATGATGGAGGGGAACACGAGCACTGAGCATCGTTCCCCGGACCAGCGCGCCGAGGAACAGCCGGGTCCTCGGCGCCGGGCTGGTGCGCCGGCCACCCGGGCGCTGGTGGCACTCACCGGCGCTACCCGACCGTATCGGTGTCCTGCTGGCCGCTGAGCCGCTGCGTAATGTGGGACCAGGATACGCCGACCGCCAGGACTACCGAGAGGGCAACCAGCCCCAGGTGCGCGACCGCCCGGCCGCTGGTGGGTGCGATGGCGCCATAGTAGATCAGGGCCCAGATGCCGCAGCCGAGGATCGCGAGAATCAGCAAGGCGCCTCCCATGCCCAGCGAGCGTCTCGTGGCCTGCAGGAACACCACCCACACCGCCACCAGCCCGATGCCGGCCAGCGCCTTCAGCGGGGTGAACCCCGACAGGTATGCGCCGAGCCCGGTCTCTCCGGCCTTGGGCTGCAGCAGCCAGTGGAAGAAAGAGAAACCTTCAGGGTTGTACGTGGCGTAGACCAGCACGAATGCCGCCGCACCACGGGCGAGGAATCCACCCCAGGAGAACGTGCCCGATGCCATCTGCCCCCCACCAGAAAAAGGTCCTGCCACGGGCCGCCAAGGTACCCCCGGCGCGACCTTCACGCCAGCGTCACGCAAGCGATCTCCAGCGCGATCCGTCCTGATACCCCTTGCCCCGCGCTGCTGGAAGATGCCAATTAGTGCGCGCCCGACGGCGGGCAAGCGTGCTCGTCCCTGCTCCCGCCGGGCGCCAACCTCCTTCCCGGACCGGCCATGATCAAGTACCTCACGGAGTTCATCGGCACCTTGTTCCTGGTACTGACCATCGGCCTGAGCGTGATCAACCAATCGCCCATGGCGCCACTGACCATCGGGCTGGGCCTCATGGTCATGGTCTACATGGGTGGGCATGTCTCCGGGGCACACTACAATCCGGCGGTGACCCTGGCGCTGATGCTCCGCGGCAAGCTGCCAACGGGAGACGTGATCCCGTACATCGTCTCCCAGCTGCTCGGCGCCACCGTCGCCTCGGTCATCACGTTCGTGATCACCGGTCAGAGCTTTGCCCCGATGCCCGGGGCGACGGCATCACCGGTGGCCGTGCTGCTGGTGGAGATCCTGTTCACGTTCGCCCTGGTGCTGGTGGTCTTCAACGCGGCAACCCACCCCAAGACCAGGGGCAACTCGTACTACGGGCTGGCCATCGGCCTGACCCTCGCGACTGGCGTAGCTGCAGGCGGGGCCGTCTCCGGAGGCGCCTTCAACCCCGCCGTCGGGATCGGGCCCACCCTGGTGAATGCCATCCTGTCCGGTGGCGCCTTCACCAGCCTCTGGTATTACCTCGTGGGCCCGCTGGCCGGCGCCGGACTGGCGGCGGTCGTCTACAAACTCCAGGAGGAGGGCTGACGGGCGCGGGAGCTGCCGGGGGCCGGTGCAGGGGGCTGGTGCACCACGCTTCATGAGTCGCCCACCGCTCCTGGTCCGATCCCTCTTCCCAGAGGACTGGCCCGCGGTCCGCGCCATCTTCGAGGAGGGCATGGCCACTGGCCATGCTACCCTCGAGACCGAACCGCCGGACTGGCAGAGCTGGGACGCCGGTCACCTCCCTGTCCCCCGCCTCGTGGGGAGTCGCGGCGGTTCAATCGCCGGCTGGGCGGCGCTCTCCCCGGTGTCGCGCCGGCCGGTCTATCGCGGGGTCGCCGAGCTGAGCGTCTATGTCGCGGCGGCGCACCGTGGCCTGGGTGTCGGAACGGCGCTCCTCGAGGCCCTGATCCCGGCATCGGAGGCGGCCGGCCTCTGGACCCTGCAGGCCACCGTGCTGGCGCAGAACCGGGTCAGCCTCGCTCTTCACCAGCGCGCTGGGTTCCGGACGGTGGGCACGCGGGAACGCCTCGGGAGGCGAGCCGGCGTCTGGCATGACTCCGTCCTCCTCGAACGCCGCAGTCGTGTGGTCGGCTAGCCGCTGCACCCAGCCGGCCGTGAGTGCCGCCGCGGACAGCCGGTAGCTGGTGCATCGCCCCCACCTGCCCCGATTATATTTCCCGCACCTTACCCGGGACTCTTCATGACCTCACCGCTGGTCGGCATCGTGATGGGCAGCGACTCGGATTGGGGCGTGATGCAGCATGCGGCCCGGGAGCTGACCGGGTTTGCCGTGCCCCATGAATGCCGGGTCGTGTCCGCCCACCGCACCCCCGACCTGCTCTACCAGTACGCTGAGGACGCGGCCGCCCGGGGGTTGCAGTGCATCATCGCCGGCGCGGGGGGAGCCGCCCACCTTCCGGGGATGCTGGCGGCCAAGACCTCGTTGCCGGTTCTCGGCGTTCCTGTTCCGTCCAAGCACCTCAACGGCCTCGACTCCCTGCTTTCGATCGTGCAAATGCCGGGCGGCATTCCGGTGGCCACCTTCGCCATCGGCGAGGCCGGCGCCCGCAACGCGGGGCTGTTCGCGGTGGCGCTGCTGGCCCGCCGCGACCCCGCCCTGGCCCAGCGGCTCGACGCCTTCCGCCGAGCCCAGACCGACAAGGTTCTGGGCCTCACCCTGCCGGAGTCTCCGTGATCCTGCCGGGCCGGACCCTCGGGCTGCTCGGCGGGGGCCAGCTCGGCCGGATGTTCACCCAGGCGGCGCAGCGGATGGGATTCGAGGTGATGGTCCTCGATCCTGACCCCGACAGCCCTGCCGGCCGCATCGTTCCCCGCCACCTGCAGGCGTCCTACCTGGACCAGTCGGCGCTCGAGGCCCTCGGGAAGAGCTCCGCCGGGGTCACCACGGAGTTCGAGAATGTCCCGGCGAGCGCCCTCACCTTCCTGCAGCGGTTCTGTCCGGTCCGACCGGGTCCGCGAGCGGTCGAGCTGACCCAGGATCGCATGGTCGAGAAGACCTTTGCCCGCAGCCGGGGCCTCGGCACCGCCGATTTCCGTGCCGTACTCGGGGACGATGATGTCGCGGCCGCCTTCGGCGCCATCGGCGCCCCCGCCCTGCTCAAGACGGCCCGGCTGGGGTATGATGGGAAGGGACAAGCGGAGGTCGGATCAATCGCCGATATTCGGGCCGCGTTCGAGCGGTTCGGGCGGCAGCCGTGCATCCTGGAACAGCGGGTGGAGCTGGCATTGGAACTGTCGGTGGTGCTGGCGCGGGGCAGCGACGGAACCGTGGTCACCTTTCCCGTGGCGGAGAACCGTCATGTCGGCGGCATTCTGGACGTCACCGTCGTCCCGGCCCGTGTGGATGCGGGCCTTTCGCAGCGGGCGGGTGAGGCCGCCGTGACACTCGCGGCCTCCATGGACTACGTGGGCACCATGGCGGTGGAGTTTTTTGTGTCGCGAACGGGTGAGCTGCTGGTGAACGAAATCGCACCCCGACCGCACAACAGCGGGCATTACACCCTGGACGCCTGTCCCACCGACCAGTTCGAGCAGCAGGTCCGGGCACTGGCGGGGCTCCCGCTCGGCGACACCGCCCTGCTCTCTCCGGTGGCGATGGTCAATCTCCTTGGCGACCTGTGGACCGACGGCGTTCCCCGCTGGGAGCGCGCCCTGTCGGATGCTCGCGTCCACCTCCACCTCTATGGCAAGACCGAGGCTCGCCCCGGCCGGAAGATGGGGCACCTCAACGTCCTGGCCGACTCACCGGAAGCGGCGCTTGACGCGGCGCTGACCGCGCGCGCCAGGTTACTGGAACGCTGAAGGCCGTACACCACAACTCTCGAGGATGCTCATGCTGCTGACGATGCTCACCGCCGCCCTTGCCGTGCTCTCGCCGGGTCTGCGCCCGCCGCAGGACCCCCTGGCCTGCCGGACCATGATGACCGACCGGCAGCCGCTCAACCGCCGGTCCAGTCCGCTCGACTCGGTCTCATTCACCGTGGGCACGGCCAGCGTGAAGGTCTGCTATGGACGCCCCTCGGCGAAGGGCCGCACGATGATCGGCGGCACCGCGGTCCCGTTCGGCAAGCTGTGGCGCACGGGCGCCAACGAGCCGACGATGATTCACACCACCGGCCCGATCACCGTCGCGGGCATCGCGGTACCCGCCGGCTCCTATTCGCTCTACACGATTCCCGGCGAGAAAGAGTGGCACATCATCGTGAACCGCTCCATCAGCCAGTGGGGACACGAGAGCCAGTACACCGACGCCGTCAAGCTGCAGGAACTCCCGCACGGGATGGCCGTGGTGACGGCGACGAAAGCGCCGGTGGAGACGTTCACCATCCGAGCTGAGGCGCATGGCGCCATGGCCCATCTCTACCTCGAGTGGGAGACGACCCGGGTCGAGATCCCCATCGGCGTGGGCAAGTAGCCGCGCGGCTCAACACCACCGTCCCGACCCGGGAGAGGCACGCTCAACGACCCTCGGCGGACACGCCGGGGGTCGTTGGGCTTCGGGCTGCAGGCCGAGCGCAGGCGCGCCTACCGCAGGTCCAGCGCCCCGTCCCTGGTCTGCAGCGTGGCCACGAGCGCTGGGGCGGGGCCGTGGGTCACATCGAGCGCAATGCCCAGGCTCCGCAGTTGTTCCCGCACCGCATCGGCGTCGGGATGCTCGGCTGCAAATCACAGCAGTTCAGCCTCCGCCTCCGCGGCGGAGGCGGGGTGCGCCCCCTGGAGCCAGTGGATGAAGAAGGGAATCACCCCACCCGCACGCGCCTGCAAGGGGTCCGTCGACTCCCAGGACAGGGTACTGCCGTCAGGCCGCGTGCGACTTCCCGGGCCCGGCACGCCCAGCTCCACGCCACCGGCACGGGCGCGAGCGCACAGGCCCGCGAGATCGGCCCCCTTTGCCGCCCAGGTGACCAGGCGCGGACCCCTGAGCCGGCCGATCCCGAAGAGCTCCGGCGGGGTGGATAGCGGAGAGTCCGGATCGGGGCCGATCACCTCGAGATAACTCACGGCGCTCAGCGGGAGGATGGCGTTCCGGGTGCCCCACTGGAGGTGGCGTCCGCCCGGCAGCAGCGCGACGCCCAGCTGGGCTTCAAGCTCCTGCACCGCGGCAGAAAGATCGGGGACCGCGTAGACCAGATGGTCGAGTTGCAAGGGGATTCCGGGCATAAAGTGGCGGCGGCCGTACCGGCCTGGCGAGGTGTCCGACTGGACCGCACCCCCACACCGTGTAAGGCGGTTTGACGGGTGCCGTCCCAGAAGATATCATAGCCGCTCCCGTATCCCAAGGAGCACCTCATGGCTCGACGGCTCGGCCCCGCAGTGGTGTGCGCACTGGTGGCCTGCGGAAGCTCTGGCTCGGACTCCGGCTCGCTCCCTTCCGATGCGGAGGAGATGCGGAGCTACCTCAAGGAGGGCGTCACCCTCATCGTGCCACGGCTCGGGGGTGCCGGCGCCGTGCTCATCTTCGCGCTGAACCCCCTCTCCCCCGCGGCCGGCGGACTGCAGTTCGACCCCGACCCGGCCCCGGGCGCCCCACCGAACTCCTACATCTTCAGTGGCGCCTTCGACGGAGACGGAGACGGCAGCAGCGAGACCAGCTTCTCCGGGTCGGCCACGTTCAACGGGGATCCGGCATTGGCCGGGCCTGGCTTCGGCGGGCACGTCGTCCTGACCATGGACTCCGACGACGGCCTGGGCACTCTGACGGGAGACATGGACTTCGTGCTGAACGCGGGAGGGGGGGAGGTGTCAGGCACCGGTACGTTCACGGAAGTAGTCACCGGCAACTCCACCACCGTCACCGTGGACCAGGCAGCTCCGCTGGAGATCAAGCTGGCCACCGGCGCCGCCAACTCGGTCGCCAATGCCTGCGCCTCAAGCCTCGATGGCGACGTGCAGCTGGACGTGAACGGACCCACCGGAGCGATGAGTTCCACCTGGGGGTTCTCCAACACCCGGAAGACCGTGGCAGTGACCGGTGCCAGCTTCACCGACAACAGCGACCAGACGACCGACATCCCCGATGCCAACGTCACCATCCCCTGCGGGCAGAGCGCCCACCTGAGCGACTGGACCGGGGCATTTTTGCAGGACTGGGCCTGCATCCCGGCCGAGTACGGGAGCGCCACCCTGACACTCGCGACCGCTGGCAGCAGCACGATCGGCATCACCGATGAGGACCCGCCCAATTCCGGCGACCTCAGCAGCTATTCCGCCAGCATGCTATCCGGCAATCCTCACGTCGTGCGCGGATTCTTCATCAGCGGCCCCACCGGGAACACCTACCGCGAGGATTTCAACTGGATTCTGGCCGCCGATGGGAACAGCTTTTCCCAAGTCTCCATGTACACGTATCTGGAGGGTCCCAACCAGGGATCCGGCGGCATCTGCGGCGGCCTGGCGACCCGGACACCATGACCCCAGCCGCCCCCGGTCCATTCCCGGCCGGGGCGGCGTCCCGCGCATGAGGGTCCCGGACGCTTCATCCTATTCCGAGGCGTGGCGTCCGCCGGCCAGAGCAATGGCGCTTTCCGTCCGCTGCCACAGCTCGCGGGCCAGTGCTTCGTCGCCCGCCAGCGGATTGGTGGGCGCCTCCCGGCCCTTGTCGTAATATCTCCCGGTGGCGCGGGCGAGTTGCGGCGCGGTGGCGCAATAGAGGGGTGTCCGGGCCCCTTCCTCGTTAGTCAGCATGAACAGCTTGAAGAACCACTGGAGCGGGCCCGGGAGGGCCCGCCAGACGTTGCTCGCCACGGCTCCCGGGTGGACGGCGTAGGTCGTCACCCCGGTTCCCTCGAGCCGCCGGGCCAGCTCCCGGGCGTGGAGCACGTTCATCAGCTTGGTCACCGCGTAATCGGAGAATCCGCTCTTTCTTGGGGTTGACCGCCGCTCCAGCATCGCCCAGTCGATGCGCCGGGCCATTTCATGTGCCCGGCTGGAGACGTTGACGATCCGCGCCGCCGCCTGCTGGCGGAGCCTGGGCAGAAGCAAGTCGGTGAACAGGAACGGCCCGATATGGTTGGTGGCGTAGGTCACATCAAACCCTTGCCTGGTCAGCCCGAAGGTCCCGGCGATCCCGGCATTGTTGACCAGCACATGCAAGGCAGTCCCACCGGCCAGAAATTGCGATGCCGCCTCCCGCACCGAATCCAGATCTGCCAGATCCAGCGGCAGGAACTCCGCCGACACCCGCGGGTACCGCTGGCGCATGGCCTCGACGACCGGCCGGGTGCGCGCCTCGGAGCGGCAGGCCAGCACCACATTCCCCCCTCTGGCCGCCAGCGCTTCCACCATCGCCCGGCCGATGCCGGAGTTGGCGCCGGTCACCAGGAAGGTTCTCTCGCTGAGATCCTGCTCGGTCATGGCTGGGGTCCGGACCGGACCGTCACCGGTGCGCCGGTACGGATCGGCCCGGGGGTCATGACCTTCCCGTACCAGCCCCGTTTGCCTACCGTGGCCCTGAGAAACGCCGCGCCCTTTTCCTTCCCGACGTAGGGCAGCACGTAGAGATTGGCGCACGGGTCGCATGGCTTGGTGAGCATGACCGAGACGGCGCCGATCTGCAGCGTCACGCCCGCCGAGAGCGCCGACTCGGAGACGCCGCGGAGGGTGAGATTCTCGCCGAGGTCACCGGGTTGGACCGGCCATTCTTCCCGTGCGAGCATCGACAGCAGGTCCTCCGTCACGACGAGCACCGCCTGGTCCGGGTCGCCGTGCAGCTCCGTGGCGCGATAGTGGTTGTAGTCTCCCTCCGCGCCCTGGTGGGTGAGTCGCAGTGTGGGCACCTCGGGCTTGGGGAGCCCGACCTCACCGGCGACTCTCGGCTTGATGGCAAGCCGTGACACCGAAGCAGCCACCGGTGCGCTCCTTTCCGTCATGAGTTGACCGACCACGTTCTACGCCGGCGGAGCCGGGCTCCACCGCTCCAGCAAGGCGCGGTCCTGCTCGTGAGTGAGTGTGCGCTGTATGGTCCGGGTCCCGAACAACACATGCAGCAGCAGCCGGCCCCGTTTCCGGATCAGGTCGGCGAGCCGAAGCAGGTAGTACGGGTAGACTCGTGCCGTTCCCGGACGAAGGCCATAGAGATCCTCCATCCGGGCCCGCGGCAGGAGAACGGCGCCGCTCAGGCGCCGGATCCAGTTGCCAGGAGACCCGCTCCGGGCCAGCTCCAGGTAGACCGCAGGAAGCTCCGCCCGCAGCGTGAGGATATACCGTTCCGCCGCCGGCACAATCTGTTCATCCGCCGGCGTGTGCGGCAGTGCCCCGAACAGCGAGTCGGGAATCGGCGCCGCCAGCATCTCCCGGGCAAGGCGGAGCGAGGTGTAGAGATACCCGGCGGCGCCCCATTCGGCCGCCCGGCGCGCGAGCGACGCCCAGTCCAGCTCCTCCCGATGGGCCGTGATCACGACCGCCAGGTCCACGAGGCCCTTGAGCGCCGCCCGCTCGAAGCGGTGATGGTACGACAGGTGGAGCGCCAGGTGCAGCAGCAGGTCTTCGGGACAAAGGAGCCGGACCGGCGCCCCGTCCACCGTGGCACCACGCGATCGCTCCCACAGGCGGTCGAGATCCACCCGGAATGGACTGGTGGGACGCTCGATGCTCCAGTGCAGTTCCACCACCGGCGCCCCGGCCTTCTCCAGCTTGGCGAGGTGATTGGACCAGGCGCACCGCGCCTCAAGATTGGGACGTGGCAAGGGCCCGAACCCGCGGTCAAGGAACACCTGCTCGGCCTCGGCCAGCCGCTCACGGGGCACCATCAGGTCTACGTCGTGCATGCTGCGCAGGCCCGGCTCCGGATAGACGAACCGAGCCAGGTGGATCCCTTTCAGCAGCAGCACCGGGATGTTCCGCTGCCCCAGGTCCTTCACGATCTGGCTGGTCTGGCGGAAGTGGACGGCGTTGCGGGTGGCGGTGGCGACATAAAACGAGCGGAGCCGCTCCCGCACATCAGGCGGAACATCGGGCGCGAAGGCGCTGTCGGCGAGGCGCCGGTAGGTGAGCCCTCGAAGGTGGTGGCGGGTCGCTTCATCTGCGAGCACGGCCCATTGGTGCGGCGTGAGCCGGCCGCCGGGCGCCGTCTCGTTCCGAAGCAGCGCCAGCCACAACCGCTGGGCGGCGAGGACCGCGGGTCCCTCACCCGCAACGAAGCGACCGGCCGCGGCCGGAGCGACCGCCCGCGGACCCTCGGGCCCACCCGCCCCGCGATCAGGCAAAGGAGGAGACCACGGCGTAGCGATCCTCCCGCGGGCCGCCGGTGACGATCGTCGCTCCCGCCCTCACCCAGGCGTGCGCGTCGTAGCTCTGCGCCGGGTCCGCGCCCAGGTAGAGGGTGCTGGGAATCCCGCGGCGGCGCAGCATCCATTGCGCGGTGATGGCCTGCGGCAGACAGACGGGCCGCCAGGGAAGGTGCTGCGCGGCAACCGAGATGGCCCAGCCGACCCGGGCCACGGGGGTGCGATGCTCCTCCTCCTCTGCCTCCGAACTGACCGCCATGTGCCGGCCGAGGCGCGGTGCGAGGCGCCGAAAGGGGAGGAGCCGGACCAGCACTCCCGCCACCGTGCAGAGCAGGATGGCCTCGGCGAGGTCCCGGCGCTCAGGCGCGGGGAGGCGGATGAAGCGCGTCAGCGGCCGGATCATGGAACCGCACAAGCTGCGCCCGGCGCAGCTCCTCCAGAAAGGCACAGACCTCACGACGACAGACCTCGGCATCCACCGTAAACTCGCGCATCAGCGCCGCGCAGAGCTGCCCGACCGAACGGGGCTGCTCCAGCAGCGCCCAGATCCGGGGCCCGGTCCCTTCCAGCCCGAAGTACATCCCCTGATGCACGCTCATCATGACTACGCTTCGGTCCATTTCCACCGCCACCGGCTCATCGTTCCGGGTCACGACGGTCTCCGTGCTGAGCGAGCTGCCTGCGGGCACACGCACCTCCTGATCGGGCGATGTCATCCCTCCCGGCGGCCGGCGGCCTCCTCGACCTGCGCCGCCACCTCCGGAAGGTGCTCCAGGCCACGCGGCCGGATCAGCCGAAACACAGGCAGGGATCGAGCCACGGACGCCGCCAGCGTGAACACCTGGGACGTCAGCCCGAGGGCATGGGCGTAGGTGAGGAAGTAGGTCTGGTCTACCAGGGCGGAGACGGCATCGAGCCCGCCCAGCCGCTCCACTCGGGGCGGCCCCTCTCCATCCGTCAACAAATACACCCGATCCAGGGGAACGGGCGAAGCCTGGTCGAACGGGGTCGCCACCGGCAGGTGGTACTTGCCCCGGTTGCCCCCGGCGGGCTCGAGGGCAGAGACCGGGCCCCGGAGCGGCCCTAGGCCGGCTTCATCCAGCTTCAGACGTGCGGCGCCAGGCCAGACCCGGAGCTGGCCGGCCACCGGCGGGGCCATCACGCACAGGTCATCGCTGACGAAGGCGGCCCCCCGCCGCACCAGCGCCGCCACAAGGGTGGACTTCCCGGCGCCGGAACGGCCCGCGAACCCCACCCCGCCCGCGCCGGGCAGCGCCACACAGCTCGCATGCAGCGGCAGCGCTCCCCGCTGATGCAGGATTGTACCCATCATCACGCCCGTCAAGTACAGCCGGAGGTCCTCGCCGCGAGCAGCGGGCTCCGGGTCAACCAGGATCGATGACCCGCCTCGGGCGGCATACCGCGCCACGCCCCCCACGGTGAGCGTGAACTCCCCGCCCTCGACTTCCGAACGAGCGGTGTAAGGCTCACCATCCCATTCAGGAGCCACCACCGGCTCCCGGAGCACCAGGACATCGGGGGCGCCAGGTGTCGCGAGCGGCCACCCCGGCAGGTCGAACCCCGACCTGACCCGGAGTCCGTAGATCCAGTAGTCCCGGGTCTCTCCCGTGACATCCCTCAGCCCCGGGGAGGGCTCCGCCGCGCTGCCGGCAAGCGAATGCCCCCCGGCAGATGACGTGTCGGGGGGCATCGAGTCCAGCCTCAAGGGCGGTGACAGCTTTCCGTCAGCTCCCGATCTCACCGCCAGGGTTTCCCTGGGTCAGCGTCTCGGTGACAGGCTTGCTGACCACCGTCGGGGTTTCCCACTGGCGCTTCTCATTCTGGTTCATCGCTCCACCTTTCCTGGAAGGCACGCGCACATCACTCCACGAGGTCCAATCTGGGAATGCTGCAAGAAATTCGCCAGTGGCAGCCCATTCTGGGACGGTGACCGGAGATCCGTCAACTCGCGTTAAGATAAATAATAGCAACGACTTAAAAGAAGCACGACCGCTCCCCCTAGCCTGCTCGGTGAGGGAGGTCGCAGCAGACACGCCACACCTTGTGGGGGCGAACTGTAACCGACTGGCACCCGTTGACTGCCTCAGCTTCCGCGCCCTAGGGCCGCGGCCGGATGGGAAGAGCACACCGCCCGCGCCGGCCGCGGCCCGGCCGCACCTACGCCTGAGGTTTGCCGAAGCGGGACCGTCCCTGTATGTTCTGCCCCCCTTGGTCGCCCTCGGTCATCAACCCGAATGGAGGCAGTGCATGCGTCGTCTGACACTGATTCTTGGTGCAGTCCTTCTGACCAGTTGCAGCAAGCCCGACACACCGCCGGCGGAGACCGCGGCGCCCACGATCAACCTGGCCGACCTCGCCGGGACCTGGAATATGGAAGTGCGCGGGGAGATGGGGGACAGCATCCTGACCACCGGATCCATCACCGTCGGCACCGATGGCGCCTGGACGATGAACCTGCCGAATCGCCCGCCCATGCCGACCCAGGTCTCCGTGTCGGGCGACAGCGTCATGACCGTTGCCGGGCCGTTCGAAAGTGTTCTCCGCCCCGGGACGCAGGTGACCACCAACAGCGTGATGCGGCTGGTGGCCGGCAAGCTGGAGGGACAACTCGTCGCCCACTATTCCACCGCCGGCGCCGATTCCGTGGTGCGGCTGCGGACAACCGCCTCACGCGCTCCCTGAGCACGGCACGCACTACGTCCGGCGGCGTGCGCCGCCGGACGGCCGCCCGGGATGGGAGCAGGACCCCATCCCGCACGCCGAAGATCTAGCTCCCCAGGCCCTCCACCAGGATCATCGAACTGCGGGCCGTGCGCTCCCTGATGGCGCGGGCAGGTCGGTACTCCGGCGAGTCCCACCACGAGAACGCCCGCTCCACGCTGGGGAACGCAAGCACCACCACCCGGTGCGGCACCCAGGACCCCTCCAGCACCCGCGTGGCACCACCCCGGACGACATAGCGGCCGCCGTAGGCCGCCAGAGTCGCCGCGGCGGCGCGCTTGTACTCCTCGTAGCCTTCGGGATCCTTGATGTCGATGTCAACGATGATATAGGCAGCCATGGTCACCTGAAGCCTGGGAGTGATCCCTCACGGCGCCGGCCGGGCCGCTTCCGGCAACAGCCGACGGAACAGGAGAATGTGGCTGGCGATGATCAGCGGCACCAGAAAGGTGGGCAGCAACCCCAGCGGCAGGACCAGCAGCGCCCGCAGGGAGGCGGGATCGGAGAAGGCTAGTCGCGCAGCGGTGGACACCACGAACAGGATGTCCACCAGGCCGATGAGGTTCCAGGCCAGAATCCATCCCCGTTGTCCCAGCAGGTCAGGGATCAGCAGCACGATGGCCAGCGCCCCCGTGGCCACCACGATGTCTCCCCAGCCGCCGAGTACTGCGAAGGCGTAGGGCAGCTCCCCCCGGGCATACAGCACCAGGAAGTAGAACCCCACGAACCTGGTCAGGTGCAGGGCCACGATCTGGCGGAGGTTCACTCCCGCCAGCCAGAGCCTCAATGGCGGCCACAGCGCGCCCGCGACCAGCAGCACCGCCGTCAGCCCGAGAAGCAGGAGCTGCGGGCCTGGCGGTTCGAGCCGCGCCAGCTGCCCCGAAGCCGCCGCGGCAACGGCGGTCAGGAACCACAGCAGGAACAGCGCGGGGATCAGTGGGGATCGCGACGGGGTTACAGTCATGACATCTCTCCCTGTGGACGGCGGGTCGGTGTCCTCGACTCCGGCGGAACACCTCTGCTCGATGCAGGCCGTACCATTGGGCCGGCGGCCGCGGTCCGCAAGAGGGAGAAAAAGAGCAGACCCCGAGGGTCACCTTTCGGCGACAACCCCGGGGTCTGCCCGCCGATGACGCCGTCCGTCGCGGACGCGTTACCGGCGCTCGCCTGCGGGCGTTCAGCTCGCCGCGGCGAGATCGTCTACGGCCCCGGCCAGCTTGTGCACCCGGGCCTGATCCGAGGCGCTGGACGCATCCGCATGCAGCTGACGGCCCAGCGCACTCAACGCCGCCTTCCGTGCGGCGCCTGAGAGCCCCTCGGCACGAGCCAGTTCGGTCCGCACCGCCGTCACCCGCGCGGCGGCGAGGCCGTTGGACCGGGCCAGCTGGTCCAGATAGGCCCGCGCCACCGAGAAGCTCGCCGGCCAGACCAGCTTGGGCTGGCCCTGGGCATTGAAGTACTCCAGCCGCACCAGCCTGGCCGCGTCAATCTCGTTCTGCGACAGGTAGGTGCTCGGCTGCAGCTCGAACACATCCAGGCCGCGGCCGATCTCCGAGCTGTACATGTAGCCGTTGTACCAGTAGACCGACCAGGAGCCGCCGTTGCCCATCTGGGTGGAATCCACCGGGCCCCGATCGTGGAAGGCGATCTCCTTCGGATGGGCCGCGTCGGTCCAGTCGAACACCGAGATCCCGCCCTGGTACCAGGACTGGACCATGATGTCGCGGCCGGGCACCGGGATCAGCGACCCGTTGTGGGCCACGCAGTTCTCCACCGAGGTCTGGGGGGCCAGCATCTTGTAGTAGCTGTGGAACCGCATCTTGCCATCGGCGATCGTGAAGATGGCGTCGGCGCCCCACTCGGGCTTGTCGGTGGCGCGGCACTTGGGCGAACCGCCGCCCCCCCACTCGTCCGAGAACAGGATCTTGGTGCCGTCGTTGTTGAATGTCGCCGAGTGCCAGTAGGAGAAGTTGGAGTCCGCCACAGCGTCGATCCGCTTCGGATTGGCGACGTCCCGGATGTCCAGCAGCAGCCCGTAACCCTCGCACGCGCCGCCCGCCAGGCCGAGCGCCGGGTACACGGTGATGTCGTGGCACTGGGTCGGGCCGGGACGGGGTCCGCTCGGCGCGGGACCCGCCGCCGGGGTGCCGAAGCGGCGGGCGAGCATATCCGGCAGCGCCGCCCGCAGGGCGGCGCTGTCGGCCCCGGTGGGGGCACCCGTTCCCTGCCGGGCCCGGACGATGCTGTCCAGCATCGGGCGGGTGAACCCCGACGGGAGGACGAACTCGCGGTTGCCGACCTTCCCGATGAACGCCCCCGACGCCCGGGCCTGCTCCAGCGCCCGGTTGCGGGCGGCGATGTCCTCCGCGGCCTCCCCGTGCTCCGGGGGCTCGGTCAGGTCGTTGAAGATCCGGGGCGAACTGACAATCGCCGCCTGGTTCGGGTGCGCCAGCGGCACCTTGATGACTTCGATCCGGAACAGCGCCGAGTTGGGATCCTGATCGGGCGCCAGCCGCGAGCAGCCCGGCAGCTCGCTGGGCGAACGGACACCTGCGGAACCCGAGACATAGACGTAGACGTTGTCCTTGTCCTTCGGGTCCTCCACGACTGTATGAGTGTGAGAACCGCGGCAGGTCTGCACGTTGCCGATGTACTTCGGGTTGCTGATATCGCTGATCTCGAAGATCCGGATGCCCCGGAGCCGGTCGGCGCTCACGGTGTCGCGCACCCCCTGGGTGCCGCAGTCGAGCCGGCCGGAGTTCCCCTCGCCGGACACAAAGAGCAGGTTCTTGTACACCGACACATCACTCTGTGACGCCGGACAGAGATACCCGACCTTGAGGGTTGGGCGGGCCGGGTTGGTGATGTCCCACACCTGGAAGCCGTTGTAGTTGCCCTGGATAGCGTAGTTGCCGGTGAACGAGATGTCCGAGTTGGTGACATCAATGAACTTCTCCGACGGCCGCGTAGTGGACACCAGGCGCAGGTTCCAGGCGGCCTCCTCGGCGTCCCACATGCCGGCGCGCAGACCCACCCGCGGGTCCTGGCGCGGAGCGGCGGCGGCCACGCCCGAGCCGGCCATGGACGACGAGCCGGCACAACCCATGGCGGTCAGTGATCCCACCGCCAGCAGGAGTGGGAGGAATGCGCTGGCCGCCCGGCGGGCACCCGCCGAGCGGTGAGTGTACTCAAGAAACATGGATGAGTCCTGTGGGAAGGCGGGAACAGATTGACTGCATCGAACGCTGAAGGTCACGGATTCGGCCCCGTGGTGGGAAGCGCCGCCAGCATGCCCTGCATGCGGCGGATCTCGGTGGTCTGGTCGGCATAGACGTCGGAGGCAAAACGGAACACCGTCTCATCCTGACCGGCACCCCGGGCCCCGAACAGCTGGTCCACCATGGTGATGGCGCCCTGATGATGGATGATCATGTACTCCAGGAAGAGGCGGTCGAAGTCGGGGCCACGAGCCGACTCCAGCCGGGACAGCTGATCGGGAGTGAGCATTCCCGGCATCATCATCATCGAGTGATCCATTCCGTGCATCGCATGGGCGGGATCGGTGTCAGGCACCGGCTCCTTGCGGGACCGGAGCCAGCGCGAGGCCAGCGCGATCTCATCCTGCTGACCAACCACGATCCGCTCGCACAGCGCCATGATCGACCGGCTGGCCCCGTGACTGGGCGCCCAGCCGGCGATCAGGACCGCCTGGGCGTGGTGGTGGATCATTCCCGACATGAACGCCACGTCGGCGGGTGTGTGGGGGTACCCCGCACCCTGGAATCCCACCGGGGAGTGGTCGGGCTGCTCCGCCGCTGCCGGGCTCACCTGCCCGGCAGACGAGGCGGCGGGGGCGCCGCCGCAGGCCGGGAGCGCCAGGCTGACGAGGAGTGCCGCAACGGACTTGGGAGACAATTGCCGGATCATTACCTGGCAGAGGTTGCAGGAGAGTGAATTCTAATCGGTCGGGCGGCTTGGTGCGTGGCTCGCCCCCACGGCCGTTACCCCCCCGCCATCGCACCCACGACCAGGAACGGCTCCTCCCCCCGGGCCACGGCCGTGGGCAGGGGCGCATCGGGCGGCTCGTGGGACAGATCCTTCTGACAGGCGAAGAAGCGTACGAAGGCACGCCGTTTCCGTGTCACCTGATCCCGCGTGGTCCCCCTGAGCGCGGGGTAGCGGGCCTCCAGCGCGTCGAGCACCGCGCGCTGGGTGACCGGCTCTGCCACCTCCAGCGTCACCTCCCCATCCGCCCGGGCCAGCGTCCGCAAATGCGCCGGGAGTATCACCCGGATCATGGCAGCGCCTGGACCTCGACCGACACCACCGCCGGCAGGTCCCGAACGATCGCGGTCCAATGGTCCCCAGCGTCCGGGGAGCCGTACACCTGCCCCCCGGTGGTGCCGAAGTAGACGCCGCACGGGTCGAGGGAATCCACGCACATGGCGTCCCGCAGCACGTTCACGTAGCAGTCCTGCTGCGGCAATCCGCGGGTGAGCGGCTCCCACTCGTTTCCGCCCGTCCGGCTCCGGTAGACCCGGAGCTTGCCCTCGGGGGGATAGTGCTCGGAGTCGCTCTTGATCGGGACCACGTAGACGGTCTCGGGCTCGTGTGCGTGGACGTCGATCGGGAAGCCGAAGTCGGTCGGAAGATCGCCGCTGACCTCGTGCCAGGAGTCGCCGGCGTCGTCGCTGCGCATCACGTCCCAGTGCTTCTGCATGAACAGCGTCCCCGGCCGCGACCGGTGCATGGCGATCCGGTGCACACAGTGCCCCACCTCCGCCTTGGGGTCGGGCAGCTGGTACGGCGACTGCAGGCCGCGGTTGATCGGCCGCCAGGTCTGGCCGGCGTCGTCCGACCGGAACGCGCCGGCGGCGGAAATGGCGATGTACATCCGGCCGGGATTGCCGGGGTCGAGCAGGATGGTGTGGAGGCACATCCCCCCGGCCCCAGGCTGCCAGTAGTTCCCCGAGCCGTGACCGCGCAGGCCCGCCAGCTCCGCCCAGGTCTGGCCGCCGTCGGTGGAGCGGAAGAGGGCGGCATCCTCCACGCCGGCATAGACCGTGTCGGGGTCGGTCAGCGAAGGCTCCAGGTGCCAGACCCGCTTGAACTCCCACGGATGCGGGGTCCCGTCGTACCACTGGTGCGTGCCAGGCACCCCGTCGTAGGCGAAGGCGTTCCCCACCGGCTGCCAGCTCCGGCCACCGTCATCGGAACGCTGGATCTGCTGCCCGAACCAGCCGCTGGACTGTGAGGCATAGATCCGGTCGGGATCGGCCGGCGAGCCCTTCAGGTGGTACAGTTCCCAGCCGCCGAAGTGGGGGCCGCTGACCTCCCAGCGCTTGCGCTTGCCGTCGGAGGTGAGCACAAAGGCGCCCTTGCGGGTACCGACCAGCAGTCGCACAGCGGTCATCGGTTGCTCCTGGAATGTGCGCTGGTGTCGCGGGTGCCGCGCCTCGCGGCAATTCGCCCGCTAAGGTAACGGCCCGGGGATGACGCGCAACGCCACCCGGCCGGGAGCTTCTCGGGCCACGCCCGGAACCGCCGGTCCCCGTACCACAACCTCTCGCGCGGGCCCTCCTGACCCGGATACACGGACCGGAGCCCGGGGGGTCCCGGAGACCCCGAGCTTCCCGGTCGGCGTGACGGCCTGCGCCACGGTCGTGGAACGGGTGCGAGGCCCGCTCGGCGAGAAAGCGAGTACCGCACGCCGATGCAACCGGTGCCCGAGGATGCTCCCCGGTGAGCGCGATCAGCTCGGCGGCACCAACTGCCGGCTGTGGTGCCGGGTGTGAATGGCCTGGAACCTCAAGTAGTCGCTGAGGGTCACCCGGCCGAACACCGTCGAGGTCAGCGGTCCTGCCTCGCGATTTCTGGCCCCTGCCGCCTGAACCAGTTGCCCCAGCGCCGCCTCCAGCCGCACCTTCGCCGCGGCCGGGGACGCCGGCCCGGCCGCTGGGTCCAGTGGCCGGTTGGTCGTGAGACCGCCGGGGAAACGCTCGTTCCTGAGCACCTTGTCGAAGAAGAAGCCCCGCAGGAGGGGCCGAAACAGGCGCGGGATCCGGGGGAAATCGGACGGCCGCCCCGCAACCACATGGGCTGACTGTTCCAGCGCACAGGCCACATGCTCCACCAGTTGCGCCGGCGACCACTTTCCTGCCGCTCTCGGCGTGGTCCATACCGTGCTCACCCGCTGGGTGGCGGCGAGCATTTCGTCAACCGCTTCGCGATTCTGCCGGAGGACTGTCGTGAGATCGCTCATGATCGGGACTCCTCACCATGTTGGTTACCGGCGATCCATCGCCCCACCACCAGCCTTGGCGAGACGATTGGTCGCCGCCATTGTTTCAAAGTTCCAGGGTGCCGGGACGTTCCGGCCGCGTGCCCTGCTCGAGAAACGGCTTGAAGCAGCTGCTCAGGAGAAACTGCCAGCCCTCCTGCAGGCCTTTCACCGCCCCATCGCTCAGGAGCCCAAAGGGAGTATCCCGAAACGCCACGACCGTGGACTTCCCATCCGCGGAGGGCTTGAGCAGGAAGGTTGTCACCGAGCGAGCGGGCCCGCCGTAATCGGCGGACATGTCCCCGGCCCACTGCAGCATGCGGTTCTCCTCGTAGGCGATGACGGTGCCGAATAGCGCCCCCTCGCCCCCGCCCCAGTCCTCGAAGACCCGTCCACCCACCCTGGGTTCGATGGCGAAGCGCTTGGGCGCGCTCCCCACGTAGAACGCCTTGGGCCACCACTCCCCGATGCCGGCGGTCAGCGTGCGCCAGACCACCTCCGCCGGCCGGGCGACGCTGATTTCCAGTTTGATATCAAGGGTACGGAACTGTGCGCTGCCACTCATGGCTGCCTCTCTTTCGGTTTCTGCGTGGAGTTTCAGCCGCATCAGCCGGTCGGCGGGAGCCGTCTCGAAGGGCCTGATCCAGCGACGGTAGATCTGGTGAATGGGCATGGGGTTGAGCTCGTTCCAGCGCTGGCGGCCATCCCGCCGCACCACCACCAGGCCCGCCCCGACCAGCACGCCGAGGTGCTTCATGACACCGAAACGGGAGAGGTCGAACTGCTCGGCCAGGTCTCCGGTGGTTCTGGGCCCGTCCCTGAGGAGGTCGAGGATCTCCCGCCGGGTGGGATCGGCGAGCGCCTTCCACGCGGCGTCGAGCTCCTCCGGGACGGGCTGGGGTTTCGGCATATGTGACATAATAGTCACATATCAGTGGCCGTCAACCCCCAAGCCCGGGATGCGCCACCGCCATCAGGTGGACCGCCCCGGCACCTCGTATGACAGGGTCACCATCCCGCTCGGGTAACGGTGGGTATCACTGAGTCGAAGAGAGGTTCGGGGCGCCCCCGCACCAAGCAGTGGCACTCCAGCGCCGAGAACCACAGGAACGATCGTGACCTCGACCCGGTCCACCTGCCCCGCGCCGAGCAGGCTGGCGAACAGCTGGCCTCCACCAAACAGCCAGATCTCGCCGTCCCCGGGCTCGGCTCGGAGCGCGGCCACGGTTTCTGCCGAGCGCGTGCTCACGACCGTTACGCCGGGGGGCACGGCGGCGGCGAGCGTAGTGGAAAAGACGTAGACTCGTGTCCCGGGACCCCAGGGGCCGCTCCCGCCTGTCAGCTGGTAGCTCCGGCGGCCCAGCAGCACGGTGTCCACCCGGGCGAAGATCGCCCCGAAGTCCACCGCGGAATCCTCCGGGATCCAGTCGTACCCCCCGTCCACCGTGGCGATGAACCCGTCGAGACTCGCAGCGACGTTGTAGCGTACCGGGCGCATGGAGTGGGACCCCAGTCATAGGGTGTGAGGTGCCGGACGCCGGCGCTCGGCGTCTTGCCCGTGGAACGGCAAGAGCCGGGGCCGACGCGAGACTATGGTCGCCGGTTGGCGGTGGCCGCGACGGCCCCCGCCGCCTCGAGGGCAGCCACCAGGGCCGCGACGGTCCGCTCCTGCTGCTCCGCCCTGGAGATGCCGGCAAGGTGGTCCAGTGGCTGGAATCCGTAGCTCCCGAACTGGGAGTGGTTGCCACCCTCGACCTCCACCCATCGGGTTGATGCAGGCAGGAGGTCGGCATTGGCGCGGACCGTGGCGAGCGGCGCGATCCCGTCGGCGGTGCCGTACACCTTGCCCACGTGGTACGGGAGGTCCGCGAGGCTGAAGTCGCGCGGATGCGTGGTCCCCACCAGCACCAGGCCCGCGAGACGTGGTGCGCCCGCCCGGGCGAGCCGGGCGGCCAGCACGGCGCCCTTCGAGTGTCCCGCCACCACCCACGGTCCGGGGACGGTATCCATCACAGCGCGGGCGGACTCGAGCACATCTGGGCCGTCTGCCTGACCGAACGCGCCCCGCCACGGCAGCCGCAGCAGGACACTGGGGTAGCCGAGCTCGGCCAGGCGCCGCAGGAGTGGGGCGTAGGCTTCGGGCTGGACTTGCGCGCCTGGGAAGAAGAGCAGTGTTGCCCGGGGTGCGACCGGTGTCGCCGGGGTGAAGCTCCAGTGCCCCTCAGCAGCGAGGATGCCCACCAGCGAATCACTGACGATGGCCCGGCGGGCGGCAGGGGAGGCGCGGAACGCGAGCGCGCTCCACAGGACAAAGCCGATGGTGGCACCAATCCCCACGGTGATCCAGACTCTGCGAATACGGCGCCAGGCGGGGGAGGCCATCTCAGCGCCGCCTCAACGCGACGGTCTCCTTCGTCGTGGTCAAGGGGTCAGCCGGGTGATGGTCTGCTGCAGCCGGGCGACCAGGGGACCAAAGTTCGCGAAGGCGCGGATCCTGCCTCGGGAACGGATGAGGATGTAGTCGGGCGGGCGCGCCCGGGTGACAGGAAGGAGGAGCTCCTGCACCGGCATCACCTCCGCCGGCGCGGCCGTACCGGGGGTCAGGCGCATAGGCACCGACCGGGGAGTGAGGAAGGTCACCAGCAGCCGGGAGCCCTGGCCGGCCGCGGCCCATCGCGCCGTCGTCGCTACGCTGCTGTCCCCCTCACGGGTGCTGGAACCGAGGGCTTCCAGCGCCAAGGCGGTGAAGGTGGACTCTTCCTGGGCGGTGAGATCCACCGAATCGCCATCGACGATGAGCTGCACGCGGACCGTCGCGGAGTCCTGGGCCGTAGTGGCCCTCGCCGCCAGCATCGTCAGCATACAAAGGAACGCGGTTCTCATGGTCGAACACCCGCATCGATCGTCACGGAGGAAGCGCCTCTTACACTGGCTCGGACGCTGCGAACCCTATCAGTCTAACCAGGGGGCGCGGCGTCGGGGCGGGCCGTCACCGACGTCTCAACCCGAAATCTCCAGCCGGGTGGTGAGGCCACAGGCACCGCAGGGGTAGCGGTAGATGAAGGGCCACCAGCCGAACCCGGCGAACCGGGCGGCCGCGCCGCACGGCCGGCAGCGCACCGGGATCAGGCGGCCCAGACGGCCCAGGACGAGGTGCAGGACGATGAGGGCCGTCACGGTTCCCAGCCCCAGGAGCACCGGGTTCACCCCATTGTGGTAGAGCGCCGGCACCGCGCCGCCCAGGCCACCGATCAGCGCGACAAACTGGATCATGAACAGGACGAAGAGGTGCAGCCGCGCGGGGATCGCGAAGCCCGAGACCCGATGTGACGGCGGGGCCGCCGGCGTACCCGGAGAGAGGGGCGCAGTCATTGGTCAGTCCTCCGTGGTCGTTGCTCCAGGCGCCTGATGAGCCGGTCAGCCCCTCCGCCGCGCCGGAGCGTCACCTTCGGTGATGATGGGCGCCGTGAGCACATCCTGCCGCACGCCGTCCTTGCCGGACTCCTTGACGCCGTACATCAACTGGTCGGCCAGGTGCAACAGCTGGTCCAGCGTCTCCGGGGGGTAGAGGCAGGTGAGGACCCCCAGGCTCATGGTGACCGGCCACTCATGGCGGCGCATCGCCTCCAGCCATTTGCTCTGCAGCCGCCCGGCGACTTCCAACCCGGCATCGGCACCGGTCTCGGGCAGCAGGATGGCGAACTCGTCGCCGCCCAAGCGGGCCATCACGTCCAGGGTCCGTAGTTCCCGCCTTCCGGTGGTGACCACCTCGCGCAGCACTGCGTCTCCGGTCGAATGTCCCCAGCGGTCGTTGACCGCCTTGAAGTTGTCCAGGTCGGCGTAGATGACCGTGAAGGGCCGGCGATGGCGCCGACAGCGGTCCATCTCCCGTTCGCTCAGGTCGCTGAACGACCGCTTGTTCTCCGCCCCGGTGAGGTAGTCGGTCCGCGCGAGGCGCCGCTCGTGATCGTGTGCGGCGCGCAGCGCCCCTAACAGGGCCGTCACCAGCAGGAAGATCGCCAGCCGGGTGAAGGTGTTCCACACGTAGATCCAGGCTGCGCTGTGCGACTCTCCCGCGGCGACATTGGCGGCCACCCAGACCAGCGCCGACAGGGCCGAGTACACATACCCGGCCCGCTGGCTCACATGCCACGCGATGAAGGCAATCGGTAACAGGTAGAAGACGGCGAAGAACGCCTCGTAGCCGGTGAGGTAGTCCGCCAGGCCCAGCAGCAGGACCGCCAGCAGCGCGAGCCCGAGCTGCATCGGCCGGGATCGGCCTTCGAAGTAGCGGATGGCCGCCAGCAGCAAGTTCATGAGAGCCGGTCGGAGGGGAAACAGCCGGAGTCAGGAATGATCATTGCCGACCGCGTTCGCCCGTGGCAGCGCCGGCTGCGCCAGCCGGGCCGCTACCTCTTCCATCTGGCGCGCCCTGAGCCGGGCCCAGCCCGGCACGCCGACGGCACCAGCCCCGAGCATTCCCAGTCCCAGCGCCGAGAGGAAGGCAATGGGCCGGGCCGCCTCCGCGAGGCCGGCCCCTGCCACGAGGTTGGTCAGCACCATCACGACCGTGATACCGAGCATGGCGAGACCGGTCCCCATGAGGCTCCGGGCATTTCCCTTGAGAGTCCGCAGCCTCAGCCTGTGGCCATTCGCGGTGGGCTCGAGCAGCGCCTGCAGGTTGCCATTGGTCCACTGCCGTAGCGCGCCATCCTGGCGCACGGTGCCCCGTGCGTCGAAGGTGTCCCGCAGGTCCACCACCAGCCGCTCCCACTCCGCGTCTGTCAGGTTACGGCCCAGCTGGATGGTCCGTCCGACGCCGATGGGTAACCCAAGAAACGAGCGCGACGCCGGGCGGCCGGCGTGGTCCAGGGCGGTCACGGCCTGGGCCACCAACGCGGGAGCGATGCCCACTTCCCGGCCGATCTCCTGCAAGTCGGCCAGGGTCATGCCGTCCCCCGACATCAGTTGGGGCTGGGCGGTGTGCTGGGCGTGGGCGGCCCGCTCGAAGATGGCAGCGACCTCGTCATCGCTGAAGCGTCGCTCGGTCATCGTTGCGCGTCTCCAGGCCCATCAGGCATTGTCGAGCAGAGTGGGGCACGACAGGAATCCGAGCCGAGTCAGCGTGCCGATCGGCGAATTCCCGCCGCTAGGCGGCCCCCGACGGGCCGGGTCGGCCCATGGGTGGCGCATCACGATACTACACCTGCGGGGATGGGGGAACCTCAGACCGCAGGCGCCGACCGGCGGAGGCAGGCCCTGAGCGCGGCCAGTGTGGGGATGGGGGAACCTGGGTGCTGCCGGCGGCACCGCCTCGAGGCGCCGCACCGCCTCAGACGCAGTAATGCAGCGTGACGACTCTCCCCTTGATGAGCGTGAATGGCCCGAGCGTGTCGGGCAAATCGGGGAGCACGACGGTGAAGGTCATTTGCGCACCCCGGGCCTGGCCAGAGTATACCGCGGGGTGAGGCATCCCCCCGCCAGGGAAGGGCTGCGGACCACCGCCGGAATAGTGTGCCCCGGTGGCGCGCCAGCGTCCGCTGGCGGCGAGGCTCCAGCCGCTGTCAATCACGCCATAACCGCAGGCATACTCGACGACGCCGCCGGAGGCCGTCAGTTTGAGGTTCACTTCCGCCCCGCCCCACTGCCCGGAGAGCTCAGGCGCCCCCGGGTCCGAACAGGCGGCGAGGAGCGGCGCCGCGACCGCAGCCATTGCAAGGATTCGACGCATACGACCTCCGTGACCGGCCCCTCTCAGCCTCTGCATGAGGCTGCAATCGGGTCCCCATAACGGCAAGGCGGACTAGATCGTCTAGCGGGACCGGGCCAGCCGGTCGAGCAGCTCGCCCAGCCGGCGGATCTCCTCGCCATAGCGGGCCCAGTCCCCCGCCCGCTGCGCCTCCAGCGCCGCCTGGTACCGCTGCCGCGCCTCCTCCAGCAGCGCCCGGAGTTCGGCGCTGACCGCGGCCGGCCTCCCGCCGGTGTCAGGCGAAGGCTGGACGGTCGGTGTCGTCTGGCCCCGGGCGCTGGTGGCCCCGCCGAACAGCTCGGCCAGCGCCGCGTCCAGCGTCTCCCGCATCACCACCTGGTTCTGGTAGGCGACGATCACCCGCTTGAGCTCCGGGATCCGGCCGCCCTCCGCCTGCAGGTACAGCGGCTGGACGTACAGGAGCGACTGCTCGATCGGGATCACCAGCAGGTCCCCCCGGATGACCCGGCTGCCGGCCTGGTCCCAGAGCGTCACCTGCCGGGACACCTCGGTGTCCTGGTTGATGCGGTTGGTGATCTGGGTCGGCCCGAAGACCAGCGTCTGTCGGCTCAAACGGTAGACCCTGAGCGTGCCGTAAACGTCACCGTCGTTCCGGGCCACCATCCAGGCCGCCAGGTTGTCCTTCCCCCTCGGCGTGAACGGCACCATATAGATGAATTCCGCCCGGTCCTCGTCGGGGAGACGCATGACGATGTGCCGCATGAAGGGGACCGAACCATCGGACTTGGTCACCGCCGGGATCTGCCACTGGTCTTCCCGGTGATAGAAGTCTTCGGGCGCCTCCATGTGGTAGGTGGTGTAAAGCGACGCCTGAATGCGGTACAGATCGTCGGGGTAGCGGATGTGCGCCCGGAGGTCGGCGGGCATGTCCGCCAGCGGGTGAAACACCCCGGGGAAGATCTTCTCCCAAGTCTGCACCAGTGGGTCGGCCGAGTCGCTGACGAAGGCCCGCAGCCGTCCGTTATAGGCGTCCAGCACCACCTTCACCGAGTTCCGCATGTAGGTGGTGCCGTCGGAGAGCCGCGACGAATAGGGATACCTCCGGGTGCTGGTATAGGCATCCAAGATCCACTGCAGGGATCCGTCTGCGGCCACGACCATGTACGGGTCCCGGTCAAAGGTCAGGAACGGGAGCGCCCGGGTCGCCCGGTCGGTGATGTTGCGGTAATACAGGACCCGGCTGTCGCTGGTGATGTCCCCCGACAGCAGGATCTTGCTGGAGCCGAAGCGGGCGGCCAGCACCAGCCGGCGGAGCAGGTTCCTGACCGGCACCCCGCCGGTGCCCTCGTAGGCGGCGTACACATTGGCCTCACCCGAGGGGTGGTCGAACTCCCGCTGCCGGGTCCCCACAAAAACGTACTCGTTGGCCAGTTCCCCGAAATAGATCTGCGGCCGGGTGACCTGCAGAGACACATCCGACACCGGCGGCAGGTCCCGGACGAAGAGCACCGGCAGCCCCTCCACCGTCACCTGGTTGACGGGGCTCAGCGTGATGCCCATGCCATGGGTGAAGGTCAGGTGCTCATTGATGAAGGTGCGGGTCGGCAGCGAGCCGACGTTGAGTTCCCGGGGCGAGAGCAGCACCTGGCGGTACTTGCCGTCGATCATGTAGCGATCGTCGTCCACCGAGATGAAGTCGTAATACGTCCGGATCTCCTGCAGCTGCCCGAACGTCTGCAGCAGCGGCTCCCGGTCCCACAGCCGGACGTTTTCGATGGTTGGCGCGTTGGCACGGATGTCCGCCAGGGTCAGGGTGGCCTCGCCGTCCAGCTCCCGGACGTCCACGCTGTCAATGCCCCAGGCCCGCCGGGTAGCGGCGATGTGATTCACCAGGTACGGTGACTCCCGGGTCAGTTCGGTGGGCGCCACCACGAACTTCTGGATCAGGCCCGGGAAGAGCCCTCGCCCGACCAGTGCCGCCACCAGGTAGCCGGCCACCGCCAGCACGCCGAAGCGCGCCAGCTCCCCGCGCACACCGCCGACGATCACCACCACCGCGGCGACCAGCGCCAGCACCGCCGTCACCCGGAGCGCCGGAAGACTGGCATGCATATCGGCGTAACTCGCCCCGACCAGCGGCCCCGTGGTGGAATACAGCAGGCCCGGGACGTCCACCAGCCACAGCCGGAGCGCCGTCAGGACCAGCATGACTGAGATCAGGACCGCCAGGTGGAGCCCCGCCGAGGGCTCGAAGCGGAGCACCGACGGCCGGATGATGATGTCGCCGCGCAGAAAGTAGACCGGCGCCACGATGGCCAGTGACAGCATCGCCAGTCCGGAGAGGAAGCCGAGTGCCACCGAGATGGCGGGCAGGGTGAAGACGTACCACCCGACGTCCCGGCCGAAGACCGGATCCGCGACCCCGAACGGAGTCGCGTTGCCGGCGAGGAGCACCGTTTCCCAGACCGAGCTGAAGCCAAGCCCGCTCAGGATGCCCAGGCCGACCACCACCGGGAGCGTAAGGCGCCGCAGCACGGCGGGAACGTTGACCTGCGGCACCGACTCCCCGACCCTGAGCAGGATCGGATGCGGCACCAGCCCCCGCTGCCCGATCCGCAGATTGACCCAGAGCACCAGCGCGGTCAGGACGCCGGCGCCGAGGAAGAGCAGCGTCCGGGTCAGCACCTCGCGGGTGAAGACGACCTCATACCCGATCTCCTGGAACCACCACCACTCGGTGAGCAGCCGGGAGAGCGCGGGCAGGAACAGGAACGGGGCGAGCAGCAGGGCGACAACCACTACGCCGGCGATATTGCGTCGGGCCACGATGGATCCTCCTGCTGTGAGAAATCACCCGGCACGTCGTCAAGTCAAGGGGTTTCTGTGATTTCGCCACGGGCCGGCGCGTCTACTTGCGTCTGACCGAGCTCCCCTTGGGCCAGTAGGTGAACTCCGGTTCGGAGCAGGTGCCTTCCATGTCCACCAGCCGATCGCGCAGGTAGGCCTGCGCATCCGCCACCCCGATGTTGTACACCGAGGGGGCGATCTCCTTCAGAATGAAGTCGAGCAGCGCCATCACCTGCAGGTCGTCCAGCTCCAGCTCCAGCTGCTCCTCCGCGAACCGAGCGAGCGACCGGAGCGCCTGCTTGCGCGCGTCGGGGGACAGGGTCACCGCCATGCGGTCTTCCTCCAGGTGAGAGTGCGCCGTGCCAGGTGGGGAGCGCCCCGGATCCGTGCTGCTATCGGCGCCAGCCCGCGCACCGGAGCCACGCTGCCATCTCCCGCTGCCGTGCCGACCAGTCTGCAGGCGGTCCTTCGCCGGACTCGGCCGCCTCGGTCCGGCGGCGCCGGATCGCCTCGGCCAGCGGCCCCAGCCCGATGCCGGCGCGGCGCTGGTCCACCACGTCCGGTTCGGCGATCGGGACTGGGTTCAGCTCTCCTTGCTCATCCCAGTCGAACTGGGTGCCGTACCGCTGGCCCCGCCCCTCGAAGGCGAGGATCCGGTCCTCCAGCATGGCGAGCTCGGTGGCCGGCACCTCCCCCTCCGGGGCCAGCCTCAGGAGGGCCAGGCCCCGCCGCATCAGGGACGGGTTGCCTATGGAGTGCTGCAGGATCAGCCAGGCGGCGCGGGCCGCGTCGCTGCCCACCAGCCCCGGCCCGGGCCAGCCATGCGCATCGAGGATCCGGGACAGCCGGGCAGCGTTGCGCTGGTGGACCGCCTCCATCGTCGGGTGATATCCATTGAACAGGGAGCCCTCCCGCAGCAGTTCCTCCCGGACCCGGAGGTCCTCGGCGGCCATGGCCAACAGCTCCCGTGCCAAATCTGCCGCTGTAGTCATCACGGACCTCACTCAGGCTGGGATGGCCGCGGTGGGTGCTGGAAGGGCTCGTCCCTGATACCATCCACCGGCTCCCGGCGCCCCGCCAGCACCTGGGAGGGGGGGACGGGCTCCGGGACCGGCGCCCGGTCGAGGCCCCCCGTGGGCCGGATCTTGACACAACGCCCCACAAGAGGCACTTTGTTCTAGCATCGAACAAAGTCATTTCCCATTCGCCACCTCTGCGAGGAGGCTCTGATGAGCCCGTCTCGGACGCATCCTGCCCGGTTCCCGGGCCGGCGCTGGCTTGCCGCGACCACGGCCCTGGCCCTGGCCCTGACCGCGGTGCCTCCGGTGGCGGCCCAGGGCCCCACCGTCCGCGTCGTTTCGGACGAGGCAGGCTCCCGCCTCCAGGTGGACGGCCGGGATTTCATGGTCCTGGGCGTGAACTGGGACTACTTCCCCATCGGCACCAACTACGCCTACAACTTCTGGAGCCAGCCGGACGACTTCATCAAGGCGGCGCTGGACCGGGAGATGTCACTCTTGAAGGCCATGGGCGTCAACGCCATCCGGCAGTATACCGGGGTTCCGCCACGCTGGGTCCGCTTCATTTACGAGCGGTACGGAATCTTCACAATCCTCAACCATTCCATGGGACGCTACGGCGTCACGATCGGCGGGGCGTACCGCGCCAACACCGACTACTCGGATCCCCGGGTCCGCGCCGCCCTGGTCGCCGAGATCTCGGCCGTGGCCAATGAGTTCCAGGACACGCCGGGCATCCTGATGTATCTGCTGGGCAACGAGAACAACTACGGGCTCACCTGGAAGTCGGCCGCCACCGAGGCCCTGCCCGATGGAGAGCGGGACGCCGCCAAGGCGCGCTACCTCTATTCGCTGTTCGGCGAGGCGGTCCAGGCCATCAAGGCCCACGACCCCGCGCGGCCGGTGGCCATGGCCAACGGCGACCTCCAGTATATCGATATCATCGCCGAGGAGACCAAGGGGCTCGACATCTTTGGCGCCAACGTCTATCGCGGCATCTCCTTCGGGGATCTGTTCAAGGATGTGCAGGAGAAGCTGGGGCTTCCGGTCCTGTTCACCGAGTTCGGGTCTGATGCCTACAACGCCCGGGACATGCGGGAAGACCAGGTCATGCAGGCCCGCTACCTGCTGGGGCAGTGGCGCGAGATCTACGAGCAGTCCAGCGGCAAGGGCCTGGTCGGGAACGCCATTGGCGGCCTCACCTTCCAGTGGACCGACGGGTGGTGGAAGGCGGGGCAGGAGGTGGGACTGGATGTCCACGACGCGAACGCGTCCTGGCCCAACCAGGCCTACCTGGACGACTTCGTTGCGGGTGACAACAACATGAATGAGGAGTGGTGGGGCATCGTGGCCAAGGGGCCGACGGACGCCCAGGGCCACTTCGAGCTGTATCCCCGGGCCGCGTACTACGCGCTCCAGCAGGTGAACCGGCTGAACGCCTATGGGCCGGGAGTGGACCTGGCGGCCGTCCAGGCGCACTTCGCCGCGATCCAGCCGGAGGAGATGGCCCTCAAGGCCCGGGGCGATCGCGCCGCCGCGGCGAGCGAACAGGCCAGCAAGTTCCGGGTGAGCGGCATGCGGCTCGAGCTGTCCACCTTCAAGACCGGTGGCAGCAACATCAGCACGCCTCCACAGGCTTCGCCCAGCGCCACGGCCTCGCCCTCGTTCCTGGGCTTCGACCACCTCGAGTCCTACTATGCGGACTTCGAGGCCAATCCGGCCAACAATGTGCGCGCGGCCCTGTCGGTCAATGTGCTCGGCAACGTGCCGGAGAACCCGATCGACCAGATCTTCTACGAAAACCGCGGCCGGACCCGGACCGTCGACGAGAATGGACAGCCGGAGCAGCTCGAGGGGGTGGAGCGGGTCAAGGTCTACAGCGCGAGCCTCAAGTGGGAGGACCGGCTGTTCACCATGGATGGATTCTACCGGACCGGGCACTATCACTGGGGCTACGAGGGCGACTTCTTCGGCCTCTACCGTGAGGCCAACTACGGTGCCAACATCGACATCTACAACGGCGAGGCCCCGCTGGGCGTCGAGTTCACCGGCAAAAAGCAGCTCGCCGGCCTGAAGCTGGCCTTCGGCCCCGAGCTGTGGTGGGGGGCCAACCCCTCGGTAATGGCCAAGTACCGCCGCCGCGTCGGGAGCTTCGATGTGACCGGCATCTATCAGGAGGACATCGCCACCCAGGGGTCGACCAGCAGCTCCTTCGCGGTCCCGACTCCGCCGACCCGCAAGGCCACGTTGCAGGTGGCGACCACCCGCGGGCCCTTTGGTATCGAACTGGGTGGTATCTGGTCGGGCCACACCAAGATCGGCCAGTTCTTCCAGGTGGTGGACGGCCCGCCGGGAAACCTGTCGGTGCTGCAGGACCGGGTCGGGGCCGGGGATACCTATGGAGGCAAGGCCAAGGTCACGGCCTCAAGCGGCCGGTGGAACTGGTACGCGCAGGGCGCGGCGATGGGCGCCGTCGCTGACGGCGGCCCGACGGCCGTGATGACCTACACCGGATGGCACCTCAAGGACAGCGGCAGCGGCAACCAGTGGAACGCCATCACCGGCGTGACGTACACGATCGGCAACTTCCAGATCGCCCCGAACTTCCTGTGGCAGAAACCGATCATCGGCCCGGTGCCCAACACCGCCCCGGCTCCCGGCCGGCCCCGGAACATCCTGGATGATCCGTTTGCGGTCCGCTCCAACCGGCAGACCACGGCCGGGGAGCTGCTGCTGACCTACGATCCCACGCCGGCGACGTACATGTACGCCTGGGACAGCGACCTGCGTGAGGATGCGAAGCTCGCCGTCAGCGCCGGCTTCATCTACCGGCATCACCCCACCACGCAAGACGCCGCCATCGGCATCCTTGGGGACGGCCGGACCACCTTCGCCTTCCCCGGTGCGCCTCCGCCGAGGGATCTGTGGGAGGTCCGGGCCCGGGTGGTCTCCCAGCTGCGGCCCGACCTGCGCTTCATCGCCAACCTGTTCGGCGGCACCGCCGAGCCCAACGGCGACAGCCCCCGGCTGGTGCGCCGCTACGGCGGTGACCTGCGCCTGGTGAAGAGCCACCTCAAGCTGGTCACCTCGGCCCGGTTCAACGACTGGGGGCCGTACGACTACCACCGCGACTTCAACCTGACCTTCCCCATGCAGCTGATGGGGGACCTGTCCTACTCGCTGGGCACGCCCAAGTGGTGGGACGTACCGGCCACCCGCTTCGGCATCCGCGGCACCTGGCGCTCGCTCGACCGTCTCTCGCCCCGCTACTGCCCGGCCACGGTGACAGACCCGAGCGGCAGCGAGGTCTGCGACCCCACGGCGCCCGGCCGCGACGGCCAGGAGTGGGAGTTCCGGACCTACATGACGGTTGGCTGGTGACCCGGCCCACGCGCCGGCACCCGGACGGGCGCCGGCCGCTGCGATGGCGACCGAGCTGAGCCGCATGCCGGTGACCCCCGCCGCGCTTGAGGAGCGGGTGGCCGAGTTGCTGGCCCGCATGACGCTGGAGGAGAAGGTCGGCCAGCTGGCCCTGCTGCAGGGCGCCGGCGGGCATGTGGCCGATCACCTCCGGGAGGTCGTGCGCGAGGGGCGGATCGGAGCGATCCTGAACGAAGTCCACGTGGGCACCGTCAACGAACTGCAGCGGATCGCGGTCGAGGAGAGCCGGCTGGGGGTTCCGCTCCTCGTGGGGCGCGATGTCATCCACGGGTTCCGCACCATCTTCCCCATCCCGCTGGGCCAGGCCGCCAGCTGGAACCCCGGGCTGATCACGCGCGGGGCCCGCATCGCCGCGCTGGAGGCCCGGGCGGCTGGCGTCAACTGGACCTTCGCTCCGATGATCGACATCGCCCGGGATCCGCGCTGGGGGCGGGTGGCCGAATCGCTGGGCGAGGACCCCTACCTGACCTCCCGCCTGGGTGCCGCCATGGTGGCTGGCTTCCAGGGTGAGGACCTGACCGACCCCGGCAGCGTCGCTGCCTGTGCCAAGCACTTCGCTGGCTACGGCGCCTGCGAGAGCGGGCGTGACTACAACACGACCAACATCCCTGACCACGAGCTCCGCAACGTGCACCTCCCGCCCTTCCGGGCGGCGGTGGACGCCGGCGTGGCCAGCATCATGACCTCGTTCAGCGACCTCAACGGCGTGCCCGCCACCGGGAACGCCATGCTGCTCCAGGAGATCCTGCGGGAGGAGTGGGGCTTCGACGGGTTCGTGGTGAGCGACTGGGACTCAGTGCGCCAGCTGGCGGTCCACGGCCTCACGCCGGACGACCGTGAGTCCGCCTTCGAGGCGGCCATGGCGGGATGCGATATCGAGATGGCCGGAGCCGCCTACGCCGGTCACCTCGCCGCGCTGGTGCACGACGGCCGCATCCCCGCAGCGCGGGTGGACGCACTGGCCGGCAACGTGCTGCGTGCCAAGCTCCGGCTGGGGCTCTTCGAGAACCCCTACATTGACCCCGCCCTGTTCCCCGCCGCCGGTAACGCCGAACATCTGCAGGCCGCCCGAGACGCCGCGCTCGAGAGCGTAGTCCTGCTCAGGAACGAGCACGGCCTCCTGCCGCTGGATCCCAACCGGCCGGGGACCCTGGCGGTGATCGGCCCGCTGGCGGACGATCCCTACGAGCAGCTGGGCACCTGGATCTTCGACGGTGATCCGTCGCTCAGCCACACCGCGCTCCAGGCCCTGCGGGAGTCCGCCGGCGCCGAGTTATCGGTGGAACACGCCCGCGGCCTCCCCAACACCCGGAGCCGGGATACCACCGGGTTCGCCGAGGCGGTGGCGCTGGCCGAACGATC
>CAYUYF010000007.1:118237-124548 GCA_964449145.1 uncultured Gemmatimonadaceae bacterium | reverse complement strand
GCCAGCGTCACCGGCACCGCCACCAGCACCACCACCGCCTCACGCCAGCCCAGGAACAGCCAGATCAGCAGCGTCACCGACAGCGTCGCGATGGCCAGGTGCAGGATCAGCTCGCTCGCCTTCTCGCTCGCCGTCTCGCCGTAGTTCCGGGTCTCCGTGACTGTGACGGAAGCGGGCAGCAGCCGGCCCCGCGCCTCCTCCACCCGCGCCAGCACCGCGTGCGCCACCACGGTGGCGTTGGCGCCTTTACGCTTGGCCACGCTAATGGTGACCGCGCTCTTGCCGGCGCTGTCGCGTGCCGCGTGGATGACGTAGCTGTCGGGCTGCCCGAAGGCCTCGTGTACCCGGGCCACGTCCCGCAGATGGATGGTGCTGCCCCCGCGAATGGCCACCACAATGGAAGCGACTTCCCCCGCGCTCCGCAGCGGCGCGCCGGCCTTCACCGTGTAGGAGTGGTCGCCGGCCACGAACTCCCCGGTCGCAACCCGCGCGTTCGCGCCGCGGAGCGCCATGGCCACCTCGCCCGGGCTCACCCCCGCGGCGGTGAGCCGCGCGGGATCGAGATCCACTCGGACCTGCCGCGGGACGCCGCCGATGACCGCCGTCTCTGCCACGTCGGTCACCGTGCGGATCTCGTCTTCGAGTTGTACCGCCAGGCGTCGCAGCTCGTTGGAGCCGTACTCCGCCGAAGCGAGTGTCAGGGTGAGAATCGGCACGTCGTCAATCGAGTGCGGCTTGATCAGGGGGGGCAGCGCGCCCTGCGGCATCTGGTCCATACCCGCCTGCAGCTTGGCCTGGACCCGGGTGATGCTGCGCTCCTGGTCCTCGCCCACGCGAAACCGCACCGTGACGAGGGTGTACCCCTCCCCCGCCACCGAGTACACATGGTCCACGGCCGGGATCTCCCACATCCGCCGTTCCAGCGGCCGGGTGAGCAGCTGTTCCACCTCGGCCGGGTCCGCGCCCGGCAGCGCGGCGATCACGTCGATCATCGGCACCGAGATCTGCGGCTCCTCCTCCCGCGGCGTGGCCAGCACCCCCAGCAGTCCCACCGCCAGCGCCGCGATGATCAGCAGCGGAGTGAGCTTGGAATGGAGGAAGCGCTGGGCGAGACGGCCGGCCGGACCCATGTCAGTCGCTCCCCAGAATGATCACGTCTCCCGCCCGGAGCCCGGACAGCACCTCTACCGTTGCCGATACCGCGGCATCAGGGCCGGCGGGCCGATCCATCACCCGGAGGAACCTCAGTTCGGTTCCGCTCGGCGATTGCACTCGAACCCCGGTCAGGTCCCCCTCGCGGTGCAGCGCATTCGCGGGCAGCAGGATGGTCCGGCGCTCGCCCTGCGGAACGCGCAGGGTGGCCGCGCTGCCCGCCAGGAGCTCGCCCTTGGGGTTGTCGACCAGCGCGTTGACGGTGTAGACCGCCCCCGCTGGCGACGGAAAGACCCCCTCGACGGTCGCCCTCACCGGGTGACCTTCAATCGCTGCGGGCAGCACCTGCCCGGCGCGCAGTCCGGCGGCTACCAGGGGTGGAACGACTACGGCGATCCGCAGCCGGTCATCCCGCTGCAACTCGACCACTGGCGCGCCCGGCGCCACGAACGCCCCAGGATCGGCGTAGCGCCGGGTGATCAGCCCGGAGAACGGGGCACGGAGGTCGGCGTAGGTTCCCACAGCCTCCACCTCCGCTGCGGCCGCGCGCGCGGCGCCGAGCCCCGCCTCGGCGCGGGCCAGCCCGGTCTCCACCTGGTCCAGTTGGTAGCGGGTCGCCGCGCTATCCGCGTAGAGCACCCGGAACCGCGACGCCTGAGTCCGCGCATCCTGGTATACTGCCTCCGCCGCGCCCACCGATGCCTCGACCTGCGCCCGCTTGGCCTCCACATCGCGGGCGTCGATCTGCGCCAGCAGCGCTCCCCGGCTGACTCGATCTCCCTCCTGCACCAGCACCCGGGTCACACTGCCCATCAGCTTGGTGGAGAGCACCGCCCGCTCCACCGGCTCGGCGATGCCCGCGGCCTCGAAGCTGGACTGAACGACCGTATCCCGGACCACGAGGGTCGGGCCCGATGCCGTTGACACTGGCCCGCGGGCCGGCTGGTCGGCCGCATCGCAGGCCAGCGCACCGGTCATCAGCATCGCCACCATCACCTGTCGCATCTGCGTTCTCCTCGTCATTGAGACTGCGCACTTCCGTCGCCGCCGACTCCCGTCGGCCCGGTGTCGGCGGCTGGCACCGCGACCACTTCTGTGCCAGCGTCGCCGAGCTGCCGAGTCGCGGAGTCGCTCTCCCACTCCGTTACCTCCTCGAGATCCATCCCCATGGCGGTGCGCCGCTCCGCCGCCGCCAGCAGCGCGTCATAGCGCGCCGCCGACTGCTGCAGGCCGGACAGCGTCTCCATCGCGGCGGCATCGAACAGTTCCGAGACCGTCGCCAGTCCGCCATCGTATTTCCGGCTCACGATGCGATGCGCCTCGCGGGCCTGCGCCACCGACCGGTCCGCGATCTCCAGCCGGACCAGCGCCAGCGCCAGCGCGTCGGTGGCACGGGAGAGTTCGAGTCCGGCCTGCGCCCTCGCGGCATCGGCGCCCGCCCGCGCGACCTCAGCGCGACCGGCGGCACTGCGGATCTCAGCTAATTCGGATCCTCCCGCAAAGGGGGACCAGGAGAGCATCACCCCCATCGTCCAGGCACTCTGCCCGCTGAAGGCGGCATCGGGACTGTTCCAGTCGAGCCGGCCGAAGCCGTTGACCCGCGGCAGGTAGAGTGACGCCGCCCGCCGGCGATCGGCGTCCGCCGCTGCCCGGGCATGATCGGCGGCGCGCACATCGGCGCGGGAGCCGGGATCGCCGGCGTCCGCCTGCACCCGGCGCGCCAGCGCCACCACCCGTTCCGCTGCGGGCAATGCCTCTGGCAGGGCGAACAGGGTGTCGGAGGGTTCGCCCATCAGCAGCGCGAGCTGGCGTCGGGCCAGGGTCTGGTTCTGCGTCGCGGAGGCGAGTTCTGCCTCGATCTCGCCCGCCTTCACCGACGCCAGGAGCGCATCGGAGCGTGTGGCCATCCCCTGCTCTGCCATCGCCTCAGCCTGCCGCACATGGGCCCGCGCGGCCCGGTCGGCGGCCTGCAGCGTCTGTACCTGTTCTGCCGCCAGGACCGCGCCCCAGTATCCCCGCAGCACCTCCACCGCGGACCGGGCACGGGTCCACTGCTCACTGGCCTCACTGGCGGCCAGCGCTCGGCCGGCGGCCCGGCGGCCGAGCCAGGCATCGGCATTGAAGAGCGGCTGCTCGACCACCAGCCCGGTGTTCAGGTTGCCGATGGCGGCCGGGTCGTTGAGCAGCGCCGGGGCGAAGGCGGCCGGCGTGACCGCCCGCTGCCGGAGCAGGAAACCGAACGCATTGAGGGGGTCGGTGGTGCGGAGGTAGCCGGCCTCCACCCGGACCGTCGGCAGGATGCCCCTGAACGGGGCGAGCGCCTGCCCGGACTGGGCCTGCCGCTGGCCGGCGGCCATCCGGTTCTGGTAGCCGTGCTGCCGGGCCCGCTCCAGCGCCTGCCCCGGCAGCAGCAGCTCCTGGGCACCCGCCTCGGCCACCGTGCCGGCCAGCAGCAGGAGGGTCAGGAGCAACCAGGTTTTCATCGCGGACTCCTTGCTCTGTGGTGCGACAGCTCTTGCATTTCTGTATATGACTATATAGTTATATGCTATCATGGTCAAGCCCTCCATCCCCAGCCCCGGCCCCACGGTGGCGCCCGACCGGCCCCCCCGCCATTCTTCCAGACTCATCCACCCCGGCGACCTGGACTGCACCATGCCCGGCAAGTCATTGTCTCCAACACAGTTACGGATCATCGCCCAGCGCTTCAAGGCCCTGGGGGAGCCGTCCCGCCTCGAGATCCTGCAGGCGCTCCGCACCGGCGAGCGCACCGTGTCCGGGATCCTCGAGGCCACCGGCCTGGGCCAGGCCAATGTCTCCAAGCATCTGCAGATGCTCCATGCCGGCGGATTCGTGGAGCGCCGCAAGGAGGGGGTCAGCACCGTCTACCGGCTGGCCGATGGGGACGTCCTGAAGCTCTGCGAGCTGATGTGCGGCCGGCTGGAAAAGGAGGCCGTGGCGCGCCGGAAGGTCTTTGGCTGAGGCCGGTGAGAACCGGGCCCGGGGCGGGACGTAGGTCCTGAGCCGGTGCGGCGGTGGTGGGTTGCGGGCCGGCCGCCCGTCCCCGACATTCCTCAGAGACTCGCCAGCCATCAAGGAGCGTCGCAATGCCGGTTACACTTTCCCCCCGCGTGGATGAGCTGATCCGCCGCCTGGACGCCGCCGTCGCCACCGAGGACGACGAAGTCCGCTGTCGCGGCGTCAAGCAGGTGCTCACCGACATCATGCAGGGCGGCGAGGAGTTCCTCGACCCCGCCTACCTCAAGCCGGCCCCCGACCGCTACGCCCGGCGGCTGCTGCACCGCGATCCGAAGGGCCGTTACAGCGTCCTGGTCATGGTGTGGGACAAGGGCCAGGGCACGGCACTGCACGATCACGGCGGCATGTGGTGCGTCGAATGCGTGTATCAGGGCAAGATCGGGGTGACCTCCTACTCCGTCCGCGGCGGCAATCCCGAATCCGGCGTCGTCCAGTTCGAGCGGGAGTTCGAGGTCTTTGCCGGCCCCGGCGAGGCGGGGGCACTGATCCCGCCGTTCGAGTACCATGTGCTGACCAACGTGCTGGAAACACCGGCGGTAACCATTCACGTGTACGGAGGCGAACTCACCTCCTGCCACGTGTTCGAACCGGTGGAGGGCGGCTGGCGCCGCCGCTTCAAGTCCCTCAGCTACACCGAGTGACGCCTTCGCGGGCCGGCGCGCTCCTCCCCGGTCTCCTCCTTACGATGGTGCTGGCGACCGCGGCACTCGGCCTGGCCGAGCTGCCCATGGTCGCTGACACCCTGCATCTCAGCGCCCTGCTGCTGGTCATCCTGCTGGGCATGGCCGTCGCCTCGGTCGTTTCTCTCCCCGAGGCGGTCGGTCCCGGTGTTGCCATGGCCCAGCGGCCCATCCTCCGCTGGGCCGTAGCGGGTCTCGGTTTCCGCCTCAGCCTGCGCGAGATCATCGCCATCGGTGGCGCGGGGCTGGCGGTGGTGGTCATATCCACGCTGGCCACCCTGGTCTTCGGCTGGTGGATCGCCCGGCGGCTCGGCGTCCCGGAGAAGCTCGGCACCCTGCTGGGCGTCGGCAGCGCCATCTGCGGCGCCTCGGCGGTCGTCGCGGCCGACAGCGTGGTCCACGCCGACAAGCGCGACTCGGCCATCGCACTTGGCACCATTACCCTGCTCGGCACCATCGGAATCGTGGTGTATCCGATCATCGGCCGGCTGCTCGGCCTCAACGACTTCGTGTATGGTGTGTGGGATGGCGCCAGTCTGCACGAGATGGCGCAGGTGGTGGCGGCGGGATTCGGCATGAGCGACGAAGCGGCCCGGGTGGCCACCGTGGTGAAGCTGGCACGGATCTGTCTGCTCGCGCCGGTGATCTTCTGGCTGGCGTGGTCGCTCCGGAAGCGTCACCTCGCCGAGGGCAAGCCTCACGTCGCGCCGGTGCCGTGGTTCCTCGTGATGTTCCTGATCTTCGCGGCGGTCAACTCGGCCGACGTGTTCTCCACTGGCACGGTGGAGATGGTCCGCAAGGCCGACCTCTGGCTGCTGTGCGTGGGGATGGCGGGCGTGGGCCTGCAGACCGGATTCCATGACATCCGTGCCGCCGGCCCCGCCCCCCTGCTCGCTGGTCTCCTGCAGTGGATCTTCCTGGCCGTGGTCTCGCTGGGCCTCAGCCTGCTGCTGGTCCGGGTCTAGGCACCCCGGGCGGGCAGCCGTCCGGTGCACTGCATCATCGCAGGACCGCCATCGCCGCACGGATCCGCGTCTTCTGCACCTCGTCCGGCACCATCTCAAGCGCCTTCTGGTAGCTCGCCAGCGCCCCCTGCTTGTCGCCCTTCTTGGCGAGCGCCTCGGCCAGGCTGTCGTAGACGTTCCAGGACTTGGGGTAGTCGGTCACGTTGCGGCGGAACATGGCGATGGCTTCGTCGGTCTTTCCCTGGCCGAGGAGCTGATAGCCGACCGCGTTGACATCGGCTTCGTTGGCGATGGTCAGCGCGCGCGCACGCAACGTGCGCGCGCCGGTGGAATCTCCCATCCGCTCGATCGCTCCCGCCTTGAGCTGCATGCTCCGGAACCCGCCGTTGCGGTTGATGGCGCTGTCGGCCCATTCGGCGGCCTGCGCCCACTGGCGCCGCTGCATCGCCACCTGGGCGGCCTCGTTCCAGGACTG
>CAYUYF010000007.1:116641-118137 GCA_964449145.1 uncultured Gemmatimonadaceae bacterium | reverse complement strand
GACCTGGCTGACCGAGGCGCTCGGGCTTTCGCGCGGGGTGTGCAGCGCTGGTATCTGAGCCTGAATGGAGAACGGCAGGGGGGCCAGCAGCAGCGCCAGTAGGCCGAGACGTTTGGGGACAAACTCAGACAGCGCGAGATGAAGCACGAAGCCTCCGGGAAGCTGATGATCGAGGGTGGTCCGGGATGTTACCGGTCCTACGGGCGCACCAGCCATCCGGTTACTGCGGTTGCGCATCTCAGGCCGAGATGTTCCCTACCGGAACGGCCCATGGCACAGATACCGGCATTTCCACTCCGCAGACCCTGGCTGGGGGGGGCGTGCCGAATGTGGTACCGGTCCATACCTTTCCAGCGTCACCCCAACCCGCGGAGAACCCATGTGGTCCCCTCGACTTGGCGCCGCAGCGGCGCTGGCGCTGTGCATCGGCTTCCTCCCACCCGTGGCCGAGGCACAGCTAGGTGGAATCGTGAAGAAAGCCAAGGACCGTGTGGCCCCGGGTCAGCAGCAGTCCACCGACGAGGCCGCCCGCCTGCCTGGCCCGACGCTGACGAACGATGTGGTAGGCCGCCTGCTCCGTTCGCTGACAGCAGAGAAGCGCGCCCGGGACCAGGCCGAGCGGGAAAGAGAGCGTAGACGGGTGGCGGACTCCGTGGCCGCGGCGGAGCGGCAGCGCCCGGGACAATACACCACCCGGGAGGAGTGCTTCGTGGTAAAGACAAAAGCCGATACCGCCTACCCGACCCTGAATCGCCTTTTGAGCGAGGCCTCGGCGGCCGCGGAGCGCGAGGACGTCGCCAAAGCCAGCGAGATCGCCCAGCGGATGGCCCTGATCCAGATGGGGATCCATCAGCGCGCCGAGGCGGCCTGCGCCAAAGTGCCGCCGGCGAGCGCCACGCCGGTGCCGGAGCCCCAACCCGCGCCGGCTGAGCGGGCGGTGCAGGAGAGCCCGGATACCCTGGAGATCACCGGGGCCGGCGCGGGCGGATTCAGCGCCACCGAATACGGCCAACTCAAGGAGCTGGTCTGGACCTACCTGACTTACCCCCAGAGGGCTGGACTCGTGGCCGAGGAGAAGCGCGCGGTGGATGCCAAGCGCAAGGAACTCAAGGAGGGACTCAAGGGGGTGGGGCTCTCGTGAGATCCTGGCTTCGTTCGCTCCTTCTGCTTGGAGCGGCCGGCGCCACCGGTGCGGGACTCGCACCGGTGCGCGATCCGGCCTGGGAGGTGGTGCGGCCGGGCCTCGAGTTGCGCGCCCTGCCGCACCGGGGCGGCGGCGAAGGCCGCTGGACCCGGCTGGTCCTGGTCCGGATGGATCCAGCACGGTACCGGCTGGGGCTCGATATCGCCCTGAGCGGCAATCTGCAGCACGGCGCCTGGGCGGTGGACAGCGCGCCGCCAGAGGCAGCGGTGGCGCTCAACGCCGGACAGTTCAACGGGATCGCGCCGTGGGGCTGGACCGTCAGCAATGGACTCGAGTTGCGTCCGCCCGGTGT